>JAZNPF010000001.1:0-35990 GCA_045589495.1 Clostridia bacterium
TGAATAAGAAAAGGATGTTTTTAATCCTAACTTCACATAAAGTTTCGTAAGAACGATAGGCATCTAGATTATACAGTCTTTATACAATTAGTCAACATTTTCTAAATCGGATCGTTAGTTCGAATCTATTACATAGAGCCAAAAAAAGACAATATGAAATCAAATCACATTTTGACTAAAATCAGGATGTGATTTTTTATTTTACCACAAAAAAATTGAAAGGAGAGGTAGTGTTCAAAAATTGATATACATAAAACAATGAGAAAGCGGAATTGAGAAAATTAATCTCAGTTTCGCTTTTTTGTTTGCAAAAAATTATTTAAGGAAGTGATAAAAATGTGGAATTGTGATTGGAGTAAAAGAAAAATTAGTGAGGTGAAAAGTTATGAAAGAATCAAGATTTAAATCGTATGAGGAATTGCCGTTATTTTTAAATGCGGAAGTCTTGGCAAAGACATTAGGTGTTGCTGTTTCCACCGCATATGAACTTATGCATGAAAAAGATTTTCCGTCATTAAAGATAGGGAATCGTCTTCTTGTTTCGAAAGAAAGTTTTCAACAATGGGTAAATTTAAAGACAAACAAAGGAGGATAAAATATGAATAATAAAAATGAACTTGATGATTTAGTTAACAGAATATCAGGAAAGTTTCCAAGCAAAAAGATAAAAGTAGATGCACTTGAATCACTGAAAATTCTATACAATAAGAATGAAATTGTGATGTGTGATAGGAAGTTTTCCACTGAAGAAATACGAAAGAATATATCAAACAAAATGATGGCAGAACATCTTGATGCTGCAATAGATTTGTATACGAAAATCTATTGTGAAAAAGGTGTTGAATTGCTGTCATTTTTGATTTTCAGAGAAATATTGACTGCAAATCAAATTGCTGATTTGATGTTTGATTATGATTTAAAATCTGGAAATATAAAGAGAGGAGATATAGTATGAGTTATGAATATAAAAAATCTAAAACAATAAAGAATTTTTATTTAGTTCCAAATCAGATAATGCAACTTAAATTAAAGCCAACAGAAGTCGCTATATATAATTATTTACTATACTGTGAAGATCGCAGTACATATC
Organism: Clostridia bacterium; assembly: GCA_045589495.1. Lineage (GTDB taxonomy): Bacteria > Bacillota > Clostridia > UMGS1810 > UMGS1810 > SIG455. The sequence goes on from JAZNPF010000001.1 coordinate 1,091, forward strand.
AATGTTATCCCAGTTATAAGTCGATTGCTTCTGCACTTGATATAACAAAAAACACTGTTGGTAAATACATTAAAATGCTTGAAGAAAAGTGTCTTATATATACAGAATATACGACAGTAACATTAAAAAACGGCAAAAAACAAAACGGAAATTTAAAGTACACTATACGACCAATTCAAGATGCGGTTGACTATTTTCATTCTAAACAGCTGGATTATCTTGATGAAAACAACAAGAAACTTGAAGCGGATAAGTTATTCAAAAAGTACAGCGACGAAGCATCGTAATTTAAAAATGCGATATTTGATGAAATACCCCAATAGATATAGCGGGTTGGAAAATAAAATATTGTGAGGTAAGGTGGGGATAGCCCCCTTAAAAGTTTGCCTCTCGTACAGACGATGTAAACTGCTATAAATGACATAAGTAATAAATATAGTAATAAGACACTCAAACTGAAATGACACCGATTTGACCAAAAAACAGAAAAAATATAATAAAGCAGGAAAAAGCGCTGGTGCATTTTCGATGCTCCAGCGCGGTAAACACCGACCGGCAGTGCCGTTCGGGATGGTGCTTTGAAAAGCAGTTTGGTGATGTGTTGGGTGCTATATGCAAAAAACCACAGTGTTTAAGCAATAATTTCAGGTGAACGACAGTGTGCACCACATATAAGGAGGAATTTCAATGAATAAACAAAAAGATAGCAAACATATAAGCATATGGATTTCAAATGACCTATACAAAGAGTGTAATATTTATCAGATAAGACATGAAATTAAAACTCGCAGTGAATATGTTACAAAAGCACTGGAATTCTATAATGCTCACATGTCTAGACAAGAAGCATCAGATTATATTAACGAAGAAATTCTTAACCGGATGGAAAAGATGATGGATAGTCTTGAAAACAGAATAGGCAGACAAATGTTTAAATTAATAGTTGAATCTGCAAAGATATGCAGAATATTATTTGATGGATTAGAACTTGATATGGATGACTTTGATGAACTGCATGAAAGGTGTATTAAGGAAGTAAAACGTCTCAACGGAGCGATTACATTTCCGTCATCAATGAGAGGTAAAAAACTATCTGAAATTTACGGGGAGGATTAAAATTATGGCAAAAAAACATATTAGTTTTTGGATAGAAGAAAATGACTTAAAAGATTGTGATGCAAATGTAATTATATCGGATTATGATAGCCGAAGTGAATACATTGCAGAAGCAGTTCGGTTCTATAACGGATACCTACATAACAAAAATAACGAAGAATATGTCAACAATATGATACGAGATAATCTGACAGGCTTGATGAAAAAGTTTGAGAGGAGAACTGCAAAATTGTTATTCAAAATATCAGTTGAAGTTGCAAAAATATTTTGGCTCATAGTAAAACAATATAATATTGATTTACGAGATGCAGATACGCTCCATCGAAGTTGTGTTGAAGAAGTAAAAAGAATCAATGGAGCAATAGAATATCCATTTATAAAAGATGATAAAGAGGACGATGACGAATGGTTCTTTGATTAAGTTTTATTGATTTCCTTCGTTGACTTATGTCTCAACCTGTGGTAGTGTTTGTGTCACAGAGGAGGTGATAATATGAAAGTGCTTGAAGAATTTTGGTATGGAAACATACGTCCAATAGAAAGGGAGTTTCACAATCAAATGAAATTTGACAAAGTACTTAAGTTGCTTGCCAAGAATGAAGAAAAATTGCTAGAAAACCTAAACGAACATGAAAAAGAATTGTTTGATAAATTTAAAGCATGCTATGATGAAATGATACAAATAGCAGAATGTCAAACATTTAGGAAAGGATTCAAATTAGGAGCAAGGTTCTTTATAGAATGCTTCGAAAATGATACCGACATATTCGATGAATAAGATTCGAGTATGTCGGTATTTTTATACCCAAAATTAGAAAGGATAAAAAATGTGAAAAAGAGGATATTATGTATGACATTGGCGACAATGATTTCAGTATCAACAACAGTATCGGCAGAACCTTGGTGGTTAAATAAATACCGAGTAACATTCGATAACGAACTTGGCATAGTAGGAAATGTAACTTTGACCTTCGCATCAGACGGTGGTAGTTTCATAAGACCAATCACAAAAAGATACGGTGAAACCATCAACTTAGAGAGTTATGTCCCGACAAAATACGGATACACATTCAAAGGCTGGTTTACAGATCCACGAACAAAACAAAATCAAGTAACAATATTCAAATTTATAAAGCCGGATGTTCTCTATGCAAAATGGGAAAAGAACCTGGACGAACCCATAAATCCGAATGATGAAATCATGGGCAAAGATACTTGCTATCTAACGGACGAGGAAACAAAAATACGAAATGAAATCATAGAAGAGAAAAACAAATCCTACATCGAAGGATTCGGCTATGTAGTACCTGCCAAAACAAAAATCATCATCGCAGACTCAAACGGCGACACAAACAAAATGGTCGGTACAATGGAATAAAGTGTTGAGAGGATAAGTATATTCTTATCCTCTCGTTTTTATTCCATTGAAAATCTATACAATACAAACAGGAAAATGGAAAAAATCCTATGTCGCATGGCTTTATATTGACAATATTCGTGCAAAGTGTTAATATTAATATAAAAGTTGGGTTGAAATAGCTACAACAAATGTAACAATTAGTGATTTGTTTTAAAGAAAACCGGTGTAGATGTTTCTGTCTGCATCGGTTAGTTTTTTCAATGTAAAATTTTGTTATATGCTTCATTTTGGTTACCGGATTTTTCACATCATTATGTTATGTCATAAGAAAGGACAAATATGTTAAAAAAGTTTTTGCTTATTTTGGTTTTTGGATTATTAATTTTGTGCCTGTTTAATCTTTGTAAAAGCAACATAGATTTAATTGATTATCAGACTTTGCAACTTCGTAATAACTATTATAGCGTTTATGAAGAATTTCCTGAACACAAAAGTGAAATGGTTGAGTTTTATCGGTTGAGTAAAGAAAGTAATTTAGAAATTGATTTAAGTGGAAAATACTTTCGCAATACAATTTCCAATGAAGATATTGAATTAATAGATGATATAATGCCTGATACAGATAAACCATATTATGTATGGAGCAGAGAAAAAGCGCAGGATGATAGTGAAATAAGTATTTGTTTTATAAATGATTCTTCTATGCTGATATTAGTGAATAGAATTTACGTTCAACAAATGTATATTAATTATGATAATGCAGAATTAATGCTTATTGATGAATTTGAAAATATTGATGTATACAGATGCAAATTTTTTTATTATTCTGAGAAAAGGGAAGAAAATAATTTAGCCAATAAAGAGAAAGAAACTTTAGTAGCGCATGAACTTGAATTTGAAATACCGGAAGATGCTGAACCAGAGGACTCTTTGTTCGAAAAAGCAGTAAAAATTTTGATTGAATTAGTTTTTGAACACCTCCTAGAAGCGATTGGAATTTTTCTTTTATCACTTTTTGTTTTTTATAGTGTATCAATTCAAATAAAGAAAATATATAAAAAAAATTTAAAATTATTATTGTTTCCTAAAGAACATTCTTGGTTTGGTAATAACTCACCAGATGATGTATATGTATCAGTGCAAATTTTTGAAAAAGAAAAATATAACGAATATAATTTAATAGATTATTTTTCAAAGGCTTTTATCAATAAAGCAACTACTCATGCGTTACTTGGTAATGCTGGCGAAGGCAAGACTTTTTCGCTGTCAAGAATTACTTATGGTGTTTTGGAATGTTTTAACTATAATAAATCAAAAAACAAACGAGAATATCGCCTCTTAAAGAAGTTAATCCCTGTAATTTTAAACTTTTCGGAACTTTCTGAATGCAAAAATCAAGACGATTTAATTGAAAATATTTTTAATAAAATATACAATGTATTAGGGAAAAGAAATCTATTATTTTGTCTTCAGAAAAAAAGAGTATTATCATATATAAACACTCTTTTAATAAAGGGCCGTTTTGTTATATTGTTTGATGGATATGATGAAATATCCAATACTGATTTACGTTTGGCTTTTTCCCGTGTCGCTATGGATTTCATGAATGGGTTTAACAAATGTCATTATGTTGTGACATCGAGAATTCCTATATATACCGAAGAGAAATTTGATAATGTTGATATAAAAAATACTTTGTATTTATCACCGCTCTCTAAGGAACAAGTAAGAGAATTTATTATGAAGTGGGAATTTCCGGATAACAAATCAGGAACTGAGTTATATCAAAGAATCCTTAATACTGTTCAATTAGAAAATATGGTTACTAATCCATTGCTGTTGACAATGATTACCCATGTGTACTCTACAAATGAATTCATTTTTTCAAACAGTAAAGTGAAATTATATCGACAGTGTTGTGAGTGTCTATTGAAAAAGTGGGAAGATAAAAAAAGAAAGATCAAGCGACTAAAAAGATATTCAACTTTAGATAATGTTGATTTAAAGTTAGATTTGCTTTCTTTAACGGCAAATCATTTGTATATTCATCAGACTTCATACATAAAAGAAGGTGAACTTCTTGAATTGTGGTCAAAACATTATGCTGAGCCAATACATTATAAGGGCAAATCTAAATATGTACTTATGGATATGATTGAGCAAAGCGGAATATTGGAAAGAACCAACGAGAATATTATTCGTTTTAGGCACCGAAGTTTTTATGAGTTTTTTCTTGCTGCGTTTTTTGCTAAGCATTCGAGTGATTTTGATAAAATATATTTTGAGAATAAAAATGAAAAAAATATATTGTTTTTTTATTTGGCATTAATACAAAATGATTTGGTAGTAGAAAAATTTGTATTGAATTATTCTGATGAAATCGAGTTGATACAAGATGTTTTAATTGAAAGAAACATTATAAATGATAAGATTGTATTAGGAGTGATAACTAATCTTATCAATAAAGTGAATTTCAATAACCTGATTAACGTTCAAGCACTAGGATATATTGCAAAAAAATATCCTGCCGTAGATGATGTAATACGTTCTGAACTATTGAACAGAATTAACTCATCTAATGACGAAAGAATAAAAATTAATATAATTATTACATTAATGATATTTTGTGATACACCTTTTTTAACAACGGTTTTAAAACAATATATTAAAGAATTTGATTTATATTATTTGGTGAAATATACCGGTGATGCAATTAATGATTTGTCACCTGTAATAATAGATTTACTTGGGAACAATGGTGCAAAGATTTCTTTTGTTGAGCAATTAGCAAAGACATATTGGTTTGAAGCGATATACAATATCTATATAAAATCAAATGATTATAAAGAACTTTCTATTATTGGTTTATTATACATGTGTTCAGATCCGTTGTTTCTTAACTGGTTAAAATCAAAAAATTTTAATAAAACAGTTAGTAATAGATTTTTGGTAAAGGCAAAAACGTTGAATGAAGAATATGGATGGTTGGATAATAATATGAGCGAAGAGGATATATCTAACTTCTTTTTACTAATATATTTAGCAAAAGAGGCTATAAAGAAAGGCAATTATGTCAATAAGAGAATTTTAGATAATAAAATTGCTTTTCTAATCTGTTGTATTATTAGTAAAGAAACAGATTCTGTTTTTTGTGATTTGATAGATATTAACGGATTAAAAGTTAAAGACAATATTGAATTAATTTATCATTGGAATAAACGAAAAAGGATACAAAAAAGATTAAGTTTTAATAATGTCGTTGAAATTCCTGTTTTAAACAGAATAATATTTTTAGTGATATTGTTTTCAATGTTTTTACAAGCGCTTTACTTTTTGAGTATGGTAACTGAAATAAGTTTAATCTCTTTTAAAGGTTGGGATATAAATTTTGGTATATTATCTAAACTGTCGCTATTACCTTTCAATTCTGTGTTTTTTATTTTTTCTTCTTTGATGTTTCTTTTAAACTGGGCAATAAATGAACAAATAAAGAAATTGAAGTATAACTATATTTCAATTGCTGCAGCGTATATTTGTGGTTTGGTTTTATCGATTATATTTATGATATGCATAAAAAATCTTATATTCAAATTGATAATGTTTATATCTTTAATATGCGTAAATGGTTTAGAAACGTTAAAACACAGAAATAATTATCCGTCATTTAAAGAACCTCAGTTTAGTAAAATCATCAATTATTTGCAATAAGTTAATATTTTAAATAAAAAGTAAATAACCGCCACTGGCGGTTATTTACTTTTTATTTAGCAATACCATTAAAAGTTTTGCTTTATTCTGTTACTATATTATATTTTCAATATTAAAAATGATATTTGCTTTGAATTTTACAAATCTATTTGTAAAATTCACTTGACTTGTTCAAACCTTTACAGTATTGTGTGTTGTTGATAGAAAGGAAGTGAGTAGATGGGAAAAAGAAGACCATCAGGAGATGGTATGATTCGCCAAAAGAAACCCGATCAATGGGAAGGCAGAATTGTAGTAGGTCATAAGCAAAATGGTGATTCCATATTCAGATATGTGTACGGCAAGACTCAAAAGGAAATGATGCAAAAGTTAAATGCTTTGAAACAACAGTATCAGGATGCCGATTTAAACGAAGATAGCAACATGACACTTGGTGAATGGCTTGATAAATGGATTAATGAATTACTGCCCGGAACAGTAAGACCGACAACTCTTGCTTACGACAAACTAATATGCAGATGCTACATAAAACCATATATCGGCGATAAAAGAATTGCATTCATAACAACAAACGAGATACAGAAAATGTATGCAAGACTAAAGAAATCAGGAAGAGTCAATAAGCACCCAAAGTATGGACATACACTTTCAGATAATATGATAATAAAGATACACAGTACCTTGCACAGAGCAATGGAGATGGCAATAGAAAAGAAACTTATCGCAAAAAATCCTACAGATGGAACAACAGTGCCGAAGAAAAAGAAAAAAGACCTGCAGGTACTAAATGATAGCGAACTTGATAAGTTAATGAATGTAATTAAGAAAGATAAAGAATGGGGCGACTTCTTCTACCTGGAACTGACCACAGGCTTAAGAAGAGGAGAAATATGCGGCCTTAAATGGGAAAACTTCGATGAGAAGGAAAATAAAATCTATATAAAAGTAAATATATACAGAGAAAACGGAGAACTCAAAGAGGGTAAACCAAAAACGGATGAAGGAGAAAGGTATATCATACTACCTAAAGCAACGGCAAATATTCTTAAACGACGAAAGAAAATATCAAAATGGATATTCCCGAATCTAATTAATCCGGAACTACCAATAGCACCGGAAGCCGCCTACAGAAAAGCAAAGAGGTTCTTAAAAAATCTAAATCTCCCCAACATAACCTTCCACGACTTAAGACACACATTCGCTACACATGCAATAGCAAACGGAGTAGATGCTAAAACATTATCAACAATACTTGGACATACTAATCCAAGTTTCACACTGGATACATATACGCATGTGACAACAGATATGCAACAAAGGGCATCAGATATAATAGGGGACTTTATGGAAGACATACTCGGAAAGGAGTTAAAACCATGGCAAGACGAAAATCAGGACAAGGAACAATAAGAGAAAGAAAAGACGGACGATGGGAAGGGCGAATTGTAATTGGTTACGATGAAAATGGGTTGCCAAGGACTAAAAGTGTAACGGCAAAAAGTAAAACGGAATGTATTGAAAAATTAGAAAAACTCAAAGACGAAATCGGATTCGTAAGAAAGGAAAAAGTAAGACGAGATATGCCATTCGGCGAGTGGATAGACTTCTGGTATCAAAATTACTGCAAGATGCGAATAAAAGAATCGACTCAGGAAGGATACGAAACAAGAATATATGGACATATCATACCCAAGATTGGAAAAATACCACTGAATGAATTAACGCAGAATGACCTGCAGAAATTCTATAACAACTTGAAAAAAGACGGAAGACTGAAATACAGAGAACAACTTGGTAACGGTCTGTCAGGAAGATTTGTAAGGGGATGCCATGCAAACTGCAGAACTGCCTTACAAAAAGCAGTAGAAGAAGGATTGATAAAAACAAATCCTGCAATAGGATGCAAAATCCCGCCAAAGAAATCAAAAGAAAAACAAGTGCTTACAAAAGATGAAATACAAAGATTTCTCATACAAGCCAAATATGACGGATACTTCGAAATATTCCTAGTGGCACTCTCAACTGGACTACGGCGGGGAGAAACAATGGCGCTAAAATGGATAGACATTGACTTTGCAACAGGTCAACTTAAAGTGAGGAGACAAGTCCGAAGGTCAAAAGGTAGACTTGTAATAACAGAGCCAAAAACAGATGAGTCTATACGAACGATAATACTGCCACAAAGCCTTGTAAGTATATTAAAAGAATACAAGGAAACAGTAAATTCAGAGTGGATGTTCCCATCTCCAAGAGTAGATGGGATGCCAAGAGATCCCGGCTCTGTATACTCAAGGATGAAACTGGTCTTAGAAAGAGCCGAATGTAAAATAGTGAGTTTCCATGACTTACGGCATACATTTGCAACAACTGCACTGGCAAACGGAATGGATATTAAGACACTATCCACTATACTGGGTCATGTATCGAGCAAGACAACCCTTGACATATATCTGCACAGTACAGAAGAAATGAAACAGCAAGCGGCAGAGAAAATAAACGCCAGATTTAGCAAGAATACTGACTCAACGAGCGAAACATCACCTGACGAACAAGAAAGACCGCCACAAACCAAATTTGAGCCTAAAAAGGGCAAAGTGCGAAAACCAGGAACAGGATGCATAAGCAAGATAAATGAACATCTATACGAAGGCAGATACTCACCGAAGGATGCTTATGGCAAACGAATAGCAAGAAACATATATGCACCTACGAGAGAAGAATGCGAGGAGAAACTCGCTGTGCTAATAAAGGGGATGAAAGCAGAAATATTAAAACAAAAAGAAGAACTTAAAAAAGCACAATAACGAAAACGGCACGGATATATAAAATCCGTGCCTTGACTTTTGCCTATATCAAAATTTGGGTGAGATTAAACAATGAAAAAGGTGAATATGATTGTTAAAAAGAAAAACCTCAGAAACCGCATAGTTACTGAGGTTTTAAGTCGGAGTGGCGGGATTTGAACCCACGGCCTCTTGCTCCCGAAGCAAGCGCGCTACCAAACTGCGCTACACCCCGATATTAAATTTTAGGTTATCCGTGTCTGTGGGATAACATGTGGTCAAAAACTTTTTTGTGGTTAAATTTTAGTTTTGATTAGGAAATAAAGCGAGTGTTTTCAAGGAGTTTGGGAACTCATGTAAAAACACAACTCATAAGATTGCAGTGTCCCGAAGACGATGCTCTACCAAACTGAGCCACACCCCGAAACACTTTTATAATTATAATACCAATATATAAAAAAATCAAGTGTTTTTTTATAAAAACAAAAGAAAATTTATTTCTATTGCAAATTCGTAGTTTTGTGGTATAATATTATATAGGTTAAAAACAAATCTTATCTGTTGAGGTGCTGTTGTGAAAAAACGGATCTTGTTGATTGTTATACTTGTTATTCTGATTGCATTGATATTTTTGCTTTACACACAGCAAAATAATATTAAAGGGATATTCTATTCTTTTAAATATTCTTCTGAACAAATCGAAAATATGATAAGCGAAACTGATGACAATCTGAAAAAAGATCTTGAAAAGTTTATTGGTCATTCAATAAGAGATTTTACCTATGAAGAAAATTTACAGATTGAACAGGGGGCTGTTACAAAAGAACAAATTATTGAAAAAATTGTTCTTGAAGAACTTCAAAAAAAAGAAACATCTTTGAATAGTAAAGGTGACAACGACGTTAGTTATCACATAACATCACTGTATAATTTGAAAAATGAGTATATTGGCAAACTTGATTCTATGGTTGCGTCTGCGGTGGCTGAATATAAAAAACTTGACAAATCAGAGAAAACACGTTCCAAACAACTTGAAATTGGTGCTGCATACGCAAAAAAGGCTATGGCATTAGAAAGTGAATGTGATGCAAAAGTAGGACGGGTTATTTCAGAAATAGAATCAATATTAAAAAAGACCAATCAAAATACGGAGATCATTTTAACAATAAAAAATGCATACGCGTCGGAAAAAACTCTAAAACGTGCATACTACTTAAATATGTTTAAATAATTTATGAGGTTATTATGGAAAAATTTTTAACAAAAAATCAAAAAAGTATATTTGTGTTGATTGATGTGTTGTTTGTTGTTGTGGCATACATATTTTCTGCAATGTTTTTAGATTTGATATCTGATGTTTATGGTACTTACTATTTTGGTGTTACAATTGCGATATCATGTGTTTTTCACTGCGTTGCTTTTGAGTGTTTTGGTTTGTACAACATAATTTGGCTGTATGCCGGATTAAGTGATTATTTTAAGGCAACAAGGGTATTAGTCTTGGAAATTGCTGTTTTAATGTTGATTTTCTTAAAATTGCCGAATGTATGTAGTGAAAGAGTTCTTATGCTTGCTGGAGTGTTTGCGTCTGCCTTTATTATGGCATCACGAGTATTGGTGCGTCTGTTGGCAATTTCTGTATCATCATATTTTGACAAATTAAATAATCGCATTAAAAAGAATTTACTCATTGTGGGCGCAGGGAATGCAGGCAGAGTTATTATAAATGATATTACAAAAAACATAGAATCTCCATATAAAATAATTGGCTTAATTGATGATAATACAGAAAAAATAGGCTGTGTTATATCTGGATTTCAGGTTATGGGTAACAGAAATGCTATCCCCAAGATAGTGAAAATGAATGCGATTGATGAGATTCTTATTGCTATACCATCTCTAAAGGAAGATGATAAAAAGAATATTATAGAAATTTGTAAATCGACGAATTGCACAACGAAAATTATACCCTCCGTTTATAGATTTGAAACTATTGAAGATGGAATGTTTTCAAAAGTGCGTAATGTTCAAATTGAAGATTTACTTGCTCGCGACGAAATTGTTCTTGATAACGATGTTATCAGTTCTGATGTGAAAGATAAAGTTATTCTTGTTACTGGTGGCGGAGGGTCTATCGGAAGTGAACTTTGCCGTCAGTTAGCAAAGTTGTCACCTGAAAAATTGGTAATAGTCGATATTTACGAAAATAATGCTTATGATATTCAAATGGAATTAAAAGCACTTTATCCTGAGTTGGATGTTGAAGTCCTTATTGCATCAGTACGTGATCTTAAACGTATGGAAATATTATTTGAAAAATATCGTCCGTATGCAGTTTTTCATGCTGCTGCACATAAACATGTTCCTCTTATGGAGGACAGTCCGGGTGAAGCTGTTAAAAATAATGTTTTTGGAACGTATAATGTTGCGAAATGTGCAAATAAATTCAATGTTGACAGATTTGTTTTAATCTCCACTGATAAAGCAGTTAATCCAACCAATATAATGGGAGCTTCAAAACGGCTTTGCGAGATGATTATTCAATCAATGCAGACTATCAGTAAAACAAAATATGTTGCAGTGAGGTTTGGAAATGTATTGGGAAGTAATGGATCAGTAATACCACTGTTTAAGAAACAGATTGAAAGTGGTGGACCAGTTACGCTTACACACAAAGAAATAACAAGATTTTTTATGACTATCCCTGAAGCAGTACGTTTAGTTTTGCAATCATACTCTTATGCAAAAGGTGGAGAGATTTTTATTCTTGATATGGGAGAACCCGTAAAAATCTATGATTTAGCAGTAAATCTTATTAAATTATCCGGCTTGCGTCCTGATAAAGATATTAAAATTGAAATTACCGGATTACGTCCGGGTGAAAAACTTTATGAAGAACTTTTAATGGAAGAAGAAGGGCTTAAAAAGACTGCTCATAGCAAAATTTTTATTGGACAACCGACTTTCTCTGATATAAATGTTCTTGAAAATAATCTTACTATGTTGCATAAAGCTATCGATGACAGCGATGATGAAGATATCAAAAAAATTATATCAAATATTGTTCCAACATATAAACCTTCTGATGAGGAATATGCATATATGAAAAAATCTTACAATTCCGAAGGTCTTCGAGATGCGGTAACAATGTAATTTATTAACCCTCTTGCCTTTCAAGAGGGTTTTTTAAAAAAATTTAAAATTTGTTAAAATATATATTTTCTTTTTGGAGTTTGTGTGTTATAATATTTAAAATAGAATTTTTTTGACACTATGCGGAGGTATTACAATGGGCTTGAAATACAAAAGAGTTTTGCTTAAAGTCAGTGGTGAAGCACTTGCAGGTGAAAAAGGCTTTGGTCTTTGTGAAGAAACAATCGGTAAGATTACAGATACTATAAAAGAATGTGCTGACGAAGGCGTGGAAATGGCAATAGTAGTTGGTGGCGGTAATTTCTGGAGAGGAAGAACCGGTGAAAATATGGACAGAACGAGAGCAGACCACATGGGTATGCTTGCTACAGTAATAAACGCACTTGCTCTTTGTGACGCATTAGAGCAAAGAGGTGTTCCTACGCGTGTTCAAACTGCCATTGAAATGCGTGCTATCGCAGAACCATATATACGAGGCAAAGCAGAAAGACATCTTGAAAAAGGAAGAGTTGTTGTATTTGGCTGCGGAACTGGAAACCCGTATTTTTCAACAGATACAACGGCAGCATTAAGAGCAGCAGAAATTGGTGCTGAAATTATACTGCTTGCCAAAAAAGTTGATGCTGTGTATGATAGTGACCCGAATATCAACAAAAATGCTGTTAAGTTTGATAGCCTTACATATATTGATGTTCTTAACAGAGGATTGGGTGTAATGGATTCAACCGCTACATCGCTTTGTATGGACAACAGTATTCCGATAAGAGTTTTTGGCCTTGATGATCCACAGAATATAAAACGTGCTATTCACGGTGAAGAAATCGGTACAATTGTAAGTAAGTGATTTTATGCGTAAACACGCATTTTAAATAGAGAGGAGATTTTTTATGAGTAAATATGAAGCATTTGAAAGCAAAATGAACAAATCAATTTCTGTTTTTGAAGCAGATTTAGCAAGCATTCGTGCCGGTCGTGCCAATCCGGCAATTTTAGATAAAGTAACCGTTGAATATTACGGCGTAGATTCGCCACTTACACAAATTGGTACTGTATCTGTTCCTGATGCACGTTCAATCTTAATTCAACCGTGGGATGCAAGTATACTTGGAGAAGTTGAAAAGGCGATCTTGAAATCTGATATTGGAATCACACCAAACAATGACGGTAAATCTATCAGACTGAATTTTCCGCCTCTTACTGAGGAACGCAGAAAAGAACTTTCTAAAACTGTAAAAAAATATGGAGAAGAATGCAAAATTGCTATCCGTTCAATAAGACGTGATGCAATTGAGAGTTTTAAAGCACAGAAAAAAGCGTCTGAAATAACAGAAGACGATCTTAAAATTGCGGAAGATGATATTCAAAAACTTACTGATAAATTTATCAAATTGATTGATGAAATAACCGCAAAAAAAGAAAAAGAAATTATGGAAGTATAAAATTATCCGAAAGGAACACATTAAGGTCGGTTCACTGTTATGGTGGGCTGACCTTGTGTACAATGTCAGGGAATATGTTTTTTAAAAAGCGAAAAGTTATTAAAGAAATAGACATAAATAATTTGCCGAAGCACATAGCAATAATAATGGACGGAAATGGCAGATGGGCAAAAAAAAGAGGTCTTAATCGCTCGGCTGGACACAGAGCAGGTGCTAAAACACTTGAAAAAATTACGCGTTACGCTGGTAATATTGGTATAAGGCATTTGACAGTATACGCTTTTTCAACTGAAAACTGGAAACGTCCAAAAGACGAAGTTGATGCTTTGATGGTGCTTCTGGGTGAGTATCTGAGTGATTATAAAAATTTAATTGGTGATGATAATATTTGCATACGCATCGTTGGTTCTAAAGAGGGTCTTTCGCAAGAAATTCTTCAAAAAATTAAAACCGTTGAAGAGGCAACTGCTCATAATGATGGACTAACACTTAATATTGCATTGAATTATGGTGGCCGTGAAGAAATAACAAATGCTGTTAAAAATATAGTCGAAAAAATTAACAACCATGTAATATGTGCTGAAGATATAGATGAGGAACTAATTGGAAAATATCTTTATACTGCCCACAGTCCGGAGCCTGATTTGATTATACGTCCTAGTGGCGAAAGAAGGCTTTCTAATTTTTTGTTGTGGCAGAGCGCCTATAGCGAATTTTGGTTTGCTGATATTAACTGGCCTGATTTTAAAACTTCAGATTTAAATAGGGCAATTATTGATTTTCAACAGCGTAACAGACGTTTCGGAGGTGTATAATTATGCTGAAAGAAAGATTGATCGTCGGCATTGTCGGTGCGATTTTTGCGATTGCATTACTTCTTTTTGGTAATGTGCCGTTAATATCGCTTATTATATCTGTTATCGCAATTGGTGGTTTGACGGAAATGTATATTGCTCTTGGTTTTCTTAAAAATAATATACCATTGGCAGTTATTGGGTACATAACTTCTATAGCGTTAATTGGTATTTCTGTTTACGGAAAAATGGTGTGGTTTACAACTTTGATGTGTTTTTTTCTGATGTCATTGTTAATTTATATGATAATAACTCATACCAAAACAAGTTTTTCTGATGTATCACAATGTTTTTTTTCAACATTTTACGTAATATTTTTCTTTATTCATCTTATTCTTATTATTAAGTACACAGACGGCAAATTTTTAATCTGGATTCCGATAATTATTGCTTGGCTTTCTGATACTATGGCGTATACTTTTGGTAGACTTTTTGGAAAACATAAACTTATTCCGGCTGTCAGTCCTAAAAAAACAATTGAAGGTGCAATCGGTGGCGTGCTTGGCGGTGCAGTGTTTATGATGATTTATGGAGTTGTGTGTGCCTATGGATTTGGCAGAAACGTAAACTGGATATCGCTGATTATACTTGGAGTAACGGGAGCCATTCTTTCACAGTTTGGTGATCTTGCAGCATCCTGGATTAAGCGTGAGAAGGGTATTAAAGATTATGGAAATTTACTTCCGGGACACGGTGGAGTTATGGACCGTTTTGATTCTGTTCTTGTAGTTGCACCGTTCGTATTTTACTATATTCAAATTTTCCCTGTGTTATAATTGAGGTACAATATGAAAAAAATATCTTTGATAGGGGCTACCGGTTCCATAGGAACACAAGCATTGGATGTTATTGAAAATTCGAATAATTTGCATGCTGTTGCATTAACGACAAATCGTAATATCAAACTTCTTTCAGAACAAATACGCAAATTCAAGCCCGAATTTGCTTGTGTGGCTGATAAGAATTTGTACACTGAATTAAAAACATCTGTAGCAGATTTGTCTGTCAGAATTTCAGCAGGTTACGAAGGTCTTATAGAGGCATCTACTTTAGATGAGTGTGATACTGTGTTGACTGCCATTGTTGGTAATGCAGGATTAGAACTTACGGTAGAGGCTATTAAATCAAAAAAAAATATTGCCCTAGCAAATAAAGAAACTCTTGTCACTGCAGGAGAATTGATAATGCCAATGTGTGAAAAACACGGTGTAGATATTTTGCCTGTGGATAGTGAACATAGTGCAATTTTCCAATGTTTGAATGGAGAAAACAGAAAAGAGATATCAAAAATCATTCTTACTGCTTCCGGCGGACCGTTTTATGGGAAAACAGCGAATGAACTTAAAGATGTAACAGTTAAAGACGCCTTAAATCATCCTAATTGGTCAATGGGCAGTAAAATTACTATTGACAGTGCTACTTTGATGAATAAAGGGTTAGAGATGATAGAGGCAAAGTGGTTATTTGATGTGGATATCAAAAATGTTTTGCCGGTTATTCACAGACAGAGTATAATTCATTCTGCGGTTGAATTTATTGACGGTTCAGTTATTGCACAAATGGGAATGCCTGATATGAGGCTTCCAATAAGTTATGCTCTTAACTATCCGAACAGAGTTAAATCGGTTTCAACACCAATGAATATATTTGAACTTGGAAATCTTACTTTTGATAGACCGGATACTAAAACTTTTAGATGTTTATCTTTGGCTGTACGTGCTGCTGAATGTGGTAACACTATGCCCGCTGCAATGAATGGTGCAAATGAGGCGGCGGTAGATTTATTTTTAAAAGGAAAAATTGGATTTTTGCAGATTGCTGATGCTGTCGAAGGTGCTATGAATAGCCATAATCTTGAAAAAGTATCTGTTGCTAATATTTTGAAAGCCGATAAAGAAGCAAGAGAATTTGTATATTCATTAGATTTTTAAAAAAGGAGTTTTTTAATGAGCGCTGTTATATGGACTGTAGTCATTTTTTGCGTAATAATTGCTATACACGAATTTGGTCATTTTATAACTGCAAAACTATCAGGGATAACAGTATTTGAATTTTCTATAGGAATGGGACCAAAAATATTCGGATTTGAAAAAGGTGAAACCAAATATTCACTCAGATTGCTTCCTATAGGTGGATATTGCTCTATGGATGGTGAAGACGGAGAGAGTAGTAACGAAAATGCTTTTTGTAATAAAAGTGCAGTGAAAAGATTTTTTGTTCTTTTTTCTGGCGCTGCAATGAATTTGTTTCTTGGGCTTGTTATATTTATGTATATATTTTCTATTTCGCCTGCGCAACCCTCGAATATAATTGGAGAAGTGGTTTCAGGAAGTGCTTTTGAAGACGCAGGTGTTTGCATCGGTGATGAAATAATTAAAATGGAAAGCGTTAATTTTTCGTCAAAAATAAGAACTTATAATGATATAAGTTTTTTTGTATACCAGAACCAAGGTGCAGAAACAGAAGTTACTGTTAAAAGGAATGGTGAAAAAGTAACGTTAAAAGTTACTCCTAAAATTATGGAAGATGGTGGTCTGCCTATTTATGGGTTTAAACCGAGTGCGTCCGGCAAGGGGTTTACTGACATTATTTACCTTTCGATATGCCAATCAGCGTTTGTTGTGAAAATTGTTCTGATATCTTTCTGGCAATTGATAACCGGTACAGTCCCATTATCGTCGGTTGCAGGTCCTGTTGGGATAATAAGTGAAATCAATACAGCTGCTAAAATGGGGGTTGAGTCTGTTTTAAGTCTTGCAGCACTTATCTCTATCAATCTTGGTGTTGTAAATTTGTTTCCATTGCCTGCACTTGATGGGGGAAGAATTTTATTTTTAATTATAGAAAAAATCCGTAGAAAGCCGTTATCAGGAAATGCTGAGGGAATTATACATTTTATAGGTTTTGCGTTATTGATAATTTTTGCAATTATTGTTACTTTTTCAGATATCACTAAAATATTCGGAGTATGATTTATGGAAAGAATAGATGATTTAGGGAATGGATATAAAATCATTCAGGATACAGATGGGTTCTGTTTTGGTACCGATAGCGTTTTGCTCTCTGATTTTGCAACTGCTAAGCATAATCAAAACGTCGTTGATTTGTGTACGGGTAATGGAATAATTCCTATTTTATTGTGTGCAAAAACACGAGTTAAACATATAACGGGAATAGAAATACAGTGTAAACCATTTGAACTTGCTGAAAAAAACAGAAGTCTTAACAATCTTGAAGATAGAATAGATTTTATCAACGATGATGTCAATAATGCACTGAAATATTTTCAACATAACAGCATTGATGTGATTACCTGTAATCCTCCTTATATGGTTAACGGTTCCGGTTTTACAAATGATGCTGACACCAAAACAATAGCGCGTCATGAAATTCTTATCAATATTGATGATATTGCAAGGATTTCCTCTAAACTGTTGAAATTCGGCGGAAAGATATATATAGTTCATAGATGTGACAGAATGGTTGATGTGATGTGTGCCTTGCGAAAGTATTCAATAGAGCCCAAACGTTTGAGAATGGTATATCCGTATGCAGATGCAGCACCTAATTTGTTTTTGGTAGAGGGATTGTACGGAGGGAATGCTTCGCTTAAAATTGAAAAACCTGTATACATGCGTAAGGAAGGATAATATGGAAAAGGGAGTTTTATATCTTTGTGCTACTCCGATAGGGAATCTTGAGGATATCACATATCGTTCTGTTGAAGTTTTGAAATCTGTTGATATTATTGCGTGTGAAGATACCAGACATACTTTAAAATTATTAAACCGCCTGGAAATCAGCAAAAAACTGGTAAGTTATCATGAACACAATAAAGCATCAAAAGGGGCGTCACTTATTGAAGATTTGATTTCCGGCAAAAATATTGCGTTGGTAACTGATGCAGGTACACCTGCAATATCTGATCCGGGTGAGGATTTAGTTAAACTTTGTATAGAAAATGACATTAAAGTAATTCCTTTGCCGGGAGCAGTTGCTGGAATTAATGCATTGATTATTTCAGGGCTTTCAACAAAGCGTTTTGCTTTTGAGGGGTTTTTACCGGTTTCAAAAAATGAACGTGATGAATTTTTTGAAAGAATTATATGTGATGAGCACACACTTATTTTTTATGAGGCTCCACACAGAATTAAACGTACTTTAAAAGATTTATATGAAAAATTAGGGGACAGAAAAATCTCCATTGTAAAAGAACTTACAAAAATTCATGAATCTGTTATAAGGACAACTTTAAAACAAACTGCCTTTCTTTATGATGAGGATGAGCCAAAAGGAGAATTTGTTTTAGTTGTTGATGGTTTTGATAAATCTGCACAAATACTTGCTGAACAGGAGATTGCATTATCTGTTCCTGTTAAAGACCACGTTGACAGACTGATTAAAGAGGGATATACAAAAAAAGAAGCAATAAAAAAGGCAGCTGATGAAAGAGGCATTCCTAAAAGAGATGTCTATAACGAATATGAAAGGTAAATAGATTAAGATGAAAAATATAAATAATATACGTAAAGGCCACATTCTATATAATGGCATGGTACGAGGCAGACGTAAGTTTTTAGTAATAAATATCATTTTGACGGTGTTATATGTTTTATATATGATGCGTGCTATGCCGTTTATTGTCGGCAAACTCCATGGTCCTTATGATTTTGACTCAGACAAATTCATAAGGAGTACGCAAACCATTACTTTAGATAAGGAAATTGTTATGAAAAAACGTGCCGATAAATCAATTCCGTCTTATGCTTTTTTTGATACCAGTTATCACGATGGTAATAAGTATAGATTCAATGTAAAATTTGACGATTTTGAAGATATCGGTGTTAAATACACAACTCAACTTGAAGATCCCAAAACAAAAGAAATGATTGAATATGTTTTGTGTACAGTTTATATGGGGAAAATAGGGGATATTCACATTCCTGTCTTGCATTATGGTGAAGAAAAACCGGTTTCAAATACTATTCTTTCCGGTATCTTTGTTCAACCTGCTGATGTAATTAAATCTGATATTTCTAAACTCACATCAGGCGGTTCTACAGTGACAATGAACGAATTTATGTTCGACAGTCGAAATCTTGAGATGGAAATTGAAAACACTGATGTGGCAATTATGATATTTGGATTTGCATTGCTGTTGTTTTTATATATACGCGTTTTGAGATATTATGTTAATCCATATAAGCATCCAACCTATAAACAACTTTATAAATATGGTGAACTTGAAGAACTGATTGACGAAATTGAAAATCAATTTGAATCTGATGAGATTTTTATGGAAGGTAAAGAACTTATAAGTACAGATTGGATTATGACAAAAGACACTTTTAAAAACAAAATAGTTAAAAATCATCGTACTAGAGGCAGATATTCGTAATAAAAAAGGTTATGGCGTTTAAACCATAACCTTTTTTATTATTCGAGTTCAAATTGACCGGTATACAACTGATAGTATTTACCTTTTAATGCAAGCAATTCTTCATGATTTCCCTGTTCGATTATTTTTCCACCATCGAGAACTATAATACGATTTGAATTTCGAACGGTAGATAATCTGTGTGCAATAACAAATACCGTTCTGCCCTCCATAAGTTTATCCATACCTTTTTCAATAAGTGCTTCTGTACGTGTGTCAATAGAACTTGTTGCCTCATCAAGAATAAGCACCGGTGGATCTGCAACTGCCGTTCGTGCAATTGCTAAAAGTTGACATTGCCCTTGACTTAAATTAGCACCATCAGAGGTAAGCACAGTATCATATTTATTTGGTAAATGTTCTATAAACGAATGCGCGTTTGCAAATTTTGCTGCTGCAATAACTTCTTCATCGGTTGCATCAAGCTTTCCGTAACGTATATTTTCCATTACAGTTCCAGTAAACAGATGTGTGTCTTGAAGAACAACAGCCATTGCGCGACGCAAATCATCTTTTTTGATTTTCTGTATATTTATACCGTCGTATCTGATTTTTCCGTTTTCTACATCGTAAAATCTGTTTATTAGGTTTGTAATGGTGGTTTTTCCAGCACCAGTTGAACCTACAAATGCAATTTTTTGTGATGGTTTAGCAAGAAGAGAAATATTCGATAAAACATTTTTTTCTCCATCATAACTAAAAGTAACATTATCAAGTTCAACCTCACCTTTAACAGGTGTATAAGTTGTAGAGCCATCTTTGTGCTTGTGTTTCCAAGCCCAATAACCGGTATGGAAATCGGATTCAACAATATCACCGGTAATATTTGCTACATTAACCAGTGTTACATAACCATCATCTTTTTCTGAATTTTGATCAATCAATGCAAAAATTCTTTCAGCACCTGCAAGTGCTGATAATATTGAATTAAATTGTTGTGAAATTTGTGTTATAGGTTGAGAAAAAGAACGTGTATATTGCAAAAATGATGCAATTGAACCAACATCCATAATTCCTCGTATAACCAGTAAAGAACCGGCTGCTGCAGTAACCGCATAGTTAAAATAAGAGATATTTCCCATTATTGGCATCATAATTGTGGCAAAAATATTTGCCAGTGTTGCTGATTTTCTCAAATCTTCGTTAATTTCATTAAACTCTTTTTTGATTTTTTCTTCTCTGCAAAATACTTTAATAACTTTGAAACCTGTTATCATTTCTTCAGCATATCCATTTACTTTACCCACTGCCGCTTGTTGCTTTTTAAAAAACATAGCACTTCGTTTACTGATAAATTTTATAATAAAAAACATTATGAAAAGCATTATAATAATGAAAAGAGTGAGTAGGGGACTGATTATCAACATCATTATAAAGGTGCTGGCAACAGTTACAGAAGATGAAATCAAATGAGTAAATCCGCTTGACATCGCAATACGCAACGTGTCTATATCATTTGTGTATAAACTCATTATATCACCATGAAGATGTGTATCGTAATATCTGATTGGCAGATCCTGCATTTTGTTAAATAAATCCGTTCTTATTGTATATAGTGTATTGTTTGTAACTTTAGTCATTATAAGGTTATAACTATAGTTTGAAATAGCACCGATTAAATATATAAGCGAAGTTAAAATAAGTATTTTGATTAACGGAATAAATAAAACCAAAGTGGGAGTTTTGCCGATTATAGGTATTATATGGTCATTTATAATTGGCTTTAGCATATATGTACCTGCTACGCCGGCAGCAGAACTTATAAGTACAAGGATGGTTACAGCCAAAAGCGAAGTTTTGTTTGAAAACATATAACTTATAACGCGTCTAAAAGTTGATACAGCATCTTTGGGTTTTGCAAAACTTCTGTTACGCATTGGAGGCATATTCATCAACTCCTTTCTGCTGTGCTTCATATACATCGCGATAGATTTCATTGTGTTCAAGCAAATAAGTATGGGTACCAACATCTGAAATCTCACCGTTATCAAGTACGATGATTTTATCTGCTTCACGTATTGATGTGATTCTCTGTGCAATAATAATTGTTGTTATATCCTTCAGATTTTTAGAAAAAGCATTTCGGATTTTTGAATCAGTTGCAGTATCTACAGCACTTGTACTGTCGTCCAGAATAATGATTTTTGGATTTTTAATAAGTGCTCTTGCGATACAAAGACGTTGTTTCTGCCCTCCGGAAACATTTACACCGCCTTGCCCTAAAAGTGTGTCAAAACCATTTGGGAATGACATTATAAAATCATATGCCTGTGCATCTTTACAAGCAGAAATTATTTCTTCATCTGTGGCGTTTTCATTACCCCATTTCAGGTTTTCTTTTATGGTGCCGGAAAACAACAAGTTTTTTTGTAAAACCATCGAAACCGCATTTCTTAAGGTGTTTAATTTGTATTCTCTAACATCTTTTCCGTCTACGTATACGCATCCGGAAGTTACATCATATAAACGGGGAATAAGTTGCACAAGTGTAGTTTTAGATGAACCTGTACCACCAAGTATACCTACAGTTTCTCCTGATTTAATCGTTAAATTTATGTTTTTTAAAGTGTCGGTTTCTGAATTCTTATTGTATTTAAAGGATACATTTTTAAATTCTATATTACCACTGTTTATAGTTGTGCAATCAGAAACGTTTTTATCAGAAATATCGCTTTCTTCCAATAATACTTCTGTTATTCTTTCGACGGAGGCTTTAGATGTTGTAAGCATAATGAATGCCATTGAAATCATCATAAGGGAAGTAAGTATTTGTGTAACATAAGAAACAAATCCAATAAGTTCTCCGGTCTGCATTTTGCCAACTACAACCATATTTCCGCCAAACCATAAAATTGCAATGATGCAACTATACATAACAAGTTGCATAAGAGGATTCGATAGTATTGTTATTTTTTCGGCAGCGACGGAAGCATTTTTCAACCCTTCGTTTGCAGTTTTGAATTTAATTTTTTCATATTTTGAACGAACAAATGCCTTTACAACCCGTATTGCTGTAAGATTTTCCTGAATTGTGGAATTTATTGCATCATATTTTTTCATCATAATACTGAATTTAGGAAATGAAAAAACAGCAATCAAAATCATTCCTGTTGCCAATATGGGAATAGCGGTAATGAATACTGTAACAAGATTAGGATTTATTGTGAAAGCCATATAAGTTGCACTGACAAGCATTACGGGCGAACGGACCATCATACGTATTATCATCATATAAGCATGTTGAGTGTTATTGACATCAGTAGTAATGCGAGTAATTAGCGATGCTGAAGAGAATTTATCAACATTGGCAAAAGAATAACTTTGTAATTTGTTAAAAATTCCTTTTCTTAGTTCGGCACCAAAACCCATTGCGGCAATCGAAGAACAAATTGCTGATAGCATACCGAACAACAATGAAACTAATGCCATCAGTATCATCATACCGCCAGTTTTCAAGATGAATGGGATATCCGAATTCGTAATACCTATATCAACAATTTCTGACATGAGTTTCGGTATTTGGATTTCAAGTAAAACTTCCAATGAAATAGTTAACGGCCCTAAAACAGCAAACAAGGAATGCTTTTTTGCATAAGGCAGAAGTTGTTTGAGCATTTAATGGATGCCACCTTTCCGATTCTTTCAAACAATTTATCGTTTTGAATATTTTAACATTTGCTAAATTTAGTGTCAATAATTTTCATAAAATTTCATGTTTAAAAGTTATGTAATTGCATAAACTTTAATCGGGCAAATCTTTTTATAAAGGAGAGAGTATTGATGTTGGATAATACAGCACTTATAATTGTCATCATCGGTGCATTAAACTGGTTGTGTATCGGTTTATTTGGGTTTGATGTGGTTGCAGCACTTTTTGGGGGGCAGGGCGCACTAATCTCAAGAATTGTATATACGCTGGTTGGAATTGCCGGTATATGGAGTATTACACTTTTATTTAAAGACAAAACTCCTGTAAGAAATAATCATTAATAAAAAAGGTGCGGTTTTCCGCACCTTTTTTATTAAAAAGAGTATGGTTTATTCAGAACAGTTAAGTTGTTTTTCTTGACTTTTAATAACAAACATACTATAATTATAATAATGGATTGGAGGCAGCAATATGAATCGCACAAAATTAAAAGATAGAGTTCTTCCTTCTTATACAAAAGGGGAAGAAATTATGAATATGGTTACGCACATAGTAGGCGGTGTTGTTGGAATTGTTGCGCTGGTATTGTGTGTTGTAAAAGCTGCACTTCATGGTGATCCTTATGCAGTGGTAAGCAGCAGTATATTTGGTTTTACAATGATACTTCTTTATACTATGTCAAGTATTTATCACGGTTTAAAACCTGAACTGAATGCAAAACTTGTATTTCAAGTAATTGACCATTGTTCGATTTTTTTACTTATTGCAGGTACTTATACACCTATTTCATTGTGCGCTATCAGGTCAATAAGTACACCTTTAGGTTGGATTATTTTTGGTATAATATGGGCATTGACCGCTATTGGTATTGTTTTAAATGCAATTGATCTTGATGCTTTTTCAAAAATTTCTATGGCTGGTTATATTATAATGGGTTGGTGTGTTATTTTTACCATCAAGCAAGTGTATTTAGCAATTGGGAACGGTGGAATGGTATTTCTTGTTGCTGGTGGTATTGCGTATACAATAGGTGCTTTATTATATCATATTGGCAAAACAAAAAAATATATTCATAGTGTTTTTCACATATTTACTGTTATTGCCAGTTTGATGCACTTTTTCTGTATATTCTTTTACGTTGTATAAATAACAAATTTTCGGAGGTTTAAATTATGAATTATCAAAGTACCAGAGGCGGAGTTTCTGATGTTACCGCATCATTTGCTATCAAGAACGGAATTGCATCTGATGGTGGCTTATTTGTCCCAATGAATAATGTAGAACTTGATATTGATGAAATAAAAAGATTATCGACATTATCTTATACAGATCTTGCTGCTGAAATTTTAGGGATGTTCTTAACTGATTATTCCAAAGAAGAACTTTTAGAATGCACTAACGGAGCGTATACTAAAGAAAAATTTGAAACTGATTCAATTGCACCTGTATATAAACTTGATGACAGTACATATATTTTAGAACTCTGGCATGGTCCTACTTGTGCTTTTAAAGATGTGGCATTACAGATACTTCCTCATCTCCTTACAAGAGCAATCAAAAAAACTGGCGAGGATAAAGAAGTAGTTATCTTAGTGGCTACATCCGGTGATACCGGTAAAGCCGCACTTGAGGGATTTAAAAATGTTCCCGGGACACGAATTCAAGTTTTTTATCCGGATAACGGTGTATCAGAAATACAAAAACTCCAGATGACGACTCAAGAAGGAAATAATGTTGATGTTGTTGCTGTAAAGGGGAATTTTGATGATGCACAGACAGGGGTAAAGAAAATATTTACTGATAAAGATTTTGGTGACGAAATTGCAGATAAAGGATTTTCTTTCTCTTCCGCTAACTCGATTAACTGGGGTAGACTTGCACCTCAGATTGTTTATTATTTTGCTGCATACTGTGATTTGTTAAGAAATAATGAAATAAACGCTGGAGATAAAATAAATATTTGTGTTCCCACAGGAAACTTTGGTAATATTTTGGCTGCATATTATGCAAAATGTATGGGGTTGCCTGTAGGAAAACTTATATGTGCTTCCAATATCAATAATGTTCTTACTGATTTCATAAATACTGGTATATATGACAGAAACCGTAATTTTGAAACTACAGTTTCACCGTCTATGGATATACTTATTTCCAGCAATCTTGAAAGATTTCTTTTCCATGCAACTAACGGTGACTCTGCTTTGGTTACAGAGTATATGAATAAACTATCAACAGATGGACGTTATGAAGTTAGCGAAGAACTAAAGACTGTTATAAAAGACAATTTTTATGCGTGCTGTTGTGATGATGAGATAACAATAGACACAATCAAAAATACACACGAGAAATATGACTATATTGTTGATACTCATACTGCCGTTGCGGTATATGCATACAACAAATATGTCGAGGAAACCGGTGATGTTACTAAAACTGTTATTGCCTCTACTGCAAATCCGTTTAAATTCAACAGTAGTGTCTTGTCTGCTCTTGTTGGCAAAAAAGAACTTGAAGACAAAGATGAGTTCCAATTGTTGCAGATGCTTTCAGATGAAGGTAACATAAGAATTCCCAAATCATTAAAAGAACTCAAAAACAAATTTGTAAGATTTAATACCGTTTGTGAACGTGAGAATCTCAAAAACGAAACAAGCAGATTTTTAAATATTTAGATTTTTTATCGGAGGGGCTATGAGTAAAACTCGTGTTAAAACTACTGCGATAATAGTTGCCGGTGGAGTAGGCAACAGAATGAAATCTGATGTGCCAAAGCAATTTATTGATGTTCTTGGGAAACCTGTTATTGCATACACAATAAATTCTGTTTCAAAGTGTACAGATATTGACGATATAATCATTGTTACACTGGAAGAATATATTCTTTATTGTAAGGACATTGTTGATGAATTCAATTTTACAAAAGTAACAAAAATAATTGCAGGAGGGAGCACCAGACAAGAATCTGTTGCTAGCGGCTTGAAGGAAATCAGCGATGATACTGATATTGTTGCAGTACACGATGGTGCCAGACCTATGATTGATACAGAAACAATATCGCAATGCATAACTGCTGCGTATGAATATGGTTGTTCTGCGGCAGGTGTTAAAATGAAGGATACTGTTAAAGTGGTAGATACAGACGGTTATATCGAGTATACTGCTGATAGGGAAAAACTGTGGCAGGTACAGACACCACAGGTTTTTAAAAAAGACATATTGTGTTCTATTCATAAACAGGCTGAAATATGTGCTACTGATGATTGCTATCTGGCAGAAAAGGCAGGGTATAAAGTTAAAATGGTTGAGGGCAAGTATGAAAATATCAAAATCACAACACCTCAGGATATATATATCATGAAAGGCTTACTCGGTGACTGATATGAAAATTGGAATAGGATATGACGTTCACCGTCTTGTTAAAGGTCGTGACCTGATAATTGGTGGAGTGAAAATTGAATATGAGTATGGTCTTTTGGGTCATTCGGATGCAGATGTACTTTTACACGCTGTTATGGATGCTGTTTTGGGGGCTGCTGCTCTTGGTGATATCGGTAAGCATTTCCCTGATTCAGATATAAAATATAAAGGGATATCAAGTGTCAAACTTTTATCCTACGTTTCAGATTTGATAAAAAACAATGGATATACTGTTGGCAATATTGATTCGATTATTGTTGCACAAAAACCTAAAATGGCACCGTATATTGATGAAATGAGGCAGATAATTGCTGATACACTTGGTATTTCAGTTAAGTGTGTAAGTGTTAAAGCAACTACTACCGAAGAACTTGGGTTTGAAGGTAAAGGCGAAGGAATTTCTGCCAAAGCAATCTGTTTATTAAATTAAATTTTTATAATGTTGGGGGACAAAATTATGAAAACAGATATTGAAATTGCTCAGGAAGCGAAAATGCTTCATATTGGACGTATTGCAGAAAAACTGGGTTTATGTGAAGATGATATTGAGTATTATGGCAAATACAAGGCTAAACTTTCTGCTGAAACATACGATAAATTCAAAAACAATAAGGATGGAAAACTTGTTCTGGTAACTGCTATCAACCCAACTCCTGCTGGAGAAGGAAAGACTACTATTACTGTTGGACTCGGACAAGCAATGAATAAAATCGGAAAAAAATGTTCAATTGCATTACGTGAACCTTCTCTTGGACCTGTTATGGGTGTTAAAGGCGGTGCTGCAGGAGGCGGCTATTCACAGGTTGTTCCTATGGAAGATATAAATCTTCATTTTACAGGCGATATGCATGCTATAACCGCAGCCCATAATTTGCTTGCTGCTCTTTTGGACAACCATATAAAGCAAGGAAATGCGCTTAATATTGATACAACAAAAATTGTTTTCAAACGTGTAATGGACATGAATGACCGTTCTTTAAGAAATATTGTTATCGGTCTTGGCGGGAAAATAAATGGTGTTCCTCGTGAAGATGGTTTTATGATTACAGTTGCATCTGAAGTTATGGCTGTATTGTGCCTTGCAACAGACTTGCAGGATTTGAAAAAACGTCTTGGAAAAATCATTGTTGCTTACAATATGAATGGTGAACCTGTGACTGCCTCTGATTTAAAAGCAGACGGAGCGATGACTCTTCTCATGAAAGATGCCATAAAACCGAATCTTGTACAGACGTTAGAAAACACGCCTTGTTTTATGCATGGTGGCCCTTTTGCTAATATTGCACATGGATGCAACAGTGTAATGGCTACAAAACTTGCTCTTAAACTTAGCGATTATGTTATTACAGAAGCAGGATTTGGAGCCGATTTAGGAGCAGAAAAATTCCTTGACATCAAATGTGATGCTGCAGGATTTTCACCTGATGCAGTTGTTATTGTTGCCACAATACGCGCTCTTAAATATAATGGTGGAGTTGCAAAAGCAGATTTAAAAAATGAAGATGTTGATGCTCTTAAAAAAGGTATTGTTAATCTTGGTAAACATATTGAAAATATAAAGAAATTTGGTGTCCCTGTAATTGTTGCAATAAATTCATTCTTTACTGATACCGAAGCAGAAACTGACTTTGTAAAAGAGTATTGTTCAACACTTGGCGTTGAAGTTGCTTTAGCAGAAGTATTTGGCAAAGGTGGTGCTGGTGGTGTTGAACTGGCAGAAAAACTTTGTAATCTTTTGGATAAAAACGAAAAAGATTTTACAAGAATGTACAGCAATGATATGTCTATTAAAGAGAAAATCAATGCTATTGTAACAAAAATATACGGCGGTAATGGTGTTTCATATACTACTGCTGCCGAAAAGAAAATAAAACAAATTGAGGATATGGGACTTGATAAAGTTCCGGTATGTATTGCAAAAACACAGTATTCACTTTCTGATAATCCATCATTGCTTGGAAGACCTGAGGATTTTACTGTTAGTGTTCGTGATGTTAATATATCTAACGGAGCAGGTTTTGTTGTTGCTCTGACAGGCGATATTATGACGATGCCAGGACTTCCTAAAGTTCCTGCGGCTAATAATATTGATATTGATGAAAATGGAAAAATCGTTGGATTGTTCTGATTAGAGGTGTTTTAATGGAATTCATCAGTAATTGTGTTGAAGACACTTATCAAATCGCTTTTGATTTTGCAAAAACATTAAAAACTGGTGATGTTCTTGCATTGAAAGGAGATTTAGGTACCGGAAAAACCGCATTTACATTTGGAATTGTAAGAGGGTTAGGAGTATCGAATTGTGTGTCCAGTCCAACATTTACTATTGTTAATGAGTATTTGAACGGTCCGATTTCTGTTTATCATTTTGATTTATACAGATTGAATGATGAAGATGATTTATATGATATTGGCATTGACGAATATCTATTTGGTGATGGTATATGCATCTTTGAATGGCCGGAAATTGTAGAAAATCTTACAGAGAATTATTATGATATACAAATACTGAAAGATTTATCTGTATCTGAAGATTACAGAAAGATTATTATTACGAAAAAAGGTAGTTTATAATGAAAATTTTGGCTATTGATACTTCTTCTCCGGTTGCGTCTGCAGCACTTGTTGTGGATGGACAACTGACAGGTGAATATGTGATTTCAAATGGCAAAACACATTCACAGATTATTATACCTCTCATTTCCGATATGCTGGAAAAATCAACTGTATCCATTAAAGATATTGACGTTTTTGCAACGTCGCTAGGGCCTGGTTCGTTTACCGGATTAAGAATCGGAGTTGCTACTGCTAAATCATTTGCTCATTCCGGAAGTAAGAAAATTATTGGAATATCTGCTTTGGCAGGTTTGAATGCAAATATACCGTGTTGCCATGATGCTGTTGTATGCCCGATTATGGATGCAAGACGTGGAAATGTATATAACGCTTTGTATAAAAATGATGTTTTGCTAAAAGAGGACAGACTTATAAGTCTTGATGCTGTTCTTGAAGAAATTAAGGCACATAAAACGATTTTTCTTGGTGACGGGGTTTTTAAACATAAAGAAACTATCATCAATACAATGGGTGATAATGCTGTATTTGTACCGTCAAACCTCAATATTCAAAGAGCATCTTCTATAGCACTTTTAGCGTATAGTCGTGCGTTGAATGACGATTTTGATGATGTATATTCCTTGGAGCCTATTTATGTGCGTCCTTCGCAGGCGGAGCGTGAATTATCAGGCGAAAAAGATTGACATAATTTGTGATTTTTTATATACTATTGTTTGAGTTTAAGAAAGGTGTGCTTATCATGATTGCTATAGGCTCAGATCACGGTGGATTTCAGTTGAAAAATGAACTGATTAAATATCTTGAATCGAAAGATATTGATATCAAGGATTTTGGATGTTACACAGAGGATTCTGTTGATTACCCTGACATTGCAGAGATTGTTTGCGATTCTGTTGTATCGGGTGAGTGTGAAAAAGGAATTCTTGTTTGTGGTACAGGTATTGGTATGTCAATAGCAGCCAATAAAATCAAAGGCATTCGTGCGGCATTACTTAATGATACATTCAGTGCACGTATGACCGCTGCTCATAACAATTCTAATGTTATTGCGTTGGGTGGCAGAGTAGTAGGACCTGAACTTGCCAAAGATATTGTTGATGCTTACTTAAACAGTGAATTTTTAGGTGGCAGACATCAGGCAAGAGTAGATAAAATCAAAAAACTTGAAGAAAAATAAGGGGTTGGTAATATGAAATTTAAAAATGTTACTATTATGGAGCATCCGCTTATCATACACAAAATCGCACTTTTAAGAGATGTTAATACCGGTGCAAAGGAATTCCGTGAACTTGTTAATGAAATTGCTATGCTTATGGGGTATGAAGTCACACGTAATCTTCCTCTTAAAGATGTTGATATTCAAACTCCTTTGACTGTTGCACACACAAAAATGCTTGCCGGAAAGCAAAATGCAGTAGTTCCGATTTTGCGTGCGGGCCTTGGCATGGTCGACGGAATGCTTCGAATTATGCCTAATGCAAAAGTTGGTCATATTGGTATTTATCGTGACCATGACACTTTACAGCCTGTTGAATATTTTTGCAAGTTGCCGGTTGACATTGCAGAACGCGATGTTATTATTGTTGATCCTATGCTTGCTACTGGGGTATCTGCTGATGCAGCAATAGGTTTTTTGCGTGCACGAGGTGTAAAAAACATAAAATTTGTTAATATCGTTGCGGCTCCCGAAGGGCTCGAAATACTTGCAACCAAACACCCGGATATTGAAATTTACTGTGGTATTTTAGACGAGAAACTTAATGAAAGCGGCTATATTTTGCCCGGACTCGGTGATGCCGGTGATAGAATATTTGGTACAAAATAAGTTGTGGTTGTAATTTGAGGTTAAATATGAGTGAATGGATTACAAGTTTTTTTGTTGGCTTAAATCATGAACTTGCGGTTTTTTTAGTTTCAATGCTTCCGATTGTGGAACTACGCGGAGCAATTCCTTTTGGTGTCGGCCTTGGAATGGATTGGCGCTCTGTATATTTGATAAGTGTAATTGGTAATATGATTCCTGTTCCTTTTATAATTTTATTTTTCAGACCGATCATAACTTTTTTGAAAAAGACACGGTTCTTTGGTAGTTTTGCAACAAAATTGCACGAAAGATCATTACAAAAATCTGAAAGTGTTTTGAAATACAAGGTATTTGGTCTGTTCTTTTTTGTTATGATACCATTGCCTGGAACGGGAGCATGGACCGGTGCTGCGATTGCTGCATTACTTGATATACGTTTAAAAAGTGCTATACCTACTATTTTGCTCGGTGTTCTGTGTGCCGGAATCCTTATGATGGGCATCAGTTATGGCTTTGGTACGTTATTTACACATTTTATAGGTTAATATTATATTGGAAAAGAGGATTAAAATGAGTAGAAAATTATTCACATCTGAATCAGTTACTGAAGGGCATCCGGATAAAATATGCGACCAGATATCTGATGCAATTTTAGATGCCATCATTGCGGAAGACTCAACAGCCCGCGTTGCTTGTGAAACCGCTGTAACTACGGGGCTTGTAATGGTTATGGGGGAGATTTCCACCAATTGTTATGTTGATATTCCCAAAGTAGTGCGTAAAACAATCAAAGATATTGGATACGACAGGGCTAAATATGGGTTTGATTGTGACACCTGTTCTGTGCTAACTTCAATTGATGAGCAATCAACTGATATCGCTATGGGGGTTGATAATTCACTTGAATCAAAAGAGAGTGGTGACTATGGCGATACCGGTGCAGGTGATCAGGGAATGATGTTCGGATTTGCTTGTAATGAAACTCCGGAACTTATGCCGATGCCTATTTCGTTGGCTCATAAATTAAGTAAAAAACTTTCGCAAGTACGTAAAGATGGTGTTTTGTCATATCTTCGTCCTGATGGAAAAACACAGGTTACAGTTGAATATGTCGATGATAAACCTGTTAGAGTGGATACGGTTGTTGTATCTACTCAACATGGAACTGAAGTTTCACAGCCACAGATTAGAGAAGATATTATAAGAGAAGTGATTCTTCCTATTATTCCTTCTGAACTTTTAGATGAAAACACAAAATATTATATTAACCCCACAGGTCAGTTTATTATTGGCGGACCTCAGGGGGACACTGGCCTTACTGGCAGAAAGATAATTGTTGATACTTATGGCGGCTTTGCAGGGCATGGTGGCGGATGCTTTTCCGGTAAAGATCCAACAAAAGTGGATAGAAGTGCTGCATATTTTGCTCGATATATTGCTAAAAACATTGTTAAATCAACTGTTGCTGATAAATGTGAAGTACAACTTGCATATGCTATTGGTAAGGCTCAGCCCGTTTCTGTTTCAATTAACACATACGGAACAGGAAAGATTTCAGACGAAAAACTTACTGAAATCAT
Source organism: Clostridia bacterium (assembly GCA_045589495.1). Classification (GTDB taxonomy): domain Bacteria; phylum Bacillota; class Clostridia; order UMGS1810; family UMGS1810; genus SIG455. Next base: position 33,968 of record JAZNPF010000001.1, read on the forward strand.
CGTAGGCGTATTTGATATGCGTCCTGCGGCAATTATTGATAAACTTGATTTACGCAAGCCAATATATAAAAACACTGCCGCTTATGGTCATTTCGGAAGAGAAGATATGGGCTTTAAATGGGAAATTACTGATATGGCTGATATAATTAAAGAAAAAGCTGGTATTTAAAGAACAGAAACGGATCCTCTTTGCATATTATGATATGAAATATATCGTATTGTGCAAAGAGGTGTTGCTTTTATGTGGTACATATTATGGAAGGCAATAATTACTGTGTTAGTGATTTATGCAGTAATAAATATTCTTGGAAAACTTGTTGTGGCTATATTTAATCCTGAACCATATAACAATAAAGATGCTTTTATTGTTATTAAGGTAAGGAATCAGGAAAAAAACATTGAAGCGATTATCAGAAAAATCATTTGGCAAAACCTTAAAATAAATAAAGGTGGGTATGTTCCTAATATTCTTGTTGTTGACATAGGCTCGGATGACAATACACGGATTATTGTCGAAAAACTTGCACAACAGTATTCTTTTATTTTCTATACTACAGAAGAACAGTACAATAAAATGAAAAATGCTTTTGAAAGGTAACTAAAAATGCGATATAATACCTATTCTGAATATTTAAAAAACAAGTACGGAGAACGTGTATATAAGATACCTGTAAACCTGCCCGGAACTTGCCCTAATAGAGATGGAGAAGCGGGAGTGGGTGGATGTATATATTGCGGTGATGAAGGGGCTGCTTTTGAAAATCTTCCATGTACCATGCCAGTAAGAGAGCAAATTGAAAAAAATATAGACTATATTGGAAAAAAATATAAAGCTGGTAAATACATTGTTTATTTCCAGAATTATTCAAATACATATATGCCTATAGATGAGTTTAAATCTTATATTGAGCAGGCAATTGTTTCTAATGTAGTGGAAATATCTGTGTCTACACGTCCTGATTGTATAAATGATGTGTATCTGGAATTCTTAGCCTCTATAAAAGAAAAATATGGCGTTGAAATCAGCATAGAACTTGGTCTTCAGTCAGTTAATTATCACACACTGATAAAAATAAACAGAGGGCATACCTTGGCAGAATTTATAGACGCTGTGTTAAGAATTAAAAAATACGGTTTTTCAGTATGTGCACATATAATATTGAATCTGCCGTGGGATGACACTGTTGATATAACTGAGTGTGCAAAAATACTTTCGGCTTTAAGTGTTGATCAAGTGAAATTACATTGTTTGTACATACTTAAAAATACACCGATTGCAGATATGTATTTAAATAAAGAATTCGATATGGGCAGTTATTATGATTATGTTGATAAAGTGATTCTGTTTTTAGAACATTTGCATCCCGATATTGTTGTTCAGAGAATTATTGGACGAGCACGTGAAGAAGATTGTATATTTGCCAATTACAACACAAGTTGGTGGAAGATAAAAGATAATATTGACCGACAGTTTGAACTGTTTGATACACATCAAGGTAAAAAATGCGATTATCTCAATGGAAAAGCAGTCAAAAAATTTGTAAAAGACTTATAAAATAAGAAAAAACTGTTGTAAAAATGCTTTTTGTTTGATATAATAAATATTGGATTTGATACTAATAATATGTTAACAACTACAGTATCTTTCCGTATTAAATGTATTGGAAGGTAAAACATTATGATTAAGAGTATGACTGGTTACGGCAGATGTGAAAAACAGTTTGAAAATTATCGTATTACCGCTGAAATCAAGACCGTTAATAACAGATATCTTGATATTTACACAAAAGTGTACAAGCAATATTCATTTATTGAAGAAATTGTTCGCGAAACTGTGTCAGATAAAATTAAACGCGGTAAAGTTGAAATATCTTTTGTTTTTGACAATCTGAAGGATGAATCTTTTTCTGTTACTTTAAACGAAGAAGTGGCAAAAGGTTATTATGATGCTTTAAATCAACTCAGTGTTAAGTTTGGTCTTCATAATGACTTAACAGTTTCCAGACTTGGCAAATATAATGAT
>JAZNPF010000002.1:0-49799 GCA_045589495.1 Clostridia bacterium
AAGAAAAATTTTCTTTATAGATTGTTCGTTTTTTACCACTTACTACAAATACATAATGAGTATAAAAAGCTGTCGTCGTAACGCCACAGCCAGGTAAGGCAGTTTTGGTTTTGAAGCCATATTTTTAATTTATACTACATCAAAAAAGCCCGAAATACGTCAGTATTACGGGCTTTTTGTTCTTTGTCTAAATATAAAAATCTGATGTTCAAAACTGCTTTATTTGGGTGTGGCCAATGTTTCAGGTTGTTTGAATTTTTATTCCGTTATATCTTCAGGTCGTACTGACGGCGAAACCGGATAACCTTCAGGTCCGCTGATTTCACTGTTATCATCACCTTCGGTATTTTCCTCTCCACCAGTGTTTTCGTCATCGGGATTTTCACCCTCAAGTGCATTTTCTGCTTCCACTTCTTCCGGTGTTTTACCGTGCTCGCCATCACAATACACTCGAGGTGCGTTATTCTTATCATAATACCGTGTGATTGCTGTGCTATTGCCCTCTTCATCAAAACATTCCTCTGTAGAAAGCAATCCGGTTACAGAGCACACGCTTACTCCCGTCAAACCACTAGGACGGCTGAAATACTCGCTTTTAAGTCCCTGATGTGCTTTGGTCATAACTTTTCGCCAGAGGGCAAGTGCCGGATTTGATGCAAACGACGGCAGTTGGCTATGGCTGTCATAACCTACCCATACAGCACCGACATAGTGAGGTGTATAGCCTACAAACCATCTGTCAGTATCATTATCGGTTGTACCGGTTTTTCCCGCGGTGTCCATACCCGATATTCCTGAACCTGCCGCAGTACCGCTTGAAACAACGCCTTTGAGAAGTTCGTTCACATAAAAAGCGGTTATAGACTTAAACGCAGTATTGCGTTTCTGCTCTTTAACGAGAACTGTTTTACCAAGATTGTCTTCTACTCTTGTATAAAGTATAGGTTCAATATACAAGCCCTCATTCGGGAAAGTTGAATATGCTGAGGCCATTTCAAGCACCGTTACACCATTAGTCAAACCGCCAAGCGCCAATGTTGCAAGCGCACGGTCTGTATACGTTTTACCGTCACGTTTTTCCCCCGACACAAGCGTTGAAAAATTAAGACGGTTTGTCATATAATCAAAAGATTTGTCTATAGTAAGTTTCTGCAGCACCTTAACGGCAGGGATATTTGCAGATATATTAACTGCTCTGCGCACTGTCATATCACCGTAAAAACCGCCGTAATGGTTTTTCGGTGACCAACTGCCGACTGTTATTGGTTCGTCCGTAACGGTGGAATCAGGTGTTATCAGCCCTAAATCAAGTGCAGGTGCATATACAGAAAGCGGTTTTATTGTAGAACCCGGCTGACGTGTTGACTGTGTGGCACGGTTCAAACCTCTGCTTAATGTTTTCTCACCTCTGCCGCCCACAATTGCCTTTACATATCCGGTATCGGGCTCTGTTATTACCATTGCAGCCTGCGGCTTCTCTTTTCCGCCTGCGGACGGGAAGTTTGCATCATTTTCAAACACATCCTCCGCATAATTCTGAACACCTTTATTAACAGTTGCATATATCTTCAAGCCACCGTTATAAACCATATTGGTTGCTTCGTCTTCTGTATATCCGTATTCGGCACAAAGGTCATCTATAAGTTCCTCTACAATCGCATCTGCAAAGTACGACTGGCTTGTACCGTTACTGGTATCTCCTTTTTCAAACTTGAGTTCTTCGGCAATCGCCTCGTCATATTCTTCCTGAGAAATATATTCCAGTTCAAGCATTTTGCCAAGAACAACACGCTGTTTTTCTATATTTTTTTCTTTATTGACAAACGGGTCATAACGTGCCGGATACTGCGTGATTCCTGCAATAGACGCTGCTTCTGCAAGGGTGAGTTCGCCAACGGATTTATTAAAATACACCTGTGATGCAGCCTCAACACCGTTACAGCCCTGACCTAAATATATAGAATTAAGATAAAGTTCAAGTATCTGTTGTTTGGACAGTTTTGTTTCAACGACAAGCGCACGGATGATTTCTTTAATCTTACGCATATATTTTCTGTCACGCTCACCGGTAAGGTTTTTTACCAACTGCTGAGTGATGGAACTTCCGCCGTAAGTAGAACCGCCTTTGAATACCTCGTTCAAAACTGCACCCGTTGTACGTTTCCAGTCAACTCCGTGATGGTTCATAAAACGCTGATCTTCTATGGCAATAAAAGCATCTTCAAGATAGTTTGGTATGGCATCAATATCTGTCCATATCCTGTTGCCGCCCGATGAAAGATACTCAAACTCCTCCCACTCATCTGTTTCAGGATCCTGCCAATACACTACGCTTGTGAGTTTCAAGTCAAAATCGCCACCGGAATCACCAAACGAAAAATCTATTCCGCTTGCAACCCATCCGACAAATGCTATAACAGCAACCACCATTACGATCAGTGCATATATAACAGCCTTTTTAATATTGATTTTTTTCTTTTTCTTTTCAGGGGTTTGTGCTCTGCGTGCCATATAAGCGCCTCCCTATTTTTATTAAAACGAATTTACATTTTTTGTTTGAATACCATATATATACTAATTGTACCACAAATTTATCAAAAAGTATATTACAATTTAAAAACATTTTCTTGCATATTATTTCACATTTTGGCAGACTCTATTATCAATATGTATAACAGAGGTTTTTAAAATGAATAAAAGTCTGTATTTTAAAATATGTTCTGCAGCAATCGGCAGTTTTTTGATAATATGGTTGACTGCGTTTACAATTTTTCTTGTCAGGGATAAAGCACAATCCAAGACTGATATTCCACAATATACTGCGGAAAATGTACAAAAAACCGTACAAAGCGCATCAGTTAAATACTATGTTGCAAAATCTGATGGCAACAAAGTTGCGATATACGAAGTGTACACAAACGGATTTGAAAAGTTGATAAGTATGCCCGATATAAATCTTTCGCAATTACCTGAGCAAGACAAACAAAGTTTTAAAAACGGCATAATTCTTGCAGATAAAATTGCGTTGGCATCGTTGATTGAAGACTTTACAAGTTGATAACCAAAAAGCCGATATTTCCTTTTACTCGGAAATATCGGCTTTAAAATTACCAATCCAAATCGTAAAGAACCACTTCACCTGATTTAAGCGATTTTTTTATGTCTATTATCCTTTGATTGAGAGAACCGCGAAAACGCATATTATTCTGACGGTTGTTCTTTTCAAATCTGCCATCAACAAGAACATCACACTGTTCAAGCAACACCTTTTTTTCAGGATCTGCCATAATTTGCTCAAACGTATATCCGCTGTAAACCCAGAAGTTTTTATTATGATTTTCACGGATATATTTTGCCAGAAAGGCAAGTTCCCTAGCCTGTTCAAACGGCTCTCCACCGCTGAATGTTATGTTGGTCATACTGCTTCTGGTAAGGTCTTCGTAAACACTCTTCAAAGTTACTATTCTGCCGTTTGCCCTGTCCCATGTTTCAGGATTATGGCAACCGTCACAATGATGGGGGCAGTAATTTACAAAAAGCACGTCCCTGAACCCTACTCCGTCAACCGCAGAACTGTATGTGATACCCGATATAGAAAGTTCGGAATTCAAATCTATTCCATTATACTTCATGTGTTACTCTGTCCTTTAACTCGGCTTTCTTTGCTGCATTCCAACTGTTTGTACTTCCTACAAGATAACCTGTAATGCGCTGAATGGTATCAATGTTTTCGCTTCCGCATTCAGGACAAACGGTAACATTTTCATCAGCATTTTCAAATCCGCAGTCAAGACATCTGTTTCTTGTGTGGTTTACAGAACCGTAACCGATATTATATTTATCCATCAGGTCAACAGTCTGCATAATACATTCGGGGTTATGTGTTGCATCACCGTCAAGTTCTACATAGAAGATATGACCGCCCGCCTCATATTTGTGGTAAGGACCTTCAACTGCCGCCTTATGTTCTACGCTGCATTTATACCATACAGGTACGTGTGATGAGTTAGTATAGTATTCTTTATCCGTGATATCTTTGATAATTCCGAAAAGTTCTCTGTCACGTTTTGTGAATTTACCGCTTAATCCCTCTGCGGGGGTTGCAAGCAGGCTGTAGTTAAGATTTCTCTCATCAGCAATTTCTCTGATTTTAAGATTCATGTGCTCAACAATCTCAAGACCGAGTTTCTGAGATTCTTCGCTTTCACCATGATGCTTACCGGTAAGTGCAATAAGTGTTTCTGCAAGACCGATGAAACCGATACCGAGTGTACCAGATTTGAGTATATCTTTAATCTGTTCATCATTTGAAAGTTTTTCGCTTCCGTACCACATTCCGCTCATAAGCATCGGGAACTGTTTTTTAAGCGCAGTACGTTGGAAAGAATATCTGTCATAAAGTTGACGTGCGGTTACTTCGATACATTTATCAAGTTTTTCGTAGAAAGTAGCAATTCTTTCTTTTTCATCCGCAATATTCATACACTCAATGCCGAGTTTAACGATATTGATTGTTGAGAACGAAAGGTTTCCTCTTCCGATTGAAGTTTTATCGCCGTGGCGGTTTTCATAAACACGTGTACGGCAGCCCATTGTGGCAACTTCGTGAACGTATCTCTTAGGATCGTCTGCTCTCCATTCTTCAGACTGGTTAAAGGTTGCGTCAAGGTTCAAGAAGTTGGGGAAAAATCTTTTAGCAGTTACTTTACAAGCAAGTTTATAAAGGTCATAGTTGGGATCTTCAGGAAGATAACTTACGCCACGTTTTTTCTTCCATATCTGGATCGGGAAGATAGGTGTTTCGCCGTTACCAACGCCACGATATGTTGAGTTGAGAATCTCTCTCATGATACAACGTCCCTCTGCAGATGTGTCTGTACCATAGTTAATTGATGAGAATACAACCTGATTTCCGCCACGACTGTGGATAGTGTTCATATTATGAATAAAAGACTCCATTGCCTGATGAACTCTGTTTACAGTCTGGTTTATTGCGTGCTGCAAGTAGCGGTCTTTACCCTCAAGTCCGTCAAGCGGTTTTGTAAGGTAATCGTCAAATTTTGCATCTTTCAAATCAGATAAATCTTCACCTGTAAGACCTTCCAATTTTTTAACTTCTTCTACAAAAGAACTTCTTACATAAGGTGCAAGATAAAAGTCAAATGCAGGAATTGCCTGACCGCCGTGCATCTCATTCTGGATAGATTCCATGGAAATGCAGGCAATTATGGCAGCGGTTTCGATTCTTTTTGCAGGACGGCTTGAACCATGACCTGCGTGGAAACCGTTCTCTAAAACCATATCAAGCGGATGCTGCAGACATGTAAGCGATTTTGTGGGGTAATAGTCAGCATCGTGAATATGGATATAGTTGCTCTTCACATAGTCCTTTGCTTCCTGAGAAAGAAGCATATCTATAACGAACGGTTTTGAAGACTCGCTGGCAAATTTCATCATCATACCCGCAGGAGTTTCCGCGTTCATATTTGCATTTTCTTTAGTGATGTCATTGGCAATTGTGTTTACAATACCCATATACATCTCATAAGTTTTTCTTCCGCGTGCGATATTTCTTTTTTCTCTGTAAAGAATATATGCTTTTGCAACATTCTTATACTGAGATTTCATCAATTCAACTTCGACAAGGTTCTGAATTTCTTCAACGTCTATAACGTCAACCTCAAGGTTAGCAAGTTTGTCTGCTATTTCCTCGGCGTATTTAACGTCGTTAACAAATTCATGATTCATAGCCTTCAAGATAGCGCTTACTATCTTGGTTTTGTCAAAATTCTCGATTCTGCCATCTCTTTTGCGGATATTCGATACCATTTGTATTCCCCCTTAAAAAACTATATATTGTGTTTCGTTATGTAAAATTTATCTATATATTGTGTGCAAAACCTATTATAGACTACTTTTCGATAAAAAGCAATACCTTTTTGAAAAATTTTTTGACAAATTTTCCAAAAAGGTATTGAAGTCATTTATTCAAGCCGTTTTATCAGTTTAATTTATTTCCGCATTTAGAACAATAATCATCGTCAACGCCGTTCTCAGCACTGCAGACATTACATTTTTTGATTGATTTGTTTCTTTTAACTTCATCCTCAACTTTTTCAAGGTCGGATTTCAATGCTTTGATTTCATTGATTAAAGAATTGATTTTATCTCCGTTATCAACTTCATATTCTGCACTTGTATAATAAAGCTGACCTATTTTTGTGTATCTTTCATTGATTTCGTCTTTGAGTTCAATCACTTTAAGTTTAAGTTTTGTCTGCTCGACAAGTTCACCCGATACCTTTGCGGCATCTTTTGCTGTTTTTGTAACAACCTTTTTTACAGAATCAAGTAATTTCATAATATATCCTCCCTATTTATAAATTATTGTACCATGGTTTCAGCATTTGCCTGTGCGGCTGCCTCTGCTGCCGCTTGTTGCTCTGCTATGGCCTGCTGAATATTTTTTATCTGCATCTCAAGACTTGAAATACGCTCCTGCTTTGCGGCAAGTTGAGAGGTGAGTTCAGAAATTTCGACTTTTAATGCCTCTATCTCATGAGCGCCCGTCTGTGTGCTTGCAACGAGTTTGAAACTTATGAAAAATGATATCGCAAACACAAGTACATAAGCAAGTATATACAACCATACCTTGCCTGCTCTTTTTTTTCTGCCCGTTTTCGAGTTAATATAATAAGCCACGGTATCACCTCATTTCGACTGCTTCGCCGATATCAAACAGATAAATATATTTTTTGTGAACACTTCGCCCTGTGATAAGTTGAAGCGCCTTCTCATAATAATGTATCTGCATATAGTATCTGTCGGCAATCTGCCTTTTGAATTCTTCGGCAGAGTTACCTTTTTGCCTGTCTGTTTTATAATCTACAAGTATGATGTTTCCGTCCGCATCAGTAAAATATGCATCTATCATACCCTGAACAACAATTTTTTCCGATGTTGATCTATGTTCAAAAATCTCATCTGCTTCAACAAGTATTTCAAACGGAACTTCTCTGCAGACGTTTTGTGATTTAACCATATCTCTTCCCACATCACTGCTGAAAAATGCGTCAATTGCATCAATATTGATATGTTCGGCCTCATCCTCACTGATAATGCCGTTTTTCACAAAGCCTGCCACTTCTTCTTTTATTGTATCTTTATTTATGCCATCTGTCAATTCAATTTTTTCCATACACAGATGCATAAGCGTACCTATCGCCGACGCACTTACTGAAGATGTATCTTTTATAAATGCAGGCTTTTTAAGTTCAGGCATACGATACAGGCGGTATGTGTCAGCATCATGAAGATCATGAATACGTTTTATTTCCGTTACCGTAACGTTTCTGGGAAGTTGTGTAAGGTCGCTGTGCGGATACTGATAAGTAAGTCTTCGAAGTATCTCTGTTTTATACGGAGTATGATCATCCCCTTGCGGAAGCCGTTTATATTCCGTATGCTCAACCTGACAATTTTCTGCAAGTGTATATATAGGAATAACCTCTGTCCTTACAAAACCTCCGCCTGCAAGTTTAACGCAATTTCCGCCTTCCCCCTCATACACAGCCTGACATATCCATTTAAGAAATGTTTTTGAAGAAGCAACAGTTCTTGGCAAAACAGTGTCGCCCCCGTCTTCCATATCATCTCTGATTTCGGGAAGAAATTTATTATAATAGTCACCAACAACTCCTGTTATAAAAAGTTTTTCCCGTGCACGTGTAAGTGCAACATAGAGAACACGCATATTTTCTGAAAGGTTTTCTTCCGCAATCTTATCCCTCACAGCATTTTTTGGAATCATTTTATACGAAAACCGTTTTTGCTCATCAACATAGTTTATGCCAAGACCGAGTTCGTGGTGCATAAGCACAGGAGCAGAGAGTGTTCTGGTATTGAACTGCTTTCCGCACTGACTTACAAAAACAACGGGGAATTCCAGACCTTTGCTTTTATGAATTGTCATAATACGCACCACATCATCATTTTCTCCGATGAGCGTTGCGGCTTTCCCTTCTTTTCCCGACATACTTATTTCGTCAACATAATCCGAAAACGCACAAATATCATTTCCTTTATCTTTAGAAAATAAATGTGCACAGTTTATAAACGAACGTATGTTTGACTTTTTCATAGTTGCTCCGGACACAGAACTTATAAATTCCATATATCCGGTATCGGAAATAATATACCACAACAATTCGTCCACAGCCATAACAGACGATTTGCGTCTGTAATTATCCACCTTATTTATAAACGATTTAACCTTTGCTGAAAGTGTATCGGTTTTTTCAGTGCATTTCAAAACAGCATCATAAAAGTATCCGGTTCTGTCATAAGTGCGTATTTTCAAAAGTTCGTTATCGGTAAAGTTATAGACAGGACTTCTCATAACAGACACAAGATTGATATCGTCAAAAGGATTGTTGATGATCTTTATAAAACTGATAAGCGTGCCAACTTCTTCACAATCAAAATACCCTGCGCCAATGTCACAGAAAGCATTTATTCCGTGTCGGGAAAGTGCATCAACAAAGCAGTCGCCATTACCTTTCAAAGAATGTAAAAGAATGGCTATATCCCTGTATTTTATCGGTCGGTACTTATCAAGAGATTTATCATATACAGTGTATCCTTCATCCACCATAGAACGAATCTTGCGTGCCACAAATTCCGCCTCTGCAATATTTGATGCAGGTTTTTCTTCTGTTTCCTCATCACCTGTATCATCAGCGGCATCTATTATGCATACATCTACATATTTCATATCGTCATTGACATCATCATACGATGCGCCATTATACAAATACTCTTCCTCGGTATATTCAAGTTCACCCACACTTTCACTCATAATCCGTGAAAATATCAGGTTAACGCAATTAAGCACCTCGGGTCTGCTCCGGAAGTTTTTACTGAGCACGATTTTATTATAGTCACCGCCGGTTCCGTAAGGAAGATAAGTGTCACTTTTATCTTTGAACAGTTTTGGATTTGCGTTCCTGAAACGGTATATGCACTGCTTCATATCGCCAACCATAAACATATTCGGTTTTCCTTCACTCTCGCGTGAAATAGCCTTGAAAAGCGCCTCCTGAACGCCATTGCAGTCCTGATATTCGTCTATATAGATTTCTTCAAAACGCTCTTTCTGTGCTTTTGCTACTTCTTCATATTCGGGATTTGTTAAAATTTCAAGTGTAAGATGTTCAATATCATCAAAGTCAACAACATTACGATCTCTTTTGTACTGCGAGTATACATCTGCAAATTCTTTTACCAATTCACACAGTTTACTCATACACGGTTGCATCTTCAAAAGGTCTTCTTTTATTGTAGAAAGCGGCAGACTTACTTTGTTTGCACCTATTGTTTTCAGACATTTTATGCCTTTGTCACGAAAGTGCTTTATTTCATAATAGAGTTCTTCGTCCATCACTTTTCTTTTACGCATTTGCCCGTATTTGTAACTGTTGATGTGTTCGTATACATTGTCCCATCCATCAGCACATAGTTTTTGCATAGTTTCGGCAAAATCCATTTCATCATACAACGTGTCCCGAACAGTATCATAATCACGGTCATCAGGGCATAAACGCAACGCTTTGTTATAGCATTGCAAAGCATATTCAAGTTCCTGCAGGACGCCTGTCAATATATATGAAAGTTGTTTATGGCAGTCCCCCGAATACACAGCACAGCACTCGTCCAGAAATCCGTTTGGATCAGGCGTACTTCTTGAAAACGCATACACGCTCTCTATAATATCCTCTATATCATCATCACGCTTATGGGTGAATGAATTTATAAGACGCAGAAAATCTGCATCTTCTTCGTCATAGTGTTTATCAAGCACATCACCGACAGCCCTTGATTTAAGAATTTCAAGTTCGGTTGTATCTCCCACCTTAAAATTTGGGTCTAGATTTAAAAGATGAAAATTGTTCCTTAAAATATCAAGGCAAAAACTGTGTATTGTACTGATTGAAGCATTGTTAATTAAAAGCAGTTGGTTTTTAAGACGTTTACTGTCGCTTTGTTCCAGTTTTTCTGCTATTTTTGCAGCAACGCGTTCTTTGACTTCTGACGCTGCCGCCTTTGTAAACGTTACAACAAGTATTTTGTCAATATCCACGCCGTCGGGAGCAATAACACGTTCTATAAGGCGCTCTACCATAACAGCCGTTTTACCTGAACCGGCAGCAGCAGTAACCAGTATGTCCGAAACGGGTGCTTCTATGGCTTTTAACTGATCATCAGTCCACATACTGATCACCTCCTAAAATACTCCAGATTTCTTCTTCACCAAGGGTATTGATATTTTCATACGCATTGTCTTTTTTGCGGACATCAAAACGGCATACAGACTTGTATCCGCAATACTGACACGGAGAGAAATCCTGCTTTTTGTATGGTGCAATATCAATGTTACCTTCGCTTATCTCTTTGCACAAATCTTTTATTATTTTACGCAGGTGTTTATCAAGGTCAACAAAATTCTGATATGTTGCTTTTTTAGATGCTTTTGCAGTATCAGCATCGGATGCCAATAAAACATCTTCTGTATCGAGCATAAGCCCTTTCATTCTTAATTCTCCGGCATTTTTTTCTTCTGTTTTATCCTCATCATACTTATTATTCGCTTTATATATAGGATCATCTATTTTAAAATAAAGTGCGCCGCCGTATTTGTAATTTCCTTTGCTTGCAACAAGCGCATTAAGGTACACAAAAAGTTGAACATCCAACCCGTAAAACACATCTGTTAAATTGAATGTTTTGTTTCCGGTTTTATAATCTATGACACGCACATAATCTCCGTCTTCAGCGTGATAAACGTCACTTCTGTCAATAACACCAGTAACTTTCGCTTTTTTGCCGTTACCCAGTTCAAATTCTATGCATCCGATTTCACCTTCTCCAAACTTCATTTCATATCCTAAAGGCTCAAATTTTGAGTTTACAATATGATTTCGGATAAGGGATACGGCTTTAAAAATGGCACCGCGTAAACGTTTTATAACGTAAAGTTTTCTGTTTGAGATATATGCACTGTTTTCGGTAAGTTTTCTTATAAAATCTTCTATAAACTCATCTATTTTACCATATATATATTCGTCTGTTACTGTTTCAAATCCGTAACCGTCACTCTGCATATCACGGCATATATTTTCTATTACGCTGTGAACAAACGAACCGGTGTCCATTGCGGTTATATCAAACGGTGAATTGTCCTTGAGTTTCAGCACGTATTCAAGAAAATACGAATATCTGCACGAGCGATATCTCTGAAGTCTTGATATAGTGGTATAAAACTCGTCCGGAACAAATTCACTTATAAGTCCGCTATCTATTTTTTGTGCCGTATTGGTATGTGCATAATACTTTTCCAGTTTTGTCCCAAAATCAAAATTACGACAGAAATAATCATAAACATCAAGCCATACGGGACTCACTTCCGCGCCTTCTCTGTATTGAGTTATTTTTTCCGTCATTTTCTCAAGTGTCGGTATCTGCGCAGTTATATAATCCATTTGTCCGAAGTCGGTGGTATCTTCCAGGACGTCACTTTCTATGATGAGGTCAGGAAAAATGCGCCTGAAATCAGACAACACAAATGACGGGCGCATAGTTTCCGACGAATTGTCCGCCCTTGAAAAAGATACATAAAGCATATCTTTCGGCACGGTGAAAGTTGTATACATAAAGAACCTTTCAAAAAACGCACGTGTTTTTGCATCTGTTGAAAGTTCTATTCCCTCTGACGCCAGCAACGCCTTATCCCCGTCATTTATAAGTTCTCCGCAAACTGCAGGTGCTGGAAATACTCCGTCATTTGCACCGAGGACAAAAAGCGCTTTTATATTATCAGGTTTGCTTCGGGTTATATTGCCGACAAACACATCGTCCAAAGATGTAGGAATATATCCTATTGAGTAACCCGAAAAAGCCGTCTGCAAAAGCATACGGAAGTTCTTTACATTGACAGTTTTGTCACCGAGCACATCTGCAAGAGCATCAAGCGCACCTATTATTATATTCCATATTTTTTCATATTCTTCACCATGAAGAATGTCTTTTTCCTGTTCAAAAAATTTCAGGCGTTCTTCTATATGAATTGTAAGCCCTGTATTTATAAGATACTCATAAAGGCATGTACATATATGGCATACACCGTGTCTGCCTTTTATTGAATTGTGAAATTCAGAAAGCGGTTTTATGATTTTATCACGTACAGTGCAAAGTTTTTCCGCTTCTTCATCACAAACACCGTATTTGCACATAAGGTTATTCCATTTTTCATCATTGAGCCACGTGCTTTTGTGCATATTTGTGCTTCGGCAGTAATTTTCAAGCAGATATACGCTGTTTAAATCAACATTACAAAATCCCGATTTCAAAAATGAAAAAACTGTTTCATTACTGTAATCGTTCAGATATATATCCAAAACATTTAATATAAACGTTACTATACTGTGATTTAAAACCGGCGACTTTTCATCTATAAAATATGATATTCCGTGCTTTTCAAAAACAGGTTTTATATATGACGCATAAGCATCTATATTGCTGCATATTACACCTATATCTCTGTAGCGATAGCCGTTATCACGGCACAAACGCAGAATTGTACGTGCAGCAAGTTCAACCTCTTCATAAGGATTAGCAGCAGAAAATATACTCACATCAAGGCAGTCATCATCATACTTATCCTTAGGATACGGAAAAAGATTCTTTTCCAAAAACGCAAGTTCTTTTCCGTGCTTTTTATTTTCCGTCAGTACAACAGGCTCACACAACTGTATATTTGCGTCTTTGCACATACGCGAAATTTTCTCAACTGTATCGAAAACCGGTGCAAACAGAACGCTGTCAACGCCATCTGTGCACAAAGTTATATAAACATCTTTCGCTTTTAAAGAAATCTGTTTTATAATTTCCATTTCCTGCGGAATGAAACTTGTGAATTCATCAAAAAAGAAAACAGTATCCTCTATATGCCAATCCTCACAAATATGTTCTGCCAAAGCAGATGCTCCGTCATCGGAATCAAATCCTTTTTCGGAAACTCTGCGTATATATTCTGCGTATACTTTTGAAATATCTTCAAGTTTAAGTTTTAAGCGTGCGTTATTGTTATTTTGGTTAACATTGTCAATCTGTTCGGGTGTTACGCAATACTTTTTAAATTCACCTGCAAGCGACAGGCACATATCAGCAAACCCTGAAGACAAAGATGCTTTTTCAAAATATTTAAGGTCTGTATATGATATGACATCTGCCATAATTATACTCTTTGCCATTGGCGAAAGGATATCTTTTATGCCTTTTTCCTTTTCCATACGGCGAACCATTTTATTAAAAGAGGTTACCTCTGCCGTCTGTACGCTTATACTGCCTACGGCAGACAGAAGTTTGTGCTCTGCAATATGGGTATACTGTTCGGGTACAACCAGAACAGATTTTTCATTATCTGAAACGCGTCGGGTTATACGTTCAGTAATATACTGTGTTTTGCCATATCCCGCACGTCCGTAAACCAATCGTATTGCCATACGCAAAAACCTCCTTCAGTCAATCTTAATTTAATAATACCACACTTCAAATTAAAAGTCTACAAAAAAGAAAAACGGTGACATAGTCACCGTTTCATCAACTTAAAATTACGCTATTTTGCTGATTTTAGCAGCAAGTTTAGATTTCTTTCTTGCAGCAGTATTTTTGTGGAAAATACCCTTTGCAACAGCTTTGTCAATCTTTTTATAAACTTCGCTGCAAAGTGCAACAGCGTTTTCCTTATCACCGTTAGCGATATATTCTTCAAATTTCTTTATGCAAGTTTTTAAGTTGCTTTTAATCATCTGATTTCTGAGAGTTTTAGTTTCAATAACTTTTACTCTTTTCTTTGCGGATTTAATATTCGGCACAGTTTCCACCTCCATATTCCTTCTAATAATCAACTGCAAACTATTGTATCATACATTTTTTAAAAAATCAAGACAATTTTTAAATTTTATTATTTTTTTCTAATTTTTCCACTATTTCCTGCTCAGGAGTAACATACATTGTACTATAATCTACATAAATAACCATACCCGGTTTTGCTCCGGACGGCTTTTTTACATTGTAAACTTCCGTGTAATCAACCGGAACAGACGCAGAACCTCTGCCTCGGCTGTAGTACGCCGCAAGAATACCAGCCTCTTCATACGTGCGGTCGGGCACCGTCATTGCATCTTCTGTTTTTACAAGCACGTGAGAGCCGTGTATACCTTTTGTGTGCAACCATATATCAGTAGGTCTTGACAGTTTTAAAGTAACGTAATCATTCTGCTTGTTGTTTTTACCTACATATATATCGTATCCGTCACTGCTTACAAAGTGCATCGGATTGGGCTTGTCCTCTTTCCTGCGTTTCTGTACTCCACGCAGACGGACATATCCTTGCTCGGCAAGTTCGTCACGTATCTGCTTTATTTCATCTCCCGTTTCGGCTTTTGAAATCGCCTCAGCAACTGATTCAAGATAATCAATCTCTGAAAGGTTAATCTCACGTTGTTTAACCGTTTGCGTATACGCCGTTTTTTCTTTATTATATCTGGCGTAATATCGTTGTGCGTTCTGTGCTGCGGTCTGATCCTCTTTCAAAGGAATTGTTATCTGCTCACCCGACTCACTGTAAAAATTATCAAGCGTAACAGATTTTGCACCGCGTTCTATCATATACAGATTCGCCATAAGCAGATCGCCGTAAATTTTATATTTTTCACGTTTTTCTGCTTTTGCAATAGTTTCGTTCTCTATCTGCAGTTTTTTACGGCAGCGGTCAAGGTTTATGCTGACAACTTTTGTAAGGTCTGACGATTTCTGCTTTAAGCTCGCTGCAGTTGCTTTGCCGACAAAAAAATTCTCCAGCGTTTCGCTCATAGTTTCAAATATAACCGGTTTTGCCATATTTTCGTATTGCTTTATATGAATGGGAGAAAAATCCACAAGGCTCTTATTTTCTGCATTTATTATAAGTTGCGGAACAAATGAAGCGGATTTAATTTCATCAAAGACTTCACAAAAAGATTGAGCAATTTTTTTCTTAACACTAAAATCGCCTTTATCTATTACCACATCGGGTGAGCCGGTTGCCCTGTATACAATTTCTCTTGCTGAAAGAGGGCTTATCCCCATATATTTATTTACAAGCAAACGCGCGGCTTCGCAATCGTCATCAAGATTTTGCACCACGTCTTCCAACGATGCCGCCAAAGGACTTGCCTTGCCCTGAGAAGGCGGATTTTCATACATAAGTCCGGGCAGAATCTGCCTTAAACTGCTGACAGTTATATCAACGTGATAGATGCTGTCAATTATTTTTCCGTTCTGGTCTGTCAATATTATATTGGAATGTTTTCCCATAATCTCCGCAATCAACGTTTTTACGGAAAGTTCGCCAAGTTCATCACGGCTTTCAATATCAATTTTTATAACACGTTCAAAAGAGTGCTGATAAACTTTTAATATCTTCCCCGCCGACAGATGCTTCCTTAAAAGCATACACAACATAGGCGGAGATGCAGGATTTTCTGCTTTTGTTTCCGTAATATGTACTCTCGGAAAAGACGGATTTGCACACAAAAGAAGTTTATAGTTAACACCGTTTGAACGGATACCTATAATTATTTCGCCGCGTTCAGGCTGATATATTTTATCTATTCTTCCGCCCGACAAAAGTTCGTTAAGTTCTATTGTCAACGCACGGACAGTTATGGAATCCATTGCCATTTTATTTTCTCCTTAAAAAACGGACACACATAGTGTCCGCTTTGATTATCTATGCTTATTTTACAGAATAATTTCCTTTTATCATAAGTATACAGTCGGTATCTGCATAAACACCCCTGCCATCATCAACGGGAACAATCATAAGATGGTTTGACGGTGCTTCAGAACCGTTAGGCAAATCACAACCTGCAGTTGCATCTGCAATTCCGCCTTTAGCCGTGGCTATAACTTTCGCCTTGCCGGAACGCAGAATTATTTCACACCCCGCGTTGCAGATAACCTCTCTGCCCGAAGGAACTTCAACAACAGAGAAAACAGCAGCATCTGAAGCAACACCTGAAGACGCAACGCCATCAATTTTACCTGAAATTTTTGAATCTATATACGCATAAATATCAGGAATAACCTTTTCTGTGATATACGAAAGTGTCACAACAGGGTCACCCTCTGTTCCGGGTTCTGCGGCAAAAACCGCAAACACTCCTGCAATTGCTATACAAACAGCAAGTATTACAGATATTTTTCTTTTGTTCATAATTATGTCCTCCTAAACGGTCAAAGACTTTGGCTAAATATCCATCAGTCCCAAAGATATCGAAACCGCTTCATTGACAGTTGCGATAACCGAATCATCTATATGTCCTATACGTTCTTTAAGGCGTTTTTTATCTATGGTGCGTATCTGCTCAAGCAATATAACGGAGTCTTTACTTAAACCGTAGTCATCTCCTTTTATTTCTATATGCGTGGGCATTTTGGCTTTGTTTATCCGGCTGGTGATTGCAGCCACAATAACTGTAGGGCTGTATTTGTTTCCGATATCATTCTGTACTATAAGCACAGGACGTATTCCACCTTGTTCACTTCCTACCACCGGACTTAAATCTGCATAAAAAATGTCGCCTCGTTTTACAATCACTTACAATCACACTCCGAAAGTTTGACCTCGTAGACTTTCTGTTGCGTTTCGTCTGCACTTACACAGTATTCGGCAATATCGAGGTTGATTTCAGCCATTTCTTCGTAACCTTTTTTCATACGTGCGCAAAGTTCGGTTTTCTTGCGTTCTTTTATATAAAGCCGCATAGCATCTCTTATGAACTCGCTTCTGTTTATGTTAATTGAACTGGCAAAATCATCAACTTCCGTAAGCAAAGAATCAGGCACGCTGATAAGTATTTTCCTTTGTCGTGACATTTAATCAAGCCCCCATTCGTATACATTGTGATATATACTAACATTATACAAAGGTTCGGCAAGAAAGTCAAATGCAGTTTATACCAGATAATTGAGCACTTTCACAACTTTACCGTCTTTTATGTAAACTCGGGGGACGCGCTTGCCGACAACAGAAATCACCTCATAATTTATTGTGCCTGCCAATGCAGCAACAGAGTCTACGGTAATTGTATTATTGCCATCTGTACCGAATAATATAACCTCATCACCGATTTTTATGTTTTTTATTTCGGTTACGTCCGCCATAGTCTGATCCATACATACTCTGCCTATTACTTTTGCGATACTTCCGCCGACTATAACTTCTGCTTTATTTGAAAGCGATCTGAAATATCCGTCTGCATACCCGATGCCAAAAGTTGCAATATCTATAGGCTTATCTGTTGTATATGTTCCGCCGTAACTTACGTCCGTACCCTCACCAACACGTTTAACATCGCTTACTTTTGATTTAAGTTGCATTGCAGGTAAAAGATTGAGTTCCCCCGTATTTGACTGATCCGACGGATAATACCCGTAAGTTATAATTCCGCTTCTAACCATATCAAGATGATACTCGGGATAGTTTATTATACCGCCGCTATTACAACAATGGCGTATGGGAATATCCAGACCTCTTGCTTTGAGTTCGTCACACAGTGCAGTAAACCTTTTATATTGAATATCGGTAAAATCACTGTCTTTATCGTCAGATTTTGAAAAATGAGTGAATATTCCTTCTATGTTTATATTGGGCAGGCGAGAAATTTTAATGATTTCATTTATTATATCATCACGGTTTTCGCCTGCTGCCATATAACCTATACGGCTCATACCAGTATCCACTTTAATATGAAGTCTGGCTTTTTTTCCAAGTGCCGTAGCAATGGATGATATGCGTTTTGCAATCCCGATATTAAAGACAGTTACGGATATATCACGGTCAACTACATGAACAAACTCATCATCATCCACAGGACCGAGTATCAGAATTGGGGTGTCAAATCCGCTTCTTCTCAGTTGCATAGCCTCATCAGCAGACGCAACACCGAAAAAGTCAGCACCGTTATCAACGGCAATTTTTGCAACTTCTTTATAGCCGTGACCATATCCGTCTGCTTTGATTACAACAAGCAGTTTTGTTGACGGCTCAAGACTTTTTCTTATACATGATATATTATGAGCAATATTGTCAAGATTTATCTCTGCCCATGCTCTCATAACTGAATTCCGCCTTTCTCTACCGCAAAAATTTCTTTATGTTTATCTCTATTATATCTTCTCCGTCAGTATCTTCTATACACATTTTATGCGGAACAAGTTTTTCGTCAAGTTCTAAAAGTGCCGTCGCTCTGTACGGAGTATTACCGGATATATCACAAGCAAGAACATATCCTCCGTCATCAGACAAAATCTTTCCGCCTTTTAAATACGATTCAAAAAAATATGTCGGTATAAGTGCCAGTTCGCTGTCTGTTTTACCGGCAGTTATGTCGCCATTTTCACCCGATAAAATTGAACTGTTTTCGCCAACGGTAAGCACAATATCACCATAATCAACAATATACGTGCCATCATCTAACCGTTTGCAGACATACTCATATTCGTTTTTCGTTTTATTCGATTTAACCTTTGCCGAACACTCTGCTGTGTACGCACTTTTAAACATTGTTTCTATTCTACTGTCAATACTGACGTTGTCAGCACTGCATCCTGTAAGCAACGTTATCATAAGTAACAATGTAAAGCCGGTTTTTAGCAGTTGCACTCAATCCTTTCTGCAGATAAAATCAATCGCATACGGGATATTCTCTATGATGTCCGTGGGAGTCATACCATACTCACCCTTACCAAGAGCACAGATATCTGCCGCAAAAGAGTGGATATATACGCCGCATTGAACGGCATTTTTTATGCCCTGACCAACAAAAGATGCAATAATACCCGTAAGCACATCTCCGCTGCCGCCAGTCGCCATTCCGGGATTTCCAAGAAGATTGGTGTATATCTTTCCATCTTTTTCCGCAATCAGAGTTTTCTCTGATTTCAGCACAAGCGTCACACCCCATTTGGCAGCAAATTCTTTGGCATATTTTTCTCTGTCCGAATTTATCTGTTCAACCGTATATCCGCTTATGCGCGCAAACTCTGCTATGTGCGGAGTAAGGACGACATCAGTTTCTGCCGTTTTTAATATATTTATATTCCGTGCAAGCGCATTTAGACCATCTGCATCTATAATAACGGGGACTTTAACCTCACGCAGCACACGTTTCAAAATAAAATAAACATCTTTTGTGTTTGAAAGTCCGCACCCAAATGCAAGAACAGAAGAATTGTTTGCTTTTTCAATTATATCGTCTGCACAATCTTTTAAAAGGCTTACACCGTTATCCTTTAAAGGATATGTCATAACCTCATGCAAAGAGATTTCAAAAATACTGTTCAGGCTATCTGCACAACCTAAAGTGATAAGTCCGCCGCCGGATTTAAGTGCCGCTTTTGAAGACATAATTGCCGCACCGGTAAGTCCTTTTGAACCTGCAACAATAAATATTTTACCGCAATCGCCTTTATGAGCATCTGCTCTTCTTGGCAGTATAGAAGATTTTACTGTTTTATACGAAATTACACCGCTTTCGTCCACATCGGTTCTATCAATCAAACCGTACAGATTTTTTACTCTGTCATCACATTCAATCATTACCGCAGCAACGGCAATCCCACCGTCATGAGAGATTGTTACTTCAGTTTTCTTTGCACCGGTCTTATTTAAAAGCGTCAAAATATTATCACTGAATTTGAAATATGGTTTTCCGAGATTATCCCTTAAAACAGAAATATCACGCAGTTCAAAGCCACGTACGCCACAGCCCAACGCTTTGGCAAACGCTTCTTTGGCGGCAAAGTTTGCCGCAATTCTTTCTGCGGCTTTTACTCCTTTAAACAAAGAACTCTCATCTTCGTTAAAGCATTTTTTTATAAATGCGTCGCCAATATCTTCAAATCTTGAAATCTGCGCAATATCTATTCCGATAAGCATATAATTCTCTCTTTTCCAAATTACATTTCACGCGTAAAAACATTTCTTGGTACAAATGTTTTAAATGCTTCAAGCATTCTTTCTGTAGGTTCAAATACAAGTTTGATTTTTTGTCCGTCTTTTGAGAATACGGCAAAATATTCCCTGCCGTTATTTGCTCTTGAAGATGCGTCAATGACACGCGTGAAATTTGCGTTTTCTTCGTTTTTGTACCTTGCATCGCCAACAGGTGCAACAATATCAAAAGTTCTGGAATGGACCGTAATAAGTCTTTTGCGTTTTCTGCGGTTAACTATGCTGTCCACGTCAAGTTCACCGTTTGTTACAATATACTCATACTCCACATTCTGAGCACTGATAAGATAATACGCGCCATAAATAACACCTGCAATAAGCAAAAGAACTATTCCGCTTATGGGTGTTAAAAGCAAAAATGTACATAACATCAACAAAACAAACATTGCAATAAGTATGCCCGCTATTTTAAGTATTTCTTTAGCGCCTTTTTTACGGGATACGATATACTCCAAAAAAATATCCATAAATATACTCCTCCGTCTATATAATATTGGCAGGCTTGCCGTTATCAGCACACCTGCCTTAATTTATTATTGATTATATCTTTATCCATTATGTAATTACTGTGCGTTTTTCGGGTTGACAATATCTCTCCAGTCAAGATCGCCACGTTCCAGACCACGCACAAGTACTTCGGCAGTAGCAACATTGGTTGCAAGCGGAATGTTGTGAACATCACACAATCTGAAAAGTGCAGAAACATCAGGTTCATGCGGTTGTGCTGTTAAAGGATCGCGGAAAAATATTACCAAATCAATCTCATTATACGCAATACGCGCACCAATCTGCTGATCTCCGCCCTGAGGTCCTGATAAAAATCTATGAACTTTCAAGCCTGTGGCATCTGAAACCAACCCGCCCGTGGTGCCGGTGGCAAACAATGTGTTTTTTGAGAGTATAGATGTATATGCAATGCAAAACTGTACCATCAATTCTTTTTTCTTGTCGTGTGCTATAAGTGCTATATTCATTTGTTTACCATCCTTTTCTTTTAATTTGCAATTTATTTTTTGGAAAATAACTTTTTCAATTTGCGAAAAAATTTGTCCTCGTCAGGCATCTCCATTATGGGAACGTGACGTCCCATCAAACGTTCTGCAATATTTCTGTACGCCGTGCCAGAAAGTGACGACGGCATTTCAGCAACAGTTTCATTTCTGCTTGCCGCAATTATTACATCAGTATCATCAGGAACAATTCCTATCACCTGAACGCCGAGCGCATCAATGGCATCGTCTACATTCATCATATAACCGTGCTTAATTAAGTTTGGATGTATGCGGTTTATGATAAAACGCACATCATCCACACCCTGTTCTGCAAGCAGGTCTATAATTCTGTCAGCATCACGTATGGCGGATTTTTCAGCCATTGTGACAACAAGTGCCTTATCAGCCCCTGCAACTGCATTCCTGAACCCCTGCTCAATTCCTGCAGGACAATCAATAAGAACGAAGTCTGCATCTTTTCTGAGTCTGTTGCAAAGGCGACGCATATCATCTTCGTTTATGGCAGTTTTGTCACAAGTCTGTGCTGCTGCCAGAAACTTAAGATTAGGACGTCTTACATCTGTCAGGAGTGCTTTGTCATAAAGGCTTTCATCTCTGATAACATCAACAATATCATAAACAATGCTGTCTTCCATTCCAAGCATAACATCAAGGTTCCTCAAGCCTATATCAGTATCAACAAGAATAACCTTTTTACCCAGAGCCGCCAGAGCAATACCTACATTTGCTGTAGTGGTACTTTTGCCGACTCCGCCTTTTCCGGATGTTATAACAATTATCTCTGCCATCAGAGCATCCCTCCCGTCAAACGCTGCTCCATCACTATAATACTATATCCACGAAGATTTGTCTATATCTTGCGTTTATTTTTTTACTGTTTTGTAACTTTTTAACATAAATAACCGTTTATTTTTGTGTCAGGGTAAAAGTGTATTTTTATAAGACACATTATCTTTATGCGACACAGCACCAATTTTAAAATATGCGTCAAACACCTGTCTTGCAATCGGTGCTATAGCATTACCGGAGCCTGCATTTTCCACAACCACCGCAACTGCTATCTGCGGATTGTCATACGGAGCAAACGCAACGAATATACCATTTGCCGCACCGGTAGAAACCTGAGCGGAACCGGTTTTTGCACACACTGCTATGGGATAATCGGCAAATACGCTTCCAGCAGTACCGCCCTCCATACACACTTTACGCATACCTGAAAATATAGCATCTTTTGTAGATTGTTTCATATCAATCTGCTTCATGATTTCCGGTTCAGAAGAAACCGTTTCTTCTCCGGTTTGTCTGTCACGCACATTTTTAAGCAAATGCGCGCGGTATCGTGTGCCGCCGTTTGCCAGAGTGGCGGTATAACTTGCCATCTGTATAGGTGAAAAAAGATTGAACGATTGCCCTATTGCCATCTGCAGAGTATCACCGGGGAACCATTGCTGATCAAACACTTTTTGTTTATACTGAGGATTGGCAAGTGTGCCTTTTGTTTCACCATCTATTTCTATTCCCGTATATTCGCCAAGCCCCATTTTTTTGCCATACTCAACCATTTTATCAACACCGAGTCTGCGCCCTGCCTCATAAAAGAAATAGTTGCATGAATCACGCAAAGCATCGGATACGTTTATCGGCCCATGATTTTTGCCCGTGTCACTATAAATCCAGCAATTGAATTTCTGTCCGTAATATTCGTACACACCCTCATCATAAATAATTTCCGAAGGGGATATAACATTTTCTTCCAAAGCCGCAATTGCTGTAAGCATTTTAAATGTAGAACCCGGCTCATAAGCACCGCTTACGGCACGGTTAAACATAGGTCTGGTTGGATTATTATAAAGTGAATTATAGTCTTTTTCAAAAGTTTTCGGATTAAATGACGGATAATTGGCAAGCGCCAGAATTTCACCGTTATTGACATCAACTGCTACACATGCGCCTGAAGACGCTCTGTAACCGCTGGTGTTACCGCTGCGTAAAGACGCAATAGTATTTGCAAGCCCCGATTCTGCAGCATACTGAATATCTGCATCTATGGTAAGCAACGCATCATTACCTGCTATAGGCGAAACCTCACTTGTAATCGATGCAGTTTTTCCTTTGAATGTCTGCTCTACACTGCTTCTTCCGTCTTTACCGCGTATATATTTTTCAAGATATTTTTCCATTCCGTCTTTACCTATGATGTCATTCATACCGTAATTTTCGTTTTTTAACTGTTCATATTCTTCCTGATATATAATTCCCACACGACCTAAAATATGTGCCGCAAGACCGTCATTTACGTATTCACGCACAGGACTGGTTATAATGTTGACACCGTCAAAATCCATACTGCGTTCACGTATAATCATAACAACTGAAGAATCAACATCAGATGCAAAAGTATACGGGTTGCTGACTCCGAATACCCTTGATGTCATCTCATAACGGACACCCACAATTTTACGTTTTTGTTCAGCCGAATACGCATCTGACACTTTATAACGTTCACATAATTTTTTAAAAAACGCATCAGCGGTATACGGTTTTACCTTTTCCTTGTCACACAAAGACGCAATTCTCTTATGCCTTTCCGTATTTTCATATTCCGTATAGGTAAAATCAGTTCCTGTGTTGTTTAACGGAAGAGTGTCTATATATTTTTGTCCGTATGCATCCATAAGGTTTATCAGTGATAGAATTGTATGATTCAACTGCTCATCCGTTGCTGCAGTCTTTTGGAATTGCACGGAAAAACCCATTCTGTTTGTAACAAGCGGTCTTCCGTAACGGTCAAGTATCTCACCGCGCGGAGCAGCGATGGTCATTGATCTGACAAGACGGCTTTCACTTTTTTGTGCGTACTTGCTTCCGTTTACAAGTTGCAGGTCAACAAGGCGTATAAGTATAAGAAACGCAAGAACAGCGGTAAAAATATATATTATTATGATTTTATTGGACTCTCTTTCCTGCATTTTCTCACACCTTTCCGTTAGCCGAAACAATATAATCCGTCACTAGTCAAGCAGGGAATGAATATTTCTTACCCGCAAAAATTTATTTACAAAAAAGTATACCGGTATTGTGATAATGGCGTTATATACGCACTCAATAAGTATAACGCGGACAATCATATAAAAAAAATGTGCACCGCCGAATATAGCAAAACAAAATATAAAGTATATAAGTTCATACACAAACGTACTTATTGCCACAAGTATTGCCGCAGCACGCGGTGTTTCTCTGAAAAACTCCTGACCTAAAAGTACAACACCTATAGAAAGGTACATCATCAAAAGTGCATTAAAGCCTGTTATTCTTCCGCCCGAAATATCAAGCAGAAGCCCCGCCGTTACAGCAAAGACAGCAGACGGAACACAGTCGTTCATTAAAGAAAAGCAAATCCCCATCACCAGTATAAGTGACGGTGCTATTCCGAAAACGGTCAGTTCGCTCAATAAAGTGGTCTGCAAAATAAGAGCAGCAAAAAGCAGGACGTATGAAAGTATATAACGTCTTTTCTTTTTGCTCATATATGTGGCACACCTTTCCTTATTATTTTAAATCGGTTATTATAAAAACCTCTGAAATACTGTCAAAATCTACTGCCGGCTCAACCGTTGCCTGTTGTGAAAGCCCAGTACCGTCATCAGTGATTTCCAAAACTTTTCCTATATAAATGCCTTTGGGGTATATTCCGCCCATACCAGAAGTTTCAAGGTCATCACCCGCTGTTATGATTGAGTCTTTGTCAACATATACCATGCGGCATTTTCCCTGCTCCTGAAGTTTCAGATCCCCCTCTACTATTGCCGAATCACCTGTTCGTTTCACAGATGCTGCAACAGACGAAGTAGAATCTATAACAGATACGACTCTTGAATATGTAGAGCCTGCCTCACAAACGTAGCCGACAAGTCCTTTATCCGTTATTACAGCATCATAAAGTTCAACCCCGTCAAACGTACCTTTATCCACAGTAAACGAATTGAACCAGTTTTCCCCGTCTTTTGCTATAACCTCTGCAGTTTCCGTAACATACTCCACAGTACGTTCACGCATATCAAGCATTGCCCGCAAACGGGTATTTTCCTTTTTTAATTCTTCTGTTTCACGGATTTCTTTTTCAAGCAATGCTATCTGATGTTTAAGTTCCTCGTTTTCAGACTTATACTTTTCCATATTAAAAACATACGAGAAAAAGTCACGTGTTGAATTTATTGATGTGCTTATCACTTTCTGGACTGGCGATATAATAACACCAACGGCATTGCTCACAAAATTTGGTTTGAGCGAGGGTATGGTGGAAAGCGCCATAATTATTATAAGCAATGCTGTTGCACCAATCAGAATTACTTTTCCTTTGTTTCGTTCAAAAAAAGACACTTTGCCACCTCCTTATTTAAAATCTTAATGGATTACATTCCTTTTGATTTAATCAGTACCTTTTTAAGAATATCAATTTCCTCAAGCACTTTACCAGTGCCGAGAACTACACAGTCAAGCGGAGTCTGAGCAATATTAACGGGCATACCCGTTTCAAGTTCTATCAGTCTGTCAAGACCGCGCAAAAGCGCACCGCCGCCGGTCAATGTAATTCCGCGTTCCATGATATCTGCAGAAAGTTCCGGCGGAGTTTTCTCAAGCGTTGTTTTGATTGCATCAACAATAGAAGTAAGCGGTTCGTCAAGAGCACGGCGGATTTCCTGCGAAGTTATAAAGATATTTTTTGGCAGACCGGTTATAAGGTCACGTCCGCGCACCTCCATGCTCATTTCTTCTGCCATTTCAAAAGCAGAGCCAATTTCAAGTTTAATTTTTTCAGCAGTTCTTTCACCTGTCATAAGGTTACACTCTTTTTTGATATAGTTGATGATTGCATCATCAAACTCGTCACCCGCAACGCGTAAAGACTGGCTTGTAACAATACCGCCAAGAGAGATAACAGCAACTTCACTTGTACCGCCGCCGATATCAACAACCATACATCCGGTAGGTTCTTCAACCGGAAGTTCAGCACCGATAGCCGCCGCCATAGGTTCTTCAATAAGATAAACCTCTTTAGCACCTGACGCAAGAGTTGCTTCTTCAACTGCTCTCTTTTCAACCTCCGTAACGCCCGACGGAACGCATACAATTACCCTTGGTTTCAAAAAGCCTATGCCACTCTGTGTTTTTTTGATAAAGTACTTAAGCATTGCCTGAGTAACCTCAAAGTCTGCAATAACACCGTCTTTAAGAGGACGTATAGCAACAATGTTTCCGGGCGTTCTGCCAAGCATCGCTTTAGCATCATTACCAACTGCAAGTACCTGTCCGTTTTCCTGATTTATTGCCACAACAGAAGGTTCATTTGCTATAATGCCTTTGCCTTTCATGTGAACCAGAGTATTAGCCGTACCTAAATCTATACCGATATCTCTTTTCATTTTTCTTCTCTCCTTATTATAATGAAATATTAAATTCTTTTATCATAAGATTATTAAGTGCGCAAAGCGGAAGCCCTACAACATTGAAAAAATCGCCCTTTATACCGTCGGCAAACAATCCTGCTCTGCCCTGAATTCCGTATCCTCCGGCTTTGTCAAAAGGAGCGCCGCTTGCAATATAATCATCTATTTCAGTTTCACTCAAATCTTTAAAATGTACTTCCGTCATCTCATAACCGGATGCAGTATGCATATTTGCAGCATCAGTAACGGAAAAGCCTGTGTATACAAAATGAGTATCACCGCTTAAAGATGTAAGTATACGTTTAGCATCGTCTGAATCTTTCGGTTTTCCGATAATTTCACCATTATGCACAACAACAGTATCGGCTGCGATAACATAACAGTTTTTGCCATAAGATGCCGCAACAGATGTGCCTTTTAACACAGCAAGTTCCTGAACGTATAGTTGCGGTGGTAAATCTTTTGGGATTTTATCCTCATCAGCACCGCTGACACACACTTCAAACTCTGTTTCCGTGTTTTTCAAAAGTTCGCATCGTCTTGGTGATTTTGACGCTAATATCAATCTTGGTTTACTCATATAAAATCATTCCTTAGTCTGTTTATACATTCATTTGAAATCCAACCGCATACAGTTCCCGAAACAAGTGCAATCAGCAGAAGGCACGCAAGATACCATGCCAGCGCACTTGTTCTAAGAACACACCACGCAACCGCAACTTGTGCCATGTTGTGAAAAGCCGCCCCCAGAACACTTATTCCAACGGGGGACACACGCTTGTCCATGATTTTTCTTGCAGATATCATTACTGCCACAGACACAACCGCACCGGCAAAACTGTACATAAAAGCATTCATTCCGCCATATAGCACACACGAAACGATTACCCTTAAAATACTGACCGCCAACGCATACGGAGTTCCAAAAACATACAATACTATAACCGTAACGCAATTTGCTATACCGAGTTTGCCGCCCGGAACAGCAGTAAGTATCGGAAGCATACTTTCAAATGCACCAAGCACAGCCGCTAGTGCTGAAAGCATAGCCACCGTAAGCAATTTTTTAAGCCTGCTCATAAACTTCTCCCATAAGCGACCACGTTTTCGGTTCAGTTATTTTTATATCAACAATCTTTCCGATAAGTTCATCTCTTCCTTTGAAATGCACAAGTTTGCCGCCGTCTGTACGTCCGGTAAGTGTGTCAGGGTCTGTTTTGCTTCTGCCCTCAACTAAAACGGGACAAATCTTATTGAGATACTGTGCATTTATCTCGGCACATATACGGTTCTGCACATCTAAAAGACGGTTAAAGTTGTTTTTCTTTTCGTCCGGCGATATTACATCTTCCATAGTAGCGGCAGGAGTACCGGTACGTTTTGAATAAATAAACGAAAATACTGTGTCATACCGAACACGCTCCAGAAGGTCGATGGTATCTTCAAACTCTTCTGTAGTTTCCCCAGGAAAGCCCACAATTATGTCTGTAGATATTGTGATTTCGGGCATATACGACCTTGCCATATCTATAAGCGAGAAATATTTTTCTCTTGTATATCCTCTGTTCATAGATTTCAAAACACGGTTATTTCCGCATTGAACGGGGAGATGAAGCTGCTTGCAGATATTGGAGTGTCTGCTCATTACACGCAGAAGTTCTTCGCTTATATCTTTAGGGTGAGATGTCATAAACCTTATGCGTTCAACCCCTTCAATACCTGCAACCTCTTCCAGAAGTTCAGCAAAAGTAATGCCCTTACCTTTTCCGTAAGAGTTTACATTCTGACCCAAAAGCATAATCTCTTTATATCCGTTTACAACTGCATCCTTTACTTCTGCAAGGATATCTTCTTTATCTCTGCTTCGTTCTCTGCCACGTACATACGGCACTATGCAATACGTGCAAAAGTTGTTACATCCGTACATAATGCTTACAGACGCACAAACGCCCTCACCGCGTATAATGGGTAGCCCCTCATGAATTTCGCCGTCAATATTTTCAACATCGGAAATAAAATCGTGTTCCTGCTCGGCTATGT
Source organism: Clostridia bacterium (assembly GCA_045589495.1). Classification (GTDB taxonomy): domain Bacteria; phylum Bacillota; class Clostridia; order UMGS1810; family UMGS1810; genus SIG455. The sequence continues at coordinate 28,617 of JAZNPF010000002.1, forward strand.
GCACGAGTTCTTTGAATTTGTGCAATGCATGAGTTCCAAACACAATATCAACGTGCTTGTACACTCTTTTAATTCTGTCAGCCACAGAATTTTCCTGCATCATACAACCGCAAACAGCAATTATAAGTTCCGGCTTTTTATTTTTAAGTGCCTTTAATGCACCAAGATTTCCATAAACTTTAAGTTCTGCATTTTCGCGCACGGCACATGTATTGTAAACTATTAAATCAGCATCTTCTTTATCCTGACAAAGAGAATATCCAATCTCTTTTGCCATACCCGCAATTTTTTCCGAATCGCTTACATTTTGCTGACAACCGTACGTTTCTATATATATTTTTTTATTCAATTTAATCTCCTCAACTCTTTTCAGGGTATACATTATTATCATATCACAATTATTTTGCGTTGTAAACACAAAATAAAACGATTTTTGCCTCTTTTTACCTTGCGCGACGCATATATTTAATGATATAATGATAAATAATATTTCATTTAAAACATGGAGGTATATCGAAAATGAAAAATTTACTCAAAATTTTTGTTACTGCTTTAATAATTACACTTGCTTTTGGTGTAATCAATGTATTTGCAGCAGACGAAATTGAAGTTTACGTAAACGAAAAACTTATTGAATTTGATGTTGCACCCCAGATTATTGACTCAAGAACAATGATTCCTTTCAGATATGTTGCAAATACTTTTGGTGCAGATGTAAACTATATTGAAGAAAACGGTGAAAAAATCGTTACTGCAAAATTGCCCGGAAAAGACCTCAAACTTGTAATTGGCAATCCCGTGGCAACACTTACGGAAGACGGAAAAGAAAAACTTGTTGGCTTTGACGTTGCGCCTTTAATCGTTCCGGAGGGAAGAACACTTGTTCCAGTTCGTCTTATTGCAGAATCGTTTGGTTGCAGTGTTGGCTGGAATCCAGACAAAAGACAGGTTATCATTATAAATCCGGAAACATTCCAGGAATCAGTTAAAAAAGTTTCACCTAAACTTTATAATGATGTTTTAAACATTGACCTTGGTGCATTTTCAGGTACTTACAAAGCCGCTTTCAACGTTTCTTCAAACGAAGTTGAAACAACTTTCCCCATAACACTTAAAGTAACAGACGATGCATCAGCATTAACTCTTAAATATAACATATACAATTTTGAATTCATTTCAACCGATGATGCACTCTATTCAAGAGAGAAAAACGTTACCGGTGACAAATGGGAAAAATCATCTCTTGACACAACACTTGCCGGATACGGAATCAAAGATGTTTCCAACGTGATTGACGCAGATATGATTATATCCGAAATATGCAATGCATTTGTAAACAACTCAACACCTGATTCGGGCACATACAAAAAAATTGCAGATTTCTTTAATGTTATGGCATCAAGTGCAAATTCTGACGGGCTTACAATAAAAGGGGGGTCTACTGATTTCAATACAATATTCCCTCTTGAAACAACAATTGTGGGAATAAGAATTGCAAAAGAATTTAAAAATAATACATTTGAAAAATTCAATTTTACCATTGCGGCAGCAGATTTAGAAGATACCGATATAAATTCTAACATAACGTTGCAGATAGAACGTGACAACACAGTTAAAACAACAAAAATATCCATTCCTGCAGACAAAGATATAATAACAGAATAAGAGGTACATAATTATGGTCTACACATTTGATTTTCTGGAAAACGAGGTTTGGTGGGGTGGTTCAACCAACTACGGCACACAGATGCCCATAGGCAAAGCCAGCACCTACTGTCAGGATTTCCGTGTTGACGCATCTAATCAGACAATGCCTTTCTTTGTATCCAACAAGGGCAGGTATATATGGAGTGAGTATACATTCAAGGCCGAAGTCAAAGACGGAAAATTCTGTTTTGATGGCGAAGACGATATTGCATTATACGAAGGTGGTTCTACTTTAAAAGAGGCTTATCAGACTGCTTCAAAAAAGCATTTCCCTTTCAACGGAAAACAACTGCCGGAAGTGTTTTTTAAAACTGCACAGTATAATACCTGGATTGAGATGCTCTACAATCCTTGTCAGGAAAAAGTTTTAAAATATGCAGAAGATATTATAGCAAACGGTTTTGAACCAGGAATTTTAATTATTGACGAGGGGTGGCACGGAAGATACGGAAACTGGGAATTTGATCACGATAAATTCCCAGACCCCAAAGGTATGATTGACAAACTTCATGAAATGGGGTTTTCAGTTATGCTGTGGGTTGTACCTTATGTATGTGCTGACGGCGAATTCTTTATAAGAAAAATCCTTAACAACGACGACGTGTTTATGCGTACCGAAAATGGTGATGTAGCAATTATAAAATGGTGGAACGGGTTCAGCGCAATACTTAATATGGCTCATGAAGGTGACAGAAAATTTTTAGACAATCAACTTCAGCACCTTATTAACGACTACGGTGTAGACGGTTTTAAATTTGATGGCGGTGATATTGCATCTTACGAACCCGGCAACGTTATAAACGGCAAATTCGCCTGCGATATGAGTGCAGCAGAACTAAACATTGCCTGGAACGAATTTGGCGAGAGATACACTTTCCACGAATACAAAGACACTTTCAAAGGCGGCGGAAAATCAGTTATACAGAGATTGCGTGATAAATTCCCCACATGGGACGGCATCGGCATAAACACAATTATACCTGACACAATCTTGCAGGGACTTATCGGTCATCCGTTTGTTTGTCCGGATATGATATACGGCGGTGACTGGGGTGCATTTATGGATGGAAATACTGTTGACGAAGAATTGTTTATCCGCTGTGCACAGTGTTCTGCACTTCTGCCCATGATGCAGTTCTCATTATCTCCATGGAGAGCACTTTCAGAAGAAGCACTTGAACTGGTTAAAGATGCGGCTATGCTGCACAAAAAATTTGCTCCTGAAATCATCAACCTTGTCAAAGCAAGTACAGTAAGCGGCGATCCTATCATACGTAATCTAGAGTATAACTATCCAAATAGCGGTTACGAAAATATACTTGATGAATTTCTTTTGGGTGACGATGTACTGGTGGCACCTGTAATTACAAAAGGGGCAAGAGAACGCACCGTGGTATTCCCGGACGGAAAATGGGCAAGTGAAGACGGAACTGTTTATGAAAAAGGCACTTACTCAATTCCTGCACCGCTTGATGTTCTTCCATATTTCAGAAAAGTTAAATAATAATTTATACAAGAAAAAACGTCACTCTTAATCAGTGGCGTTTTTTCTTGTATAACATTATTTAAACCTCATATCTCAATTTTAAAAATCTCTGCAAGTTCTGATTTCTCAATCTTAACATCTGCACCATTGAGATAATCTTCAATCTGCTTTAATAATTTCGCCTTTTATATGCAGTTGAGTCAACCTTACCTTTTTAATCACAGTTCAGTCCTGTAAAATAGTTATATTGGTTATATACGGTATACCGTGACTTTCAGCATCGAAAACACCTGATACTCCGATTTTTTGTCCGACGTATTCTTTCAGCAAAGCAGTGTCCTCGCCTTTTGTATAAAACACATCACTTGACCACTTTGATTGTTCGTCGTAAATATCTGTGTAGTAATATTCGATTTTTTCGTTTCCGGTTATTAAACAATATTCTTGTCCTATATCGCTTGGTTCATCAGAATAATCCACAATACCAGTTACCGAAAATGTATCGCCGATTTTTAAAACATCCTGTGCTGAATTCGTATTTCCTTTTTGCGTACATCCCGAAAGTAAAATTGCCATACATACTAAAACAATAAATATTCTTTTCATATCATTATCTCCATATTTCAACTAAAAAAAGGCTGAACGATTTATACCCGTTCAGCCTTTTTAGGCTTAATTATACATCAGATCTGTCTGTATAGTGAGTGTGGAGCAATTCATGTGATTTATGACCGCAAGGCTCACCGAGGAACTTTTCATAAAGTTCTTTAACTGCAGGATTTTCGTGTGATTTACGCAAAGTGGATGCTCTGTCTTCATCATAAAGTGCTTTCGCACGGAGTGATTTAACATCTACCTGTGCCTGAACTCTTGCAGACACGATAGGCTGTCCGCCACCTGTTACGCAACCACCGGGGCAACCCATAATCTCAATGAATTCATATGATTTTTCGCCTGATTTAATGCTGTCGAGAAGTTTGCGCGCATTACCAAGACCGTGAGCAACAGCAACACGTACTTTCTTGCCTGCAACTTCAACTTCAGCCTCTTTGATACCCTCTGTACCACGTACAGCAGCAAATTCAATGTTATCCATTGCTTTACCTTCAAGGATTTCATATACTGTTCTGATAGCAGCTTCCATAACACCGCCTGTAGCACCAAAGATAACGCCGGCACCTGTAGCAGGACCAAATGGATTGTCAAACTCTTCATCAGCGAGTTTTACAAAGTCGATACCACATTCTTTAATCATTTTTGCAAGTTCTCTTGTGGTGATAACTGCATCAACGTCACGATAACCGGTACCTTTCATTTCTTCTCTCTGTGCTTCGTACTTTTTAGCAGTACATGGCATTACAGATACTACATAGATATCAGCCGGGTTAATACCCATTTTTTCAGCATAGTAAGATTTGATAATTGCACCAAACATCTCATGAGGAGATTTGCATGATGACAGATTATCCAAGAAATCAGGATAGTTATGCTCACAGAATTTAATCCAACCGGGGCTGCATGATGTAATCATAGGCAGTTTACCGCCGTTCTTAATTCTGTTGATGAACTCTGTACCCTCTTCCATAATTGTAAGGTCAGCACCAGTGTCTGTATCGAAAACTTTATCTACGCCGATTCTCTTGATAGCAGCAACCATTTTACCTGTGGCACGTGTTCCGATTTCCATACCAAACTCTTCGCCGATTGCAGCACGAACAGCAGGAGCAACCTGAACAACAACGTGTTTGGTTTCATCGTGGATAGCATTCCAAACGTCTTTTGTGGAATCTTTTTCGCTGAGCGCACCAACGGGGCAGGCAGCAATACACTGACCGCACATTACACATGATACATCATTGAGAGATTTTTCAAAGATGCTGCCAATGTGTGTGTTGATACCTCTGTCGATAGCACCGATAGCGTTAACAGTCTGGATTTTAGAGCATACTGCAGTACAACGTCTGCAAAGTACACATTTGTTATTATCACGAACGATTGACGGTGAGAAATCGTCGATTGCGTAAACTTTGTTTTCACCTTCATAACGGATATCGTCAACGCCCAATTCTTCACACATTGTCTGAAGTTCGCAGTTTCTGTTTCTTACGCAAGTCAGACATTTACGGTCGTGGTTTGAAAGGATAAGTTCAAGATTAGCCTTTCTTGCAGCACGTACTTTGGGAGAGTTTGTGAAAACTTCCATACCCTCTGATACGGGGTATACGCACGCTGCCTGAAGCGCTCTTGCGCCTTTGATTTCAACGAGGCACATTCTGCACGCACCGATTTCATTGACGTCTTTAAGGTAGCAAAGAGTAGGGATATGAATATTCGCATCTCTTGCTGCGTCAAGAACTGTATATGTTGACGGTACGCTATATTCGCCGCCGTTGATTTTTATATTTACCATGTTCATTTCTTCTTAACCCTCCTACTTATTTAGAAATTGCTTTGAACTTACAAGCGCTCTCACAAACGCCACACTTGATACATTTATCGGTATCGATTACATAAGGCTCTTTAATCTTACCGGAAATAGCACCAACAGGGCAGTTTCTTGCACAGAGGCTGCAGCCTTTACATTTTTCAGGGTCAATCTTGTAAGAAACGAGTGCTTTACATACGCCGGCGGGACATTTTTTGTCTACAACGTGAGCAATATACTCATCTCTGAAATATTTGAGTGTACTTAAAATCGGGTTAGGTGCTGTCTGACCGAGTCCGCAGAATGCAGAATCTTTGATAGCATAGCACAATTCTTCGAGTTTATCGATATCTTCAAGTGTGCCTTTACCCTCTGTAATCTTTGTAAGGATTTCAAGCAATCTCTTTGTACCTACACGGCAGGGTGTACATTTACCGCAAGATTCATCAACTGTGAATTCGAGGAAGAATTTAGCGATGTCAACCATACAGGTATCTTCGTCCATAACGATAAGACCGCCTGAACCCATCATTGAACCGATAGCAGTTAAGTTATCATAATCAATGGGAGTGTCTATAAGGTGAGCAGGGATACATCCGCCTGAAGGTCCACCTGTCTGTGCTGCTTTGAACTGTTTGCCATTGGGGATACCGCCGCCGATATCGTAAACAACTTCACGCAGTGTTGTTCCCATAGGAACTTCCACAAGACCGGTATTGTTAATTTTACCGCCTACAGCGAATACTTTTGTACCCTTACTCTTTTCAGTACCGATTGTATTGAACCAGTCAGCACCTTTATTGATAATAGCAGTAATGTTTGCATAAGTTTCAACGTTATTAAGAAGTGTAGGTTTCTGCCACAAACCTTTGATAGCGGGGAACGGAGGACGGGGACGGGGTTCACCACGGTGTCCTTCAATACTTGTCATAAGCGCAGTTTCCTCACCGCAAACGAACGCACCGGCACCAAGACGGAGTTCCATATCAAAGTTAAAATCTGTACCAAAAATATTTTTACCGAGAAGTCCGTATTCTCTTGCCTGCTCAATAGCAATGTTAAGACGTTTAACAGCGATTGGGTATTCAGCACGGATATATACAAAACCTCTGTCTGCACCTACTGCATAAGCAGCGATAGCCATAGCTTCAATAAGTGAGTGCGGATCACCCTCTAAAACAGATCTGTCCATGAACGCACCGGGGTCACCCTCGTCAGCATTACAAGCAACGAATTTCTGATCGCCGGGAGCATCAGCAGTGAACTGCCATTTCATACCGGTTGAGAAACCTGCACCACCACGGCCGCGAAGACCGGATTTTTTAATTTCATCGATTACTTCCTGGGGTTTCATTTCTGTTAAAACTTTACCCAGTGCTTTGTAACCGTCATAAGCGATATATTCTTCAATATCTTCAGGGTTTATAACACCACAGTTACGCAAAGCGATTCTGTGCTGGTTTTTATAGAAATCAACTTCGTTAAGTGATTTAACACCATCATCCTCTGTAAGAGTTTCTTTGTAAACAAGACGTTTAACAACTCTACCCTTTAAGAAGTGTTCTTCTACAATTTCAGGGATATCTTCAGGTGTAACCATGCTGTAGAATACACCCTCAGGGTAAACAATCATAATCGGACCTAAAGCGCAAAGACCGAAACAACCGGTTCTTACAACTTTAATTTCATTTTCAAGATTTTTTTCTTTAAGGCTTGCTTCAAGTGCGTTGATAATCTTTTCGCTTCCGGAGGAAGTACATCCGGTACCACCGCAGACAAGCACGTGTGCTCTTGCTAATTCCATTTTAACGTAATCCTCCTTATATTATTTCTCTGCACCAATTGTAAACTCAGCAACAACATTGCCGTTCACAATATGCTCGTTAATTACACGAACTGCTTTTGAAGCATCCATCTTAATATATGTGGTTTTTGTGCCGTCTGCACCATAAACCTCAACGATGGGCTCATATTTGCACATACCTACGCAACCTGTCTGTGTAACGTATGCGTTGGTGATGTTTCTTTTTTCAATTTCTTCCATCATAGCAGTAAGTACGGGACGTGCACCTGCTGCAATACCGCAAGTAGCCATACCTACAACTATTCTTGTGTTACCTTCTTCACCGGCTTCGTTTCTAACGTTTATTTTGTTAGCCATTTTATTTCTTATCTGTTCGAGTTCTGCCAAACTTTTCATATCAATATCCTCCTGTTAGGTTATTCATATATTCTCTGCATAAATATCTTGCAATCCCTCATCAATGTAAGCGTTAATCCACGCCATTACTTCGGGAGCAGTTATGGCAACATCGCCAAGAACTTCCTTAACCTGAACGGTTGAAAATTCAAACGCATTGCCATCAAAATCATGCCTGTACACAAAATCCGTACTTTCGCTTCCGCTTACCAGTGTAACCAATGTAGACGCCATATCGCCAAGCGGCTGACGGTCAATACTGTCACGTACAAAAACGGCTGTTACAACCGTGCCCCTGCCCAATTCAGATGTTATCGAAAACGAACCACCTGTAAGTTCGGCAGCGGTTTTGAAAAGCGACAGTCCCATTCCGACCTTGCGTGTGGTACGTGTTGTTTTAAAAGGGTCGGTAACTCCTTTTAAAAATTCCTCGTCCATACCGCATCCGTTATCGGTAATGGTTATTTTAATCACATTCTGTGCGGTGCTTTCCGTTATATCCACTTCAACAAGAGTTGCTCCTGCTTTAGTGGAATTTTTGACAATGTCCAATATGTGTAAGGATAACTCTGTCATATCAGTCCATATATTTAGCGAGAATACCCTCTACGTCGTCCACTACCAAACGTCCGTAAACATCATCGTTAACTGTAAATACAGGTGCAAGACCGCAAGCACCGATACAACGTGTAGCCTCTAAAGAGAACTTACCGTCTGCAGTACATTCGCCAACGTCAATGCCGATAATCTGCTTAATTTTTTCAAGTATATCGCCGGAGCCTTTAACATAGCACGCAGTACCAAGGCACACACCGATTTTATACTTACCTTTAGGATTGATAGAGAACTGTGTGTAGAATGTTACAACACCGTAAATCTCTGAAACGGGAACCCCGATGCCCTCTGAAATAACTTTCTGAATTTCCAGAGGCAGATAGCCTATAATTTCCTGAACCTCATGGAGAACAGGTATCAATGCACCGTCAGTACCTTTGTACTTTGCAATGACCTGCTGTACCTTTTCTTCCTGCTCTTTTGTCATAACAAAAGCAGGAGTTGCATTTTCGCTCATTTGTCATCCTCCTAATTTATTTTTAATTGTTACTTTTTTAACAATATTACAAACATAATAATTATATCACAATATTCCCAATATTTCTACTATATTTTTATTTTTTTACTGCTTAAACAAATTATTATACATATTATACAAATTTAGTGTGAAAGAATGTCAATTATTACCTCAGCATTTAAAGAATCAACATCTAAAAAGTTCTCTTTTTCCGATATATCCCATAAATAATGCGCATCAGACGAGTGAATTATTTTAAATCTGTCCAATCCTTTTTCCACGTACATACTTTCCACTTTGTCAAGGTTTTTCACCTCTACCGTTTTAAAGTCCCAACTATCATCTATAAAACCAAGGTTTGATATAACACTGTACGCGGATTTGTCTATATGTGCAGGGATTGCAACACCGCCGAATTTTCTTGTAAGTTGTGACACTTTATCAACAGAAAGCGTTGTTGCGGTAACGAGCAGATTTTCTTCATATTCGACTATGTTGTCATCTTCATCCATAACCGCCTGATGTCCGAATATATCGGGCCTGTTTTTGATTTTCGGAAGATGCAACTTTATCTGCTCCTCCATCTTAAGCGCCGCATCAATTGTTGGGAATATACAAACAATATGACACTCTTCCGAACTTTCAACCTCCATACCCGCAAGGACAAGAAGATCCGTACCTTTTGCACACTCCATACACGCTGCAGCATTACGGCAGGTATTGTGGTCGGTTACAGCGATGACATCAAGACCTTTCAAAACTGCCATATTGACAATGTTATTAGGTGTCATATCGTCATCGCCGCACGGTGAGAGTGCAGTATGAATATGTAAATCATACGCTATCTTCATAGCATTTTCCCTATTTCAACAGCAGCACCAAAAGCACTCATCTGCGTACGCAGTATTGCTACACCCTCGTTGTTTGCTTTGGCAATAACGCTGTCATCTATAAACATTCCCTCGGCAACCAGAACACACGCAGCCTCGGTAAGCACGGAAACAGCCGCAATATTTACATTCGCCTGAACTGTAATCCACACATCCCCCGCCTGAACTTTAGACATTGCAAGGCTTAAAAGGTCACAAACATAGCAACCGGTTGCCTCTTTACTGCTTATATCAACATCTGTCAAAACTTCTGCAGAAGTCACATTTATAATATCATTTAATGTCATTTGTACCTCTCCTATGGTTATCAATGTTTGTCTATATTCATCATTTCCTGTGCAAGTTCGGCTATCTTTTCCCTCAACTTGAATATGCAGTCAGTTTCTTTGGCAAAGCCACGCACGATATCTTCGGAAAGAGTTTTACACGACGGCGAACCGCAAGAACCACAGTCGAGTTTCGGAAGTTCGTCATAGATTTTTGACATTTGCTCCATCTTCTGCATTGCAATTATTATATCATCGTCAAGATTCATAGCCGTATTGCGAACTACGGGGATATCCCACATAACATCAACACTATCGGGAATAACTGCTTTTTTGTTCATAGTAGCAGCAAGATTTTTTATTCTTCTTTTTGCGACAAAATTATTTTCAACATTAAGCGGTCCTCCGACGCAACCGCCTATGCAGGCAAGCCCCTCGACAAAGTCGATATCATTCATCTTTCCGTCTTCTATTGCCTCCATAACCTCAATCACATTATGTATTCCGTCAACAGCAATATAATTCTCTGTTGCAAGACCTGATGCCTCACCACCGCTTACCGCCCAGCAGACACCGTGGAAATCGGCTTTTGAAAGTTCGTCAAGGCTTTCATTGTTGCTTAAATGCGGAAGCACTTTAAGATATATATCTTTGATTGAAAACGTTCCGTTTATATACGTTTTCGCCGCACCTATAGGAATATGCGCACAAGTTGCCTTTGCCGCACACGGAGTTATGAAAAATACTCCTATTTCAGAATCGCTTAAACCAATATGTTTTTTTGCAACCTCCCTTGCAAGCCTTGCCGCAAGATTCATCGGCGATATAACCGGCAAAATATGGTCGATAAGGCTTGGAAAACGTGAACATATAAGTTTTACAACCGTTGGGCACGCAGAACTTATTACTGGTTTTTCCAACTCACCGGTTTCCATAAGTTTGCGTGTTTCGTTTGTAACAATCTGTGCAGCATACGCAACCTCAAATACATCATCAAATCCGATTTTTTTAAGTGCATTTAAAATCACGTTTATATCTTTCGCTTTAGAGAACTGCCCGTAAAATGTCGGCGCGGGCAATGCAATGTTATACTTGAAATTTTTAAGGATTTCCAAAGAATCCGTTATTGCCTTTTTTGCATGATACGGACATACACGTATGCACTCTCCGCAATCTATACAGCGTTCCTTTATAATCTTCGCTTTACCGTCACGCACACGTATTGCCTGGGTTGGACAAAGTTTGATGCAGTTTGTGCAGCCGTGGCATTTATCCTTATCAAGGGTAACCGAGTGGAATATTTCGCTCATATATTCTTCCCCCTTGTTTTATTTTTTCATATTAACGTGCATCTCTATCGTGGTGCCTACACCGACAACAGAGTCTACATTCATATAATCTGTGTATTTACGCATATTCGGCAAGCCCATACCTGCTCCGAATCCAAGATTGCGTACTTCTTCTGTAGCAGTAGAATACCCCTCCTGCATCGCCTGTTCAATGCTTACAATACCGGGGCCCTTGTCTTTTAAAAGGATTTTGATAAATTCAGGCGTAACCTCCACATCAATTGTGCCTCCGTCAGCATGGATTACCATATTGATTTCACCCTCATACGTGGCAACGGCAACTTTGCGTACAACATCAGGGGCAACACCTAATTTACCAAGCACTTTCTTTATATTGCTGGACGCTTCGCCTGCTACGGAAAAATCCTCACCGTCAATGTCAAAATGCAATTTGTATGAATTATCCGACATAGGTTATACCTCCGTTACCATTTTAGTCCTGCGTTGTACAATTTTCCGCAAGAAATATACATTGGCAGTTCAGTCGCCAGGACGGCTATTCCTGCATCTTTTGCAAGTTGAAGAACATCATCATCAGGTTCTTTTCCGCGCACAAAAACTATTGCTTTCATATCCATCATTTCAGCAGTGCGGACAACCTGCGGATTCATAAGACCGGTAAGCAACATACACTGATTTTCAACAAAAGCCAGAACATCACTCATAAGGTCACATCCGTATGCCGATAACACCTCAGTTTCAAGCAAATCTTCACCACAAAGAACTTTGGCGTCAATAATATTTATAATATCTTTAAGTTTCATTTATTCTCTTCCTCTCCCAAAAACCTCAAAAGCACCCTACCACAGGCTTAAATCAGCCTATGGCAAAGTGCTGTTTGTATAAATTATTTAAGTACTACTCTGTGGAATACCTTTTTGCCTTTTTTAATAATAACCTCACCGTCAGTGAAATCTGCCGCAGTTACCATACGGTCTATGGCAGCAACTTTTTCACTTCCGACACTTACACCGCCCTGCTGAACAAGACGTCTACCCTCACCTTTTGACGGAATAAGACCGCAGGTAATCAACAGGTCGAGAATATTGATTCCCTCGCCCATTTCGTCAGCAGATATCTCTGTACTTGGCATATTTTCAGAACTTGCTCCGCCAAATGCTGCTTCTGCAGCATCTTTTGCTTTTGAAGCCTCCTGCTCACCATGAACAAGTTTTGTAACCTCAAACGCAAGTATCTTTTTAGCAGTATTGAGTTCGGCGCCTTCAAGTTTTTCGAGTTCGTGAATTTCTTCCATAGGAATGAATGTAAGAAGTTTTAAACACTTGATAACATCAGCGTCGTCAACATTACGCCAATACTGATAAAATTCATAAGGAGTAGTTTTTACTGGATCAAGCCACAAAGCACCGCTTTGTGTTTTGCCCATCTTTTTACCCTCACTGTTTGTAAGGAGAGTAAAGGTCATTCCGTAAACCTGTTTCTGGTCTTTTCTGCGGCAAAGGTCTATACCACCGAGAATATTTGACCACTGGTCGTCGCCGCCGAGTTCAATCTTACAATCATACTTACGGCTGAGCATCAAAAAGTCATAACTCTGCATAAGCATATAGTTGAATTCAAGGAAGGACAAACCTTTTTCCAGTCTTTGTTTAAAACACTCCGCCGCAAGCATTTTATTAACCGAGAAGCACGAACCTATATCTCTTAGAAACTCAACATAGTTAAGGTCTAAGAGCCAATCGGCGTTATTAACCATAATCGCTTTATCGTCAGAGAAATCTATAACTCTTGAAAGTTGTTCCTTAAATCTTTCACAGTTGTAGTCAATGATTTCTTTTGTCATCATCTGGCGCATATCGGTTCTTCCCGAAGGATCGCCGATGTGACCTGTTCCGCCGCCTACGAGCGCAATCGGTCTGTGACCGTGCATCTGCATATGACGCATAACCACCATCTGCAAAAAATGTCCTACGTGCAAACTGTCTGCTGTAGGGTCAAAACCTATATAAAAAGTCACCTTTTCTTTTCCGAGCAATTCTCTTATCTCTTCTTCGTGTGTTACCTGAGCAATCAATCCTCTTTCACTCAACACATCGTAAACATTTCTCATCAGTTTATGTCCTCCCGTACAAGTACAATAATATACACTTTAATTGTACCAGTAAAATCAAATAAATTCAAGTACTTCTTTCATAGTTTTTTCAATCATTTCATCGAGTTTTGAAAAATCCATTGCAGGAATATAATACTTTTCCAGTTCATCATGATATTGCTTGGCAACTGAGATAGCAGAAACAGCCTTATTTATAAGTGTGTTAATTTCAGATATTGCAAACTCACGTTCTTCTTTGTATGTTTCAAGTAAATATTTACTTGAGAATTCATCAAAATCAACCACTTCACCTTTTGCGTATGAATGGTATGTGTTTGAAACAGTAAACGCAAGATTGAGTTTTGGTATAACAAGATGGTCTATGCGTTTGTCAGGCGCAAAAGGACAGTAATACGCCTCCGTGTCAAAGCCTCTGTTTACCGCAATATTGCATATACGTTCAAGCGTATCACCACAATAGCCTTTTAATATATAAGTTTTATACCCCTCAAGAATTGTATCTGAAAAACTGATTATACCTTTAGGTGTTATTCCGCTTGCAAAAAGTTTTCGGATACTGCCTTTGACATCAGAAACGGGGATTTCAGCAAACTCCTGAAAAATTACGTTTTCCTCAAATATGGAATGTACATTACCGTTTATACTTTTAGCATAAATATAATCTAAATCTTTCTGCAGGTGCGAAGCAGACGCAAGATATACATAGGCACGTTTAAACTGCTCGCCGATTTTTTGATTTGTTTTAATAATCCCGTCTTTGTGGCGGGCAAGTGCATCTTTATCCCAACAATTACCCATATAAAGTATCTCATCAACCGCACCGGGGGTTTTGGGGTCAACGATGTGGGGAGATGTGCCGTCTACAAATGCTATGTTTGCAGGTTTTATTATGATGCCGTCAAGCGAGTCAGGGTCTGAAGAACAATGCGCAATCTCCATATCCGAACCTTTTTTAACCGCCATATCTGCAATCTTTTTCATAAGTGTAGATTTGCCCGTTCCCGGTCCGCCTTTTATGCAATAAATTTTGCGTGCGCTCTCCTGCGGAAGAAGATAGTTATAATACGAATAAAAACCATGAGGCGTATTTCCGCCGAGGAAAAAGTGTTTTTCTCTGCCTTTAAATGCCATAAGTACCACCCTCCTTATATAATCATATTATTTTATGATTATAAGGCTTAAATGGTTACGATGTATATTGAGATATAAGCATATCTTCAATTCTGTAATCAGTCGACTAAGGTACGTGACACCCCAAATGTTTGATTTGGTTGGTGGAACTTATGCAAGCGAGCAAAGCGAGTCGTAGTTTCAAAGGGATATTTCGCCTTGTAAAAATTTTTTAAATGTAAACTCCGTTTGTTGCGAAACAATTCAAAAGAAAAGCGTTCAACTTTTTTGTTGAACGCTTTTCACTTTATATTTGGAATAATTATTTTTCTATAATGCTTTCACCTGACATCTGTGCAGGTTTTTCCACACCCATAATATCAAGCATTGTAGGCGCAAGGTCTGCAAGTCTGCCTTTTTTAAGTTTGATGTCACCCATACCTGTTACAATCAACGGTACAACGTTTGTACTGTGTGCTGTAAACACATCACCGGTTACAGGGTCAATCATCTGCTCTGCATTACCGTGGTCTGCTGTTATCAGCATAACTCCACCCATAGATTCAACCTTATCAACAACTTTGCCGATGCAAGTATCAACTGCTTCAACTGCGGCAACTGCGGCTTCCATAACACCTGTATGGCCAACCATATCACAGTTTGCATAGTTTAAAATAACAACATCGTATTTGTCTGTATCAAGTGCTTCTAAAAGTTTATCAGTAACTTCGTATGCACTCATTTCGGGCTTCATATCATACGTTGCAACTTTAGGTGATGCAACAAGAATTCTGTCCTCGCCCTCATAAGTTTTTTCAACACCGCCGTTGAAGAAGAATGTTACGTGTGCATACTTTTCTGTTTCCGCAATACGCAACTGCTTCATACCGAGATTGCTGATATATTCACCAAAAGTATTCTCAAGTGATTCAGGTTTGAACGCAACCTCAACATTTGGCATTGACGCATCATACTGAGTCATGCAAACATAGTAAAGGTCAAGCAGTTCTCTTTCAAATCCGTCAAAATCAGGGTCAACAAGCGTCCTTGTAATCTCACGCGCGCGGTCAGGACGGAAGTTATAGAATATAACAGAATCGCCTGATGTGATTTTTCCTGTTGGTACGCCGTCTTTTGTGATAACTGTAGGCACTACAAACTCGTCTGTGGTGTCATTGTTATAAGATGTTTCTATGGCAGTAACGGCTGAATCACACATCTCACCCTCGCCTTTAACCATGGCATCGTATGCTTTAACAACTCTTTCCCAGCGGTTGTCACGGTCCATAGCATAATATCTGCCCATAACAGTAGCAATTTCGCCCGCACCGATATCACGGATTTTATTTACAAGTGCTTTTGCAAAGTCTACGCCGCTTGTGGGGGATACGTCACGTCCGTCAAGGAAACAATGGATATAGATTTTATCTAACCCTTTATCCTTTGCAAGTTTAATAAGTGCATACAGATGCTCGTTATGGCTGTGAACACCGCCGTCCGAAAGCAACCCCATAATGTGAAGTGCGCTTCCCTTTGCCTTGCAGTTGTCACAAGCCGCACTGAATGCTGCATTTTCAAAGAAATCACCGTCAGATATCGACTTGGTAATTCTGGTGAGTTCCTGATACACAATTCTGCCTGCACCAATATTGGTATGGCCAACCTCTGAATTACCCATCTGTCCATCGGGAAGACCTACGTCTAATCCGCTTGCGTGGATAACAGTTGTGGGGTTTTGTGCAGTCAGTTTATCAAGATTGGGTGTTTTAGCGGCAAGTACCGCATTACCCTCAACTAAATCGCTTTTGCCGTAACCATCCAAGATTGCCAGCACGATAGGTTTTTTACTCATAATAATCTGCCTTTCTTGTACAAAGTAACGTTCCTCTTTGTAATCAAAGAGGAACGCGTGTTTTAATCAAAATTTAATCAACTGTTTACGATAATACTAAAGTCCTCTGCTTTAAGACTTGCACCGCCAACAAGACCGCCATCAATATCCTCTTTTGCAAAGAGTTCAGCGGAATTTTTAGCGTTTACACTGCCGCCGTACTGAACAGTAACTGCGTCTGCTGCATCTGCACCAAATACTTCTGCAACTGTTGCACGGATTTTAGCACAAACTTCCTGTGCCTGCTCGCTTGTAGCAGTTTTGCCTGTGCCGATTGCCCAGATAGGTTCATAAGCAATAATAACTTTTTTAACCTGTTCAGCAGTCAAGCCTAAAAGTGCAATTTTTGTCTGCATAGAAACGAGGTCATTTGTAATACCCTGTTCTCTCTGCTCCAAACTTTCGCCAACGCAAACAATCGGAATAAGATTGTGTTCAAATGCTTTTTTAACTTTCAGGTTTACTGTTTCGTCAGTTTCAGCAAAGTACTGTCTGCGTTCACTGTGGCCGATGATAACATACTCAACACCGATTTCGCAAAGCATTGAAGGAGCGATCTCGCCTGTGAAAGCACCGCTTTCTTCAAAATACATATTCTGTGCACCAACTTTGATGTTGGAACCTTCGCAAGCCTTAACAGCGTCGCTCAAAGATGTGAAGGGCACGCAGATAACGCAATCGTTTTCAGCATTTGCAACCAATGGTTTAAGTTCTTCTATAAGTTTAACTGTTTCAGCAGGAGTTTTATTCATTTTCCAGTTACCTGCTACTGTGATTTTTCTCATTTTAATCGTCCTCTCAAAAGTGATTTTAACGTATAAATTATTTATCGTTAAGTGCTGCGATACCGGGGAGTTCAATACCCTCTAAAAATTCGAGTGATGCACCGCCGCCTGTTGAGATATGGGTCATCTTGTCAGCATAGCCCAACTGTTCAACCGCAGCCGCACTGTCGCCACCGCCGATAATTGTGATAGCGTCTGCTTCAGCAACTGCTTTAGCGATTTCTTTTGTGCCGTTTGCAAATGCAGGCATTTCGAATACGCCCATAGGACCGTTCCAGATAACTGTTTTTGCTTTTTTGATAACCTCAGAGAAAAGGTCGATTGTTTTAGGACCGATATCCATGCCCATAAAGTCATCAGGAATCTGTTCAGAAGCAACAACTTTGCTTTCAGCATCAGCTTTGAATTCAGCAGCAACTACGTTCTCGATAGGAAGAAGCAGTTCTACACCTTTCTGTTGTGCTTTTTCCATAAGGCTGCGTGCAAGGTCAAGTTTCTCAACTTCGCAGATAGAAGTACCTACGCTATAACCTTTTGCAGCAAGGAAAGTATAAGCCATACCGCCGCCGATGATGAGGTAATCAACTTTTTCAAGTAAGTTTTCGATTACACCGATTTTATCAGAAACTTTCGCACCGCCGAGGATTGCCACAAAAGGACGTTCGGGGTTAGAAAGTGCTTTACCCATGATTTCAATTTCTTTCTGGATAAGGTATCCGCATACTGCAGGTATATATGCAGCAACGCCTGCTGTTGAAGCGTGTGCACGGTGAGCAGTACCGAATGCATCGTTTACATAAACATCTGCAAAGTCAGCAAGTTTTTTAGAAAATTCGGGGTCATTCTTTTCTTCTTCTTTATGATAACGAACGTTTTCTAAAAGAACGATTTCGCCGTCTTTTAATTCAGCAACGCATTTAGCAGCGCTTTCGCCGATAACGTCTTCTGCCATTTTAACTTCCTGACCTAAAAGTTCAGAAAGTCTTGCAGCAACAGGTTTAAGGCTGTATTTTTCGTTGAATTCGCCCTTCGGTCTGCCAAGGTGTGAGCAAAGGATAACTTTTGCACCCTGAGCAACCAGATATTTGATTGTGGGCAGAGCACCGATGAGTCTGTTTTCATCAGTAATTTTTTTCTCGTCGTTAAGCGGAACGTTAAAGTCGCAACGAACCAGAACTTTTTTGCCTGCTACGGCAATATCTTCGATAGTTTTTTTATTCATGACATTATCTCCATTCCCGCATAAAAACTATGCGTAAAATTATAAAACAAATTTAAACCATACACGTTTATTGTACCCCAATTATACTATTTTTGCAAGCATAATTTTATTTTTTGTTAAAAATTTGTCAGTTTGTATAAAATAATGTAAATTCATTATTTAAGTTCGGCTATTGTTACACCGGCATCGCCCTCGCCAAAACCGCCGAGGCGGAAACTTTTAACACGTTTCTGACGTTTTAAGAATGAATGTATGCCGGCTCTTAATACACCGGTGCCTTTACCGTGTATAATACGCACTTCGTGAAGTGAAGACAACACAGCATCGTCTATAAACTTTTCTACAAGCATGATTGCGCTCTCAACATCTTCACCGCGTATATCGAGTTCGGTGCCTACTGTCATTGATTTTATTCCGACAGAAGACTTTGCGCCGCCTTTGGATTTTTCCTGTTTTTCTTCAACAATGCGCAGGTCATTTAGATTGAGTTTCATTTTCATGATACCGACGTTTACCATAAGATTGCCTTTGGCATCAGGCAATGTTACAACCGTTCCCCTCTGGTTAAGATGAGGAACGTCTACTTCCTGACCTGGTTTAACACTTTTCGGCGGAGTGCCTGCCTGCGGCTTAGGTGCTGATTTTACATTATGTTTTTTGCCACCTGCTATCACCTGCTGCCGCACCTGCTCAACGGCACGATTTGCTTCTTTTAAATCTTTCTTCTTCATAGCGGCACGTATATCTGCAAGTGCAAGTTCGATCTCTGCACGTGCCTCTTCGATAATCTTCTGCGCCTCTTTGTGCGCCGCTTCAATTATCTTGTCCGTTCTGCTTTCCAATGATTTATTTTTGTTTGCTATTCTGTCTTTTAAAAGTTCAATTTCCTGCTTATATGCCAATGCGTTGTCACGCTCACGTTCTGTATCACGGCGTGCACTCTCCAAGTTTGAAAGAACATCTTCAAATTTGATGTTTTCACCTGCTATGCGTGATTTGGCATCTTCTATAATATCTGTACTGATACCGAGTTTCTGCGATATTGCAAAAGCATTACTTTTGCCGGGAATACCTATGAGTAGTTTATACGTAGGTGCAAGTGTTTCCACATTAAACTCACAAGATGCATTTTCTACCCTTGGGTTTGAAAGTGCGTACGATTTAAGTTCGCTGTAGTGAGTGGTAGCAGCGGCTTTTGCACCACGCATACGTATATTTTCAAGTATGCTTACTGCAAGCGCCGCCCCCTCAACAGGATCAGTACCTGCACCAAGTTCGTCAAAAAGACAAAGCGAGCGATATGTTGCCTGCTCTAAAATTTTAACGATATTTACCATGTGCGATGAAAACGTACTGAGGCTCTGCTCAATACTCTGTTCATCACCAATATCTGCAAAAACATTGTCAAACACAGACACTACCGAGCCCTCTTTTGCAGTTATGTGCATACCGCATTGTGCCATAAGCGTCATAATACCAAGTGTTTTAAGCACAACTGTTTTGCCTCCCGTGTTAGGACCGGTTATAACGAGTGTGTCAAAATCTTTACCAAGGTATATATCCGTCGGCACAACTTTTTTGCGGTCAAGCAACGGATGGCGTGCCTGAATAAGATTTATATATCCGTCATCGTTCAAAACAGGACGGAACGCATCATACTTAAGCGCAAATTTGGATTTTGCAAAAATAAGGTCGAGGTCAGCGATGCAGTTGTAAGTCATCTCTAACAGTTGACAATACTGAGCAATTTCGCCTGAAAGTTCGCTCAATATACGTTCAATTTCTTCTTTTTCCTTATTTTTAAGAACCCTTATTTCATTATCCGCCTCAACAACTGCTTCCGGCTCAATGAAAAGTGTAATCCCGCTTGATGAGGTGTCATGAACGATACCACGCACACTTCCTTTGTGCTCCGCCTTTACGGGAACAACGTATCTGTCGGAACGCATAGTAATTATAGGCTCTTGCAGGTATTTAGAGTTCTTTGCAATAATATTATGCAGAATTTCTTTGACTTTACCCTCGGTTGAACGGATTTTTCTGCGTATTGAAGAAAGTTCACTGCTGGCAGTGTCGGCAATGGTTTCTTCATCCTCTATACAGTCAAAGATTTTGCTTTCAAGTTTTTTGTCTTCAAAAAGTGCCTCAATATATTCTTCTATCGGGTCACATTCTATATCATCAGGATATGCCTTTAACCTGCGTGATGTCTTTAAAACTTTTCCTATGTCAAGAATATCGGCAGGAGTAAGTACACCGCCCATATCTGCACGTTTTAAACTGCTGCGTATGTCCGATTTACAGTAAATCGGCGGATTGCCCTTTTTAACAATAAGATTCATTGCACAAGCAGTCTGCTCCTGCATCATATTGATTTCTTTTATATCGGATGACGGCTCAATCGACAATGCACGCATACGTGAAAGTTCAATTACGGCAAATTCGCTGAGCATAGAACGTATTTTATCAAATTCCAAAGTTGAATATACTTTTTCGTTCACTTTCTCATTCCTTTCAAAAACTAATGAAAAATCGTATGGGACGATGCCTACATCGTCCCTGTAAAATTACTTTTTATTTATTCAAAAAATCCGCCAATGCTTTAAGTGCAGTTGCTCTGTGGCTGATTTCATCTTTTATACTGCTGTCAAGTTGTCCGAATGTTTTATCGTAACCGTCGGGGATAAAGATGGGGTCATATCCAAA
>JAZNPF010000003.1:0-79185 GCA_045589495.1 Clostridia bacterium
TCCGGTGAAACTCTAGCCAAAAATTTAATATGGTTTACGAGCATAGCAGTGGCTCTATCAGAAATAATAACATTATATTTATTCTGCATGTTCTGCCCCCAATATTGCATCTTCCAAAATTTCATGAAGTTCGTTTATGGAATATCCTTTCTTCCCAATTATTCGATCTTCTTCGGCTGCAATAAGTTCTTCCCGTAACTTGAGCATTTTTTCACGTCTTGCAAACGCTTCAATATCCATTACAACTAAATCGCCTTCTCCGTTTTTTGTGAGATAAACCGGTTCGCCTGTTGCTTTGCAAAAATTTGAAATATCATTATAATTGTTTCTAATTACTGCAGATGGTCTAATGTTCATAAAAAACTACCTCCATAGTAAAATTATATTCTTATTTTGTCCTTTTATTGATATAATTATACCATCGTTTTACCAATTCGTCAATAGTAATGATTTCAATATGCGTACAATTAATTTTTAAATAAAAATACGATTGAGATATATTTCCCAACCGTATTTAATTATTTTTATTGAATTTCAATATCTTAACAATGATACTGGTCCATAATAATATCGACTATTCTTTGAGCACCGGTTAATATGAAGGTGGAGATATGTTCCTTATCAACATCAAATCCTGTTTGCTCTATAAGGTGATTTATAAGTTCTTCACACAGTATTTCCGTCTTAATTTCATCATAGAATCTATTTGCAATCTCGTTATTAGAAATAAAGGTAGTAAAGAGCCCTATCAGTATATCCTCAAGACGTTCAATATTTTTTGGATATCCTCTTGAAATAAGGGCGATGTTATTATCGAAGTTTGGGGCAAGCCCTATCACTTTACCTGTTTTAACATCTCTCAATACACCGTAATTTTTGGTGTGTCTGTCCATATTAAAGCAGATTGTATCAAGGTATATCATATTAACGAAATCTTTGGCGGCATCAGGATTTAGTTCATAAAGGATTTCAAAACTTTTCTGATAGTCCTCATCTTCTCCCACATAACTATGCATTGGCTCATAATTAACGGAAGCATGTTTTGTGTAGTCAAGGCTCTTTATATATTTGCTGTCAAGTTCGTAGTGAGCCATATTAAAACCAAGTTCTTTACCGAGTAGGGATATAAACAATTCGGAAAATCTTTCGTTTTCATTTCCTTGCTTATACATCCACCACTGTCCGTCAACCAGTTTCCAGCACTTTTCATAACTACCAATATTGGTAAGTTCAGGAGTTGAGTCTGCTTTTTGATTAAAACTGTCCGGATCACCGCATAGCGCTAATTGGTCGAATAAATTTTCTTTGAATTTTACATCTTCATAACACAGTTCGCTATCAATTTCTTTAAACCAATAATTATCAGTTATTGTAGCACCATGCACTTTTAAGACCGTTTCAACATCATCAGATGAAGTTAATCTTAATGCTTTTTTAAGAAGACGGGAGTTAGTTCTATGTTTATCAATTGCTCTTCCCTGAAGCCAACCTTCAATATCATTTCTCTTCTGTAAAAATACAGGCATAAGGTCTTTTTCAATCGGTGTAACATTTCCGTTTTCTATCAAGGCAACCTTTTTATCACCGGACATAATATATCCTTTCTTCAGCATATAACTCCCCTCCTTCCATATATAGTGTACAGTGAAACTCTTTGCCCTTATTATATTTTTGTATTATAGCATAGAATTTATTAAAAATCAATCGGTAGACTACACAAAACATTTTCATTCATTTGTTCCATAACCGATTAAAAATAACACTTAATCAAAAAGCCACTCGTCATCATCACTCTTATCATCTTTTATGAACGGGTATCGAATCGCTCCGTTGATGCTTTTTACCTCATCAACACAACTCCAATGGAGTGTATCTGCATCACGCAAATCAATATATTGAGGGAGTTGAGACTTTAATTAAGTATTATGTTGCTAATAGACAGCCTGATACTAATTGGGTTGTTATCTCGCACATAAACCTCGATGGTTATCTTGGCTATGGTACATTCACAAAGAAACTCCTTGCAACAATCCCCGAGGATATTTTGGTTCGTTCAACTAATCATGACGTTAACCGATATATGATTATGCCCGAATTTTTGCCGTAAAATGAAATAAGCGGAACCGAGATTTCTTCCAATTTCTCGATTCCGCTTTTCTTTGGTTGGTACTATATAAAGCCTTATTCAACACAAGCCAACCGATGAACCTGTTTTTGATTTCATTTAGAAAAAGCGTAGCTAAGGAAAATGCGGAAAAGAGGCTATGATTGCAGGACTTAACAAGTTTCTGCGAATTTATTATGGAAAAGTGACCGAACTCTACAATTCTATTGATGAGCAATTAAATTAAAATGGCTGCCCCTGTCATTTAATACTTTCGTTGAACAACAAAAAATATCTATTTGCCGCTCTGTCTTGTTATGCCTTTTTTACCTTCTTAAAAAAATTGGATTTTCCTATTGACAATTCTTAGCAGGTTTAAGGTACATTAAATTTTGATATAATATTTTTTTGATATTCTTCCGCAAAGATTTTATTTTAGTCCTATTGCGGAATAACTTTTTTGACCACATGTTGTCCCACAGTTAGCTCTGGAGTATATGGAAACAGTGGAGACAAGATGTCTAAAGAGTATATTGAATGTAGCGGAAAGGGATAAAAAAGCAAAAACCGCTATATATCAGGCTTTAGAGCGTGTTCGGGAGCAAGAGGACGTGGGTTCAAATCCCGCCACTCCGACTTCACAAAACTCCAGTAATTATGTAATTACTGGAGTTTTATCTTAAAAACTGTATTTTAATAATTTAACTACAGATTGTACAACATTTCCACCTTGATTTTGTTTGAAATGTAATTTATATTCGCATATATAATCGTACATACTATTGAAGAGGTGATTATATTTATGAATGATAAGAAAAGACAAGATTCACAAAAGACAGCAACAGATAACAAATGGATTTCCACCGGTCTAACTCGACCTAATGATAAATCTGAACGCAAAGATGGTCCCGGTGGAGAAGATGCAGATTGAATCACATTGTAATTATCAAAAATCAACAAATGCGTAAATCCTAAATATGGATTTACGCATTTGTTTTATTTATTATTCGTAGTCTACAACATCTACCCAGGAGAGCAAGAATTCACGTTCTTGAGAATTTCCCTTAACTGACTGAGATGCTGCAACGATAGGCATCCACTTTTGAACATATTGTTTTGCCGTACCGCTTTTTTGACAGAACAAATCAAGATATTTCTTTGCCCCATCAATATCTCCGTTAAGCCAGAAGAGAAGGTATGTTCTTGCAGCATCCGCTGATGCATTGCCCTGCGTTGCGTGGGACCAGTCTAAGATATAAGGAGTGCCATCATCACTAATTATAATGTTTGACGGGTTGAAATCGCCATGACAAACCTTTGTATGTTTTGGCATACCCTCAAGTCTTGTATGAAGGTCATAACGTGTTGTTGCATCAAGGTCTGTTTCGCTGATTTTACGATTCATCTTATCCTTTAACTTATTAAGCAAAGGTGATTTCTTGGAATGAACTTCAAGTTGAAGATTAACTAAAAGTTCAAGATACTCATCTTTTTTATCAGCGTCTTCTTCCATAATCTGAGCAAGTGTTTTTCCCTTGATATATTCAGACACGATTGCCCATTTGCCCTCAATCATTGTAACTTCCAATACTTTAGGTATATTAAGACCCGTTTCTTCAATTCTTGCCTGATTCAAGGCTTCATTAAGCACATCTGCCTTTGAATAGTTTTCGTTAAAAACTTTAACACATTTTTCACCGTCACAATATATTGTTTTGTTATTTCTAACTGCAATAACTCTATCAAGTTTCATGATTTATTCCTCCTTCAATTTCGACTCAGGCATTTTTGCCTTTATTATTACTGCTTTTGATTGCATCCGGTTTTGCATTTGTCTTAATGTCTTTTGCTTCAGGCATCGCCTTTTCTTCAAAATGATTACCGTAGTATGCGTTCAAATACATCTGCTTAATTTCTGACATAAGAGGATATCTTGGGTTTGCACCTGTGCACTGATCATCAAATGCCTGTTCTACCATTTCGTCAAGATTGTCAAGGAATGCTTTTTCATCAATACCATAATCTTTAATAGTTTCTTTAATTCCCACTTTTGCCTTAAGGTCATTGATTAACTTGATAAGTCCTTCAAGTTTTTCTGCATCTGTTTTTCCATTTACACCAAGGTAATCTGCAATTTCTGCATAACGAGCAAGTGTATGAGGATGGTCATACTGTGAGAACGTACCCATCTTTGCAGGCGTTTCACATGCGTTAAATCTCAATACTTCTTCAATCATAAGAGCATTGGCAACTCCGTGGGGTAAGTGATGGAATGCACCGAGTTTGTGTGCCATAGAGTGACATACTCCAAGGAATGCATTTGCAAATGCCATACCTGCCATTGTTGCAGCATTAGCCATTTTTTCTCGAGCAACAACATCGGTCTGTCCGTTTTCATAAGCCCTCGGCAAGTATTCAAATATTGTCTTAAGTGCTTTTAACGCCAATCCATCTGTGTAGTCAGTAGCAAGCATTGCTGCGTACGCTTCAACTGCGTGAGTTACAGCGTCAATACCTGATGCAGCAGTTAAACCCTTGGGTGCTGACATGTGAAAATCTGTGTCAACGATTGCCATATTAGGCATAAGTTCATAGTCCGCAAGAGGATATTTAACACCTGTTTGATCATCTGTTATAACTGCAAAAGGTGTAACTTCAGAACCTGTACCTGCTGATGTAGGAATAGCAATAAAATATGCTTTCTCGCCCATCTTGGGGAATGTGTAAACTCTCTTTCTGATGTCAATAAACCTCATTGCCATATCCATAAAGTCTGCTTCAGGATGTTCGTAAAGAACCCACATAATTTTAGCAGCATCCATTGCACTACCACCGCCGAGTGCTATAATTGTGTCAGGCTTGAATGCAGCCATCTGTGCAGCACCGTTTTTAGCGTTTAAGAGTGTAGGATCGGGCTGTACATCAAAGAATGTTGTGTGTACGATACCCATTTCATCAAGTTTATCTGTAATCGGTTTTGTATAGCCATTTTCATATAGAAATGTATCTGTTACAATGAAAGCTCTCTTTTTGCCAAGTACATTTTTTAGTTCATCAAGTGCTACCGGCAAGCATCCTTTCTTGATATATACCTTTTCAGGAGCACGGAACCAAAGCATATTTTCCCTTCTTTCTGCTACAGTTTTAATATTTAAAAGATGTTTTACACCAACGTTATCTGATACCGAGTTACCGCCCCAAGAACCGCAACCAAGTGTAAGTGACGGAGCAAGTTTGAAGTTGTACAGGTCACCGATACCACCATGAGAAGAAGGAGTATTAACCAAAATTCTGCAAGTTTTCATACGTGCTGCAAAGTTATTTAATTTCTCTGTTTCAGTAACTTCGTTAAGATATACTGATGATGTATGTCCAAATCCACCATCCTCAACGAGTTTATCGGCTTTATCAAGTGCCTCTTCAAAATTCTTAGCCTTATACATAGCAAGAACAGGGGAAAGCTTTTCGTGAGCAAATTCTTCTGAAAGATCAACCGATTCTACTTCGCCAATTAAAATTTTTGTTCCTTCAGGCACTTTAACACCTGCAAGTTCTGCAATTTTAGCAGCCGGCTGACCAACGATCTTAGCATTTAACGCACCGTTGATAATAATTGTTTTTCTTACCTGCTCAATTTCTCTGTCATTCAAGAAGTAGCAACCTCTTGTTGCAAATTCTTCCTTAACTTTGTCATATATGTTTTCAAGAACAATTACAGACTGTTCTGATGCACAAATCATACCATTATCAAAAGTTTTCGAATGAATAATTGAGTTAACTGCCAAAAGAATATCTGCGCTATCATCAATTATGGCAGGAGTATTACCGGCACCAACACCAAGAGCCGGCTTACCGCTTGAATATGCCGCCTTAACCATTCCGGGTCCACCGGTAGCTAAAATAATATCCGCTTCTTTCATAACTGTGTTTGTCATATCAAGACTTGGAACGTCAATCCAATCAATGATGCCTTCAGGTGCACCAGCCGCAACTGCTGCTTCTAAAACAAGTTTTGCTGCTGCAATTGTACAGTTCTTTGCTCTCGGATGAGGAGAGATTATAATGGCATTTCTTGTTTTTAATGCAAGTAAGCATTTGAAGATTGCAGTGGATGTAGGGTTAGTTGTGGGGATGACTGCAGCAACCACACCGATAGGCTCAGCAATTTTCTTTATGCCAAAAGCCCTATCCTCTTCAATGACGCCACAAGTCTTTGTTTCTTTATATGCATTGTAGATATATTCTGATGCATAGTTGTTTTTTATAACCTTATCTTCTACAATACCCATACCTGTTTCTTCTACTGCCATTTTTGCAAGAGAAATTCTTGCTTTGTTTGCAGCTGATGCGGCAGCCAAGAAAATTTTGTCAACCTGTTCCTGAGTATAGGTTGCAAAAACCTTCTGAACTTCTCTTGTGCGAAGAATCGCTTTTTCAAGTTTTTCAACGTTGTCTACGATTTCATAATTCTTCTCCATTTTTATAATCCTCCCAAATTTAATTAACTTGATTATCAAGGTGTGCAACAAACAGTGTCAGGTTTGCTTTTTTACAAGCACATCTTTTTGGTTACACTTTAACAGATTAAGTA
Source organism: Clostridia bacterium (assembly GCA_045589495.1). Lineage (GTDB taxonomy): Bacteria > Bacillota > Clostridia > UMGS1810 > UMGS1810 > SIG455. Next base: position 6,696 of record JAZNPF010000003.1, read on the forward strand.
TTTTTTTCAAATACTCCGATTATTGACTTTGTTAAAATTTTAACATTATTTTTTCACTTTGGGAATTCTTAAAATGTTCAATCGGTATTATCAATATAGATAACCCCCTATCAAACAAAAATAAGCCAAACTTCCTAAAAAGTCTGGCTTATTTTTGTATTGGTTCCGAGGGGCTCAACCGCAATCTTTGAATACGTTATTAAGTTCTTATTTATTGAATATTTTTCTTTTGGTATCACACAGTTGAGTGATAAATCTGCGGTCAAGTTCACTAAGTTTATATCCTTTTTTGTAAATCAGAACATCCTTATATAGTTTTTTGTTTTCAACACAGTTCTTTTGAACAAGATCATATTTTTTTAAAAGATTTTCGGGAACCGGAGAAACCCACATAAATGTTTCAGGATTTTTTTCAAGTAAATCAAACTGACTTGCGCGTTCAAAAATGTAAATTCTTCTGTCAATATTATCCGGAAGTTCTTCCTTAATCACCTTTGACATAGGCATTGAAGGAACAAAAGGATCTGCGTGAGCAATTTCTATATAATCTATTAAATCATCAAATGTGATTTCCTTTTTCTGTGCAAGAGGATTATCCTTACTCATAATGAGAGAATAACTAAACTCTGTTACAAGTTCATATACAAACCCTTTTTCATCAAGCATTGCTTTGAAATACATATCATAATTTTCAGCATATCGAATAATTCCAAGTTTGTAATCGTGATTCATCATATTATGAATAGTACGTTGAGAATTTGTTTCCTTATAAAATATTTCGGCGGGATCCTTTGTCAGAGTTCTTGAAAAGTCCACAAAAGCTTCAGATATATAACAAGCGCGTGGAACAGAAATAGAAAATTTCTGTCTGTTGGTGGCACCGTCTTTATAATATTTTTCAACAGATTCTATCTGGCTCAATATTCCTTTTGCAAAATTGATGAACTCTTCTCCTTCAGGAGTTAAGCACATACCTTTCGTTGTCCTATCAAAAATAGTTATGTTCAAATCCGATTCAAGTTCTTTTATTGAACGACTGATATTTGGCACAGCAATCAGCAACGTTTCCGATGCTTTATTCAAAGAACCTGCCTTTGCAACCTCAACTGCATATTTCATATGCAATATATTCATAATATCAGCACCTACCTTCTTGCAATATAATTTTTATTATTATATCACACAATGGCTGTCAATTCAAGAATCTAATATATTTAGTTATTTCGTATCACACATTAAGTTTTTTGTATATTTATATATAAAACTTTCACACTCCTCAAGAGGAATTGGTTTTGAGTAATACCACCCTTGAATAAAATCACAATCAGACAATGATACAAGTTTGTTCTGTGCTTCCGTTTCTACCCCCTCACAGATAACTTTAATATTTAAACTATGCGCAAGTGCTATAATACCCGTGAATAAATTCCTGCCTCTTGGAGTATCAGTTTTGAGCAGAATGTCGCGGTCAATTTTAACGACATCGATTGGATAATCGCAAAGATTGGCTAAAGATGTATAACCGCTTCCCAAATCATCAAGATAAACTTTAAATCCAAGTTCTTTACATAGCATAACATTTTTTGTTGCAGTTTCTCTATCTTTTTCGATGGCATCTTCGGTTATTTCGATAGAAAGTTTTGATCTATCAAATTGATATTCTTTTGAAATCATAGTAAGTTTATCAATGAAGTTTTCTTCAGATAGAGTTATTCTCGTAAAATTACAGGAAATTGCGATTTCTTTATATTGAGTGCCGTCCCATTTTTCAAGTTGACGACAGGCACGCTCAAACATATAGAAATCGTGTTTACTTATTAACCCTGTAATTTCCATATTCTTAATATAATTTCCCGGTCCAATCAGACCGTTTTCCTGGCTGTCCCATCTTGAAAGCGTCTCGGCAGATGTAATCCTTTTTGTTTGATTATCCACAATAAACTGCAGATACATCTTAAATTCGTTATTTTCAAGCCCCTTCAAGATGCTTTCTGCAATTTTCTTTTCCTCACTCGTAACAACATTCATAAAACTCACCCTTATAAAAAAAGCCACAACAATAGAGAGTCTGCTAACAGACTCTTATCGTTGCAGCTGGACTGGCATAGTATAAAACCTTAGCCTCTTTGCTTTGCGTCACCGGCTTTCGCCGATTTTGCCAAATATTTTCTACTTTATTACTTTAACACAATGAATCTTATTTGTCAAATAAAATTAGTCCTTTGCAAAAACCCAAAGTGTTTCATTAATATTTTCTGTGTCTTTTCCCAGACTATATACACTTAAGATTACCGTTTCTCCGTTTATTTTCTTATAAGTTATCTTTGGAGTTGCCCCATCTGCTATTTGTCTTTTTATAGCATCATAATTCAGAAAACTCATAACAGACCGATGAAAATCAGGATGCACAATTTCATCTATGTACTTTGATAAAAGTTTTGAAAAATTGTTTTCATCCTCTTTGTATCCAAGATAAGACGGCATAAGTATTCGGTGAGCATTATCTGTATCCAAAGAAACTCTGTAAATACCATTATAATGCTCTTTCAAAACTGACAGCATAGTATCAATTTCTCTAATTCCGGTTTTGGTTTGAACATAGCTGTTATCTACATCTTTAGACACACTACTGTGCTCTTTGTTTTGGTAATACTGTGCCTTTGCTTCATACATTCTTATTTCGGCTTCTCTTACCATTTCTTCACAATTTGTATTCTGATTTCTATAAGACATACCAATAGCAACATTATAATCCGTAGTTTTTAATTGTTCAATAAAGGAGTCAATGTTGTTTTTAACTTGCTCTTGCTTTACATTTTTTGTAAAAACCAGGAATTCATCTCCACCCATGCGATAGATACGATGACCATAAAACACCTCTTTTAATGTGTTAGCAATATATATAAGCATTTCATCGCCTGCAGCATGTCCGTATTTATTGTTTCTGAGATGGAGTTCATTAACATCAATATAAACACATGAAAAATCTTCCGGTTTTTCATCATCCAATACCAAAATATCTCTTTTGTATGATACACGGTTGAGCGCACCGGTAAGAGAATCAGTTACTGCAGCAGTTTCAGTCCTGTTCAAATGATTTTTATTATAAATTGCAATGGAAAAACATACTGCAATATCATCCAAAAGGTCTCTTATAGTATAGTTTTTCCATGAGTTTATAACACCAAGAACACTCACGTGATTGTTTTTATTTGTTACAGTCGAAAAAGAAATTTCATGTATCTTGTGTTCTTTTAAAAACTCATATAATTTACCGTTTGTTTTTATAAGATGGTTATTAGGCGTAATACACATAAAGCCTAATGTTGAATGATTTATATTGTGCAGGTCTGCTGCATATCGGAAAAGTTCACTTACAAAATATTTTCTTTCATCACCGGTAAGAAGTCGATCTTTAACTGAAGGCAAAATATAATAATAATCCTCTCCATTGGTGTCTACGAAAAAAGCAGAGCGTGATGATGCAAATTCCTGTATGCATTTCAGTGCCTCAAACACATTACCGTGATGCTGATTTATTTCCAAAAGAAGTTTTCTGATCGCTGATGAATAAGATGTAACTGTCGAACGTCTCTTTTCAACAGTTAAAACGAAAATCAAATATATTGTTATAATCAATATCATCAATGCAAAGGACAAAAATAATAATTTTGATATATTATGTGTTTTTGCAAAAACCTGTGATTCATAACGCGCAAGGATAATACCCCAATTAAAATCTTCCAATGTGGAGTAATGAACATATAAATCTTCACCTGTACGAATTGATTTAAAAGAAGTAAATCCTTTATCATTTGATATCAATTCTTCATACGAGTATCCATCGTTATATATACGTGTTTTAAGTTGTGACAACTCGCCCGGTTCTTTATCAATTGTATCTATAATAAATTTTCCGGTTTCTTTATCATAAACAAAAAGCTGAGCATCAAGTTCAGTTGCCATTGTAATATACTTTTTACCAATAGTGTCAAGATGAATTACGCCGTATAAAACACCAACTGTTTTGCCATTTGATACAATCGGTACGGCGCTTCTTATTATCTCTTTGTTCTCTATTGTAAGATCAGGTATTCTTCCGCTTATGTATTCTCCTCTCAACACTTCATCAGTAAAGGAAATTTTGCCGTTTAAATCAATCGAGCCGGCCTTTGTAACAAACGTATTATCGGGATTTAATATGCCAATATTAGAAAACAAACCAATAGGCTTAAAGGATTCAAACATAAGGTTATAACTTTCACCGTCAGCATATAATTTTGCAGCAAAATTTGCCATAGTAATAAGGTTTTCGCGGTCAGACTTTATCTGCAGAGTCAAGTCATCTTTAATCTGCTTTGTCTGGATATGAAGCATCTCGTATGCCTCATCTTCCGCTTCAAAATAAAAAGAAGCAACCAACGACCAAAATACCACACATATTAACAATGCAGCAACAACTGTATTAAAAACATTACTAGATTTTGGCTTTTTCTTACCATATTTTATTGCCATTCTGTTAAGCATCTTCTTTCATAATATAATTAAAAAATATATATTTAGTTTATTATACTATGGTTTTAAAAAATTTTCAAGTACATATCACATAATACATGTAACAACTTATATTATTCCTTTTAATACCAGAACAAATAATATACATGAGGCAAGCAGCAAAAACGCTACTATTGAAAATCCAACAGAAGATTTTCCGCCTTTTTCTGTAGACTGAATAAGTTTAGTTCTTCTCAATGTTCTTACTATCGGTTTATAAATCAAAAAGGTTATGGCGGAATTCAGCAACCCTTTTAAAATATTAAACGGTAATATAGCAGGAAGAAGAAGTTTTACAACTTCTGAACGCGGAATATTCATATATAAAGGAGTTATGAGATAATTCCAGAACAGCATAATGCAGACCATTGTAAAAGAACCGGTTATCAGCCCTAAAACCGCACCTTTTATATTTTTTTTATATTTATAAATAAGAGCAGCAACACACGCAAATGAACACGATGATAAAACATTCATAACAAATCCTATTATCCCCGTATCACTAACCGAAAACATCTCTATCAGACCAACAATGAAAGAAATTGTAATCGCAGCCATTGGGCCCATAATAAATCCGCCAATGGCGATTATTACATCTTTCGGTTCATATTTTAAAAATAATACTACAGGGATTCGAACTACAAACATTATAACGTATGCAATCGCACAAAGCATAGCAATTGTAGTCATTTTTTTGATTTTTGCGTCATTCATAATTATATGCCTCCAAAAAAATAGCACCCGATACAACTTCGGGTGCTGAATTTAAATCGTATTTAACGATTATATGTCTTTTCACATCCAGACTATACTGTCGGTAGTGGATTTTCACCACTTCAGCTTTCGCTCGCGGACTGTCACCGCCGGTCGGGAATTACACCCTGCCCCAAAGACCAAATATTAAATTTAAGTTGACAATTACTCTTCTTCTGGTTCTTCTTTTCTGTAAAAAGGAATTGCTGCAAGCATCACTATTGCAAAGATAATAAGATAATACAATGTATCCATACCGTGAGCCACAATTGCAGCATACACCATAAACAAGCATGCTATCATTGCAACAACAGGAACGATGAATCTTTTGAAAAACGACAATGATTTTTCTTTAATCATCATTGAAACAAAAATTGGAACATACATTGCATATATTGTAACAATCGGAATCTCAGAAGAATCAAATCCGTATTTGCCGAACCACAGCGGCTCTGCAAGGTTTGCGCCATAGAAATAAAGTAAGAAAAATGCACAGATTACAAGTCCCACAACAGAAGAGTTTACAGGCATATTTGAAACCTTATCAACCTGACGGAACATTTTTGGATTAGGTCCACAGTTACGAACAGCAATTGAATACATTCCTCTGGTAGATGCAAGCATAAGACCGTTAAGCGTACCAAGACACGAAATTACAACAAGAACAAATATACCAACACCAGCAACATCACCGAAAATATTTGTGAATGCAGTTTTAGCACCACTCTCACCGCCTGCCATCATTTCAGCATTTGTGATTCCGCCTGCAAGACCGATATAGTAAAGAATATAAACACCAACAATTATCAATGTACCAACCACTAGAGCAATAGGAAGATTGCGTTTTGAATTTTTAAGTTCTGCGTTGATACTTGTTGCAATAATCCATCCTTCGTATGCAAACACAGTTGCAATAAGTGCAGTAAACAATGCTTTTGTATTGCCGCCTTCAACAACTTCAACAACAGTAGTAAAGTTTTCTCTTATCATACCGTTTGAAAGACCAACAATAGTGCCGATTATACCCATAAGTAACAACGGAATGAGTTTTATAACAGTTGTTGAAACCTGGAATTTACCGGCAAGAACTGGTGAAAGAGCATTCAAAGCAAAACTTAAAATAAGGAACAATCCGGCAATAACCATTACAGAGCCGCCGGTAATATCAAGACCTAAAATTACCCCCAGATAACGTGCTGACACCCAGGCAAGGACAGAAGTCATAGCAGGATAATACAAAAATGTAAGATACCAATTAAGATAATAACCATATCGTTTACCAAGCATATTTTCAGCATAGTCAACTATGCCGTTAACGTTACTGTACCTTGTGGCAAGTATAGAAAATGTATATGCACAAATAACCATTATAATGCCGCCCAAAGCCCATGCTGAAATACCTAATGGTAAATTTCCGCCCGTTGCAGTGAGAACCTTTTCAGCCTTAAAAAACACACCGCTTCCGATTACGATACCAACCACCATAGCAATAGCAGTAATCAGTCCGTACTTTTCTTTAAGTTTATTTTGCATAAAATACACCCTTTCTGTGTTAAAATGTCAAATACTAAAAAATTATTTATAGCGTAAATAATCTTTTTATTCATAATATCACACTTGTTTGAACATTGTCAACCAACATTTTAACATTTTGAAAATGAATTTTAAATAACTTTTTAAGTTGTTTTACTATTATTCACATATCTCTTGTAATCGACATATTATGTAACTGAAGTAAACTAATATTAGTGAATTGGAGGAATTTATATGATCGAAAAAAACAATTGCTGCTGCCCGGACGAAAGTTCAAACGGCGTTTGCGTGCAGACAGATAAAATTTACGACAGTTGCCGTGACAAAGAATGCATAGAAAATATGCGTGTATACCTTACAGAAGCAGGACAGCAAATTTTAGACCGTGCCATTAACGTAAAATTAAGAAAGGCTGAAATAATCTGGATATACAGTGACGTTGAGCCAGTGCCTTTCAATAATGGTTATTTTACAATTGACCTTAAATTCTTCTTCAAAGTAACACTTGATGTGTTCTGCGGTGTTGGTCAGCCTACTTGTGTTGAAGGTCTTGCAACTTATGATAAAAAAGTTATTCTTTTCGGTTCGGAAGGTAATGCAAAAGTATTTTCTTCAAAATTCAAACTTGACGAAGTTGATACTCAACTTTGGCAGAAAACTAATCTTCCAAAAGCACAGATTGAAACTGTTGATCCCATCGCTCTCGCTGCAAGATTAGTAGACGGAAACGACTGCTGTGATTGCTGCTGCGGCGAAACTGATGTAAACTCTCTTCCAGAAAGCATCTGCAGAGTATTCGATGACCTGATTGTTGACAACGGTTCAAAAAGAGTTTATATAACAGTAGGATTATTTACAATCACAAGAATTATGAGAAAAGTACAGTTAATTATACCTGTAATTGATTTCTGTATTCCCGACAATGAATGCATTGCTTCAACTGACAACAACCCCTGTGAGTTGTTTGAAAAACTCAGATTCCCGGTAGATGAATTTTTCCCGCCTGAAAGATGTCACTTTGACAATCTTGATGCTTCGGAAAAAATCAAATGCTGCTGTGACTGATATATAGGTTAAAACCACAAAAACCCGTGCCATAACCGGCACGGGTTTTAAATTATTTAGTGATATATTCTTCATTCCTTGTGTACGGGGTATCTAAAAGCATGTGTTTTAAAACATCAACTTTTTTGCCCTCAATCAAAAACTGAACACTTTCAACCCCCTCTAACTCAGTAAGGGAATTCACAACAGAATACACAGTAAATGTTTCAGCAACACTTCCGTCGCTATGTTTTGAAATGAATTCAGCAGAAAGATTTACAAAACAAATACTGTCTTTTGTTTCGACTGAAATAATTTTTGTTTCGGCAGGAATTGTTGAAATACAATCATCATTGGCAGGACCTTTTATAAGTTCATGCACAATTGTTTTTTCCATACTGTTATCAATAAGTGGCGCAACCCTCTCAACTCTTAAAAGATTAACAGCGTTTTTATCCGGAAAATACAAAACAAGGTTTTCTTCTTTTGTACTTTCAGCAGTTTTTCCGTTAAGCAAAATATCTTCTTTACCAAGTGCACCCACAGGAACACCCGAAGAATTAGTTAGTTCAACACCCTCAATGAAGATTTTAACCTTTTCAATACCACTGATATCACACAGCGTATTTACAACAGAATATCTTGCAAGCAATTCAAGTGTATCGGCATTATCACCTTTAGGAAAATATGTTTTACTGAAATTAACAGAAGCAATTCCTGAATTGATGTTCAAATCAAGTAAACGTGTATTTTCAGGAATAGCAGCACGGTTAGAACCGTTTGCAGGTCCTTTTAAAAGTTGTTTAACAACTTCTTCTGCAATATCGACTAATTCATCTTCATCAATGTTGCGTTGTTCAACAACGAGATTATTTTTTTCCTGGTTAACAAAATACAGATTATATGTTACTCCGCTTTTAGAAGTATTACGGCTACAACCTATTCCAACTGTTACGATAAGTAAAATCACAATTACCGCTAATAAAATCCGTTTCATTGTGTTCCTCTCCTTTATCAGTCTTGTGCTGAATACAACTATAATACCATAAATACATTACAATTCAATGAAAATGTATTACAAAATTGTTACATCTCTTTGTCTGCCAATGGCAATATAATTGTAAATTCACTGCCAATATTGGGTTCGCTGAATACAGAAATACTGCCTTTGTGAGCCTTAACAGCCGCATTGGCAATTGCAAGGCCAAGACCGGTACCACCGGTTTCTCTTGCTCTGGCTTTATCGACACGGTAAAATCTTTCAAAAATGTGTTCAGTATCTTCCGGACGCATGCCAACACCATTATCACGGATTACAATATGTGCGTTCAAATCCTTTTTATCAAGTATTACATTTACTTCTCCGTAACGTTTCGTATACTTGATTGCATTGTCACAAATATTATAAATAGCCTGAAAAAGCGTATCTTTATCCCCTAATATATATATTTCTTTGTCAGCAGTAAAATTCAATGCAATTTCAGAGTTTTTTGCAAGCGGATATAAAGTCTTGATTATATCCGATACTACGTCTCTCAAATCAAGCAATTCAAAGTTATTTTCTACTTTTTCTGTTTCCGTATCTATTTTGGTGATACTTAAAAGTTTATTTATAATTCTGTTAAGTCTGTCCACCTCGTTATTGATATCACCCAAAAATTCATGTATCTGTTCTTTTGGAATATCCGGGTTCTGAACTATTGAGTCCGACATCAGTTTAATAGAACTTAGCGGAGTTTTAAGTTCATGAGAAGCATCTGATACAAACTGTATTCTTTGCTGTTCAATTCCGGCAAGTTTTTCTGCCATAGTATTAAACGCAATACCCATACGTGCAATTTCGTCATTACCACGGATATCCATTTTTTCGTCAAGAATACCATCGCTCATAAGGGTTATCTTTTCAGTAAATTTTATAATTCTGCGTGTCATCAGGTTAGCAACAACAAATATAACAATACCTATTAAAAGGCAACTGAGAACAGAAAGCAATATCAATTCGTCTTTCACTGCAGAAACAAATATTCCTATCTTATCAGACGTGAAAGTTGCGTTAACAGCACCAATAATTCCATCTGATGTTTTTATCGGAACAGACACATCAATCACATCATATCCTGTAAGTTCATCTTCATAAGTATCATTTCCCTCTTCGCCGCCAAGAGCAGTGATTACAGTCTGCTTAACCTGTGCCTTGCCAAGTATGGCGTCATTTCCGTGTGAATCATAAATAGCAAGAGAGTCTTTATTGATAATCATCACACGATATTTTTCGTCAAGGAGTAATGTTTTGAAAAATGCATCAAAATTTTCGTTAATACTCATATTATCTTCGCTCATATAATTCCACGCAAAACTTGAAATCATATTTGCTGTTTTTGAAGCATTCATTTTTTCCTCATTAAGAAGGAAGTTATATATAGAACCAATTATATAATAACTGAACAGCGTCAGCGTAAGTATAAGTATAAGGAAATACGTAAGTACAAGGCGTACAGTGATACTGTCAAAACGTTTACTCAGTTTCTTTAAAATAGTAACCAGCCCCCCACTTCGTCATAATATAATTCGGTTCAGCAGGATTAGGTTCAACCTTTTCTCTTAACCGTCTGATATGAACATCTACCGTACGGGCATCACCGGGGTAATCATATCCCCAAATCATATCAAGCAGATTCTCTCTGCTATACACTTTTCCGGGATTACACACAAACAAATCCATCAAATCAAATTCTTTGCTTGTAAGGTCAACAGTTTTATCGTTAACAGTAACCTTACGCTGATTATAATCCAAAGTGATATCACCGATATTAAGCCTCGATTTTCCTCCGGGTTTGCCAACAGGGGTAACTCTTCTCATAATTGCTTTTACACGTGCTTTAAGTTCAAGTATGTTGAATGGTTTGGTAATATAATCGTCAGCACCATACTCAAGACCGAGGATTTTATCCATTTCTTCGGTTTTGGCAGTAAGCATAATAATAGGAATACCGGAAAACTCTCTTATTTTCTGGCATACGGTCAGACCGTCTATTTCCGGCAACATAAGGTCTAATATAATAAGGTCAAGGCTTTTGTCATGTGCAAGACGCAACGCTTCTGCGCCGTCATAAGCCGTTTCAACAGTATAACCTTCTTGTTCAAAGTTGAATTTAATACCTTTTACAAGTAATTTTTCATCATCTACAATCAAAATTTTCATATTATACCTCTATTCAACAGTTAAATAATCACGTATTTGAGCATAGGTTTTTTCGCCTATACCATCAATAAGTTTAATCTCTTCCACTTTAGTAAAAGAACCGTACGCATTCCGGAATTCAATTATTTCCATTGCAGTCTTTTCCCCGATTTTAGGAAGTTCACACAGTTGCTCAATTGTAGCGGTGTTGAGATTAACTTTTTTGATGTATACTTCTCTGTTATCATCTGCAGTTTGAATTTCCTCATCAATATCAACACTTTCAATATCAATGGGTTCAATATTTTGAACAACATTCCTGCTGTCAAAATACTCTCTGACAAAAGTTCCCGCAATACACGCAGCAACAACTACACCTATTGCAACTACCCAGTTATAAGATTTTTTCATATTTATCATTCCAAAAAGTCTTTTAATCTTTTACTTCTGCTTGGGTGACGAAGTTTACGCAATGCTTTCGCTTCAATCTGACGAATTCTTTCTCTTGTAACTTTAAACTCGCGACCTACTTCTTCAAGTGTTCTTGCACGTCCGTCATCAAGACCGAATCTCAAACGAAGAACCTTTGCCTCACGGGCAGAGAGAGAGGAAAGAACTTCCATAAGTTGTTCTTTAAGAAGTTGGAATGCAGCAACTTCAGATGGCGATGGTGCATCTTTATCCTGAAGAAAATCTCCGAGTATGCTATCCTCTTCCTCACCTATCGGTTTTTCCAAAGACACAGGTTCCTGAGCAATCTTCATAATTTCGCGAACTTTGTCCTCACTCATATTCATCGCTTTTGCAATCTCATCAACATGAGGATCTCTACCAAGTTCCTGCAGAAGAACACGTGATACACGCATAAGTCTGTTTATGGTTTCCACCATATGAACAGGAATACGGATAGTTCTTGCCTGATCTGCAAAAGCACGGGTTATTGCTTGTCTTATCCACCATGTTGCATAAGTAGAAAACTTAAATCCTTTTGTATAGTCAAATTTTTCAACCGCTTTTATAAGACCAAGGTTACCTTCCTGAATAAGATCCAAAAAGAGCATACCTCTACCAACATAACGTTTGGCAATTGATACTACCAATCTCAAGTTCGCCTCTGACAGACGTTTTTTTGCTGTGCTGTCGCCTTTAGCCATACGTTCAGCGAGTTCAATTTCTTCATCAGCACTCAAAAGCGGAACTTTACCGATTTCTTTAAGATACATACGAACCGGATCATCAATACCAATACCATCGGGAACAGAAAGGTCTATTTCCTCTTTATCATTATCGTCACTTTCGTTCTGTATTGCTTCAAGTTCTTTTTCCAGATCTTCAACAACCTCAACACCGTTTGATTCTATTTTATCATAAATAGCCTCACGTTGACGCTGATCAAGATCAAAATCAATAAGTGCTTCGTCAATTTCATTAAAAGAAAGTACGCCTTTTTTCTTACCGATTTCAATAAGTTCTTTAATAATTAGTTTTTTGGTTTCAGCAGGGTTGGAATTCAAATCCGGAGTTTTAACCTCGTTATTCACCTGATTTTCAGCCATTTTTGTATTTGCTCCTTCTTTAGTTATTTTTCTTTATCATATTATTTAACTGTTCCACATTACCGCTATTTAGAGTTTCATAAATCTTTTCCCTGCGGATTTGTTCCTTGAGGGTTTTAAGATAATCTTTAAATGCTTTACTCTCATCAGTAATGTGAGTATCAATACTTAAAATTCGTGCAAGTTCCTTGGTGTTATCCTCATTCAGCGTCACCATCATAAGATTAATGTCAATGCTTTTTCCTGAATCATATACAGTTTTAATATAATTATATATTTCAAGCAGCGATCCGCTGCCAAAGAGGTCATTACTCAAAGTCTTTCCATACAGTTCATATAACTGATGGTTAGAAATTAAAAGTGCAAGCAAATATTCACGGGTTATATCAGTTTTATTTCTGCCGCCTTGTATCTTTGCTTTATCTATAACTTTAGCAGGATTACTCTTTTTTGGTGATTCTACTTTCTTAATACCTAATTGTGAATACAATGATTGTGAAGAAATGCCGGTTAAAACAGAAAGTTTGTTCACATAAACATCCAGTTCAACCGGATTGGTTATAAGCATAAGATACGGCATAAGTTCATCGATATAAGACACTTTTTGCCCGTCAATATTTATGTCATATTTTTCCCTATAATATTCTATTAAATACGTAATATCGGTCTTTCTCGTTTCAAGTGCAGAATTAAACGCATCTTTCCCCATTTTCTTTATAAATTCGTCAGGATCTTTCCCACCGGACAAATACATAACAGATGCCTTAATCTCTGCCTGGCGCATAATCGTGATAGCACGGTTTGTTGCCGTTCTTCCCGCACCATCGCTGTCATAACAAATTACCGCCTCTTTAAAATATTTCTTTAATATTTTTGCCTGCTCCTGCGTAAGTGCAGTTCCAAGAGTGGCAACTGCGTTGGGATATCCGTTCATAGCAAGTGCAATAACATCCATATACCCCTCAACAAGAATAACAAAATCTTCTCTTGTACGCTTTGCATTATTCAAAGAAAACAGATTTTTTCCCTTACTGAACACCAATCCTTCGGGCGAATTAAGATATTTGGGTTTGTCGTCATTTAAAACTCTGCCACCAAATCCTATTATATTATCCCGTTCATCAAATATGGGAAACATAACTCTGTTTCGGAATCTGTCATAATACTTACCGTTATCATTTCCGGTAATAAGCCCTGCTTTTAAAATATCACCGTCTGTGTAGCCCTTTTCTTTAAGATATGAGAACATATCGTCCCAACTGTCTTTTGCATAACCAAGCCAAAAATTTTTTGCCCAAACACCGTCGATTTCACGTTTTTTAAAATACTCAACAGCATTTTTGCCGGTTTTTAAATTTTCAAAAAACTTACTCGCAGCGGCTTTATTGATTTCATACATAAGTTCTCGTTCTTTTTTCTTTTCATCGCCACGACTGAAATCTGATGAATCCGGTTTTGGCAGTTCAATATTGGCACGTTCCGCAAGACGAGTAACAGCCTCATAAAATGATATGTTTTCAATCTTCATCAAGAACCCGATTGAGTTTCCGCCCTCACCGCAGCCGAAACAATGAAAAATACCTTTTTGCGGTGACACAGAAAATGATGGTGTCTTTTCATTATGAAAAGGACAAAGCCCCTGATACGAAGAACCGGAGCGTTTTAAAGATACGTATTGAGAAACAAGTTCATATATATCATTTTTCTCTGCTATTTCCTGTATAAGATGATCAGGAAACAATGGCATACGTATCATCCTTTCTTAAAAAATTCAAACCAACTATATATTTAATTCATTCCAGCCTTTTTTCAATATTCGACACAAACTTTTAAATCCCTTTTTTTAAATAAACAATTTTAATTAGGCATAAACAAATCATCAAAAAGCATAATGCTGTAATTATCAGTCATTCCGGCTATATAGTCACACACAACCGTATGTAACGGAAATTTATCCAACAGTTTTTTATACTCGTCCGGCATCTTATCTTTATTTTTATAAAAATAAGTATAAAGTTTTTCAATCACCATTGCTGCATTATCGTCACGTTCTGCCAGAACGTTATACACTCTGTCAAATAAAAACTCTCTTAAGCCCATCATTGCATTCGTCATTTCATCAGTCATCGATACACTTTTATTCTTTACTGTTGTATATACAGTATCAGTAATAAGATTATCTATTCTGTCCGAATGGCTTTTCCCTAAAACATCAGTATATTTTTCAGGCAAATCCTTTTCTTTCAATATACCCGCACGAATAGAATCGTCAATATCATGGTTTATATACGCAAATCTGTCTGCAAGTTTTACTACCCTTCCCTCTTCCGTATATGCTTCGTTATCACCTGAATGATTAAGCACACCGTCACGCACTTCATACGTCAGGTTGAGTCCTGCACCATCACGTTCAATATGATCTATAACTCTTAAACTCTGTTCATAATGCTTGAACCCATCCGGATTGAGTTTATTGAGTATCTTTTCTCCAGCGTGTCCAAAAGGTGTATGTCCCAAATCATGTGCCACACATATTGCCTCAACAAGTTCTTCGTTAAGCCCTGCCGCTTTAGCAATGGTACGCGCAATCTGTGCCACTTCCAGAGTATGTGTAAGACGTGTCCTGAAATGGTCATTGTCAGAAGTGATAAAAACCTGCGTTTTATGTTTTAACCTTCGAAAAGCCTTACAATGTATAACTCTGTCCCTGTCACGTGCAAATTCAGTACGCAACGGGCACATATCCTCATACTTCACTCTGCCTTTACTGCGGCATGACGGCAATGCATAGTCAGCAAGACTGTTAAGTTCAGCATGTTCCAGTTGTTCACGTATTGTCATATCGATTCACCTCTTCAAAAACACAACATTTCCTTTTATATTTATATACAACAAAAAGCGCAAAATTCCTCTATTTAAGATAAGAATTTTGCGCTTTAATTCATTTTTCTTCAATCAGTTCAAAACGTTTAAACGTTTCTCCGTCACGTTCAATGACTTCGTCCCACATATTCAAAGGACGTACCCATACATCTCCGTCACCGTAAAGGGCTTTGTATACAACCATATCTTCCAATGTTTCGCTATGTTTTGCAACAGCCACCACTTCATACAAATTGCCCTTGAAATGCTTATAAATACCAAGTTTCATATTCATTCTGCCTTTCAGTTATTCGTAAGAAGTGCTTTATCAACACTCCAGTAGAAACAATGTTCACCAATAAGGTCAACTACACCCGACCGTTGCATCATTTCCTTTACAGAAGGCTGAACACCGCAGAAAGAAAGTTTTACATTACGTGCAATTAGATTCTCACATATCTCATACAGATTCTGTGCGCCCGATGTGTCTATTGCAGATACACCGCGCAAAGAGAATATTATTTCATCATAATTTTCCATTTGTTCAACGGCATCGTTGAGTTTTGAACAGTTGCCAAAGAATATGCTTCCCGTAATATACATAACAACTGAATTTTTATGTGTACCCTCAACATCTTCATCACTGCTGCGTAATTTTTCGTTCTCAACTTTTGATACGTTTATCTCTATTTTTGAAGATTTAACAACAAAATGCATAAACGAAAATGCAACACCGACAATAATGGCGATTGTAAGGTCAAATAGCACTGTACAAATCATAGTTATCAAAAACTGTGAAATAGCACTTTTGAAACGTTTTGAAAATATGTATCTTATTGTTTCCCACTCATTCATTCTCCAAGCAGTAACCATCAAAACACCGGCAAGTGCAGCAAGTGGTAATTTAGCCATAAGTGAACCTAAAAGGAACATTGACAAAAGAAGTCCCACAGCATGAATAATTCCTGTAAGCCTTGTAACACCGCCCGACTTTATTGCAACGCTTGTACGGGCAATTGCAGCAGTTGCAGGTACTCCGCCAAAGAAAGGAATGATAATATTACCGATTCCTTGTGCAATAAGTTCCTGATCGGCATTGAACGGTTCTTTTTTCATACGTGCTGCTGCTGATCCACAAAGAAGACTTTCTATCATAGCAAGCATTGCGATTGTAAATGCAGAAGTAATAAGTTGGCTGCACATATCAAGATTGATAGCAGAAAGTGTCAAACGTGTTTCAGGAAAAAGTGTACGCGGAATCTCACCGACAACGGCAACATCAAATCCTGCAATATTACTTACTAAAGCCGCAATTATTATAGATACAAGCGATGACGGAACAATATTGTTCCATTTTTTGGGATAGAATACCATTATAAGTATAACAAGCAAACCTATTATAACGGCGAACCAGTTGGGTGAAAATCCTAAAGTACCATAAGAAAAAAGTTTTGCAAGTGCAGATTCACCTACAGAAGTTGTGCCGAAGAAATTATCTATCTGACCAAGTGCAATTATAATAGCAATACCGGTTGTAAATCCGGTAACAACAGGCATAGGGATAAAACTTACCAGATTCCCCAGTTTGAAAACGCCAAACAACAATAGCAGAATACCTGCAATAAGACACGCAACAAATACACCCTGCATACCGAATTTTGCAACTATTGTAATAAGTACAGCCGTCATGGCACCTGTAGGCCCTGAAATCTGGAATGATGCACCAGAGAATGCGCTTATTATAAATCCGGCAATAATAGCGGTTATAAGTCCTGCTGCAGCATCTGCACCGGAACTTACACCAAACGCAAGCGCAAGAGGAAGTGCAACGGCAGTAACAGTAAGTCCTGCCATAAGGTCTTTTGAAAAACTTTTTCCGTTATATCCTGAAAATTCACGTCTTAAATCACAAATAAAATTTTTAATCAATGTAGTCAGTCCTTTTTTATTTTAGTTTAATATCCTAACTCCTCAGGGAGCAAAAACACTTTTATTCTTCCTGATGTACGCTGAAATGAATGCACGGTATATGTACAACATATCCTATCAGAACTATGGCAATTAGTACAATGTCCATTTACGCGGCATCCGGTATTTTTTTCAAGACGAATGCAATTGGCAGGCGCAGCAATACCTTTAACACGTTCAATGGCTTCGTCAATATTCTTAACAACTTTATTATATCCTACAACAACAATAACGTTTTTCGGTCCAAAAGACAGTGCAGCAACACGGTTTGCATTTCCGTCAACATTATAAAGTTCACCGTCTAAAGTTATTGCATTACTGCTTGTCAGAAACCAATCACCATAAAACGCTTTACGCAGAACATCAATCTGGTTTCCGTCATCGTCACATCTGCCCCTGTAATAATAATCATACCCGTCATTAACAAGCATATCAATAACACCTGTTTCCTTCAAAGTTGCAGAACCACCGGAAAAAACCGTTTCATCTTTCCCGATTAAACCAGAAATCTTTTCAAGTAATTCTTCTTTAGAATCAACAACATAAGCATCCATATTATTCTTTCTGAGTGCTTCCGCTGTGGAATTCAATCTTCTCAAAATATTCTGTTTAAGATTATTGTCCATAGAAAATTCCTCCTAATTTATCAACATCAATATTTTATATTATTTTGACGATAAAATCAACAATTATTTTTATAAACAGACATGCACACACAAAAAACAATGTTCATATAATTTAAGGTATAGAATAATCTTGGAGGTGCGTAAATGTCTAGTCTGCTGTTAAACTCCTTCTTAACCTTATTTGCAAATACATTCTTTTTTATGTCGTATGTCACAAACATAAATTCTTTCCAATCGCCATTAAAACCGAGTGAAGAAAGAATGTACCTTGAGCAATATAAAAACGGCGACAAGAACGCAAAAAACATACTTATAGAACGTAATCTGCGTTTGGTGGCACACGTGGTCAAAAAATATTCATTAACACACGACGACACAGATGATTTGATTTCCATTGGAACAATAGGTCTTATAAAGGCAATATCAACATTTAATCCCGACAAAGGAACCAGACTTGCTACATACGCCGGTAAATGCATCGAAAATGAAATACGAATGCATTTACGTTCCGGCAAAAAACAAAGAAGCGAAATACTTCTTCAAGATCCCATCGGCACCGACAAAGATGGAAATGAAATCACTCTCATTGACAAATTAAGTAATGACGATGAAAATATTTTTGATGAAGTAAATCTGAAGTTTCAGGTAAAAAAATTATATCAATGTATGAAAAGTATTCTTCCTGAACGCGAGCAGAAAGTTATTGAATTAAGGTACGGCCTTATAAACGGTTGCGAACTCACACAGAAAGAGATTGCTAAAATGCTTGGCATAAGCCGTTCTTATGTATCAAGAATCGAAAAAAAGGCAATAAAAAAATTAAAAAGCAATTTAGAGCCAGTAGAATAAATAAGACGGGGGTCTCCCCGTCTTATTTATTCTTTCCACGGCATAAGTTTTTCGCCTTTAACAATAAAACTTTCTATTTTTGCAAGTTCTGCAAGAGGTGTATCGGAATAAGAGTCAGAATAAAAATAATCGTATTCCACATTCCCCATCTCAGTGCGAAGACGCTTTACTTTTTCATCGCCCCAACAGTTAAGACCCGTATATTTACCATCGTGTAAATCAACGCGTGATGCTATGAGATTAGTAAGTTTCAATCTGCGTATCGCCGGACGGAGTAAAAAGTCAGGTGATGCTGAAATGATAATATCATCTTCCCTGCTATTTTTTAAATACCATGTTTTGATATTACAAATTTTTTTATCCCAAAATTCTTCAACAGTTTTCTCAATATCATTTATACTTTTAAAAAATTTATAAAAACGTTCTTTAAACTGCGTTTTTGTGTAAATTCCAAGCAGATATTTTAAAAAACTCCATGCCTGATATGGCAACCACTTTATAATCTTGGGTTGATGCTTTAAACAGTAAAAATAAAAATGTGCCGTACTGTCACCATTATATATTGTTTTATCAAAATCGTATGCGTTCACTGTATCCCCACTTCCATATTCAAAAAAGCGGCACACAAAAGTATGCCGCTTAAATGATTATTTAATTGACCATCTATCCATATATTCGTTCCATACATTCTCAAACCACAAATCCGGCTGAGGAATCGGAGTAACATCTATCATAGATGTAGAAATACCGGTTTCGTCTGCAACAGCAATTACACGTTTGTTGTCAAACGCAGACTTATCACCAATTTCAATAGAGAAAATACTATCACCGGTCAACGGTTTGTCACTTACAAGCGCACCTCCGCGTGTGCCGATAGTTTCTGCAGCGGTAATCATAGCAGATAAAACACATGCCTGAGTCAGGAACATATCTTTAAGTCTGAAAAGTTGCATAACATTGCAAACATCACTACCCTTACCATCTTCAAGAATAGTTTTATACTTGTTCCATACATCTTCTTTTAATGCTTTCATTTCTGCAGGGATTCTTATATATGATGCTGCAGCACTCATTTTTTCGCGGTATTCATCACGAAGCGCAGTAAACTCATCATTATATTTTTCACCTTTTCCGGCTGCAAATACAAACTCAAGTGTATCGTCAGCACCTGCAAGAACATCGTCAACTTTACTATGGAAAGCACTGTCTTTACGATTGTTTAACGCAATGCTTTCTGCAGCACGCATTGAACCTACCTGTGTAGAGTTAAGAGCAGATCCACCCGGCCTGTAAACGCCAAAAGTTCCTGCTGCTTCACCTGCAACATACAAACCTTTAATATTTGTTTCCCAGTTAAGATCAACATTTATACCGCCGTTATTATGCTGAGCGCAAACAGCAACACGCAACGGTTCTTTATAAAGGTCGATACCGTTACTCATATAAAGGTCAATTGCTTTCTTGTTCATTTTTTCAAGACGTTTTATCGGAAGTTCAATAAGTGCGTCTGAATTTTCAAGATATGAATATGCTTCTTCTGACAAGCAATCAAAACCATTTTTAAGTGCCGTGGGTTCGCTTCTGAAATCCATATAAACTTTATTGCCCTTATTAACAGTTTCGTTGAAAATAATCAGGTCGATAAGAGAAGAACCGGCTGCTTTTGC
Source organism: Clostridia bacterium (assembly GCA_045589495.1). GTDB lineage: Bacteria > Bacillota > Clostridia > UMGS1810 > UMGS1810 > SIG455. Next base: position 27,289 of record JAZNPF010000003.1, read on the forward strand.
AGTATCAAACGGCCACTGATAGCCTTTCATGAACACAAGATTAAGTGCATCGGCAGGATTTTCAAAATAATCATTCAAAAACTCTTTTTCATTGCCCTCTGCATCAACAGAAATATATTTAGGTATTACCTGTTGATATGTTCCCGATACGTTCCAGCGGAAATCAATAGAAGCCAAGCCGTACTGCCATTCCTGGAAGTTTGCTGTGGCTGCACCTGCTTCAATAGCAAGGCTGCTCATACCGTTATGGCATTTGGGGAATACACTGTTCTGATAAATACCTGCAGGACCGCCTGTTGCCATAATAATATTTTCGCACACAAAAATAACAATACCGTTATTTTCATTATACAGACTATTTTTATCAATACCTACTGCACCAATAACTTTTTCGTCTTTTACGATAAGTTTTACGATAGTTGTATCGTCAATTATATCAATTCCCTTTGTATTAACACTTCTTTCAAGGGCTTCTGTCATAAATTTAGATGTCAAAGGACCGGCAGAACTTGCACGTTTATGAATATCGTGGTCAGTCATATAGCCTACATATTCACCATATAAGTTTGTCGGGAACGGAACACCGAGATTTGCAAGTTTAATAAAACTTTTTGCAGAACAAGCAGCCTCAATAAGTGCGTGTTCACCGTTAACTCCTTTACCGGCAAACAAGGATTTTGCCATATCTGCAACACTATCCTCTTCAGATGATGATAGTGAAAGTTTATAATATGTCTGTTTATCACTTCCGGTATTTCTTGATGTACCAAGATTTACACCTTCAGTAACAACAGCAATATCTGTAACACCCAAAGTGTGCAGCCAGTCAGCAGCATTAAAACCTGCACAACCTGAGCCGATAACGATTGTATTGAGTGTATAGCAAGGCACTTTACGGCCCTTGATTTCGATAATCTCTTTATTCATTTCAAGCCTCCGAATTACAGTCTCTGAATATGGAAACCGCCGTCTACGTCTATTGACTGACCTGTAACATAAGGCAGTGCACCAGAGCAAAGAACATATACGCCATTGGCAATATCTTCAGGTTTACCCCATCTCTTAATAGGCAACAAACCGCCATCAATCAAAGCATCATATTTTGCCTGAACTGTTGATGTCATACCGGTTGCAATAATACCAGGACGGATTTCATTTACCATAATTCCTTCTTCAGCAAGGCGGTCAGCAAAAAGTTTTGTAATCATTGAAGCGCCTGCTTTTGAAATGCAGTACTCACCACGGTTTACGGAACTTGTATATGCAGACATTGAAGAGATGTTTACAATGTATCCTTTAATACCGTCCATTTTTTCGTTTTCAATCATTTTGTTCGCAACCAACTGTGTCAGAAAAAGAGTTCCTTTTGTATTGATTCCCATAACAAAATCATAACTTTCTTCGCTCATTTCCAAAAGGTCTGCACGAACTCGGGGAGCAACACCTGCCACATTTACCAAAACATTGATAGAACCATTAACCGCAAGTGCCTCGTTTACAAGATTTTCTCTGTCAGCAACTTTTGAAAGGTCGCCCTTAACATATTTAAAATCTGCTGCAGCAATTTTGCTTTCGTCAGATACGTCCATACCAACAACAAAGTAACCCTCATTCATAAGTTTTTCGGCTGTAGCATAACCTATACCACCATTACAGCCTGTTACAATAGCAACTTTTTTCATACCAATTTATCCTCTCTGTAAAATTATTTATTCATACAATACTGTTTATACAATGGCATATATACTTCAGAATCTTTAATAACACAACCTGCAACACCGCTGGCACGCATAAGTTCGGTACATTTTCCGCAAGTGATACAGCACATATTTTTTTCCATCTTACCTTTATGGATAAGGTCGTTTGCAAACTGCGGATAAGCAAATGCTTCTCTGCCGAAGCCCTGCATAGTCATCATGCCCGCATTGATTGCACCTGCAGCAAGATTACCTGAGAACTGACGCATATAAGATACACCGGAACCCATAACTACCAAATCGGGGAATGCTTTCTGTACTGCGCCAACGCAAGAATACATTCTGTCAACACCAATCAACGGATGTTCACCGGAAAGAGCAGCAGTTGCATCAGCAGGACGGTTAACAAATGAGTTTACATAAGGATTTCCGATAGTAATATCCACCATTTTAACACCAAGTTCATTATGGAGGATATCAATAAGTTTTAAAGGTTCTGTAAGGTCAACATCTTTACCTGTACCTTCTTTTACACCCCAACCGTACGGATATTCAAAGCCATCATAAACATTCATACGTGTAGTAACAATGAAATCCTTGCCTGTAGCCTCGGTAGCATTTTTGATTCCGTTTCTTAAAAGTCTTGTCCTGTTTTCAAAACTGCCGCCAAAAGCGCCATCTCTTGTAAAAGCAGAAAGAAGTTCTGAATTCAAGTATCTGTGGCAGCATTTAACGTCAATACCGTCAAAGCCTGCTTCTTCAGCCATTTTTGCTGCCTTACCGAACTGTTCTTCCAAAGCAAAGAGTTTATCATCAGAAATAATTCTTGATTTATCAATAGGATTATCTCCCTCAAACAACGGGTTGTTATATGCGATAAGCGGAGCAGGTGTACCATTAGGTTTTGCATATCTTCCCGAATGTGTAGCCTGCATAATGATTACAGGTGCAAATCCGTTTTTCTTCATAGAAAGTTCACGGATTCTATCATTCATTCTTTTGAAATGATCAATATTGTTTTCTGTTATGTACAACTGTCTGGGATTTGCTCTTCCCTCTTCTACAACAGCAACAGCCTCAGCCCAAACAAGACCAGCACCGCTTTCTGCAAAACGGTCATAACGTCTTATTGTAAGTTCGTCGGGTTCGCCAGTAGAGGTACCGTCACAGCCCTCCATAGGCTGAATTGCAATTCTGTTAGGCACAACTGTATTTCCAATTTTAACAGTATCAGCAAGACAGGAAACATCATCTGCCATAGGAAGATTTTTTAATCCCATTTCATCAATTTTACACTTTAAATCATCGATTGTTGCATAATTAAATTTAGTATCTGCCATAATTACACCTCGTAAATTATAAAATTTTTCCTTTATACATTATACTACCACAGGTTGATTTTGTCAACATCAATCATCCCACGAAAAATTATGAAAACCGCTGCCCACAATCTTAATTCCGTCAGGTGTATAAATGTTTGCTTTTGTATTGAACGGAACGCTTACGCAAAGATTTGTTTTTCCTTCAACTCTGCGCCAACGCACTGACAAATCACCTCTGACAGTACCGCATTTTGCAGATGCAGTTAGAAGTTTTTCAGGGTAATACGGTCTTATATCGAATTCAGATGCACCCTCGCCCACCGGCACAATACCGACAATATACCTGTAAAAGAATTGAGCCATTGCTGATTGAGTCGGGTGAATATGCGCATTCATACTGCTGCCGGTAAGATATTCATATTTTTCCCAACCTGTAGTAGCACCGCATTGAATCATATAACCAAATGACGGATACGAATCTTTTGTGATAAGTTCATAAAACTCATTTATGTATCCGTATTTGATGAGCATTTCACACATGAATCTTAAACAAAATACACCCGTAGTAAATCTATATCCGCTTTCAACAAGGTTGTCACGCATAATTTTTGCCGCTTTTTCACAATCGGATTCGGGCAATATATCAAGCCAGAGCGCAATTGCCTGACAACTTTGTGAACCGTTTAAAACTTTGCAGGTTGAAGCATCATACCATTTGTCCAGAAAAGCATTTTTTGATTTTATAAATAAATCATCATAATACTTTGCATCTTCGTCCTTACCAAGTATTTCTGCAAAGTTTTTAAGTATGCGTGCATTATGTATCAAAGTAGCCGTGCCAACCATAATTGGCGGAATCGTTGCAGAACCTGCACCGCCGCCTTTTGTATTGGGGTCACGAGAATATTGAGGACCTGCCCAGTCTCCATAATACGAATAATTTAAAATATAATCTGTACTATTATCAATAAGACATTTTTCCCATGCACAAAAACTATCATAGTATTCACTTATAAGTTCTGTATTACCCGTACGAAGATATGTTTCTTCGGCAAGCATAAGATATGCAGAATTCAAAGGGTCAGCAGGACGTTTACCATAGACAAAAGGTGCAGTGCAAGTGGTAGAACCATCTTTCTCCTGCGTGTCACGTATAAGTGACATTACATGCGGAAAAATCTTTCCTATTTCAAAATTATTTGCAATTGCATTATAACGAACGTAACCATCATCAATCCAGTTAAGGCGTTCGCTTCTTCCGCAAGTGTCATTAAATGCACTATGAGTTGTACACAATTCTGTATGAATATGCATTTCATCAATTGTATTCATAAGTGCGTTTCCGCACTTAAATGTCGAAATCTGTTTTAGTTCAGTACACAGCATAAACGCAGTTACTTGATTTTTCCGCAACAAAGGAATGCCCGTAATTTCAGCATATCTGAATCCGTGATATGTAAAAACGGGGTTCCACCAACCAAGGTCGCGTTTATCACCGGAAGCAATATACGTATCTTCGCACAATGCACCGCGAAGATTGTCTGTATTTAATGTTCCATCATCATGCAAAAGTTGAGCATGACGAATAGTTATTTTTTGTCCGCTTTGCATATTCTCGGGCAAACGCAGAAAAACAACACCGGATAAATTTGTACCAAAATCTGCTATATACTTTCCATTGCCGATATACTCAATTTGTTTTGGTTTATACGCTTTATAACGCACAATAGGTGGAATTGTCATAGGTTTGAGTTCACCTAATTGTCCGGCAAACAGTTTTACGGGATAAAATTTATCACACGAAACACGAGCATCATACGTTTCACCATCAAAAAGATGACAGAAAGTGATAGGGCCTCTCCCCCATTCCCACATTTCATCAGTATAAATCCATTCTTCACTTCCGTCTGTATATGTCAATCTTATAGCGCCCCACAAGCAGGGTGTTCCAAAAAATTCAGGAGTATTATTATAAATCTTTAAATAATCTCCATTATTGCGTCGCCAACCGTCAGAAACAATAACAGACACAGTATTTATACCTTCATCAATAAAATTATTTATTTCGGGAATAACACAATAATAGCAGGATTTAGTATAATCACTTACAGCAGGATTGAGAACCGAATCTCCAATTTTTTTGCCATTTATACTAACTTCGCTATACCCTATTCCGCTTACAAACATGGCGGCATCCGAAACTTCCTTATCAACATTAAACTTGCGCACAAAATACGCAGGTACGTTTTCCTTGTCTTCAGTTGCACAAATCCACTTTGAAGGCGGCAGTTCATTAAAAGTGCCCAGAAAAAAGTAATTACTTTCCCAAGGGCTCATTTCACTATTATTGCCAGCAATGCTAACAGAAAAATCTATACGCTTACCCACTGGTAAAGTTTTACCGTTATATTTAGCATAAGGTTTATCAGTTTCAACTATACCGCTATCCCACAAAAGTTTGTTATTACAAAAAACTTTAACATGATATGCAGTCTGGAAATCATTTTCAGCATCAGTATATCCACCCCACGAAAGAACAGGTTCAGTTGAGGAAATTATTCTGTTGTGATTTACTCCCGAAAGTTCTCCGTAGTCAACACGCAAATTTATAGGAACAAGCATTGCATTACCTCCATTTAACAAATTAAATATACAATCAAGATTTTATCATATTTGTTATATTAAGTCAAATTATTCACAAAAAAGCAATACTGTTCATACCCATAAGAACAGTATTGCTTTTAAAACAATTTTAATTTATACAATGTTTATTTCTTTATATACCCAAATCCCAAAAACCAAAAATTAAGGTTTTCCGTCCGGTGCACAAACTAATGTGCACCGGATGGAATAAATGTTGTAATAGTTTTATTAACTGTTGTATCTGTCAAGAGCAGCCTGCTGAATTTCAAGCGCTCTGTCAAGACCCATCTGTTTAAGTTTTGCAGGCATAGCATCAACTTCAGAAATATCTTTCTGTCCGCAAATGAAACCTGCTGTAATTTCACCTACATAAGTATCAATTTCAGTCATAATGTTAGCATATTCGGTTCTCTCTTCAGTTGTAAGAGCCATACCGGGAATCATATGACTGTCATCAGTAGCCCACGCTTTAGTACATTCAATCTGCTGCGGCATAACAATCTGTTCAAGATATACTTCGTTATGCATAAGATATGGGCCGCCTGCAGTTGCATGTGTATAGATGTTAAGTGCATCTGTGATAGCAAGGCCATCAGGATTCTTAAGAATAAGATCGGTATATTTGGGAGTTCCGTCTACCATCTCATAAGAAAGACCTTCAATACCATAGTTATAGAACAAATCGCCTTCTTCACTGTAACCATAGTCAAGGAAGCGCATAGCAAGTTCCTTGTTTTCGCTTGTAGAAGCAATTGCAAGACCTGTATTGCTTATAGGTGATTTAGTACCGCCAAAGCGACTTGGAGCATCACCTTTGTTGATAACCGGATAAGGTGCGCCGATAAGATCAAAAGTGTCATTCGGTTTAGCAGTCATCATAGCACCGATACCGCTTGCAAGCCATCCGATTGCAGCACCGGTTTCACCTGTGAGCAAGTATGCATTAAGCGCATCGTTCTCTGTTGTAACAACGTTTTTATCAAGTAAGCCTTTATCAACCCACTCTTTCATTTTAAGCATGTAATCTTTCCAGTTGCTTGTAGCGGGACCAAATGCGATTTTACCGTTATCATCTACATAAATACTAGATGTTGTATCAAACGCAGTTTCAAACACACCCATTGTGTAGAATTTAGACCAACCAAATGCCAACGGTGCATCCGCACCTTTTTTATCTCTGAAAGCAGCAAGAACTGTTTCCCATTCAGAAAGAGTTTCGGGAACTTCAAGATTAAGTTCCTTAAGCCAGTCTGCTCTTAAATACGGACCGTAGCACGGTACATCATGATTGAATGAATAGAAAGAATAATATCTTCCTTTTGGTGATTTGGCACTGCGGTTAGCAGCTTCATCGGCCTGAAGACGACTCCAAAGGTTTGGAGCATAATCTTTAAGATAAGGTGAAAGGTCGATTACAAAACCGCTGTCTATAACTCCGTCAGGACCGCCACCTGCATAATTACGCCAATCGCCATGAATAATATCAGGCAAATCGTTTGATGAGAAAAGCAGGTTGAACTGCTCATTCCACTGTGCACTTGAAGGTGTAATGTATTTCACTTTAACACCTGTGCGTTTTTCAAGTTCTTTACGGAACTCTGTTTCATCAACAGTCATACCTAACTTTGCAACACCGGAAGCAATCGGAGCAAAAAACTCAAGTTCTTCGCCGTTTGTCTGTAAAGGATATGTAATTTCTCCTTTGCCGTATATACCGGTAATTTCTGAAGTTGTTGCTTCATCACCACATCCGGCAAACATGGAAAAACACATTGCCACTGCCACAAAAACTGTCAAAATTCTTCGAATCATTTTTAACACTCCTTTTCTTGATTGATTTGGTTTTGGGCATACTATTACGCACAGTAATAGTTATACAAGTAAAGTATAGCATACACGCAGTTTAAGTGTCAATACACTTTTTGGTTAATATATTTAATATATTGTGCATTTTATTGCACAATATTGTAATTTTGCACAATAAAAATACATTTTTGCGATTTATAATTGCTGTTCTAAACCTACTATTATCATTATTGATTTTTTTGTTTTTTTGCCCACAATTCTCTTTACTTTCATACATCTGATATGTTAAAATATAAACAATAAAATATGTTTGGTTGATTTATGCTTTTTATCAGAAATCAATCTGTTAATTTAAGGAGATGCTGAAATGAAAGAAATCTATTTAGGTTCTGTTTCTATGGAGAGGAACAGATGGGCTCCCGGCCGCACACCTACATTCAACGTAAGTGATTTTATTGACAAAGCAAAAGCTGACGGTTTTTCTGGAATTGAACTTTGGGAATATCACTACACTCTTGCAAGTGATGAAGAAAAAGCAAAATTGGCTGCTGCCGATATTCCTTTCTTCTTCAATACATATTTGTCATTTGAAGAATATGACGAAAAAGCATACAAAGAAATTGCTGATGCAATAACTGCAGTTAAAGCAAAAGCAGTTAAATTTAATCTTGGTCCTTCTAAAAATTGCATTGCAGATATACCACATCAGTTAGAAAATCTTGAAAAATTTACTGCTATGATCCCCGAATACACAAAAATGCTTTGCGAATGTCATGCAAACACAATAATGGAAGTTCCTGAAACCGCTGCTGAAATATTTTCTAAACTCGACAAAGAACGTTATGGTGCTATAATTCATCTGTGCACTGAATCTGATTTTGCAGATAAATGCTATGCAGCATACGGCGACCGTATCTGCCATATGCACTGCCAGTACATACCGGAAAATGGTGACGGATTCGCTCTTATGGACGATGGTACAGAATATGCAGATAAATTTATGAACCATCATCTTGGCAAAGGTTATAACGGAACTTTTACAATAGAATTTGTTAAATTTGAAGACACAGCCGAGGCTCACTACGCAAACGTTTTAGAAGATTTGAAATATCTTAAAAAGATTTGCAAATAATTACTTTTCAAAACAGGGAGGAAATCCGTTGTGAAAATTTTAAAAGCATATACACACAAAGAACACCTTGAACAGTTGCCATTTTCCGGTGACCGTCCATTGATAAGGGAAATAAGAAAATTATATGATCTTGATGAGATTGTACTTGAACCGGACTATAAAGAAGAGGATTATGCAAATTTAATCCGTGAGTATGATGTTCTTCTCACTATGTGGTCAAGCCCTCACGTACCTAATGAATTAGCAGATAACCCCGGCAAACTTAAGTATATCTGCAATATTACAGGAGAAATCGGAAAATGGATTGATGCTCCAATTGTTGAAAGTCCTCACATCACTGTTACAAACTGGGGAGATGCTCCCGCATTTGGCGTTGCGGAAGGTGCGTTTGCTCTTCTTCAGGCAGTTATGAAGGAAATCCCTCTTGCGATTGAACACGCTAAAACCAATGGCATAAGTGCTCATCCAGACAGGCAGATGTGCTCTCTTCACTTTACAAGAGTAGGTATTTATGGTATGGGCGTAATAGGAAGAAAATTTGTTGAATTTATCCGTCCTTATATGCCTGAAATGTACGCCTATGATCCTTATGTTGAAAATATGCCTGAAGGTGTCACTAAAGTAGATTCTTTGGAAGAACTTTTTTCTAAATCACAAATTATTGTTATCCATGCTGCTCTCTGCGAAGAAACAGAGGGGTCAGTAACAAAAGAACTTCTTGCTATGCTTCCCGATTATGCAATACTTATCAATACTGCACGTGGCAAAATTATTGATCAGGACGCTCTTATTGCTGAACTTAAAGCAGGTAGATTACGTGCCGGTCTGGATGTTATGTACCCTACCGACTGGCCGGAACCGGACGATGAAATCCGTCAGTTAAAAAATCTTATTATGACAGGTCACTTTGTTTCAGATCCAGTTTGGGGCGTTGATCCTGAAAAACTCGATTTCACTTCCCTGAACTGTCTTGAAAACCTTAAGCGTTTCAGCGAAGGGAAACCACTCAAGTTTATTATGGATCCTACACGTTACAAGCGCAGTACATGATTAAATTGATACCTCATATAAATTAAAGGAGACTGTTATTGTGAAAATTTTAAAAGCTTACAAAGAAAAAAGCCACATGGAACAGTTACCGTATACCGGAGACTGCCCATTGTTGAGAGAATTAAGAAAATTGTATGACGTTACTGAAATAGCACTTGAGCCTGATTATAAAGAAGAAGATTATGCAAATCTTATACGTGAATATGACGTTCTTCTTACTATGTGGTCAAGCCCTCACGTACCTAATGAATTAGCAGATAACCCCGGCAATCTTAAATATATATGCAACATCACCGGTTCTGTAGGTGGATGGATTGACGCACCTATAATTGAAAGCCCTCATATCGTTGTTACTAACTGGGGTGATGCCGCAGGTTACGGAATAGCAGAAGGTGCTGTATCACTTCTTATGACAATGCTTAAAGATATCCCTCTCTTTATTGAACACGCAAGAGAAGGCAAACCGCGCCCCGAAGCAAACGAAAGACGGGTTGGTACACTCTTCCAGACTCGTGTCGGTATTTACGGCATGGGATATATTGGTCGCAAATTCGTTGAGTATATTCGTCCGTTTATGCCCGAAATATATGCGTACGACCCGTATGTTGAAAATATGCCTGAAGGTGTTATCAAAGTTGATTCTCTGGAAGAACTTTTCTCTAATTCACAGATTATGGTAATTCACGCAGGCCTTTGCGAAGGAACCATCGGTTCAGTTACAAAAGAACTTCTGGCTATGCTCCCTGACGGTGCTGTATTGGTAAATACTGCACGTGGACCTATCATTGACGAACCGGCATTGCTTGAAGAAATCAAATCAGGAAGAATACGTGCGGGACTTGACGTTATGGACCAGACTCTAAATCCTGGAAACGGTGATATGCCTGCTATCGACGATCCTGTACGTCAGGTAAGCAATGCAGTGTTTACCGGACATCACATCGGTGGTAACGAATGGAGCATCGATCCTGAAAAATTGGATTTCTCTGCTTATAACTGTTATAAAAACCTTGTACACTTTGCAAACGGCGAGCCGCTTGAATTTGTGATTGATATTGACCGATACAACAGAATGACTTGATTTTGAAGGGAATATATCTATAAACAAAATCATACTGGGAATGGTTTTTTGGCACATTAACTGTAAGATAACTAAAAAATCCTGTTACTTTAAATGTAACAGGATTTTTTGTTTGCTCAAATATGTATCAGTAGTTTTCTTTTCTAACTTCAAAGAAACTCTGCGGATGTGCACAAGTCGGGCAGATTTCAGGAGCCTTTTTACCAATTACAAGGTGACCGCAATTACGGCATTCCCACATAATTTCTTCGCTCTTTTCAAATACTTTGTTCATTTCAACATTGCTCAAAAGTGCACGATAGCGTTCTTCGTGTGCTTTTTCAATTTTAGCAACAAGACGGAACTGTGCAGCCAACTCAGTAAATCCTTCTTCATCAGCCTCTTTTGCGAATTTGTCATACATATCTGTCCATTCATAGTTTTCGCCCTCAGCAGCGTGCAAAAGATTTTCTGCCGTGTTGCCAAGTTCACCCAATGCTTTAAACCAAAGTTTAGCATGTTCTTTCTCATTATTTGCAGTTTCTTCAAATATAGCGGCTATCTGCTGATAACCTTCTTTTTTTGCTACAGAAGCAAAATAAGTGTACTTATTTCTTGCCTGACTTTCACCTGCAAATGCCTCCATAAGATTTTTTTCTGTTTTTGAACCTTTAAAATCCATTTTAATTCCTCCTTATATAACTTTATTTGCTATTTGCTACATTTATTCTTGTTATAGCACGAAGCAGTTTACCTTTTGCTTTATCCAACTGTGCAATATCAGATGAAGAACCAATGATTTTTTCCGCCTCATTTTTAGCATTTTCAGCACGTACAACATCAATATTATCCGCCCATTCAAACGCATTGGCAGCAATCCTTACACCATCTTTATCTGCACTTACAACTCCGCCGATACAAGCAGCGGTTTTCCAATCCGCCTCCGTCTTCACACGTGCTTCACCAATGGCAAGCGGTGCTACAAACGGGGCATGGTCTTTTAATATTCCAACATTACCGGTGGTTGTACGCACTATAACAGATTCTGCCATCCCCTCATATACTATACCATCGGGAGTTACAACTGTTAATTTAAATTCTGACATACTATCCTCCGTTATTTGCTTTCTTTAGCCGCTTTTTCGATAACCTCATCAATAGTACCTGCAAAAAGGAATGCAGATTCCGGAAGATCGTCATGCTTGCCTTCAACAATTTCTTTAAAGCCACGGATTGTTTCTTTAAGAGGTATATATCTTCCCTGCATACCTGTAAACTGTTCTGCTACAGAGAATGGCTGAGATAAAAATCTCTGTACCTTTCTTGCACGGTTAACTATAATCTTATCCTCCTCGGTAAGTTCATCCATACCCATAATAGCGATGATATCCTGAAGTTCTTTATATCTTTGGAGAATATGCTGAACTGCTTTTGCAGTTTCATAATGCTCCTGCCCTACTATTTCGGGTGAAAGAATTCTGGATGTTGACTCAAGCGGATCAACCGCCGGATAAATACCAAGAGATGCAATATTTCTTGAAAGTACTGTTGTAGCATCAAGGTGAGCAAAAGTTGTTGCAGGAGCAGGGTCAGTTAAGTCATCTGCAGGTACATACACTGCCTGAACAGATGTGATTGAACCTTTCTTTGTAGAAGTGATTCTCTCCTGCAAAGCACCCATTTCCGTAGCCAAAGTAGGCTGATATCCAACCGCAGACGGCATTCTGCCTAAAAGTGCACTAACTTCTGAACCAGCCTGAGTGAATCTGAAGATGTTATCTATAAACAAAAGTACGTCCTGACCTGCTGCATCACGGAAATATTCTGCCATTGTAAGCCCTGAAAGAGCAACTCTCATTCTGGCTCCGGGCGGCTCGTTCATCTGGCCGTACACCAATGCAGTTTTATTTATAACACCTGATTCTTTCATTTCATTGTAAAGGTCATTACCCTCACGTGTACGCTCTCCAACACCGGTAAATACAGAGATACCACCGTGTTGTTTTGCAACGTTATTGATAAGTTCCATAATAAGAACCGTTTTACCAACACCGGCACCGCCAAAAAGACCTATTTTTCCGCCTTTTGCATAAGGTGCAATAAGGTCTACAACCTTAATACCGGTTTCAAGTATTTCTGTTGTGCTCTCCTGTTCATCATAAGATGGCGGGTTGCGATGAATTGTCCATTTTTCTTCAATTTCCGGAGCAGGAAGTTCGTCAATCGGTTCACCGAGAAGATTGAATATTCTTCCAAGTGTACCGTCACCAACGGGAACCTTAATTCCCGAACCGGTATCTATTGCTTCCAGACCACGTTTAAGTCCATCAGTTGAATTCATAGCAATACAACGCACAATATTATCACCAAGATGTGATGCCGCTTCAACAACCACAGTAGCATCACCGTTTGGAATTTCAATAGCATTTTTAAGTGCCGGAAGTTGACCTTCGTCGAAACGGATATCAACAACAGGACCTATTATCTGAATTACTGTTCCTTTATTATTCATATCTCAAAAACCTTTCAATTTTATACTGACTTACGAATTGGCACCAGCCACAATTTCAGTAATTTCCTGAGTTATACCCGCCTGACGTGCACGGTTATACTGCAGTTGAAGTTCGCTCAACATTTCGTCAGCATTATTAGTTGCTGTATCCATAGCATTCTGCCTTGAAGTAAGTTCACTTGCATAAGACTGTGCAACAGCGGTATATAATACAGACGCAACATACGACGGCATTATATTTTTAACAGTGGTTGCAAAAGACGGTTCACACTCCAATTGTGTGCGTTTTTCTGCTTTTCTTTCAGGCAAAGGAAATAGTTTTAATGTTATGGCGTCCTGATGCAGAATATTTTTATAATGTGTATACGTAAGGTACAACTCATCAAATTCTCCGTTTACAAACATATCAGTAAGCATCTTACCTATATTAAAACAATTGCCTATGCTTATATCTGCCGCCGTTGAATATGATTCATCAATAAATTCAAAACGTTTTTTAAAATATTCAACTGTTTTTCTGCCAATGGGGAAAATTTTTGTTTCATAATTGTGTTCATTTATATTACGAACAACTTCTTTGAATACATTCGAGTTGTATCCACCCGCAAGACCTCTGTCACCTGCTATAACACAATGGCAAACTTTCTTAACATCTCTTCCGGTAAAAAATACACTCTCTTCCCTGTCAGCACTTACTGAAAGTTTATCTATGATTTCATTAAATGCTTTTGAGTACGGAACAGACAGTTCCATACGCTCTCTGGCACGGCGCAATTTAGAAGATGCAACAAGTTGCATCGCTTTAGTAATCTGGCGCGTACCCTGTATACTTTTAATGCGGAGTTTGATGTCCTTCATAGATCCGCCCGCCATCAGTCATTCACCTCTTTGCGTGTAATTTCAAAAAACGTTCCGTGAAACTCTTTACTGCTTCATCAAGTCTAGTCATGCCATCGTCGGAAAGTGCTCCGGTAGACGCAATTTCTTTAGTTATTTCAGGATGTGACTCATCAATATACTCAAACAGTTGTTTTTCATACAAAGCAACGTCCGAAAGTTCTACCTCATCAAGATAATTGTTGACAACAGCATATATAATATATACCTGATTTTCAACAGTAACAGGATTAGATCTTCCCTGCTTCAATACTTCAACAATTCTTTCACCTTTTCTTAAACGACTTTTTGTATCTGCGTCAAGGTCTGAACCAAACTGTGAGAATGACTGAAGTTCTCTGTACTGAGAATATTCGAGTTTGAGTTTACCTGCAACTTTTTTCATCGCTTTAATCTGCGCATTACCACCAACACGTGATACAGAAATACCGGGGTTTACAGCCGGCATTATACCATTATGGAAAAGTTCTGTTTCCAAAAATATCTGTCCGTCAGTAATCGAAATTACGTTTGTAGGAATATACGCAGAAACGTCGCCTGCCTGAGTTTCGATTATAGGCAATGCAGTAAGAGAACCGCCGCCGTATTCAGGAGCAAGGTTTGCTGCACGTTCAAGCAATCTTGAATGGAGATAGAACACATCTCCGGGATATGCTTCACGTCCCGGCGGGCGTTTAAGAAGCAAAGAAAGTGTTCTGTATGCAACTGCGTGTTTGGACAAATCGTCATACACAATAAGAGCGCTTTTGCCTTTGCCCATAAAGTATTCACCCATAGTACATCCGGCATACGGTGCAATATATTGTAAAGGTGCAGTTTCTGATGCAGTAGCAGACACAACTATTGTATATTCCATAGCACCGGTTTTTGTAAGAAGTTCAACTAACTGCGCTACGGTGGATCGTTTTTGCCCTATAGCGACATATATACAGATAACGTCTTTGCCTTTCTGGTTGATTATTGTATCAACTGCAATAGCAGTTTTACCAGTCTGTCTGTCACCTATTATAAGTTCTCTCTGTCCTCTTCCGATGGGTATCATTGAGTCAATTGCCTTGATACCGGTCTGCAAAGGTACGTTTACAGACTTACGTGTAATAATACCGGGAGCGTTTGATTCTATAGGACGTGTTTCTTCTGCCATAACGGGGCCTTTTCCGTCTATAGGATTTCCGAGTGCATCAACAACTCTGCCGATAAGCGCATCACCGACGGGAACACTCACAACTTTTCCTGTACGTTTTACAACACTACCTTCTTTAATACCTGTGTCATCGCCCAATATAACTACACTTACAAATTCTTCTTCTAGGTTTAATGCCATACCCATTTCGCCGTTTTCAAACTCCAAAAGTTCGTTGGACATACAGTCGTCAAGACCATACACACGGGCAATAGCATCACCTACTTCGATAACATAACCTGTTTCGCTGTAAGTAACTTTATTTTCATAATTTTTTATTTCGCTTTTAATCAATTTGCTTATTTCATCAGGTTTCATTATAAACCTCCACTAAATTACAGCCGACTTGATTTGTTTTTCAATATCGTCAAGCCGCGTCTTGATGCTGGCGTCAATCTGGCTTGTTTCAGTTCTTACAACTATGCCACCAAGAATTTCAGGATTCACAGTAGCAGAAAGTACGACTTTTTTGCCCAGTTTACGCTCTAAAGTAATTTTTAGTTTTTCTGTTTGTTCTTCATTTAATGCTGTAGCAGTTATTACATTTACAATTTCTATACCGTTTTCTTTTCGGTACATTTTCATAAATTCATCTGCCATTTCGGGAAAATGTACAGTAACACGTCGTTTGCTCATAACCTTAATACAGTTTAAAAGATACTCGTTAACATCTTTAAAGCATCTGTCAATAAATGCCGTTCTCTCTGTTTTATCAGAGCAGGGGCGGTCAAGTATCTTACACAATTGAGGGTTATCTTCAAATGCAAATTTGACTGCGTCTATCTGTTTATAAATCTCTTCTGCAACATTTTCTTCAACTGCAAGTGAATAAAGCGCTTCCGCATACGAAACCGCCATCATGATGCATCACCTAATTCTTCTATGAATTTATCTATCATCTTACTATGGTCAGATGCATTGATATCACGTTCAATAACTTTACCTGCTATTGTAAGTGCCATATCAGATAATTCATTTTTTGCCTGATTGATTGCAGACTTACGCTCAATTTCGATTTTCTCATTAGCGCGTTCAATCAAAGCACCGGCTTTGCTCTGTGCATCGGATATGATTTCATCAGATGTGCTTTTTGCTGTTTTAACAGCCGTTTTGACTATCTCTTCAGCCTCATCACGTGCATTATTAAGTTTAGCAGTATATTCAGACTTCAGATCGTCTGCTGTACTGCGTGCGTTTTCAGCCTCGTCATACATATTTTTAATCTCGTTTTCACGAGCCTCTAAAACAGACATAACGGGCTTAAACAAAAACTTTTTAAAAAGCCACAACAATATCAGTAAGTTTCCCCACTGCATTATAATGGTCCATACATCAATACTTACAAATGGCATTTTTAAGCCTCCTGATTTAATTACAGTAAGTTAATAAGCGGGT
Source organism: Clostridia bacterium (assembly GCA_045589495.1). Lineage (GTDB taxonomy): Bacteria > Bacillota > Clostridia > UMGS1810 > UMGS1810 > SIG455. The sequence goes on from JAZNPF010000003.1 coordinate 43,986, forward strand.
TTGCAAAGAGTAAAATGAGTGCTACTACCAAACCGTAAATACCGGTAGATTCTGCAACCGCACAACCAAACAACATAGTTGAAGTTATATCACCTTTTGCTTCAGGCTGACGTCCTACTGCTTCTGCTGCTTTACCTGCAGCATAACCCTGACCAATACCGGGACCGATACCTGCTATCATAGCCAAACCGGCACCCACAGCAGATGCTGCTAAAATAATTGCTCTTTCCAACATAATAAATACCTCCATTTATTTTAAAAATTTATTACTCTCTTGAATCTACTCCGGAAACATATACCATAGTCAGCATAGATATGATATATGCCTGAAGAAAACTTGTAAATATGTCAAAATATATTGACAAAATTGCGGGTAATCCCAACTGGAATATCGGTATACCGGCAATAAATTCATTGGGTATCCAGCCCAGTACAAAACGGCTTAAAGCGGCAAGTGCGGAATATAAAAGTGATGTTATAACCATACCTGCAGCAATATTACCAAAGTGACGGAACGACATAGAAATCGGGTTTGCTATCTCTGAAACGATATTCAGAGGTAACATAAACGGTACAGGATCCAAAAATCCTTTCAGCCATCCGCCAACGCCATTAAGACGGATATTATTACCTTGTATCATTACAAATGCCAGAAGTGCCCAGGCAAGCGTTGTGCTGAAATCAGCCGTCAGCGGACGCAGTCCGATAAGACTTGACAAACTTCCAATCATTGAAGTGGCAAAAAGTGCCGCAATATATGGAGCAAATGATTTATATCTGTGTCCCATAGTTGTTTCTACCATATTATTTACAAGCAAAACAAGTTTTTCGGCTGCCAGTTGACGTTTTGTTTTCGGAACAACTTCAAGCCCGCGTGTAAGCCAGATACACAAAACTGCAAGAACAGCCATCACAAGCCATGTGTCAACTATAGTTTCTGTAACATTTATATTAAGATACGGTATTGTAAACAGTATCTTAGGACCTTCCACCGGTATCACCAGCCTTTTCGTCAGATTTATCGTATTGTTTCAATACACCCTGCAAGAGTGTTATAATTACCCTTGGAAACAGTAACGGAATTGCCGTTGCAACATAATTGGTATATGGTGATTTTATTGCAAAGACCACAACCGCACCAATAAATGCTAGCCGCAGAAGATAACTTATTCCCATATATCCACCTGCTGCTTTTCCTTTTGACAATGATTTTGAAACAGTAAAAGCCAAAAAAACAAAATTGAGTGTAGCACATGCAATGCCTAATAAAGTTCCCAATACAACAGTAAAATCAAATCTGCCTATAAGGAAAAATACTATGTCCATTACTACACCAAGTACAAGTGAACCTATAAATACCTGCAAAATGTTTTTCTTCATAAAAACCTCTTACAATTCCAATTTAATATTATTATGTTACTAATGAGAAATTTTATTTCTTATTTCATACATTTTTGCATCTAACTCTGCACTAATATCAGCACATTCTTTAAGACCTTTTTCAATTTCGTTCTCTGTTTGCTCATCAAGGTCTTTTTTATATCTGAGTTTATGCTCTAAATTCGCCCAGAACTCCATTGCAATAGTACGCAGTTGTACTTCTACACGCATAAGCCTTTTTTCGTTCTGAAGAAAAATGGGAATCTGCACAATTAAATGCAGACTGCGATATCCATTCGGTTTTGGATTTTCTATGTAATCTTTCCGTGCAAGAATTTCTATATCATCCTGCTCACTCAAACAGTCTGCAATCATATAAATATCATCAATAAACGAACATATAACACGAATACCTGCAACATCGCTCAAAAACTCTTTTATATTGTCAATATTCATACTATGCCCTTGTCTTCTGAGTTTATCCTGAATACTTGACATGGATTTGAGTCGTGATTTTATGCTTTCAATTGGATTACGTTCGTTTTGCAATGCAAATTGCTCATTTAAAACATTAAGTTTTGTTTCCATTTCAAGCATAGCACAATGGTAATATGTCATAAGTTCCTTGACTTTTGCAAATTGTTCACGCATCGCTTCAATTTGAATTTCATCAAGAAGATTATTAAGTTCTTTTGCATACGGTTCATGTGTACCCATACCAATCTCCTTCCGGATTTTGTCTTTTAGTTGATTGAATTATACTATGCAAAAATTAAAAATAAACATATAATTTGTTAATAAAATGTGAACTGTGATTATTTACCTTTTGTTTCACAATAAATACATCTGTATTCACGTTCTTCCTGATTTGTGAGTGTGAATATATGAGGAAGTTCCTGCTCTGTAGAACTTATACAACGCGGATTTTTACAGTAAATAACATTAACCAGTTTTTCAGGCAATGTCATTTTCTTTTTTTCAACCAGAACGCCATCACGGATAATATCAACCGTGGCAGTTGGAGAAACAAAACCGAGTATATCCATATCAAGATCTATTTTAGCATCAATCTTAATAATGTCTTTCTTACCCATTTTACTGCTGGAAGCATTTTTTATAATCGCTACCGAACATCCAAGAGTGTCCAGTTTTAAAAGATTATATATCTCCATACCTTTGCCGGCTTCAATGTGGTCAATTACGATTCCGTTTTTTATAGAATCTATATTCATTTACTCCACCTCCAGCAATTTTAAAATTAACGCCATTCTGATATATTTACCGTTGAGTGCCTGCCTGAAATAACATGCACGCGGATCGCTATCGACTGCAACACTGATTTCATTAACTCTCGGAAGCGGATGCATTACAGACAAATCCGCTTTTGCACACGCAAGTTTTTCAGGTGTTAAAACATAACTGTCTTTAAGACGCAGATAATCTTCTTCGTTAAAGAAACGCTCTCTCTGTACACGTGTCATATACAAAATATCCAGTTCGGGAAGAACACTCAGTAAATCTGTCGTCTGTACATATTCAAGACCATTTTCTTTTATTGTATTCTTAACATAACTCGGAACTTTGAGTTCTTCGGGTGAAATCAGAACAAACTTAATACCCTCATAACGTGTAAGCGCCGAAATAAGCGAATGAACAGTTCTGCCAAATTTGAGGTCTCCGCAAAGTCCAACGGTGAGATTATCAAATCTGCCCTTTTCACGGTGAATTGTAAGAAGATCAGTTAACGTCTGTGTCGGGTGATTATGACCACCGTCACCGGCATTTATAACCGGAACGGTGCTATTCATAGATGCAACTAACGGCGCTCCTTCTTTCGGATGACGCATAGCAATGATATCTGCATAACATGATATTACTTTCGCAGTATCGGCAACACTTTCACCTTTAGATGCAGAACTCGATGCTGAATCCGACATTGACAACACATTTCCGCCAAGTTCATACATAGCGGCTTCAAAACTGAGTCTTGTTCTTGTAGACGGTTCAAAAAAGAGTGTTGCCAGTTTTCTGCCGGCGCACTTATGTGCATATTTTTGCGGGTTTGATATTATATCTTCGGAAACTGACACAAGTTCAGATATTTCCTCTTTTGACAAATCTTTAATATCAATTACGCTTCTCATTTTGACACCCCTATCCAACTTTCGTCAGATGGATTATTTCTGAATGCTATTAAACGTGCAATATCTTCCTGACGAATATAACCTTCTTCGGCAGCAGCCTCTGCAATAACGTCAAATTCTGTCAAACTGATATTCTTTACATTAGCGGCAGCAAGTCTGTCAAGACCTTTTTGCATACCGTAAGTAAATATTGATGCAATACCCAAAACTTCTGCTCCTGCTTCACGCAGGATTTCAACAACTTCTATTACACTTCCGCCGGTAGAAATAAGGTCTTCAATAACAACGACTTTCTGTCCGGGGATAAGTTTACCTTCAATCTGATTTTTTCTGCCATGGTCTTTAGCGCCACTGCGAACATAGCCCATAGGAAGTCCAAGAATATGCGCTGTAATTGCAGCATGTGCAATACCTGCAGTTGATGTACCCATTAAAACTTCTGCATCGGGGTAGTTTTCTTTAATTATCTGTGCAAGACCGTTCTCAACATCACTACGAACATCTGTGTCACTCAATGTCAGGCGATTATCACAGTAAACAGGGCTTTTGATTCCGCTTGCCCATGTGAACGGTTCTTCAGGTCTGAAAAACACCGCTTTAATTTTAAGTAAATCTTTTGCAATCAATTTTTTCATTTATATATCCTCCTAAATTCAATCAACAAATTCTGCTACGCATCTTTTGTATGCCGCCACCGGATCATCAGCGGCAGTTATAGGTCTACCTACAACTATATAATCAGAACCGATTTTCTTTGCCTGCTCCGGTGTCATAACGCGAACCTGATCGCCTATATCGCCGTCAGCAAAACGGACACCGGGTGTAACAGTAATAAAATTATCTCCGCAAGTATTATGAACTTTTTCTGCTTCCAACGGAGAGCAAACAACACCGTCCAGACCTGCAACTGCAGCATTTTTTGCATAATGCATAACAACTTCATCTATTGGAGCATCAATCAAAAGATCCTTTTTCATTCTCTCTTCACTAGTGGAAGTAAGTTGTGTAACCGCAATAAGTATAGGTCTGCTTCCGTCAGGACGGGTAAGACCTTCCAATGCAGCCTTCATCATATCTATAGTACCCGAAGCGTGCAGATTAGTCATATCAACATCAAGTCTTGACAAAACTGCCATAGATTTTTTAACAGTATTGGGGATATCGTGAAGTTTTAAATCCAAAAAGATTTTATGACCTCTTTTTTTGATTTCACGTACAATTTCAGGGCCAGCAGCATAAAAAAGTTCCATACCGATTTTCACAAAAGGTTTTTCGTCTGTAAACAAATCCAGAAATTTGAAAACATCCTCTTTGCTTGCAAAATCACAAGCAACAATTACATCTTTACCCATCAATGAGCACCTCCGATTATATCTGATAATTTATCTATTCCGTATTTTTGCATCGCATCCGGCAAAGCATCAATAATCTCTTTACAAGCAAACGGATTTACAAGGTTTGCCGCACCAACCTGTACAGCAGTTGCACCAGCAAGCATCATTTCAATTACATCATCTGCACTTGAAACACCGCCCATACCGATGACAGGGATTTTAACAGCATCATACACCTGATATACCATTCTCACTGCAACGGGGAAAATAGCAGGTCCTGAAAAACCACCCATTTTGTTGGCAACAACACATTTTTTTGTTTTTAAATCTATCCTCATTCCAAGCAACGTATTTATAAGGCTTATTCCGTCCGCACCCGCATCTTCACATGCTTTTGCAACGGATGCAATATCCGAAACATTGGGAGAAAGTTTTATATATACGGGTTTGGTTGTAACAGATTTTACTGCTTTTGTTACTTCTGCAGCGGCTTCAGGAGTTGTTCCGAAACTCATTCCTCCGCCGTGAACATTAGGACAGGAAATATTGACTTCTATCCACCCTACTTGTTCGGCATCATTTATTTTCTGACAAGTATATACGTACTCATCAATTGAAAATCCGGAAACATTAGCCATAACCGGCTTTGAAAAATATTCTTTAAGTTCTTTCAATTCGTGATTTACAACGTGTTCTACACCGGGATTCTGCAATCCTACAGAATTTATCATCCCCATTGAACACTCTGCAATTCTAGGGGTGGGATTTCCAAAACGTGCATCTTTTGTAGTACCTTTGAAAGAAAATGTGCCAAGGCAGTTAATATCATACAATTGAGCAAATTCTTTACCAAATCCAAAAGTTCCGCTGGCGGGAATAACCGGATTATCAAGAGTTATTCCGCTTAAAACGACTCTTGTATCTACCATATTATTTCCTCCCTTTCAAGCACTGGACCGTCTTTGCAGATGCGCTTGTTTCCATATTTGGTTTCACACGAACACCCCATACACGCACCAAATCCGCATCCCATACGTTCTTCAAAACTATACTGACCGGATGTTTTTGCAGTAGATTCTACTGCTTTAAACATAGGCATAGGTCCGCAAGTATAAAAATATGTGTATTCAAGATTTTTTGTAACATCTGTAACAAATCCTTTTGTGCCGTTTGTACCGTCAACAGTTGTAATATACACTTCAACACCAAGTGATTTGAACTCGTTTTCATAATATACATCTTCTGCACTGTTGAATCCGTTTACAACGATAGGGTGCTTGCCCTCATCAACAAGTTTTTTACAAAGGTTGTACATAGGCGCAACGCCCATACCTCCGCCTATTAAAAGAGGTTTATCACCGCTTTTGGAAGTGTCAAATCCATTCCCCAGACCAACAAGCAAATCAAGGACAGCACCCTTTTCTATTTTACTCATTGCCTCAGTTCCGTTGCCGACAACTTTGTATATAATCGTTATCCCGTCTTTATCATAATCGCAAACAGAAATAGGTCTGCGCAGATAATAACCGTCTATCTTTATGTTTACAAACTGCCCGGATTTTGTTATAGCAGATGTGTTGCCTGAAAGACGCATCTCATATACGTCTTTGGCGATATTTTCGTTTTTATCTACAGTAAAAAATTCCTGTATATATTTTTCTTCAATCGACATTTTAAACTCCTTACGCATCAATAGTAGATATGCAAATTGTAATTTCCTCTAAAACATCAAGCAGAACCGAAACAGTATCAAGTGCTGTAAACACATTCACATTATTTTCAGTTGCAAGTTTTCTTATTTCGTGACCGTCACGTGTATTATTACCTGATGCATTTATATCGCTGGTATTGATAATATAAGCCAACATACCGCTGCGGATTGCATCGGGGATTTCATCACTTCCGTCACTCAGTTTCTTCATTACGTGTGTACGGATTCCGTTTTTAATAAGATATTCAGCAGTACCTTTTGTTCCGCAGATATTAAATCCGAGATTATAAAATCTTCTGATAAGAGGAAGCGCTTCCGCTTTATCTTCATCCGCAATAGTTGCAAATACAGTTCCGTAATTAAGAACTTTCATACCCGATGCCTGAAGTGCTTTATAAAGAGCACGGTTGAGTTTATCATCATAACCGATTGCTTCACCGGTTGATTTCATCTCAGGTGAAAGGTAAGCATCTAAACCTCTTATTTTATTGAAAGAGAATACTGGAACTTTTACATACCAACGTTTTTTCTCTTCAGGATAAATTTCAGTTATTCCCTGCTCTTTAAGGCTTTTTCCCATAATAACCTCTGTAGCAATATCCGCCAAAGAATATCCGGTGGATTTTGACAGGAACGGCACAGTTCTTGAAGATCTGGGGTTAACCTCTATAATATAAACATCGTCGTTTTTATCTACAATAAACTGAATATTATAAAGACCTATTATACCGATACCCAGACCAAGTTTTTGTGCATAGTCAATTATAACTTTTTTCACTTTATCAGATATACTGAATGCCGGATATACGCTGATAGAGTCACCGCTATGAACACCCGTACGTTCAACCAGTTCCATAATACCGGGGACAAATACATCTTTTCCGTCACAAATAGCATCAATCTCTACTTCTTTACCGATGATATATTTATCAACCAAAACAGGCTTATCTTCATCAATTTCAACCGCAGTTTTAAGATAATGACGAAGTTGTTCTTCGTTAGCAACAATCTGCATTGCTCTTCCGCCGAGAACGAAACTCGGACGCACAAGAACAGGATACCCGATTTCTGCAGCAGCTTTAACGCCGTCTTCTATCTTTGTAACGGCTTTACCTGCCGGACGCGGAATGTTTAAGTTGTTAAGAATTTCTTCAAACATCTCACGGTTTTCAGCACGGTCGATTGCATCACAATCAGTACCGATTATTTTAACACCGCGTTCATAAAGAGGATTTGCAAGGTTAATTGCAGTCTGTCCGCCCAATGTTGCCACAACACCATCAGGATTTTCAAGTTCAATTATATTCATAACATCTTCAGGTGTAAGAGGCTCAAAATAAAGTTTATCAGCAGTTGTATAATCAGTAGATACTGTTTCCGGGTTATTGTTTATAATAATAGCCTCGTAACCGGAATTCTTGATTGTTGTTACAGCGTGAACGGTAGAATAGTCAAACTCTACACCCTGTCCTATTCTTATAGGTCCTGCACCTAAAACAATAATTTTCTTTTTATCCGACACAACAGACTGGTTTTCGCCTGTGTATGTTGAATAAAAATACGGGATATACGCATTTGTATGGCATGTATCAACCATTTTGTAAATCGGGAATATTCTGTTTGTTTTTCTCAAACCAAAAACATCAAGTTCAGACACACCCCAGAGTTTTGCAATAAATGTATCTGAAAAGCCCATTGCTTTTGCTTGTTTTAAAACTTCTATATCATTTTTGTTGTTTGCAACAACAATTTCAAAATCAGTTATCCTTTTAAATGCTTCAAGGAAATACGGTGTAATTTTTGTGATTTCGTGAACTTTTTCAATGCTGACACCGTTTCTTAAAAGTTGTGCAACGGCAAAGATAGAGTCATCACGAAAATCTGCAAGATATGCAACAATTTCGTCATTACTCAATTTATCAAATTTCGGCATATACAGATGGTCAACACCTATTTCCAGAGAACGTGCTGATTTAAGCAGACATTCTTCAAGAGTAGAACCGATACCCATAACTTCACCGGTTGCTTTCATCTGTGTTCCCAGTTTATTTGTTGCAGAAGCAAATTTATCAAACGGGAATCTCGGAAATTTAGCAACAACATAATCAAGTCTTGGCTCAAACGCAGCAGTAGTATTTGCAATAGAGATTTCTTCCAAAGTCATTCCTACTGCAATCTTTGCAGTTACTCTTGCAATCGGGTATCCGCTTGCTTTTGATGCTAGTGCAGACGAACGGGATACTCTCGGATTAACCTCTATAAGATAATATTCAGACGTTGTTGGATGCAACGCAAACTGAACATTACAACCGCCCTCAATTTTGAGTTCGCGGATAATTTTGATAGCACTGTCATTGAGCATCTTAAGGTCATGTTCGTTAAGCGACATTATCGGTGCAACAACTACAGAGTCACCGGTATGAACACCAACAGGGTCAATATTTTCCATACCGCAGATTGTAATGGCGTGGTCAGAAGCATCACGCATAACTTCAAATTCGATTTCTTTATATCCTTTAACACTTTTTTCAATAAGTACCTGATGAACCGGAGAAAGTTTGAATGCGTTTATACCTATCTCTATAAGTTCTTCTTCATTGTAAGCAAAACCGCCGCCTGTACCGCCCAAAGTAAATGCCGGACGAAGAACAACGGGATAGCCTATTCTTTTTGCCGCTTCTTTTGCTTCTTCTAACGAATATGTTATTTCTGATGGTATAACAGGTTCGCCAATCGACGAGCAAAGGTCTTTAAACATTTCGCGGTCTTCAGCACGTTCAATACTTTCACTTTTCGTACCCAAAAGTTCAACTTCACATTCTTTCAGTACGCCTTTTTTCTCAAGTTGCATTGCAAGATTCAAACCGGTCTGTCCGCCAATGCCGGGAACAATGGCATCAGGACGTTCTGTACGGATGATTCTGGAAACATATTCCAAAGTAAGAGGCTCCATATATACCTTATCTGCTATAGAAGTATCGGTCATAATAGTTGCAGGGTTGGAGTTAGCCAATATAACCTCATACCCTTCCTCTTTAAGTGCCAGACATGCCTGTGTTCCGGCATAATCAAACTCAGCAGCCTGACCTATGATAATAGGTCCTGAACCGATAATAAGTATTTTTTTAATATCTTTTCTTTTTGCCATTTTAGTGCCTCCCGTGATATTTGAATATAATTTTACACATAAAAAAACGGTTTGGATAAATGCTTAAAAGCAATATCACAAACCGAAATCAGAAAAACTATTTTTAAAAACAGAAATACCAATTCCGTCAACTGAAATATCAACAACTGCGGGTGCCGAATCAACTGCCCCAGTTGCTATAATATTTGCAGATGTTGTCTTACATATACGGTTCATGATATTTCCCTTTCTGTGATTTTCTACCATTATATCACAATTTTAAAATAGTGTCAACAAACATCTACCATATTTTTAATCTTTTTTTGATTTTATTCATCTTCCGGCAGCGTTGTTATAAATCGTATTACCAAAGGCAGTGTAATAAAGAATGTTATTACATCTGCAATAGGTTGAGATGCCTGAATTCCTTTGAGTTTAAACGCATACGCAAACACTACAAGAATGGGTATAAATACAAGCCCGCTGCGAAGTGTTGAAAGTAAAGCCGCTTTTTTGTTTTCTCCGATACTTTGAAAAAGCATATTAGAACAGATTGTAAGCGGCTGAAAAAACAGGGCAACAAGATAAAATCTCAAGGCAACAGTTCCTATAGATATAACAAGTGGGTCATCCCTGAAAATTCCAACAAGTTTACCGGAAAATATCATTCCTGCAACTGCAAGAACACCAAGCAAAACTTCTCCGCTTATAACTGTAAAGAAAAATGCTTTTTTTACACGGGAATACTTCTTTGCTCCGTAATTAAATGCGGATACCGGTTGAAATCCCTGACCTATACCAAGACCTACGGCAAATATAAAGAATGATATTCTGTTGACTACAGACATAGCCGCAATCGCAGCATCACCATACAAGCCCGCATATTTATTAAGCATCATTGTAGAAACACTGGTAAGTCCCTGACGTATAAGACTGGGAACACCCGTTTGTACTATATCTGCAAATTTTTCTGCATCAAAAATATATGCTTTCAATGTAATTCTGCATTGTGTTTTACCGGATAAAAACATCAGGAGCAAAATCAAAAAACTTATAATCTGTGAAAGTGCAGTTGAAAGTCCTGCTCCGCCTATTCCCATATTAAAACCATATATAAACAAAGGATCTCCGGCAATATTTAAAATTGCACCAATCCCTATACCCACCATTGCCAGTGACGCCTTTCCTTCATATCTTAATATGTTATTGAGAACAAAACTAGCCATTGAAAAAGGTGCAGCAAGCAATATATATTGGGCATAATTAACAGCATAAGGCAAAATTGTATCTGTACTGCCAAGCAAAGACATAAGAGGTCTTATGAATAACAATCCGCTACAGCATATTACGGCACCTGTAAAAAGTGCAGAAAAGAAACTTAAAGAAGCATACTTGTGAGCATTTTCAAGATCACCTTCACCGAGGCGACGCGCTATAATACTTCCGGCGCCATGTCCGAACATAAACCCGAAAGCCTGAATAATAGCCATTAAGCCAAAAACAACACCGACTGCTCCACTTGCACTATTACCCAACGTACCAACAAAATATGTGTCTGCCATATTGTATATATTAGTGATAAGCATACTTATTGTAGTCGGCACTCCAAGTGTTATAACAAGTTTTGACACCGGAGTATTTACCATCTTATTATAATGTTCTTTATCGGCTTTTTTTCCTTTTTCCATACTTATTATGCCTCTTTTCAAAAGTGATTATAAATCCACTCTTCCTTTTGTGCCGTTATTATAAAAATCTTTTATATTAAGAACAATCTCATTTAGACAACGTACTCTTGATTCGTATGCACCCCATGCCATGTGAGGAGTAAGGCATACATTTGGTGAATCTTTTATTTCATAAAAAGGATGGCTTTTATCAAACGGTTCAACAGAATAAACATCACATCCAAACGAACCAATTTCACCTGATATTATTGCATCTGCAACTGCTTGTTCATCCATAACCGCCCCACGTGATTCGTTTACAAGAACAACATCTTCCTTCATCATTTTAATGCGTTCTTTATTTATTAAATTTTTTGTAGTGTCGTTGAGCGGCGTATGAACTGTTATTATATCTGCTTCCCTGCACAGAGTATCAATATCAACACATCGATATCCGTCTTCATAGTTACGCTTGCAGACAATCAGTTCACATCCGAGTGCTTTTGCAATAGCACCCACCTCTTTACCAATATTACCAAAGCCCACTATCCCCCATGTTTTACCGAAAATTTCACGATACACAGGGGTAAGTTTGTTTGCAACACCGCTTTGAGAATATTTACCGCTTGAGACGAATTCATTATACTCTTTAATATGAGTATAAAGATTCAAAACAGTAGCAACTGTAGTCTGTGCAACACTATGTGAAGAATACCCTACCACATTGCAAACTGCAATTTTTCTGTCACGGCAATACTCAATATCAATATTATCATACCCTGTTGCTGCAACACATATAAGTTTAAGATTTTTTGTTGCAAAAAGGTTTGATGAATTAAGTTTGATTTTATTAAGTACAACCACATCACAGTCGGATATTCGTTTGGCAACGTCATCAGGAATAGTTGAACCGTAAACCACACACTCTCCCAATTCTTCAAGGGGTTTTAAAGAAAGGTCAGAACCAAGCGTCTGCGCATCAAGCACAACAATTTTCATATATTATCTCCTATCAGAAAACTTATTTCCAGCAATCAACATCATGCGGAAGTTCAATTTCACTTGCACGGAATGTTATTTCGCCGCCACTTCTGCGTTGTTCATCAAAATTTTTAAGTGCCCTGATGGCATATTTACTTAAAATCAAAATCGCAGGAATATTTATGATAGTCATCGCCCCCATTGTGACATCGGCAATCCCCCACAAAAGGTCTGCACTTAATACCGCTCCTACAAGTACAACAAGCGATGCAATTATATGATAAAACTTTTTGAATTTATCGGACGGCTCTTTTTTTAGAATGTAAACAACACACTGATCTACATAATAAAGATTACCAAGCAATGTTGTAAAAGCAAAAAGTATCATTGCTAATGTTATAAACAAAGGACCAAACGAACCAAGTGCACTTTCAAGTGAAGCCTGTATATAAGGTGCACCGGACAATTCCGCTGATGGTTCAACACCTGAACACATACACATAAACGCAGTTGCCGAGCATACTAAAAGAGTATCAATAAATACAGAGAGTATCTGCACAAGTCCCTGAGTTACAGGGTGATTTACATCAGCAGAAGCAGATGCATTAGGTGCAGAACCTACACCCGCCTCATTACTGAACAAACCTCTTTTGATACCATACATAACACATGAGCCACTGAATCCACCGAAAATTGCTTTTATATCAAATGCTTCTGTAAATATACGTCCAAAAATGTCAGGCAAAACAGTAATATTTTTTAATGTAATAAACAACGCAACCGCTATATACAAAACACCCATGGCAGGTACCATAACACTTGTAACTTTAATAATTCTCTTTCCGCCGCCAAGCAGACAGTAACCTGTTAAAAAAGCAAGGATAATTCCTATTATCCACGGAGTCGAAGTCGCATTATAAAATCCGTACGCCGAAAATGTTGACTGCAAATTATAAGACGCAAGCATATTAAACCCAAAACCGTATGTAAGTATCAAAAATACAGAAAACAGTATCGCAAGCGGTCTGCTTTTAAGGCCTGCTTCAATGTAATATGCAGGTCCGCCATAGAATGTTCCGTCAGCACCTTTTTTCTTATATATCTGAGCAAGCGTACTTTCTATAAGAGCAGATGCTCCGCCAAGAAGTGCAATCACCCACATCCAGAAAACAGAACCGTAACCGCCAAGACAAAGCGCAGTTGATACACCTATAATATTACCAGTCCCTACGCGCGAAGCAGTAGAAACCATAAGTGCCTGGAAAGATGAAACTCCGCCTTTATCGGACGTTTTTTCAGTAACTGCTTTAAACTGTGCACCAAGCAAGCGAAACTGTGCAAATTTAGTACGAAAAGAAAAATAAATACCTGCTGCAACCAGTAAAATTATGAGTATATAACTATACAACGCATTATTCAAATCTGAAATTAACTGTTCAATCATTTTATATCTCCTGATTATTAAAATTTTTCAACCGGCATAACAATAGCGGCAATTATATATGCAATAATCCCTGAACCGCCAAGTAAAGTAAATACAACCCACGCAAGACGGATTATAGTAGGATCAAGTTCAAAATATTCAGCAATACCTGCACATACACCGCAAAGTTTTTTGTCTGTTGTTGATTTGTACAAACGTTTTTTCATTTTATTCTTCCTTTCATAATCAAACAAATATCACCATAATTTTACCATTAAACACACAAATAGTCAATCAATAGCAACCGTCAAATATATCTTTTGTTTTTTCAAAATCAAGTTCAACATAACTTTTAACAGTTCTTGTTTTATTGAAAGTGCAAAGCGACGCAAGGTCTTCAGAACATTTTTCTATATCGAATTCTTTTAATTCGAGTGGCATACCAATGCTTTTGAAAAATGCCTGCATTTTTTCTATTCCACGGATTGATGCTTTTACATCATCAGTTTCGCAAACATCAAACACGCGTCTTGCAAATTGCGCAAATCTGGACGGATTTTCCATATATACATATTTCGCCCACGCAGGAAATAATACTGCAAGTCCTGCACCATGTGCAATCTTATCAAATTTGCCACTCAAAGCGTGTTCTAACTGATGCACGGGGAGTGCATTCTCTCTTCCGCACCCCGTAAGATCGTTATGTGAAAGGCTTGATGCCCACATAATATTCGCTCTTGCCTCATAATCATAAGGATTTTCCATTAAAACAGTACCGGATGAAACAACCGATTTTAAAATGCTTTCTGCAATTCTGTCAGTCAAATCAGTTGGCGGACAAACAGAAAAATATCTTTCCATTGTGTGTGCCATAATATCAACAATTCCGCAAGACGTCTGATATTTATCGACAGTGAACGTTAGTTCAGGATTCATTATTGCAAATTGGCATCTGTTATATTCACTGTTAAACCCGCGTTTCATATCAAGTTCAGTATTTGTAAGTACCGCAGATGAACTCATTTCACTGCCTGCTGCCGCAATTGTTAAAACGCATCCAACCGGAAGTGCACAGGAAGGGCTTTTTTTGCGTGTTGAATACTCCCATATATCTCCTTCGTTTGCAGCACCTACAGCAGTGGCTTTTGCAGAATCTATAACACTTCCTCCGCCAACAGCAAGAATCATATCAACATTATTTTCTCTTGCAATTTTAACTGCTTCTCTTACAAAAGAAACCTTTGGATTAGGCTCAACACCCCCCATTTCAATAACAGTTATATCATTTTTCAATAAAGAGTTCATTACATCATCATAAAGACCGCTTTTTTTGATGCTTCCTTTACCGTATTGAAGCATAATGGTTTTATAACCATATCCTTTTATTATATCTCCAACATTTTTATGAGTGCCTTTACCGAAAAAAACTTTCGTGGGTGCGTAATACAGGAAATCATTCATTTTTATTCTCCTTCACCTTAATAAAATACGTTAATTAAAGAAAAAACAGAGGTATGCACAACAACCTCTGTTTTAAGCTGGTGATGCGACTTGAACGCACGACCTGCTGATTACGAATCAGCTGCTCTACCGACTGAGCCACACCAGCGAATACGTTGATATTATACTAAAATTCATACGCAAAGTCAAGACAAAATTGTTTTATCGTTGCTTGACTTTATTTTGTAATGGTACTATAATAATGTAAGCAACATTCATTCTTATATGGAGGTTCATCATGGGTATCGAAAAAATCGACAAAAATTTTGCAGTTAAAACCTCAACAGGCGAAGATGTTGAGGTTTATTCTGTAAAAAATCCGCCTTTTGAAGTAGACGGGTTGGCGTGGTTTAACGAAAACAAAGAGTTTGTCCGCATAAAAAAAGAGGACAGAAAAAATTTAAACGAAGGTGTGCGCTTTCTTTCCGACCACACATCAGGAGGGTGCGTTCGTTTTAAAACTAACAGCAGTTTTATTGCAATTAAAGCGACCGTTATGGATAGCACCACAATGAATCACATGACACGTGTTGGCAGTGCGGGATTTGATGTCTATGTAAACAATGAATTCAAATATATGGCGGTATCTTCAGATCAAACCGATAAAATTGATTGTATGCCAAGTGTCAACCTTGGAAGAGAAGAGAAAGAAATAACAATAAATTTCCCTCTGTATAATGGTGTGAAGGAACTTTATATCGGGCTTGAAAAAGGCAGCACATTATCTGCACCAAAACCATATTCCATAGATAAACCGGTATTGTTTTATGGTTCATCCATAACACAAGGCGGATGCGCATCCAGACCAGGCAACTCTTACACCACCATGATAAGCCGCTGGCTTGACATTCCTGTTTTGAATTTTGGATTCAGTGGCAGTGCAAAAGGTGAAACTGAAATGGCTGAACTTATTGCGTCAATCGATATGAGTTGTTTTGTGTTCGACTATGACTACAATGCTCCAAATCCCGAACACCTTAAAGCAACACACGAACCATTTTTCAAAATCATACGAGAAAAACATCCGAATTTACCCGTGATTTTCATAACACTTGCCAATAATTGTGATTTACCCGACACTATAAAAAGACGCGAGATAATTTATAAAACTTATCAAAATGCATTGGAAAACGGTGACAAACACGTTTACTTTTTAAACGGAAAAGAAATATACACGGATGAAGACCGTGATGCGTGCACGGTTGATGGTTGTCACCCTAACGATTTAGGTTTTTACAGAATGGGGAAAGCAATTTGTCCGTTAGTTGAAAAGGCACTTAAAAATGCAAATATTTTATAAGGAGATAGATAAAAATGTCAGAATGTACTCACAACTGTGAAACCTGCGGCGAAAATTGTTCAAGCAGACAAAATCCGCAAAGTTTCTTGGAAAATCCACATGAGATGTCAAGCATCAAAAAAGTTATTGCCGTAATGAGCGGTAAAGGCGGCGTAGGTAAGTCACTTGTGACTTCAATGATGGCTGTTACAGCGCAAAGAAATGGTTATCATACCGCTATTTTAGACGCAGATATTACCGGCCCATCAATCCCAAAATCATTCGGAATTAACAAACGTGCTGTAGGTAATGAATTCGGTTTGCTTCCAGTACCGTCAAAAACGGGCATTGATGTTATGTCGGTTAACCTGCTTTTAGACAATGTTACTGATCCGGTGGTATGGAGAGGACCTGTTATCGGTGGCACCGTAAAGCAATTCTGGACAGACGTTATATGGGAAAATGTTGATTTTATGTTTGTTGATATGCCTCCGGGAACAGGAGATGTTCCTCTTACTGTTTTCCAGTCACTTCCCGTTGACGGAATCATTGTTGTTACATCTCCGCAGGAATTGGTTTCAATGATAGTTGAAAAAGCAGTTAAAATGGCAAAACTTATGAATATTCCGATTATGGGAATAGTAGAAAATATGTCATACTTCCCCTGCCCCGACTGTGGTAACAAGCACTACATCTTTGGTGAAAGCCACATAGACGAAATAGCCGCAAACTTTGGTATCGACAAAGTTGTTAAACTTCCGATGAACCCGATGTTTGCAAAATTATGTGACGCGGGCACAATCGAAACTGTGCCCGACGAAATAACAAACGAACTTTCTGTTTTTATAAGCGAATAAACTTAAAGGACTTGGTTATAATTGCAACCAAGTCCTTTTATATTGAGAATTCAAATTAAAAATCCACCATTTACTCCAAAAATCTGACCGGTAATGAATGAAGTCTCATCAGACGCCAGATACAGCGCCATTGATGCAACATCATACGGTTTTCCGATTGTTTGCAAAGGTGTTTCATCAATGAGTTCTTTCATTGTTTCTGCATCAATTGCACCGTTCATATCTGTCTCAATTATACCGGGAGCAATACAGTTTACACATATACCGGAAGGACCAAGTTCCTTTGCAAGTGCTTTTGTAAAACCGATTACTGCTGCTTTGGTTGCCGAATACGCAACTTCACACGACGCGCCAGTGATTCCCCAGATAGATGAAATGTTTATTATTTTTCCGCGATGCTTACGTATCATACCGTGAGTTACCTCACGACTGCAGTTAAATACTCCCCCTACATTTATATCAAAAATTCTGTCCCATTCGTTCTTCTCAGTATCTGTAAAAAGTTTTTGCATTGCAACGCCTGCATTATTTATCAACACATCAATATCGCCAAAACGTCTGTTTGCCAGTTCTATCATATTTGCTACCTGATGTTCATCCGAAACATCCGCTTTTACAGGATAAATGTTTTCATATCCATCAGCAAGTGCCATAGCATCGCTTTCAGAATTCAGATAATTTGCAACAACATTATATCCTTTTTCAGAAAAAAGTTTTGCACACGCTTTACCGATTCCTCGTGATGCGCCTGTTATAAGTACGGTTTTATTCATAACGTCACCTCCGTCAACATTTATATTAACACTTTTTTTACAAAATTACAATTGCATTTTTTTAATTGTGTGGTATAATTATAAATTGTGATATTATACAAAATTTTTCAACTCTATCTTTTATATATACGGAGGTATTTATTTAATGGGTTTATTTGGCGGAAATTATTCAAAAGTCGGTCCCGGTGTATCCAAAAATGCACCTGAAAAAACAAGATTCTTTTTATTTTTTGAATTACTCGGAAGAAAGTTTACAAAACTTATTCCATTAAACATTATTTATGTTATTACTCTTCTCCCTCTTATATTTGGAATTATGTTGTCTGTAACTATCAACCCTGAAATTTTATCAAGCGGAGATATCAATATAGAAAATTTGGGAAGTTTACCATTTTTTGTTTTTACAGGCGATATTATAGGACTTTTGTTCTTACTCGCTTCTGTTTTTGTAACAGGTCCTGCAACCTGCGGTTTCACTTATGTTCTCCGCAACATGCAAAGACAGGAACACACATGGATTTTCAGTGATTTTCGTGAACATTTTGCTAAAAACTATAAGCAGGGTGTTATAATGGGGGTTATTGATATCGTTGTTGCTTTCCTGCTTTACGTTGCATATTGTTTCTATGCGTATACAATGCCCGTTTTAATGAGTAATAATATTGCTATTGCATTATTCGGAAAATATTTCATTATTGTTATTTCAGTTCTTTTTGTTATGATGCATTATTATATCTACACTATGATAGTAACATTTGATATGAAACTGAAAGATATTTTAAAAAATGCCGTTATTTTCTCTTTAGGCAAACTCCCGCTTAATATATTTATATCTATCTTATTGGTTGCCGCTGCTTTAGTTAGTGTATTGTATATGTTGATTGGCATTTTGTGTGCCGCTATCTTTTCTGTGGCACTTTTGGGATTTATTGTTGTATTCAGCGTATATCCCACAATTGAACGATCTATGATTTCTTCACAACTAACCGAAAATGATTTTGAAGGCGAAAAAGATTTTGAGGATACAATATAATAAATTGTTTTAATATATCTTATATGGGTATATAAAGGATTGAGAGATAATATGAGTCTTAAACACGTTGAAATTTTTACCGACGGTGCCTGCAGTGGAAATCCCGGAAAAGGCGGTTATGGTGTTATATTGAAATATAACGGTGCGTTGAAAGAAATGAGTGAAGGTTTTTTACTCACCACCAACAACCGTATGGAAATCCTTGCTGCCATAAAAGGTCTTGAAGCACTTAAAGAGCCTTGCTCTGTAACACTGTACAGTGACTCTAAATATCTTGTGGATTCTGTTAATCAGGGATGGCTTATAAAATGGCAAAAAAATAACTGGTACAGAACTAAAAACGAAAAAGCAAAAAATGTGGATTTATTCAAACGCCTGATAGAACTTCTTGATAAACACAAAGTTGAGTTTGTGTGGGTTAAAGGTCATGCCGGTCATACTGAAAATGAACGTTGCGACCAACTAGCAACAAGTGCTATTTTAAACGAAAATTTATCTTTAGATAATATTGAGGAAGAATAATATTTTTACACACAAGAAAGAAGGAAATATTTGCAATGATTTATTTTGACAATGCTGCAACAACAGCCGTAAAAAAAGAGGTTTTAGAAAAGATGCTCCCCTATTTTTCTGAAAATTACGGAAACGCATCTTCTATATATACAATCGGCAGAACAAGTGCTGCTGCAATTTCAAAAGCACGTGAACAAGTTGCTGCTGCTATCGGCTGTAAAAGCAACGAAGTGTATTTCACCGGTTGCGGAAGTGAGGCTGATAACTGGGCTATAAAAGGTGTTGCATTTGCAAACAAAAACAAAGGAAAACATATTATAACCACTGCAATTGAGCACCACGCAGTTCTGCACACTTGTCAGTATCTTGAAAAACACGGATTTGAAGTCACTTATCTTCCCGTTGATGAATTCGGAAAGGTTTCTGTTGATGACATCAAAAACGCAATAAGAGAAGATACTATCCTTATAACTGTTATGTTCGCTAACAACGAAATCGGCACTATCGAGCCAATTGAAGAAATTGGTGCAATTGCAAAAGAACACAAAATCATCTTCCATACTGATGCTGTTCAGGCAATAGGCGCTGTTGACATTGATGTCAATGCATTGGGTGTCGACCTGCTCTCACTTTCAGGTCACAAATTCGGAGGACCGAAAGGCGTGGGTGCTTTATATATAAGAAGCGGTTTGCGCATTGATAATTTCATGCACGGCGGAGCACAGGAAAAATCAAAGCGTGCAGGCACAGAAAATCTCGCAGGAATTGTAGGCCTTGGCGAGGCTATTGAACTGGCTTGTTCAAACATTCCTGAAAAAGCAGCAAAAATTTCAAAAATACGTGATTATATAATTGAAAACATTTCAAAGAGTATCCCCTATTGCCGTTTAAATGGTCATCCGACAGACAGACTTTGCGGCAACGTGAATTTTTCGTTTGAATTTATTGAAGGCGAAGGTATGCTTTTGCATCTTGATTTAAACGGTATTGCTGCATCATCAGGTTCGGCGTGCACTTCCGGTTCTCTTGATCCGTCACACGTATTACTTGCAATCGGGCTTCCGCATGGGATTGCGCACGGTTCATTAAGAATTTCTGTAGGTGATACCAACACTATGGAAGAAGCCGAAAAACTTCTTGAAATTTTACCAGGTATAATTCAAAAACTGCGCGATATGTCGCCGTTATATGAAGAAATAAAGAACAAATAATTTTATTGGAGGGATATATAATGTACAGCGAAAAAGTTATGGACCATTTTTCTAATCCAAGAAATGTTGGCGAAATCGAAAATGCTGATGGTGTCGGTCAGGTTGGTAATGCCAAATGCGGTGATATTATGAAAATGTATATAAAAGTTGAAAACGACGTTATTACCGATGTCAAATTCAAAACCTTTGGTTGCGGTGCCGCTATTGCCACAAGCAGTATGGCTACTGAACTTGTTAAAGGAAAAACATTGGATGAGGCACTTGCACTTACAAACAAAGCGGTTATGGAAGCATTAGATGGTCTTCCACCGGTTAAAGTTCATTGTTCAGTTTTAGCCGAAGAGGCAATTGCCGCTGCAGTGCAGAATTATTATGATACACACGGCATAGACAAGCACGTGGCAAAAAGCCATTGTGATTCTTGCAATTGTGAGCATTAAGTTTTCATTCTAAAAAAATATGTGAATTTATGTTGACATTTGACTTAATTTGCAGTATAATGTTTTTAAAATTAAATACTACTATGTGATGTTTGCAGGAGATGTGCTTTGCGCGCAGCCGAAGAAGTAAAACTTTCAGGCTCTGTATTTTGCAGAAAAGACTGCAGATTGATAGGACTTTGGAGACACTCGTTTCGAGGGCCGAAGGTGAAAGCGATTTTTCGTGAATCTCTCAGGCAAAAGGACAAAGATATTTTTCCCTTATGGGAAATTTTATGTGTTTTGAAACCACCCTATCATTCACGGGTGGTTTTTAAATTTATAAAAAAGGACGGTATTAAAACTATGGACATTTTGTTACAAATTGTTCAGACAATCAACAAGTATCTTTCTGATTACATTTTGATTGTCTTACTCATTGGCGCAGGCTTGTTCTTTTCTATAAGAACAAAGTTTGTACAGGTTCGTTGCTTCGGTGAAGGCTGCAAAGCAGTTTTTGGCGGTTTAACTGCTAAAGATAAAGACCAGAAATCCGGTCTTAACTCTTTTCAGGCTTTAACAACTGCTATTGCTGCTCAAGTTGGTACAGGTAATATCGTAGGTGCCTGCGGTGCTATCTTAATCGGTGGTCCCGGTGCTGTATTCTGGATGTGGGTAATTGCATTTTTTGGTATGGCTACCATTTATGCAGAAGCTGTTCTGGCTCAGAAAACAAGAACAGTTGAAGATGACGGAACTATCAAAGGCGGTCCTGTATACTACATAAAGACTGTTTTCAAAGGTAAATTCGGTACATTCCTCGCTGTATTTTTTGCAATTGCTTCTATACTTGCTCTTGGTTTTATGGGTGCAATGGTACAGTCTAACTCTATCGGTGAATCGTTCAATACTGCTTTTGGTATTCCTACATGGATTACCGGTCTTGTGGTTTCTGTACTTTCTGTTCTTATATTTATCGGCGGAGTTAAACGTCTTGGTGCAGTAACAGAAAAATTGGTTCCTATTATGGCTATTCTTTATATAATCGGAAGCATTATTATTCTTATCGCAAGAATTCAGTATATCCCCGAAACATTCGGTATGATATTTAAATATGCATTCCAGCCCAGTGCTATTATCGGTGGCGGTATCGGTATGGCAATTAAAAACGCTATCAGTCAGGGCGCTAAAAGAGGTCTTTTCTCCAACGAAGCAGGTATGGGTTCTACTCCTCACGCGCATGCCCTTGCAAATGTAAAAAATCCACATGATCAAGGCGTTGTTGCCATGATTGGTGTGTTTATTGATACATTTGTTGTTCTTACTATGACAGCTTTAGTTGTTATTTCTACTCTCTACGCAGGTAATGGCCCACTCTCAACACTTGAAGCGGTACAGTCTGCAAACGCAGGTGAATTGGTTGTAAACGGTGCTACACTTGCTAAAACCAATATGGCTCAGATGGCATTCTCCGGAATTTTCGGTTCTTCTGTAGGTAGTGGTTTTGTTGCGATATGCTTGTTCTTCTTCGCTTTTTCAACAATCATCAGTTGGAATCTGTTTGGTAAAATCAACTACAATTACCTCTTTGGCAAGAAAACAAATATTATTTATGCCGCAATCGCAGTTATATTTATCTTCCTTGGCTCATTACTTTCAAACGACCTCGTTTGGGAACTTACAGATATGTTCAATCAGTTGATGGTTATCCCCAACGTTATTGCAATTATTGCTCTTGGCGGTCTTGTTGCAAAAGAAGCAAAAGATGCAAAAGAACGTAAAAACAAATAATATAAATCTAATTACACAAAAAGGCACTTCGTTATATAAACGAAGTGCCTTTTTAAAATTTTAAATTCATAGAAACACTATATTCGTGCAACGCCTGTTTCTTTTGCAGTTTTAATCACTGCTTCAGCAACAACCTTTGCAACTCTTTTATCAAGAGCAGGAGCAATTATGTTTTCTTCTGTTATCTCGTCATCAGGAATAAGTGATGCTAAGGCAAATGATGTGGCTACTTTCATTTCTTCATTTATGCAAGTTGCTCTGCAATCAAGTGCACCCCTGAATATTCCGGGAAATGCCAAAACATTGTTAATCTGATTCGGGAAATCAGAACGACCTGTACCTACTACTTTTGCACCTGCTGCCTTTGCAACATCTGGCATAATTTCAGGTGTAGGATTTGCCATCGGGAACAATATGGGATTGTCCGCCATAGATTTAACCATATCTGCACTTACAAGATTCGGTGCTGAAACACCGATAAATACATCAGCACCGGCAAGTGCGTCTGCAAGAGTACCTTTTTTATGTTCAAGATTTGTTACTTTCGATACTTCTTCCTGCGCAGGATTGTTATTTTCATCCCCCTCACAGATAATACCGAAACGGTCACAGAAAGTAAGATGCTTTACGCCCATATTCATAAGGTGTTTGCCAATTGCAATACCTGCAGACCCTGCTCCATTGATAACAACTTTCACCTTGTCAATTTCTTTCTTTACAAGTTTAAGTGCATTTATAAGTGCTGCAGCAACAACTATTGCAGTGCCGTGCTGGTCATCATGAAAAATGGGAATATCACATATTTCTTTAAGTTTACGTTCAATTTCAAAACATCTCGGTGCAGAGATATCTTCAAGATTTATTCCGCCGAAACTTCCGGAGAGAAGATATATTGTACGAACTATTTCGTCAACATCTTTAGATTTAATACACAGAGGAAATGCATCAACATCAGCAAACACTTTAAAAAGTGCACACTTCCCCTCCATAACAGGCATACCTGCTTCAGGTCCTATATCTCCAAGTCCTAAAACTGCCGTTCCGTCAGTTACTACCGCAACAAGATTTGAACGGCGTGTAAGTTCATAGGATTTATTTATATCTTTGTTAATTTCAAGACAAGGTTCTGCAACACCGGGTGTGTACGCTAAAGAAAGATCCTCTCTCGAATTTATCGGTGCACGTGAAATTACTTCAATTTTACCGTTCCATTCATAATGCTTTTTTAATGATTCCTGTCTGATATCCATCAATTTGTCCTCCCAGAGAAATTTATACTGTGCTACAATTCAAAATTTGTATATCCCCTTAGAATTTATTTATCAATCAAATGCCAATCCAAAATAAGAAGGCATTGTATAATCATCTTTTCCAAACGGAATATACATTGAAAACAATTGGTCATTTCCTGGAACACGGAATTTTCCAGAATTGCACCTCAACGAATAGGTAATCTGCGGTGCCTTGCAGATATTTCCCAAAAGTTCTGCTCCATACAAAACCGATTTTGAAATTTTTGATGCAAGCAAAAAATCAGAGCCTGAATAAAAGTTATATTGAGCAGAAAGATAGTCTATATTTTCGCTTTCCTGAACTACACCGCCGGAAGGCAAAAATGTTTTTCGTAAATTTATATATTCTTCTTTATCAATTTTCCGGATTGAAATTATTTCCATTTCCGCATTACACTCATAACTTCCGATAGTTGTACATGGTTTATACCCCATATTTTTATAAAACTCAAACAATGGCTGACTTGCCGGAACAAGAATTGCACCTGCATAACCATGATCTGCAAGATGTTGATGTGTATGTTCCATCAGTTTTCTGCATATCCCTTTTCCACGATGTTTTTGTGCAGTGGATACTGCGTAAATATACGCTATACGTTTACCTTCAAATAAGCAGTCAAACCAGTATAGCGACGCAAGTATATCGTTATTTTCCCTACAACACATACATCTGTTTGAACTGAAAGCAGCATCAAAAAATATATTTATATCACTGTCGCAATCACCAAACGAATCCGACCACAGTTTTTTTAATTTAAAAATATCGTTTTCAATCGGCTTATCAATATTCATATTCATCCTCTAGCAAACACGCCCAGCACTTTTCAATTTTATGGTGCGGATAATAACTTTCTTTAGCTTTTCTGAGTCCCTCTATACCAAGATCTTCCTCACGATCAAGATAAAGTATTTCGGGATATTTATTATGAATGTAATTTGCAAACTCACGGTTTATAACAGCGTATGCACCCTGAATGTCAGAAAATGCTTTTTCAAAGTTGACATCAACTGTAGTTGAAGACATCACATTCCCCATTGTAAATGCAACGGCATCACCGTCAGCAAACAGAATCAACCCCTCCATACCAAGTCTTTTATAATCCCTTAATGCTTTTTCAAGTGCTTTTCGTTCCATGTGATAATCACCATCAGGATTTTCTGAAAGTTTATCATCGTACCATTTATCTGCCAGTTTCTTCACTAAGGCAATATTCTCATCTGTTAACGGTTGTACGCTATAATCAGGATACATTGAATAGAAACGGTTGCAATGATTACGCTTGCTTTGATACTTTCTGCCTTTGAGTTCAGCAAGATCACATATATCATAAACATAATCATAACTTCCTGCGTCACCATGGAATCTGAATTTATTGGGATACAGATTTTCAATTATCTTTCTTTGTTCAGGGCGTACTCCTGTAATTCTGCAAGGAATACCACGTTCATGTGCATCATTGATCACAGCATCAAGAACAGCCTTTTTATCTCCTTCCCCTACTGGAAAAGGATACACCGTGCGTCTGTTGAACTGTGAAAACAAAACAAGATGATCATAAATTACGGCAATATTTTGCCTGCCCCACATATATAAATTCGCAAAAGAAAACTCACATCCGCGTTCTTTTCCGTCTTTTAAATATTTTTCACACAATTGTTTATCATCAAGAGAAATGGGTTTAAAATTTATCATTTGCTTAACCTCTGTATTATCTTCCCGTTTTAGAATGTTCTTTATCTCCAATCACTTTTTTCTTATACTGAAGAGGTGTAAATCCATAATTACGTTTAAAAAGAGTAATGAATTTTGACTGATCAGAAAAACCGCTTTTATAACACGCATCAGTTACTGAAGAGCCATTATAAAGCATCTCTGCCGCATTTGACAATCGCTTGTTTTTAAGATATACTGACGGAGTCATTCTAAGTGCATCGTAAAAATGTCTTTCCAGCGAACTCAAACTTACGTGTGCTTCTTTTGCAAGTTCTGCAATAGAAATCTGTTCCGTAAATTTAGTATTTATATAATTAAGTGTCTTATATACATCATGGGGATACAAATTAGAATGTATATCAGTTGTTTCTGCCGAATTGAGATAATGCAGAAAACGCATAAAATTATAGTTTTTTGAAAATTCCGTATCAGAATTATTCATAAGGTCATTACATACGCTGAAAAAGGCTTTTTGCTTATCTGCAGGCAAAGTGAGCAAATTTTTTTCTCCAAGTTTGCGGTTGAAAAATATTTCAAGCAGTTTTTCATTATTTTCAGCGGGAAACCAAATACAATAATGCGTATGTGTATCGTTTGTATGACATATACAATGATGATACTCATACGGACGTGTAATTATAACACTGCCGGGAAACACTGGATATATACGGTTTTCAATCATAAACGAAACCTTACCAGTTATGGCTATGTAAACCTCGCACTCATTATGAACATGAGAGTAGTCAGTATTCTTTTTTGAAAACCCGTCCAATTCACCATAAGAAGCAGTAATGTTAAATGGCGACAAACCGCCGCAATTTATAACTTTATTATAAAAAATTTCTTCTCTGTTTTTATTCGCCATACAAAACCCCACCTTTGCCAGTAATAGCATGACGATTATATCATATTTTTTGCTTAAAAGTCAATGGTTTTAGTAGCATTTTTAATAGATAATAAAGTTATATACATTTTTATGCATTTTAATCTTGAAAGGAAATATTGATATGAAAAAAATTATCGCAAGTGAAATTGCTGTATTAGACAGTAACGTTCATACCGGTGGCGGTACTGATGTTACCCAACAGTTGCAGGCTGCGCTTGATGAAGCCATATCTTCAAACGGTGTTCATCTTGTTGTTGATGGTGCTGCACTTATAAAAGGACTTAAAGTTCACTCTAACACCATTATTGAATGTATCAGTGATGATTGCGGTTTCTTTATGGCTGACCACACCAACAGACCTATACTCACAAACGCTGACTGGGCACTCAAAGGAAAAGGCAACAAAAACATCACCATCATCGGCGGTACATATAACCACAACTGTACTAAGCAGGACCACGATGTTCCCGCGTCTGAATATCCGAATCCCGAGGGTGAGATGACGCCGGAATACGCTGAAATACACCGTGTGTATCTTATGGAATTCTATGGTGTGGAAAACTTTAAACTTTCAGGTGTAACATTTAAAAATCAGAGAACCTATACATTTACTATGGGTAACTTTAAAAATGTTATTATTGAAGACTCGTCTATTGATATGGCTGAACACGTTCACCCCAGCAATCAGGACGGATATCACTTCTTCGGTCCCGGTCAGTTCCTTACCATGAGAAATTTACGCGGTTGCACAGGTGATGATTTCATCAATCTTGCACCTGACGAAATGGACGGCAAATCTCCAATTACAGATGTTTTAATTGACGGAATTTTCTTTGATGAAGTATGTCAGGGAATCCGTATGCTTTCTGAAAAAGACGGTCTGCTTGACCGTATAACAGTAAGAAACGTTACCGGTACATATCGTATGTTCGGTTTCAGTATTATTCCGTTTATCACAGGCAATACTTTCGGCAATGTCGGCGATTTGTATTTTGAAAATATTGATTTAAGACAAATTCCCGAAACATATCACTACACCCCAATGCAGTTCTTTGGTGCAGGCGGTAATATCAAATCTCTTACACTCAAAAACGTCCGTTTCCATAATCCCGTAAGAGGTTCGTTGATATTTGATATTGGTACTCCTTTCTTCTTTGCTCCCGACGAACTTACAGAAGAAGAAATCAAAAAGTTTAATATTGATATGAACCAGTATCCCGTTAAGGACTGGATGCCCGACAAACTGTTCAGACCCACAATCGGAACTCTTACCATTGACGGTCTGACAATTAACACCGATGAAATAATGGATGACAAAAACTATATGGAGTTCAGATATAATTTTGATAATTTGATTCTTAAAAATATTCAGGTTTTCAGAAACAGTGTTAATAATGCATCAGGTTCACTGTTTAAACTTGCAAAAGAAGCCAAAATCGGCAATCTTATTTTAGAAGATATTTTTGCAGAAAAAATTGGTTCAGTATTAAGTGCCGAAGATGAGCATCAAATTGGATTGTTGAAAGCAAGCAACATCACATTAAAAGACGGCGGAAAGATATTCGATACAGGCAATGCTTCAATCGGTGCTGCAATTACCTCCGATATAAATGAGGTGACAACGAATAAATGAACGGCTATTTAATGCTTATTTTCTCCACCATAGTTATGGCTGCCGATTTTTGTCTGGATAAACAGTATCAGCGTATGGC
The DNA here is from genome assembly GCA_045589495.1 of Clostridia bacterium. Classification (GTDB taxonomy): domain Bacteria; phylum Bacillota; class Clostridia; order UMGS1810; family UMGS1810; genus SIG455. The sequence goes on from JAZNPF010000003.1 coordinate 72,733, forward strand.
TGGCACTTCTATGCGTGCAGGCCTTAAATATAACATTATATGGGGCTTGATTGAAGCAACGATATTTTTTGCAATAAACGGCTTTCATCTTGCCGTAACACCATTTTCACTTATTATGGCTTCAATATTCGCACTTTGTGTAATGCTATATAAAATAATTGGTTTCACCATTCTTAAAAATGGCGGGATTTCGCTTTACACAATGTTTCTTATGACCGGCGGAATGATGGTTCCATACGTATACGGACTGATAATTTTAAATGAAAGTTTTTCTTTTATACAGTTCATAGGTCTTATAGTAGTTTTAGTTGCAGTAATAATGGCGTATTACAGCGCAGTTACTTTTTCTAAAAAATTACTTGCATTATGTGCTTTGGTATTCTTTGTAAACGGTATTACAAGCGTTGTTACAAAAGTTCATCAGATAGAAACTGTAATGCCCATAATATCTTCTATGGAACTGCTTATACTGACCAGTATATTAAGAAGTATTTTTGCTGTTGCCGTATATCCTTTTGCAGTTAAATCTGATACCGAAAAATCGCAGACCTCTGCTAAAAGTATGTTAGTTATTGCAATATCATCAATTATTTGTTGTATATCGAACATGATAAACTTTACATACGCTAAAACAGTTCCGGCAACAGTATTATACCCCATAATAACCGGCGGCACAATTTTGTTTTCACTGATTGCAAACAGATTGTTTTTCAAAGAAGCAGCCACCAAGAAAATGCTTATGGCTGTTGCTTTATGCATTGTTGGTTTACTGATGTTTATTTAAAATTAAAAGCCTTGAATTTTCAAGGCTTTTTACAATGAGAAAAAACACACAAAAAAACTTTTTAATTTCTTCAAAATTTTATGTTTAGAAAATTGACAAGAGGGTATTTTTTATGTATAATGAATTTATAATTTACATGACTGACGGATTTCGTGGATTACCACGGTGAAGTGTAAATTTTGTTTGGCCGACCGTCTGGGCAATTCCGTTTTCCTACAAAACTGAATTGTCTTTTTTATTTGTAAAATTCTACTTAAGGGGGATAAATATATGAAACACAATAACTGGAACGGTTTTATAGAAGGTGCTTGGCAAGATGAAATCAACGTTCGTGATTTTATTCAGACAAACTATAAAGAATATACCGGCGACAGCGATTTTCTCGCTACTGCTACCGAACGTACTTTTACTCTTATGAAAAAAGTTCAGGCTCTTTTCAAACTTGAAAGACAATTTGGCGGTGTGCTTGATATTGATACTGCCACCGTTTCTTCGCTTACCAGTTTTTCACCCGGTTACATAGATAAAGATAACGAAATTATTGTTGGTATGCAGACTAACCGTCCTTTAAAACGTAGCGTAAACCCATTTGGCGGAATGCGTATGGTGCGTCAGGCGTGTGAAGCATACGGATATAAATTAAGCGATAAAGTTGAAGAGGAATTCCGTTTCCGCACCACTCACAATGATGGTGTTTTCCGTGCATATACAGACGAAATGAGAAACGCGCGTAAATGCCATGTAATCACCGGGCTTCCTGATGCTTACGGCAGAGGAAGAATCATTGGCGACTATCGAAGAGTTGCTCTTTACGGAGTAGACAGACTTATTGAAGAGAAAAACAAAGACAAAAAGAACCTTTCCAAAGGTGCGTTTAATACAGCGCAAATCCGTCTTGATGAAGAACTCTATCAGCAGATTGCATTCTTAGGCCATCTTAAAGATATGGCTAAAATGTACGGATTTGACATAAGCCAGCCTGCTGCAAATGCCAAAGAGGCAATACAGTGGACTTATTTTGCATATCTTGCTGCCATCAAAGAACAAAACGGTGCTGCAATGTCACTTGGAAGAGTAAGCACTTTCTTTGATATATATATTGAACGCGATATTGCAAACGGCACTTTAACCGAAGAAACTGCTCAGGAGTTAATAGACGATTTTGTTATAAAACTCCGCATAGCACGTCATCTGCGTACACCTGAATACAATGAACTTTTCGGTGGCGATCCTATGTGGATTACCGAGGCTGTCGGCGGTATGGGTAAAGACGGCAGAACTTTAGTCACAAAAAACAGTTATCGTATTCTCAATACTCTCTACACTCTCGGCTCATCTCCGGAGCCTAACCTTACTGTTTTGTGGTCAACTGCCTTACCTGAAAACTTTAAAAAATTCTGTGCAAAAGTTTCAGCCGATACAGACTCAATCCAATATGAAAATGACGACCTGATGCGCCCTATTTATGGTGATGACTACGCAATTGCATGTTGCGTATCTGCTATGAAAGTCGGCGAACAAATGCAGTTTTTCGGTGCAAGATGCAACCTTGCAAAACTTCTGCTCATAGCAATCAACGGCGGTTATGACACCACAAGCGGTATGCACATCGGTCCGCAGATGGATGTTATGGATGTTGATAAACTTGATTATACCGATGTTATGGAAAGATTTGATATATATATTGCATGGCTCAGCCATTTATATGTAAATACAATGAACATCATCCACTATATGCACGACAAATATGCCTATGAAAAAATACAGATGGCACTACACAACACAGATGTTGAACGTTTGATGGCATTTGGTATAGCCGGTCTTTCCGTTGTTGCTGACTCGTTAAGTGCTATAAAACACGCTGATGTACATCCAATAAAAGACGAAAACGGTTTCATTGTGGATTTCAATACTGTCGGTGACTTCCCCAAATACGGCAATGATGATGACAGAGTTGATCTGATTGCAAAAGAAATGGCACACAAAGTTATTACTGAACTCCGCAAAACTCCAACATACAGAAATGCTGTTCATACTCTTTCTGTTCTTACTATTACCTCAAACGTTATGTACGGCAAAAACACCGGTGCTACTCCTGACGGAAGAAAGGCAGGCGCTCCATTTGCTCCTGGTGCCAACCCAATGCACAACCGTGAGGAAAACGGTGCACTGGCATCTCTTAACTCTGTTGCAAAAATCAGTTATGACGATTGCCGTGACGGTATTTCCAATACATTCTCAATTACACCGGAGGCACTTGGCAGAAGCGATGAAGAACGCACGGAGAATCTTGTTAATATTTTAGACGGATATTTTGCAAAAGGTGCTCACCACATAAACGTAAACGTTTTAAACCGTGAAACGCTTATGAAAGCATACGAAGATCCGGAATCATACCCTAACCTTACAATCAGAGTTTCAGGCTACGCAGTTAACTTCAATAAACTTTCACGTGAGCAGCAAAGGGAAGTTATCAGCCGTACATTCCACGAATCAATATGAGCACATCATCAGGATACATTCACTCATTTCAATCTCTCGGGACTCTTGACGGTCCCGGAGTAAGATTTGTGGTTTTCATGCAAGGATGCAACCTACGCTGCTCCTGCTGTCATAATCCGGATACATGGGAAATGAACACCGGCTCTCAATACACACCTCAACAGGTTTTTGAAAAAGCAATCCGTTACAAAGAATATTTTGGTTCGGATGGCGGAATAACTGTTTCAGGAGGTGAGCCTTTACTTCAGGCTGAATTCGTTTGTGAACTTTTCAAAATCTGCCGTCAAAACGGAATAAATACTTGTCTTGATACATCTGGAAGCATACTTAACGACAACGTTAAGTATATGCTTTCTGAAACAGACAGGGTTTTATTGGATATTAAGTACACAACAAATGAAATGTATATAAAACATGTCGGATGCAAATTGGATAAAGTAATAGAATTTCTTGAATACCTTGACAGCAAAAAAATCCCCACTACATTGAGGCAAGTAATTATACCCACTATCAATGACAATGACAATAATATCCTTGCTCTTAACAAAATAATTAAAACTTATACTTGCATTGACAAGTATGAACTGTTACCATTCAGAAAAATCTGTCAGGTCAAATATGACAATATGGGAATCACATTTCCTTTCAGCAATCTGCCAGAAGCAGACAAAACTCAAACTGACAATATGCAAAAAAGACTTGGTTATAAATAATTTATAACCAAGTCTTTTTATTATTTATATAAGACGAATATTTTCTGTATAAACCCGCCCATCACCTTTTTATCTGCACTAATTTGCAATATAATATTTTTCGTTATATGCTTCATACATCTTATCGAAATCTTCTCCGCCCGCTTTAATCTGCTTAAGATATTCGTGGGTTTCAAATGAATCGTTGGCAATCTCTATGAAGCATACAGCAATATTTGAACAATGGTCGGAAATTCTTTCGTAGTTTGTAAGCAAATCAGAAAGAATGAACCCAAGTTCCATTGTGCAATCGCCCTGTCTAAGACGTGAAATATGACCGTTCTTAATAACTCTTTTAAGCTTATCAATAACCTGTTCAAGAGGTTCTACAAATGATGCTTTTTCGAGGTTTTCGCTAACAAGAGCATCAACTGAAAGCCCAAGTATCTCATCAACGGCAGCAGTAATGATTTCAAGGTCAGCAGTTGCTTTATCTGAGAATGTTATACCTTTATCGTGTATTTCTTTTGCCGCCTCTGCAATATTCAATGCGTGGTCAGAAATTCTCTCTATATCACCTATGCAGTGAAGCAGTTCGGTAACAACCTTACTGTCCTTTAAAGACATCTGATTTCCTGCAATTTTAACAAGATATGAACTTGTTTTATCCTCATACTTATCTATCATAGACTCAAGTTCTTCAACTTCTTTAAACACAGCACTGTCATAATTCTTCATAAGAGCCGTGGCTTTTTTAAAAGAATTATAAGAAATGTTTGCCATATCATTTACAAGTTCCTTACATTTCTCCACAGCAAATGACGGCATCGCAAGGAAGCGGTCATCAAGTGCAGAAAACACATCCAGTTCTTTCTCCTCTTTCTTACTCTTAACCGTCTTAATTGCAAGTTTCTCAAAGAATGAACAGAAAGGAATAAGAATAATCGTTGAAATTATATTAAACAAGGTGTGAACTACAGCAATGGTTGTAGGGCCTACATACACATCTGAAGCCATAAATGCAAATGGTATGAAAGAATTGAGCAAATAAAAAACTCCTGCAACAATAACCACTCCAACCATTTTAATATACAGACATGTTAAAGCAACACGCTTTGATTCTGTATTACCACTTATAGCAGAAAGAATAGGTGTGATGGTTGTACCAATATTTTGACCAAGTATTACGGGAATTGCCGTTGAATAAGGAATGAAGCATGACATTGAAAGTGCTTGAAGAACACCGACAGATGCTGATGATGACTGAATAACAGCAGTAAAGAAAGTACCCACAAGAATACCGATAACAGGATTTGAAAATGTTGTGAGCAAATAAGTAAATGTAGGATCATCTCTCAGACCTTTTACCGCACCACTCATCATGTCCATACCAAACATAAGAATAGCAAAACCGATAAGTATGGTTGATGTGTTCTTGCGTCTGTCATCTTTAGCGGTCATATTCATAATAAGACCTATTGCTGCAAGAACGGGAGTAAATGAATCAGGTTTCAAAAGTTTCATTACAAATGCAGTACCGCTGATGTCATTTGTACTCAAAAGCCAAGAGGTAACGGTTGTACCGATATTGGCACCCATTATAACGCTGATAGTCTGGCCAAGTTTCATTATACCTGAGTTAACAAAACCGACAAGCATAACCGTTGTAGCAGATGAAGACTGTATAACAGCAGTTACGGCAAAGCCAAGAAGAAGACCTTTCCATCTGCTAGATGTGAGTTTTGCAAGGATAGACTCAAGTTTTCCACCGGCCAGTTTCTTTAAACTATCGCCCATAAGGTCCATTCCGTAAAGGAACATAACAAGACCGCCAATTAAAGCTAAAACAGTAAAAATATCCATATTAACCTCCTTGTTCTCTAAATGCATTATTAACACTGTTTTTATTATTTACACTTAACATGGTACCAAATACCACCATTTTAATTTTAACCGCAATAACTATTTTTGTCAACAACAAATCGTGTGGATTTAAATTTTTTAAGACACCGTGTACATAAATAGGATGCGTTTTCGGATAGTTTAAAACAAGAAACAATATTTCACCAATATACGGTATTCATTTTTCCTACTTTACAATAAAAACATATTAAAATTTTAATATGTTTCTTTAGTTTTAGCAATACTCGCCAAAATCTGCATTATAATCGCTTAAAATCAATTTAAAAAAATCTTATTATAAGTTTTGATTTAAATAATAAAATCCCCCGTTCTTATGAACGAGGGATTTATGACCCGTAAGAGAGTCGAACTCTTGTTTTCGCCGTGAGAGGGCGATGTCTTGACCACTTGACCAACGGGCCTAATTTAAATATAGGCGTACAAAAACTGTACGCCTACATCAATTTGTCCCGGCAACTCCCTATCTTCCCGGGCGGTCACCCGCCAAGTATTGTCGGCACCACAGAGCTTAACTTCCGTGTTCGGTATGGGAACGGGTGTGACCTCTGCGTT
>JAZNPF010000004.1:0-161466 GCA_045589495.1 Clostridia bacterium
GCTTATCTCCCCCAAGAGTCCACATCGACGGGGAGGTTTGGCACCTCGATGTCGGCTCATCGCATCCTGGAGCTGAATTAGGTTCCAAGGGTTGGGCTGTTCGCCCATTAAAGCGGTACGCGAGCTGGGTTCAGAACGTCGCGAGACAGTTCGGTCCCTATCTGTCGCAGGCGTAGGATATTTGAGAGGAGCTGTTCCTAGTACGAGAGGACCGGAATGGACGAACCTCTGGTGCACCGGTTGTCATGCCAATGGCACGGCCGGGTAGCCAAGTTCGGAAGGGATAAACGCTGAAGGCATCTAAGCGTGAAGCCCCCCTCAAGATAAGATATCCCATACCATAAGGTAGTAAGGTCCCACGAAGACTACGTGGTAGATAGGTCACAGGTGGAAGTGCAGTAATGTATGTAGCTGAGTGATACTAATAGACCGAGGGCTTAACCAAGGAGTTCATAACAGAACAAGGACTGGCATGAAGATATTCGTTATTTAGAAACTCGGTGGCGATAACGCAGAGGTCACACCCGTTCCCATACCGAACACGGAAGTTAAGCTCTGTGGTGCCGACAATACTTGGCGGGTGACCGCCCGGGAAGATAGGGAGTTGCCGGGACAAATTGATGTAGGCGTACAGTTTTTGTACGCTTACATCTAAATTATATTCCTCCTTAGCTCAGTCGGTAGGGCAACCGCCGCTGATGCAACCGGGAAAAAGTTAAATATTCCTCCTTAGCTCAGTCGGTAGAGCATGCGGCTGTTAAGCGCAGGGTCGTTGGTTCAAGTCCAACAGGGGGAGCGCACAAAACCTTGGAGTTTACTTAAACTTCAAGGTTTTTTTGTTTGGATTCCAACACAGAGGAGTTCTGGCAAATATTAAAATTTGGAGGACTTTGCTATGTGTGAAAAAGAAAATGCAACCGAAAAAATTGTGATGATCCATCACGAAAAACTAATTGACTTTGAAGATAATCCATTCAAGGTCATGTTCGATGAGAAAATGGACGAGCTTATCGAAAGTATTAAAGAAAACGGTGTCCTTACACCAATCACGGTCAGACCAAAAGATGATAACTACGAAATACTATCAGGTCAGAGACGAGTCGCTGCTTGTCGGCTGTTAAAGGAAGAATATATTCCTTGTATTGTAAAAACACTTGACGATAATGAATCTGCTATACTACTTGTAGATTCCAATCTTCAAAGAGAAGAATTACTATTCAGTGAAAAAGCATATGCATACAAACTGAAACTTGATGCAATGAAATGCCAGGGGAAACGCACCGATTTAACTTCCGACCAAATTGGACGGAAGTTGGAATCAAGAGAAGTTTTAGCCGAGCAAGTGGGCGAGAGTAAAAGCCAGATTTCAAGGTATATACGCTTAACAGAACTTGTATACAAACTCCTTGATATGGTAGATGCAAAGATTATGCCTTTTAATGTAGGCGTGGAACTGTCATACCTCGGCTTAAAAGAGCAAATGTATATAGCAGAAATACTTGAATATGATGAGATAATGTTGTCTCTTTCACAAGCATCAGAGATACGAAAGAAATCTGTTGATGGCAAAATATCGGAAGAAAAAATACGGAAGATAATATATAACCAAAAGCCCAACAAATTCAATATAACCATCAAAAACAAATGGTTAAAAGAATATTTCCCCGATACATACTCTAAAGAACAGATAGAAGACATTGTCCTCAACTTAATTAAGAAATGGTATAACAAAAGAAAAAATCAAAATATTGTATAAAAACTATTGACAACCACAATATGTTGTGGTAAAATACAATTGTTAATTAATTTGCGCGTGGGGTTCCCGGGATTAAAAATCAATGATTTTTAGTTCTAGCGTACTAGATGTTGTGATTGTAATTTAATGTTTACGGGCGTATTATGCCCATTTCATGATTGTAAAGGAAACAAAAAATCAGTTTCTCACGACTGATTTTTGCAGATTGAATTGGATTTTAACGGGATAGGTATGCCTGTTCGTAATTCAATTCATTAAATGAATATATAGCAAAACGAAAGAATGTATACATTTCAGAAATATGAAATGTTGCATTCTTTTTTTCATTTGAATGGATATATGCAAACTGTCATTTGTATAGTAAGCAGACTTAATTAATCGGAGATATTATCAGATACGGAATTTTTCACGGGTTTTGAAATTGAAAACCCGCAGACCTTTGACAGGAGGTCGAAACGCAGCGACGACTGCGTAAATATTTTACATATATCATCGTCGGGATATATTTCAGCATCGGCATAGTTTGCATCCTTAAGTTAAGGATATGATGCTACCGCAGAAGCCAAGTGCTTCACCCAATAGGGATTGTGGGAATATTACTAAACGGACAATATGTCATTCATCCAAATGGAGACAGAGATAAAATATATACTCCAAATCCGCTTAAAACCTACTGTTTTAATTAATTCAAACAAGGAAATACAGAGGTAACAGTGATATATATGTTAATGCAATAACTATGCCTTTCTGAAGGAAAGGAATTAAGATGAAAACAAATCTGTATAAGAATTTAGAAGTACAATTCAATAAAATATTCCGTCATCTGAAAACCGGAAGTTTCAAAACAAGAGAAAGATATGCAAAAGCATTCAAAAGATTTATGGTGTACCTTGCATACAACTATCATATCCAGAATCTTTCCAACATTGCTCCAAAACATATCTTCTCTTATGTGGAATATCTGCAGAGTAAAGATATGTCCGCATCAACAATCAAAACAGAACTCTCTGCCATTCGCTTTTTCCACGACAATATGCCTTATGCCAGATATATTCTTCCGACTAACAAAGAGTTAGATTTAGAAAGAAGAACTTTTGGCGGAGTAGACAGAACATGGAGTAATCAGGAGTTCAACCTGATGCTTTCTGTTGCAATGAGAACAGGGAATAAGGACTACCTTGCCATATTCGCACTTGCAAGATATGCGGGATTAAGAATAGAAGAGTGCTGCAGAATCGATACCAACGATGCACAAAACGCAATAGACAGCAGAGAACTATTCGTTAAAGGCAAAGGCGGGTTAACAAGATATGTTCCAATTAACGAAACAATTAAACTGACTTTTCAGGATTTACTCAAAACCACACCAAGAGGACATAAACTCTTTGTGGAACTCGGAGATAAAACACACCTTGTAATGAAACGTCTCCAATGCTTTATCGCATATCACAGAAAAAGTTTTACGAAGAACAACATAACTTTCCACGGACTGAGACACACTTACGCACATGAACAGTACGAAAGATTTATCTCAATGGGTAAATCTGATCTTCAAGCAAGAAAGTGTGTATCGGAACTCCTCGGTCATCATCGTGATGATGTTACACGAATCTATCTGGCAGGTGATGACGATGATTAAAAACATCAATCAAAACAAAAAAGAAATCATAAGAATCACCCCTTATGGTCCAATAAAACTCATTTTTCCGGATAGTGATAATCCAAAAGCAGTAAACACAATACTGGATAATCTTTTGACTACATATGAGAAGAAAATGTATACTAACACAAATGAAACGAGGTGAAAAGATATGTTACACACTAACACTAACACAATACTTCGTGTATATGTTCTCTATCGCGTATCTACTAAAAAACAAGTGGACAAACAAAAAGACGATATCCCTATGCAGAGAATTGCCTGCCATCAGTTTGCAAAAGATAAAGGTTGGGTAATAGTTAAGGAGTTCTATGAGAAAGGTATATCGGGATTTAAGGTATCAGCCAATGACAGAGATGCTATCCAGGATTTGAAAGAATCAGCAACTAAAAAAGAGTTCGATGTATTACTTGTGTATATGTTTGACCGTATAGGTCGTATAGACAGTGAAACTCCTTTTGTAGTTGAGTGGTTTATTAAGCAAGGGATACAGGTGTGGAGTACACAGGAGGGTCAACAAAAGCTTGAAGACCAAACTGATAAACTGATGAACTACATACGCTTCTGGCAAGCAAATCGAGAAAGCCAGAAAACATCTATGAGATTAAAGACAAGAATGGATCAACTGACAGAGGCAGGTATATATCACGGCGGAACTGTTCCATTCGGATATGCAACCATAAACAACGGAAGAGTAAACAAAAAAGGACAACCGGTAAAAGATATATCGGTTGTCCCTGAAGAAGCAGAGATTGTTGCTTTAATATTCGATAAAACTCTGTACGAGGGATATGGTTCACATCGACTTGCGGAATATGTAAACAACTGCAACATAAAGACACACAATGGAGCAAAATTCACATCAACCACCATAAACCGTATTTTAAGAAACCGCCTCTATTGCGGATATTATGTATCAGGAGAAACAGTGTCTGCTAAAATACCCGAACTTGCAATAGTAGACGAAAACAAATTTGATTCTGTACAAGAGATACTTGACCAACGTTCTCATAAAAACGAGAAGAAACACCATATCGCTATGACTACAAAGGGCAAGGCACTCCTCTCCGGCAATATCTTTTGCGGACATTGCGGTTGCCATCTGAATATTGCTGGTAAAACGGAAAGTTATTACCGTAAAGACGGGACGATAGTGTTGTCAAAAGTTATCCGCTATACCTGCTATCACAGAACAAGAAAACTCAATGACTGCGACGGTCAATCAGTATACCTTGCAAAGAGAATTGACGATGCTGTTTTAGATGTTGTACGCCAATACCTGCAACGGATTAAAACAACACCAAAGGATAAGGCACTTGAACTGCGGTACGAAAAAGAAGTATCGGAAAAGAAGAAACTCCTTAAAAACCTCAACGCCGAAAAAGAACGGATAGAGCGAAGATTAACAGAACTTTCTGTCGAAATCGGCAAATGCTTAAACGGCGAAAGTGCCTTCACAACTGATGTTCTCACAATGTCCATAAACTCAACAAAGGATGAACTTAGAACTATACAACAACGTCTAATCGAATGTGAACAATCTCTTGCAGAAAAAAGCGATGTCCTGAACAAACTGGACTATTACTATGACCAATTCACATCCTGGGCAGATGAATTTGACACTTCCACACAGGAACAAAAGAAGATGATAATCTGCCAACTCATCAAAGAAATCCGAGTATACAAGGACTACAATATAGAGATAGAGTTTAATATAAGCTACAGGCAGTTTTTGATGGAGTAGCAAAAATTGAAAAGTAGCAAGTAATTTTAAGTTTTGATACACGATTCTAAATTTTGGAGGTTGCTCTCCATATTTGGCGTATGTTAAAATTTATTATGTAAAAAACATTTTATGAGAAAGAGGGATTGAAATGAAAAAATGGAAAAAGAGGCTTTCCTTTATTCTGGCGGTTGTGATGGTCTCTAGTACTATTGCTGGATGTGGAAACAAAGAAACAATTTCTGAAAGTGGCATGGATTTAGAAAAATTAGCGGAATCATCCTATCCGATTTCGACAAATGAAAAACTTACTTGGTGGTCATATAGGGGATCAACAGTCTATGGAGGTTATGCAACTCCAGATGAAATGCCCAGCATGGTTCAATATGAAAAAGAAACGGGTGTAGACATTGAATGGATGTTCGCTACACCGAGTCAGGAAGTGCAGCAATTTAATTTGCTCTTGGCTTCAGGCGATATTCCCGATATTGTAAGTTACTACTGGACCTATAATGATATTCCGGGCGGACCGGATAAAGCAATTAAAGATGGTTATTTTGCTTCACTTAATGATTTAATCCCAACTTATGCACCTGCTTTTAATAAATATTTGGAAGAAAATCCTGTGGCAGCACGTGATCTGAGAACTGACGGTGGAAATTATTTTTATATTCCAAGTTATGCTACATCTGAGGAAGAATCAAAAACTTTGATTTCGTCAGGTTATATGTTCCGCAAGGATTGGCTTGATGAATTGAATTTACCCGTTCCTGAAACAATTGATGACTGGTACATTACTCTTAAGGCGTTCAAGGAAAAGAAAAACGCATCTGCTCCACTTTCGATGCCGTACTCTTGGATTTCCCGCGGACTTACGGGTGCTTGGGGTCTTTCACTGCCTACATATAAAGAAGGAGATACTGTTAAGTACGGATACGCAGAGCCCGCATACAAGGAGTTTCTTCTTACTATGAACAAATGGTATAATGAAGGCTTGCTCGATAAAAGTTTTGCGTCTATTGATGCGAAAAGTGTCAATGCGAAAATTATAAATGGCGAAGCCGGAGCAGGTTTTGGATGGGCAAATGGGGAATTGTACAGATGGACAAAAGCAGCACGTGAAAACAATCCAGAGTTTGAATTGGTAGGCGTGCCTTTCCCCGTTATGAACAAGGGTGAAATCTCGGCATACGCATTGCGTGATCCTATGGTGTATTTTGGCGGTTGTGCAATCGGACAGAACTCTAAAAACAAAGAACTGGCAGTTAAACTTCTTGATTATGGATTCACAGAAAAAGGACGTGAACAGTTAAGATTCGGAATTGAAAACGAAACTTTTGTAATTGAAAATAATAATTTTAAATACACTGATAAAATCGAAGCAAACGCCGATGGATTAGACAAAAGTCAGGCTATAAATATGTACATACGTAATGATAACAATATTCCTGTTCTTAATGCAAATGCAGGATTGCGAGCAAACGTGATTGAAACTTTTACGCTGCCTGAAATGCAAGAGGCTGTAAATACATGGCGTAATAATGAGGGTGATAAAACAAGACTTCCAACCACACTGGCACCTGCTGTAGAACACGCTTCAGAATATGGACGTATATTAACAGATTTAAACAAATATTCTGCGGAGATGATGTTGAAATTTATTGTTGGAGATACTCCGTTCAGCGAATATGATACTTATTTGGAAGAACTTGAAAAACGCGGTTTGAGCCGACTTCTTGAAATTTTGCAGGAAGCCTATGACAATTATAAAAACCGCTAATAGAAAGGAAATGCAGCGACAATGGCAAAGATTGCAACGAATCAAGTGCTTGATATAAGCTTAAAGCAACCATATTGGACACGTTTTCGTAAAGATATGAAAATCAACTGGAAACTCTATTTGATGTTTATGCCGGTTGTAGTATATTTTATTATTTTTAACTATATACCCATGTACGGAGCAATAATTGCTTTTAAGGATTTCAGCCCTATGGCTGGAATCCTTGGAAGTGAATGGGTAGGTTTTACTCATTTTAAGGATTTTTTTACAAGCAGTGATTTTAAACGTATCCTTTTTAATACGTTGAATATCAGTTTTCAAAACTTGATTTTTGGCTTCCCTGCACCTATTATACTTGCGCTTATGCTAAATGAAGTGGGGAACTCGACTTGGAAAAGATTTGTTCAGACAATTACATATATGCCTCACTTTATATCACTGGTTGTAGTTTGTGGACTTATCAGACAGTTTGTGTCTGATAAAGGTCTTATAACCATGGCATTAAATTTTTTAGGTTTTACTCAAGAGTTAGATATACTCAGTAACAAAAATATGTTTGTTCCCATACACGTTATTTCCGGAATTTGGCAACAGGTAGGATGGGGTTCAATAATTTATCTTGCAGCACTGACAGGAATAAATCAGGAACTTTATGAAGCGGCATCAATTGACGGAGCCGGCAGATGGCGTCAACTTTTTGCAGTAACCATTCCCGGTATTATGCCGACGATTGTAGTTAAACTTGTGTTAAGTATAGGCGGTCTTTTATCTGTAGGATTTGAAAAAATCATATTGCTGTATAACCCGCTTACTTATGAAACTGCAGATGTTATATCTACCTATGTGTACAGGCGCGGACTTATGCAATTTAATTTCAGTTATTCAACTGCTGTTGGACTCTTTAACTCGGTAGTGAATTTTATCCTTATTACATTTGCAAATACAATCAGTAAACGAGTAAACGAAACGAGTTTGTGGTAATCAATCGGAAAGGAAGAAAAAAATGTCAATTAAAGAAAGTAAGTCAAGATATCTGTTTTTGTGGATAAACTCTGCGTTGTTGGCAATAGCGGTTATATGTACGTTGTATCCTGTGTTGTATGTAGTGTTTGCTTCTTTTTCCGAGCCAACCAAATTGATGGCTGCACAAGGATTATTACTCAAATCCCAAGGTTTCAGTTTTGAGGCATATAAGTCTGTTTTTTCAAACGATATGATTTTAAACGGATATATAAATACTATAATCATAGTTGTATGCGGTGTTTCTCTCAATATGTTGCTTACTATTATAGCGGCATATTTCTATAGTCGAAAAAACGTAATGCACAAGAAGTTTTTTACAATGATAATGGTAATTACTATGTATTTCTCCGGTGGTCTTATACCTACTTATTTGCTTATTAAATCACTTGGGTTAATGGATAATCTTTTAGCACTCATATTACCCGGAGCAGTCAGTACTTACAATGTAATTATAATGAGAACTGCTTTTTACGCAATTCCTCAAAGCCTTGAAGAGTCTGCAAAAATTGATGGTGCAGGTCATTTTAGAATTTTACGCTCTGTAGTAGTTCCGCTAGCTTTGCCTACCATAGCGGTTATAACACTTTATTATACTGTTGCTCACTGGAATAGTTGGTTCAACGCATCTATTTATATTCGTAAACGCGAATTGTTTCCGTTACAGTTAGTTTTACGTGAAGTTTTAATTTCCGGTGATACTACCCGTATGGATACAAATGCCAGTATGGGAGATCAGGCAATGATTGACGAAACAATCCAGTATGCAGTTATGGTTGTTGCTACGGTTCCGATTTTGATGGTTTATCCGTTCTTACAGAAATATTTTGTTAAAGGCGTAATGATAGGTGCAGTTAAAGAATGATTTTCTGAAAGTCGGTGAAATTAAATGGCGCTGATTAAATTTGAGAAAAAACCGGATTTTATGCAATGTGTCGGTGGAAAAACAACTCTTACAAACGAACAGTATAAGTGCGGGAAATCAGCACTTTGCTGGGAGTATAACTCAGGTGATAAACTTGTTTTTAGAACACCGATAGGATATATTTTCGAGAAAAAAAGTCCTCACGATAACCGAGAGGACACTTTTGCCCTATATTTGTACGGCACCGGAAACGAAGGCGTTTTAAATGTGGGCTTTTTGTGCGGAGAGGATGTCTGTGCAAATTTCAACATAGATATGGGCTTTGTTGGCTGGCGTCATATTGCGGTGAGTTTCGACCGTGATATGTGCGGAAATCCAAAAGACAATATGGATGGATTTTTCATAACAGCAAAAGGAAATGGATGTGTTTTGCTTGATGAAATAATTACATGCGCTCGTGTGGATTACAGACATATTATAGCAAGTCCACAACTTCCGCATATTGCAAACAAACTTGCTCCTTTGCGTGCGGATTGGAAGTTGAAATCAAGGTTTAAACCAAAAAATATCGATGAAGATGAAATAAAAATTATTGCACATAGATACAGGCAGTATGTTTTGAATGAATACGACTGTGATAAAACTGATGAAGAACTTATACGAGAATCGGATGATTTAGAAATACGTAAAGGCAGATATGGATATGTCGGTAAGAGAGTAGAGCATCGTATTCAACGAACTTATCTGGCTGATACTGACGGCAAAAAAGATGAATATAAGGATTTAAGAACTGTTACTGATTTAATGTGCCATTTGGCTGTAAGATATGGTAAATACGGCAATAAGATTTTACTTAAAAAGTATATTTGTTTGCTTGAGTATATTATAAATCAGGGGGTTGCATACGGCAGTACAATGGGTGGTCATTCGATACTTGATTATTCATTACGTCCTTTGTATTTTTCTCTTGTTGTAATGGTTGATGAACCCGAATTGTATTTGCTGAGAGAAGAACTGTTTTCGGCATTAAAATGGTTTACACATCTTGGAAAACGCGGATTTTGTGAGGGTGAAACTTTTGAATATTCTACAACCGATGATTTTTTCAATCTCGCACCGGGAATAATGGCACTTTCGCTTATGATTACAGATATTGAGGAAAAAGCATGGTATTTAAAAACATTGTCCGGTTGGCTCGAATTTAATATGACGTATACTGACGGCTTGACGGATATGTTCAAAGAGGATGGGTGTATTTATCATCATGCCGGACATTATCCCGCTTACGGGAATGGCGCATTGACGGGTATTATCCCCATTTTGTATGCTTTAGGTGGAACGCAATATGATATAGACAAAAGTGCACGAGATAACATTCGCCATATTATGTTGACAATGAGGTTTCAAAGTGTCGGAAGAATGTTTCCAACTGCATTTTCGGGTAGACATCCCTTTCTTAATAACGGAATTGATATTTTACCTTACCGGTATTTTGCAAAATATGAATTATTGCACGGCAAAGTAGAAATGGCAGAAGTATATCTTAGATTATCAAAAGGTAAAGTGACTGCTGCTGACAATGATATCTTAGAAAGCGGTGCAAAGCCAGAAAAGATTTGTGAGGGAAATATTTCGTACCCTATGGCATGTGCAAATGTGCATCGACGAGATAATTGGATGGTAGTTACAAAAGGATATTCAAAATATCTTTGGGGAAGCGAAAGTTATATTGGCGATAATCTTTATGGAAGATATCGTTCGTATGGCGTAACAGAACTATACAATGATGTTGAAAATGCTGAAAAACGATATGATGAAGACGGATATGACTGGAGCAGATTTTCAGGTGCGACGGCAATACACATACCTCTCGAACAACTGAAAGCAAAAATATATAATCTTGACCGTTTCAGCGGATTTGAAGAAATGTTGATTTCCGACCAAAGTTTTGCAGGAGCATTGTCGTTAAAAGAAAACGGAATGTTTTCTATGATACTTACGGAGCATCCAAAATACAACGGAAAATTTTGTGCATATAAAAGCGTGTTTACAAAAGATGATTTCATTCTTTGTATAGGCAGTAACATTAGTTGCGAAAGTGAATATGAAGTAGAAACTACACTTTTTCAAAACCGTATTTTAGACGGGGATAATTCTATTTTCCGAAATGGAAATAAAATTTACGATAATTTGGGAAATATTTACTACGTTGATGAAAATGTTAAAGTTGATATGTACGAAGGAACACAACACTCTTTAAGTGCTGAAAATAATAAGCCCACATCCGGAGATTTTGCTGTTGCAGTGATATCTCACGGTAAAAATCCGGAAAATCAGTCATACGTATATTCAATTGGTATAAACGGCGCAACGATGCCTGATTATGAAATTATTAGGCAGGATGAGTATGCACATATAGTTCGTATAGGAAATATTACGTATTTTTCTATTTTTAGAGATGGAGATTATGGACGCATTTCTACCAGTATCCCTTTATTGGCAATGATAGAAGAATGTAATGGTAAAATTTCTATGTCGTTTTGCAATCCTGATTTAGGATTATACGAAAGGGACGAGGACCAATACGATGAATTAGGTCAACGTCGTGAAGTCAGTATATACAGCAGAAAGTGGCTTTCTAAACGTATAGGAGGTAAAAAAGCCAGTATAGAAGTTGATGGGAGAAAACTCTCGTTTTATATGAGGGGTGGAGAGATAATTACAATAGATTAACAATATGTAAGAGTTTTAACGAAGGAGCAACTATTTATGAAAAGAATATTGTCAATTATACTTATAATTATGTTGATATTTCCTGCGATTCCTGTGTTTGCAGAAAATGTAGTGGCGGAGGAAAACAGTAAAGAAATAGAAAAGGTATTGACATTGGGGATTATGACAGGTTTTCCCGATGGAACATTTCGGGCGGAAGAAGGCGTTACTCGTGCAGAATTTGCTTGCATTGTTACCAACCTGTTGAATTTAAAAGTTGATGCCGCAAACGGGGAAGCAACGGCATTTTATGATGTAACATCTTCGCATTGGGCTAGCCCTTATGTGAACATAGTAAGTAGCAGAGGACTTATGAATGGCAGTGGTGATGGACTGTTCTTACCTGAAAAAACAATCACCGTTGTTGAAGCAGCAAAAGTCATGGTTGAACTTTTGGGTTATGGATATTTTGCTGAAAACAGTGGCGGTTATCCCACCGGATACTATATGCAGGCGGAATCTATGGATTTGCTTGACGGAATAAATTCGAAAACAAACGAAATTATAACTCGTGGCGATATTGCAAAAATGTTGTGTTCCTGCTTTGAAACGGATATGTATTACGCATATAGTTACGGTGAAGATGTGGGAATAACAAAACAGGATGGTGTAACGATATTATCTAAATATCACGATATATATTCCGTGGAAGGTGTTGTTACTGCAAATAAATTTACTGCTGTTAACGGCGAAAGCAATCTTCGTGAAAACGAAATAGAAATTGACAGCCAACGGTATGAAATCTCTGACAACGACACAAATTTATTAATTGGCATGAACGTAAGTGCTTATTATAAGGAAAACAATGATGGTACGTATACCATAGTTTATATATCCCCTGAAGATAATGAAGAAATTACACTTTTGAGCGAAGATATCAGTAATATTAATGGCTATAATATATATTATTTTACAGAATCGGGAAAAAAACGTTATATTGAGATAGAAAGCAATTCCAATATTATACTCAACAATCAATTTGAATGCCGCAGTATAAATTTTGATTTTACACGACTAAGCAGTGTAAACGGAACGATCACATTTATAGATAATGATTCTGACGGACAAATCGAAATTATAAATATAAAGGATTACACTACCGGAGTTATAGATAGTGTCAATCCTTCGCTTGAAAGGATAAATCTTAAATATGATGCAAGACCTTTGGTGCTTGAGGAATTTACTTATGTGATAAGGAAAGGAAACGAGGAAATAAATATTACTGACCTGACTTCCTCTAGTGTAATCAGTATTGCTGCATCCTCCAAGTATTTGAATGGGGATGAAGACGGCGTAATTGAAATAATAGTGAGTGATAAAACAGTAACAGGAACAGTAACTGCTACGAGTGATGCCAATGTAACTATTACAAATGAAACCAGTTCAGTAAAGTATGAAATTTCGTCAAAGTACATAAGTGAACAAGGGAATACGATTAAAGTTGGTGATAAAGGAATTTTTTATCTTGATCCCAATGATAAAATTATAAGTTGTTCCGATGGTGGAAGCGGAGACATAAAATTCGGATATCTGATAAAAGCAATAAAAAAAGAAGAAATAGACACTCGTGTGCTTCTGAAGATATTCACATCCACGGGAACGATGGAGATTTATGAAAGCAATGACACTGTGCGATTAGACGGAAAACCGGTAAAAGCAACAGAAATGTATGATACTTTGAAGTCAATGAGTGGTGAAGGACAAATATCAATGATCGTTCGTTACGGAGTTAATAGTGCAAATAAGTTGAACGTCATTGATACGGAACTTCCCAATTCCGATGGCGACATTGATGAACTTACTGTTAAACATATAAACATTACCGGCGGGTTGCGTTACCAGAGTCCAGGTACTATATTGGTTTCATACCAAAGCCCTGAACGTTATGTTCTTACAGGTAGTACAGTTGTTTTTGTAATACCGCTTGAGTTAAGCGATGAGGACTTATTTAGGGTGAGCACCAGAGGTTATTTCAGCAATGAGAACTATTACGGTGACACGACTACCGGACAGCACCTTTATATGTGTAACGTGAAAGATGGCTCTCCAGCAGCAATATTTATTAATACAAAAGCGGCAACAACAAGCCTTGGTGCGATTGATTATTATGATGATTCTGCGGCTGTGGTAGTGAAAAAGGTTCTTGCAATGGATGCTGACGGAGAGGTGTGTACAAAAGTAACTGTGAATTCACACGGAAGTATGGTGGATTTGTATGTTACGGATAAAACGAATTTGCTCTTTATGAACGGAACACGTAGCATATCCAGAAAACTTCCGGGGGCATCAGAAAACCTCACTATAAACGATTTCAATCTTGGCGATGTGGTTATGTATGATAAAGATACTAAGAATCGTGCAAATACATTGTTGAGAATAAATGATACCAATATTTGGGAACTCGAACACGGCGAATATCAGGTAACGGATATGTCGGGCTACACTGAGTTTATTATGGGAAGTGTACGTAAAAAAATCGGCACAGCGTTGGAACTTGATGCTACAACAGAACCCAATTTGTATATAAATGCATTTGAAGGACCATATGTATACATAGTTAATAAACGTGCACAAACAGTTACCGCTGGATCTCTCAAGGATATATGTGCAAGTGATTCTGATGCAGAGGCAGATAAGATATTTGCACGTGTACGATTTGGTAATGTAAAAGAGATTGTAATATACCGTGATTAAGAAAGGAGAAACGGCTTATGTATTATAAATATGGAAAATTGATTTCTGCACTTTTAGTATTATGTATGGTGATTAGTCCGTTCACTGTCTTAAACGTTTTTGCAAGTGATGCCACGGTAAGTCAGCCAATGGTATCGGGAGTATATTTTGACGGTGCCCCGATATTGGGTGAAACAGTTACAATTCATTATACAGTAAATAATCCTGATAATTCTTTAGATGATCTTGATACAAAAATCAAGTGGTTCAAACAAGATAAAAAATATTTTGTGAGAAACGAAGCTAACACTGGTCATGATGATACAAATAGTTCAAATGTTTTGCAGACCGGAGGCCTTAGTTTTACAATACCTGATGATCAGGACCTTGTGGGTAAGTACATTTCAGTTCGGATTCCTGTTGCATCGATTAAAGGAAATAGTCGTATGCGAACAATGGGCATTGGACCTATAGCAGCAAGCAAAACGCAGGATATGGTTAAATCTTCTGTAACAATAATTTCCGGCAGTGATGTCGGAGTAGGAGGCGATACAGGGGATAAACTGGTGGGTAAGTTTATAACCCCTGATGGTGAATATCGTTGCCAGTGGTATTCGTGTGATACTTCATCAGGCACGTATGAAGCCATCGCCGGTGAAACAAATAATTACTATATACCTGATGACAAGATGCGAGGAAAGTATATAAAATTTGGAGTTGTGCCAATAACTGACGGAGTTGACGGACAGGTAATGTTTTCGGATAACTTTGTTATGGTGGGTAATGCCGCGTTTGGCGCTTTTGTAAGCGGAAATAAAGTGGCAAAAGGATGGTATGACGGTTGTGCGATGAATTCACTAACAAACGGAATATCAGGAACAGGTGGAGGTGCTATTTTTACTTATGCAGATGCACCTGCAACTCTGGGAGATAACGTTGTTGTGGATTTGGGTAAAATGGTACCTGTTGAAAAAGTTATAGTCCTTGCTAATGCGGTAGACAACGACTATTTCACATTGGAATACTCGCTTACGGGCGAAGCAGGCAGTTGGCAGCCGATGATTCCCGCCACGATTGCTTCCGGAACAGAAAACGGCATAAAATTTAAGAACGATTCAAATACAGAAGCGGTGCTGAGTCAGACATACATAGCCAGATATATACGTGTTTATTTTACTCACACAAAGAATATGTATTTCCGTGAAATAGAAGTAATGTCTAAAGAAGACAAATTCCCTGTAATTACATTGGAAGGGGAAACTGAACTTAATCTGCTTAAAGGACAGCCGTATGAAGAAGCGGGATATTCCGCTATTGATAACGAAGACGGGGACCTCACGTCATCAGTAATAGTTTCGGGAGATGTAAATGTAAATGAAATCGGAGAGTATATTATAACATACACCGTAACAGACAATGCATTTCGTCCTCATACTGTAAGCGTAACACGAACTGTAAACGTTGCAGATGGTTTTCATAAAGATGGTGATCTTGCTTACGAAAAGGATGTGACCGTAACCTCAGGAACAGGGGGGGCGGCAGTTACCGATGGTAATATGTATACGCTTTGGGAACCTCAGGCTCAACAGGCGAGTGCAGTTGTGGATTTAGGTGAAGAACAATTGATTTCCAAGTTTGAGGTATCTGAAACGGGAAATAACATAGAATCATTTAAAATTTATACTTCTGTTGATGGGGAAGAATATGATGAAATTATAGCTTCCGATGATGGAATGGGTAATTACGTTGTTGATATCACCCCCGTGAAAGCAAGATATATTAAGATAAGCATAAATTCTGAAAACACCGCGTCTGCAATTAACGATTTTTGCTGTTACTTTGATGACCTGGGTAAGGTAAAATATGCTGCAGATAAACTTGAGATTGATGCTGATTTAGATAATGTTACAGACGATTTGCCGTTGCCTGAAAAAGGAGAGTTTGATGCAGAAATTGAATGGAGTTCTGATGATACATCTACTGTAAGCGATAATGGCGCTGTAACCAGAGGGGGAACAGATACAGATGTTACCCTTACTGCCTCTGTTACTATTGGTGAAGATACTGTAACAAAAGACTTTGAAATAACCGTTCTTAAAAAGAAAACCTCGAGCGGCGGAGGCGGTGGAGGTGGCAGTTATGTTACGGCTCCGTATACACCTGTAGCACCTGTTCAACCTATTGTTGTTCCTGATAAAACAACCCAAAAGATATTTTCAGATGTTTCCAAAGCACATTGGGCGTATGAACATATAGATTTTTTGGCAACTCTTGATTTAGTTTCAGGATTTCCCGACGGCTCATTCGGGCCCGACATCACGCTTACCCGTTCGCAATTTTTGAAAATGGTGCTTGATGCACTTGCTTTAAAAGCAGAAGGCGAATGTGATTTTGCTGATGTAAATGAAAGCGACTGGTACTTTGAGTATGTTAAAACAGGTGTTGCTTTGGGAATTGTGAATGGTATGGAAGGCGGAATATTTGGTGCTGACCTGCCTGTAACACGTCAGGATATGGCTGTAATATCGGCAAAAGCACTTCAGCATATAAAACTGCTTCCTGATTTTGAAACTGTAACTACTTTTGCAGATAATTCAGACATTTCATCGTATGCGATTGAATCTGTAGGAAGAATGAAAAAAGCAGGAATTATGGTAGGCGATACAAATGGCAACTTCCGTCCCTTTGACGGTGCCACACGTGCTGAAGCATCAAAAATTGTCACTCTTTTATATAAACTGAAGGGTGGGATTTAACTATGAAACGCTTTTTCAGTTTTGTAATTGTACTGGCGATGCTGTTTACCTGTTTGCCGGTCGATGCGGGTGGGAGTACCGATTTAACAGCAGAAGAATCATTTGTTCCCATTAAAGTGGAAGGCTCCCAAAGTGGAGAAATTCCGCATCCCCATGGAAGAATGTTTCGATTTATGCTTATAGGCAGTGACAGGTCATTTTTAGACCTGAGTAAGGAAAAGAAGGAAGCAGAAGTCGCTCAGCTCAGGGAGATGTCATTGGAAGAACTTGAGGAATATGTGCGTTCTAAGGTGAATGCACTTGCAAATTCGGGAACTCACCCTGCTCACGATAGATTGTGTGCAATTATGAGCGATCTTGCTAAAACAGATAATGATGATTACCTTATGCAGCAGGTAATTACAATTATTTATACCTCGGCAGTAGAATCTGAAAATGTTCCTATAAGTAGCGAAGCCAGAATTTTTGAATATCCGCAGAACGAAGTACCGAGTTTTCTGGTATATGCGTATGATAATGCTTTTAATAATCCTTACTGGGACGAACTTTCTAAAATTAACGGGGTTGATGCAAGAGCAGTTGTTGAAAGATGGTTTTTAGAATATTTTGACAGAATTTATGATATTCATATAAATCGTCCCGTATGTAACTACGGCGGATACTGGATTAAGCATCTGGCGGGAATTGCAGTAACTTTGAATGACCCCGACAGAGTAAGGAAAGTAATTGAACTTATGGACCTTTCTCTGTTACCCTCGCAGTTTTACGGTGATGGTATGTGGCGTGAAGGAACTGTTTCATACGGACAGATGCTGGTGGGTAACTTGCGTGAGGCTACGTCTGTAATTAAATTATATAAAGATCCCGATGACTATGTTGACACCAAATTGGGTCTAAAACTTAATTACACCGACATTACCGGACGCTGGCTCATAATGGATAAGTGGAGAGATGAAATTAACGAGTTGTCGGTTTACCCCAACGGTGTACTCGTAACGGTGAATGACACTCACTATATAAGAGGAGTTAAAGTTGACAGACCCATAAAGGCAGAATATTTGAAAAATACAGAACTTAACCATTTTGGACTGTATAGTATGAAATACGGCAATACCACCGATGCACAGCAGATAAACTTAAAGTTTCCTACTTTAGGTGAGGGGTTGCCTTACAGTGCAGGACACACTCACGGCGACTTCCTTGGGCTTACATTCTGGGCGGGCGGAATGGAACTTCTTCCCGACGGCGGATATGTATTTGATACTGCGGCAAACAGATATTTGCATATGAATGCATACGCTCATAACTGTTCGTGGGTTTATTCCCCCAATGCGGCTTCGTATACTACAAGAGGTTCGCGTGTTATAAAAAATAATACTTATGCTTATGATGACGGAACCAGAAACAGTAAACAGGTTCAACTTCTTGAAGCAGAAAGTAAGCATATGGATTTAGACGAAGTCGATATGAAACGCCGTGCGGTTATGATGATTTCGGTAGACGAAAATCATTCATATACGGTAGATATTCAACGTCTGAAAGGCGGCACGGTACACGAAAACTTTCTCCGTCAGGTAGAGGAGGAGGACGTTGAGTTTACAACAAGCCTTGCTCTTCCCGAACCTCAAAGCGGAACTTTGGGTAAAGCATTAAGCGGAATTGGTAAAAAGGGCGGTATTGTAATGAGTGAAAGTATGCTCACATATCCCCAAATGCTTGTAACTGATGATAGTTTTGATTTTGTTTGGCAAGGCGTGACTTCAGGAACATCACTGCACGCTTATATAAAAGGAAATAAAAATACAACTATTGCATTTTCAAAATTCCCCACAATGCGCAGAGCCAATAACGTTGTTGCCAATAAGGACAAATATCCCGGTTATCATTTTTATCAGCGTCAGGACGTTACACCCGAAGATATAACCATTTACGGCGGTGTATACGAGGGATATCGTAAAGATGACGAAGGCAAAATTAAAAACGTTGAGTGGTTGCCTGCCCCCGATAAAGATGATATGACTCAACTTGTGCGTGTTGAACTGGCTGATGCTGTGGATTACATATATATCAGTAATGACAATATCCCCCGTGAATATAACGGAATAACATTTTCGGGCGATTATGCGGCTATCCGCCTTGACAAGAATGAAGATAAAATTATATGGCAGTATCTTTATGGTGAGGGCTGCATTGAAAAGGAAGGACAAAAATTCATCGGTGAGAAAGAATTCATGTATCAGGTTCTTTCAGCCCGAGGGGAGTTTGATTCTGAGGAAATACCCCACCAATTAAGAGTTAAGGGCGTTTTGCCCAATAATGTAAAAGGTGTATGGGGCCACACTATTTACGGTGACGGAACGGGCGTTGCATTTGAAATTAAAGATGTAGACCAGAGCGTTGTAACTGTAAATAATACTCCCGGTTTCAAATTGTCCGAAGCAGGAGCAACTATGACCACCTTCCCTGCGTATGTTCATCCCGAAACGGGAATCATTCCCGATACTCAAGCCTTGATGCATAACCGTAAATTCCGTTATGATCAAGAGGAATACCGCCGAATCATTCCCGGAAATGTGTGGTTTGAAGTTAAAATACCTGCTTTTAAAAAATATTAGTTTTTTAAATTTTCATTATGTTTCCAAAAAATTTATTATATTAAGGAGAGAGTAAAATGAAAAGAATTTTATCAATTTTTTGCATCGTTGCGGTTCTTATGATGAGTATGGCAACAGGAACGGTTTTTGTTTCTGCTGCAACAACCAGTACGGCAAGTGCCACGGACGTTTATGCATCAGGTAACTGGATGATAGGCGAAACAGTTTCTGCAAATTATACTTACTATGACCCCTCAGGCAAAGCAGAAACTGCAGATAGCGTTGCTATACAGTGGTATCGGTTAAAACAAGATACTAAAACTGCCACAGCAATAAGCGGGGCAACTTCTAAAGATTACACCCTTACCTCAGATGATTCCGGTTATTGGCTTTATTTTACAGTTAAAACCACTAATGCTGACGGACAGGGAACAACAGTTCGCAGCCCTATATATACAACTCCTTCAGCAAGCACAATAACCACACCGGCATTAAAACGTGCGCAAATCATCATTACTGGTGGCGCTCAGAATGTTGAACCGGGCGTAACTTTAAGAGCGAATGCCCAGACAGCATTTCCCTCTTCCGTAACTGCCTCCGACTACACAATAACCTACCAATGGAGAGTAAGAGATACAATTGACGGAGAAAACACAAACCGTACCGGCAGCGATGCTCAGACTTATACAATTACTGAGGCTGATTACGGTAAATTTCTTGAAGTCGTAGTTACCATGAAAGATAAAAATAATGCACAAGTAGGCGATACATTCTATTCACGCGTTAAAGTAGGAACAAAATTTGGGTTGGATACAACTGTGACTCCTAATAACCAATTAAAAAGAGATTCAAATATTGTAAACAGTTTATGGTATCAATCAAGCGAAAGTATATATACTTATACAGGTAATATTATAATAACTGCAGATGCGGGTAAATCAGTGCGCTTCGATGGTTTCTTCGTTCATGCCTCTAACGCAGGTCCCGGTCTTACCCTTTCATATTCAAATGATAATGCAACATGGTCTACATTGACTTATTCTCCTGAGTTTACAAAAGGACAGACTGTAAATCAGGAGTTTACATCGGCAGAGGTGCTTACCGCGCGTTACTTTAAACTTTCATACACTCCCAAAACATCAACAAATGAGGCGGCAAATTCTTACATATACAGTTTTTATCCTTTCCTTTCCGCTGCTAACCGCAGTGCGGACTGTGTAGATATCGACTCCATAGGCTGCAGTGCTTCTGCTGATAACAGTTCGTTGAGCATCACAAAGGTTATTTACGGCACTCCCTTAAAAACTCTTACAGACAGTATTGTAACGAGTCATGCGGATGCGGTTGTATCTGTTACAGATGCATCAGGTAATGCTATTGAAGATATTGAAAATATCCGCCTTACTACCTCTAATGCATCGGATTACCGTGTTAAAGTTGCTTACGGCGACAGATCACAGAGTTACACCATTGCAATTGCATCAGCAATCAAGACAAATGATTTCAGTTCAATGGTTGAAGGCACGAAGTATATGAATACTGACTTGCAAGCCGGTTATATTCCCGGCTCAACAAGTTCAAATTTCTTAAAGGTCGGTACTGTTGATACTGCTCCTTACGGTATTCGTGAAACCTTAGATGACGGATCGTATGCATTAAAAGTAGTTTCAAACGGAAATGTTTCTAAAGGCAATGCAGTATTGCAATTATGGCATGTTGGATACGGACTTAATTCAGAGAGTTCTTGTTCATTCTCCTGCAAAGTTAAGCCTGATGATAACACAGTAGTTATTTTGGGAGGAAAAGTAGGGGATACAAACGGCAAATTCATAACACCTAACCCCATTGAACTTAAAACTGATGGAATATACGTAAGCAACGGCAAAGGCGGTACAAAACGTGTTGCGGATTTTGCTCCTGATTGCTGGTATGAATTGGAAATTGTTACCGATTACAAAAATAAAACACAGAGTTTATGGATTAACGGTGTAAATTATGGTATGAATTTACCTTATAACGCTGATGACTCCGCAAGCAAATCAGCACTTGCAATGAATGTACGTTTTGACTGTGCTGAAGGCGGAGCAAATGACATTAACTATGTTAAAGATATTGCTTTTAACAAAGTTTGGGACAGCACTTGCAAAGTGTCGGCTGACGGCAAACCAATCGGTATGACACTCTATAAAGGCGATACTGCTGTTGATGAACTTACCGCAGGTATATATACAGCAAAAGGCAACGGCAACGTATTCAGTGATGATTACTATGCAGCAGTATATAAATATGAATATGCTAACGATACTTCTAAAACCGTAATCGGCAGTGAACTTATCAAAGCATACCACGTTGCCGGAAGCGCTAATGCACAAATAACAGGAATTGAAGTTCCTGCAACTGCATTTGCTAATTATGATGACAGCGGATATACAAAAACAGCGGCAGTGGTTAAACTGTTTGCGTTCAATAATATTATTATGCCTGTGGTAGATTGCAGCATAATTGAGTAAACGGCTATGAATGAAAACAAATATTATAAAATTTATGCAGTTATTTTAATAGTTGTATCCATAATAATTTTAGAGATAAGCAGCGTTTTCGCTGCTTTCTCTGAATTTTATGCAACCGAAACTTCAGCGGTTATTACAAACTCTGATATAGACCGTATGCTAACATGGAGCGAGCGAATTATAGGGAGAGAAACTACTGCTGAGAAAATTGAACTTGTGTCTGAATATATAGAACAAAGTAATGAGGATTTTGTTCAGGTTGTTAAAGGTGCGTTGCCTGCAAAATTATCTGTGCGTTCTGCCCTGGAAATTCAGATTTGCAGACTTGCACAGTTGTACAGGATTGAGGAGCAGGCGGAAGAAAAAGAGGCACTTGCCGAAAAGATTTATACCGCGCTGATACTTTTTGCTCAAAATCATTCAAACATCAAGTCAATTTATGATTATGGAACTATATCATCAGAATGGTATACAGTTCAGCCTATGTATATGGCAATTGCTTATAATTTGTTGGGTAATTATAATACTGATGAATTTGATATTCTTTACAATACCAACACCAGAACGCTTATTGAAAATT
Organism: Clostridia bacterium; assembly: GCA_045589495.1. GTDB lineage: Bacteria > Bacillota > Clostridia > UMGS1810 > UMGS1810 > SIG455. Next base: position 22,690 of record JAZNPF010000004.1, read on the forward strand.
GGCTGTACGACACAGCACAACTTACATATAATGACTATGCCATAAGGATTCCCGGCAATCTTTCGGGTTATACTGTAAAACATATGGCAGGACTTGCAACCATATTGAATAAACCTGAAATTATGCACTGGGCAATATTTATTGCCGATAAGGCAATGGCGCAACAGTTATGGTTTGCTGACGGTATGTGGTGGGAAGGTACGGTGTCTTACGGTAAGCAACTTTATGGCAACATTAAGGAAGCGATACCGTTAATGAGTAAATTTGTGGATCCGGAAGGGTATGAGGATGATTTGCTCGGCATTTCTCTTGACGGAAGCGATTTGTCGTCACGATGGCCGATGATTGGTTTTGCCGAACAAGCAGTAGGTAAACCTGTTAATCCCGATGGAACAATAATTGCAGTTAATGACACACATCCAACCTATACCTCTGTGGTGGGCAAAAACTTGCCCATAAAAAACGAATATTTATCCAATGTTGAGTTTAACCATTTTGGATTATTTGCATTAAAAAGCGGCAATACACAAGACGCTCAGCAGGTCAGCCTGTTGTTTCCGTCTATTCAATCGGGTATGCCTTTTTACGGAAGTCACACTCACGGAAGTTTCCTTACAATGACTTTTTGGGCTTGCGGTCAGGAACTTTTGCCTGATGCCGGTTATCCCCATGACACCAGAAATCACAGATATATGCACATATCTCCCGTTGCTCATAACGGTGCTTGGATATATGATAGTTCAGCAAAAAACTATACTGCTTACGCCAATAAATTTGCACGTCCTAAATTATTGCGGTATGATGATGGTTCTTCAAATGGCGGTAATATTCAACTTATAGAGGCAAAGCAACTTATGGACTCTACATTGAATATTGAAGATAACCGCCGATTACTTATGCTGATTAAAACTTCTGAAAATACCAGTTATGTTTTTGATTTGCAAACTTTGAAAGGCGGAACAGTTCACGAAAATTTTCTTCGTGGCAGTGAAGACGAAAGTATAACTGTTGAAATAAATGATGAAATAGAGGCTGTTGCCACTGCTGAAGATTTGTGCGTCTATTTGAACAATAACGGAAAATCAGGATTGATGGCTGACAAAGCAGGTTTGCAGTCCTATGATAATTTTACAGACGCTTCTGTTTATTCAGGTGAAAACGGCATTAGATTTTCCTTTGTGGGCGACAAAAGCGGTTCTAAAATCAATGTTTTTTCAAAAGGCAATGCAAACAGTGAACTGTATTTTTCAACCATGCCTTCGCTAAGGCGAACAGGCGGAAATGCAAGTTTACGTGATAATTATCCCACAAAGCATTTTTACCAACGCAGAGAAGTTGATGATGAAATCACAAAATATGCTACAGTATATGAGGGGATCTCGTCATCATTATCAGCCAAGGTACAAGCAGTTGATTGGTACGAAACCGACAATGCCGTATTTGCAATTGTGGATTTAGGTGAATATGAAGATATTATTTGCATATCCGATAATGACGAATTAAAACAATATGACGGTATAAACTTTTTTACTGAAATTGCCCATATACGCAGGAATAAATCCGATAAGAAAATTCAAAACGGCTATATTTACGGCGAGGGTGCTATATATACAGACGAGGGTGTTATGCGTTGTGATGAAGGCTTTTCTGCCAATGTAAACTCGGTTAAAAGAAGTTTGTATGGAGAAAATTCTGTTGTGGTTTCAGAAAAAATCCCCGATGATTTAACCGGCAGATGGGGAACTTTCTCTTTTGCCGATGGATCGGGACTTTCACATAAAATAACTAAAACTGACGGTGAAACTGTTTATATTCACAACGATGCGGGATTTGAATTTTCGCAGAATAAAAGCTGTTTTACAAGTTATCCTGCTTATGAAAAAACAGCAAGCAAAGATTTGCTGATAATTGACACATTGTATTCTAAAGTTTCTCCACGCATCATTGACGGGGAGGTAAACTTCAGTGTGGAACGTACATTTTACGGCACGCCGACTCAAGGTGTAGTCTGTTATGAGGAAAACGGCGGAATTGTAAATTCTGTTAAAAGCGACACATCATATAATATGCAAGTTTTGACAAATGAAGAAAATTATATTTTGTATGTTGCAATTTTTTACGGAGTAACGGATAATGAATATAAGTTGTATGATGTTAAAATTGCAAAAGGCAGTGAACCTTTAAAGTTCACACTCAGCAATAATGCACCATATATGAAGGTTAAGTGTATGCTATGGAATGATGCACTTTCTCCGCTATGTAAAGAAATGGTGTTAAAATCAAAGCATTGATTGTTTTTTAAGAAAATTTAATGTATAGAGGAATTATAATGAAATTAATTTTTTTGTGTGATTCCGTAGAGGATTTTTATCACGTTTATGAAAAAAGAACTGTCGAAAAAATCTCCGGAAATTCCAATGAAAAGTGTTACAGCAAAAGCGACGTTTTAAAAAACCCCGATGTTTTCAAAGATACAGAATATCTTTTTTCCACATGGGGGATGCCCGAGTTCAGTGAATACGAAATAAGAACATATTTTCCAAATCTTAAATGTGTCTTTTACGCAGCAGGTTCTGTTCAGGAGTTTGCACGCCCCTTTTTAAAATGCGGTGTTAAGGTGTTCAGTGCTTGGGCGGCAAATGCCGTTCCTGTGGCTGAGTACACGGTGGCGCAGATAATCCTTGCAAATAAAGGTTTTTATGCTACTTCTTTTTTGTCAAAAAACAAAAAGCATAAAATTTCAAAAGACCTTTCAGGAAAATATCGTGGTAATTACGGGGCAAAAGTGGGAATAGTCGGAGCAGGTATGATTGGTAAGTTAGTTATACAGATGCTTAAAGCATACAACCTTGAAGTTGTTACCTATGACCCATTTTTACCTGATGATATTGCAAAAAAACTCGGAGTGGCAAAAGTTTCTCTGAAGGAATTGTTTTCCACATGCAACGTTATTTCAAACCATCTTGCCAATAACGAGCAAACTAAAAATATTTTTGACTATGAACTTTTTTCATCCATGCTCCCTTATTCAACTTTTATAAATACAGGCAGAGGTGCACAGGTGATTGAGGACGATTTGATAAAATGCCTTGAGAATCGTAGCGACATTACTGCGGTTTTAGATGTTACTATGCCTGAACCACCTGCAGACGACAGTAAATTTTTTACACTTGATAATTGCATCCTTACTCCTCATATTGCAGGTTCGTGGGGAGATGAGGTGCATCGTATGGCTGAATATATGGTTGAAGAATTTAAGTGCTTTAAAGATGAAAAGAGTTGCAAGTACGAAGTTACAAGTCAAATGCTGAAAACTATGGCATAAAAACATTTCATATTAAGCAGATTTTTGAGGTGATAACTTGAGTAAAGTCGGGAATATAATGAAAAAACTTATGTCGCATATAAAAAAGCCAAATAAAAATTTTAAAAAAAGCATTTCTTTTATTTGGCTTATTTCGTATCTTGTTATATTTTTTCTGCCGTTTATCTCGAGTATGATTGTGCATTTTGAAGCGATTGATATTCTTTCCGAGCAAAGCACGCAGATAGCGGAACAGGTCATTAATTTAGAACAGCGCGAGATAGAACAGTTATATGATGTTTGTAACAGAACATATGTATCTATTTTGGAAAATCCAATTGTTATAAGTGCAATGGGAATGAGTATTCCCGAAGATTTTTCTACTGTTGTTGCGTATGAACTCAAAAATGATTTGTCAAGGATGATTTTGGATCAAAACTATATTTTTAGTGATGTTTGGTTGATATTTAATCATATTGATTTCGCAGTAAGTACTCAACGTGCTGAATCATTATCAAACTTTTTTGCAGCAGAAAATGATGGTCTGAAAAAGGTTGTGGAGCCTTCGATTGTACGTGATGATTATAAAGGAAGTTTATTGAAAATAAAAAATGGTTTTGCTTACTTCCGAACTATAGGATATTCTGCAAATGGCGGCAAACCTATAAATATTGTATTGACAATCAGTGAAAGCAAACTCAGGGAAAGATACCGCCAAATTGTGCCACAAGAAGCCGGCATTATGATTTTATGCAATTCGGAAAATGAACTTATTTTTTCCAGTGTTGACATAGGTGATAATTTTATTGAACAAATAAGTGGCGTTACCGAAAGCACGGAGAAGATACGTATAGACGGAGAAAAGTATATCGTTTCGTCAAGCACTCTGTATAATGTCAAATATGTTTATCTGTTGCATGAAAAAATAATGACACAACCTTTGAAAGTGTTGAAAATGAATATTGTAATTACTGCGATTTTTTCGATTTTTGTGGGATTGATTACAATTTCATTTATGGTGAAAATGAATATTAAGCCTGTAAATGATATTATGCATATGCTTGGATCAAATTCGTATGAACAAAATGAATATGATATTATCAAGCACAGAATAAATATGCAAAACAAAGAAAAAAGCAATCTGAGCAGTAAAATAGATTCGTTCAAACCACTTGCTATTAATAATCTTATTCATAGTCTTGTTGTTTATGGAGACATGGACAGATATATTATGAATCATCTTGAAATTCGCCTTGACCGCCGTTATTTTATACTTTCGGAAATGGATATTGCTAATATGGGCATTTTCTCTGAGGATTCAGATGAAGAACTTATGGAAAATAACCAACGTTTGATGGTTGTTGCAATTACGAATATATTTACTGAACTTTTAGAACCATTCGGGAATGTATACTGCGGATTACTTCAGGATAGAATTGTTATGATTATTAATACTGATAATAAAAAAACCAATGACATTTGTGAAGTTATGAGTCATGGTTGTAATCTTATTAAGCACCATTTCAAAATTACTTCTCGTGTGTCTTTGAGCGAAGAGGTTTTATCCATTGAAGAACTTCCCAGCGTATATCGTTTGATCCGGGAACAGATAGAAGATATGCAGATTTTAGATGTTTATGGTGCTCAAATATGTAATAGCAACGAATTGAAACATAATGAAACTTTGAGAAATGACAAGAAGAATGTTTTTATAAATTATATTTTTGATGCTGACCCGCAAAATGCTGTTTCTGTTTTAAGAGATGTATTAAACCTTAATATCCCCAAAGAAACATTAAAATATTTTATTGCAGATATGTTTGCTGACGCCATTAAGGAATTGTCAAGAAAATCCAACTGTGAAATATCTGGTTTTGAAATTATAAATAAAATTATGGAAGCACAACGAATTCAATCTATAGAAAATAAACTTGAAGAGTATACTGAAAAATTGTGCAAAATGTCGTGCGTGACAAGCGATGGGGTTGAAGCAAAGGTTCATGAACTTATAAACAACGATTACACCAATCCGGAACTCAATATTACTGTAATCGCCTCCAATTTTCAGATTACTCCTGCATATTTATCTTATAAATTTCGTGAGAAGTATCATATAAATATTCTGGATTATATTGGAAAGTTGCGTATCGAGCATGCAAAACGACTATTGCTGGAAACAGACGGTACAATAGAGGAAATATATCAGCAATGCGGATATGTAAGCCGCGCTACATTTTTGCGTCAATTTAAAAAGTATACAGAACTCAATCCAGGTAAATTCAGACAATTGTATTCGTGATGGGTGTTCTTAAATTTATCAAATTATTTGAATGGAGTGAAAATATATGGAACGCTATAATTATTTAGTAATAGCGGCAAGCAATAGTACACAGGAAAGTAAGGATAAAGCAGATTTTGTGTGTACCGGTAAGCACGATGAAGTAATTATACAAAAAGCAATTGACCGATGTGTGGAAGAGGATAAAAACATTTATTTGATTAACGGAAAATATTGCATAGACGGATTTTATGATTTTTCGGATAACGGTCCACGAACTGCATTGTGTTTTCCCAATTGCAACCGCGAAATATGTTTTATAGGTCAAAACAACCCAGCAAGAAAGAACGATGGAGTTAAGTTTTATGTTTCTGCCGATGCACTTGGGGAAATTGAGGAAGAAACAGATGTTATAAGAACAACTTGGACAAATCAAGGACTAGGAAGCGGTTCGGCTCTTAGGATGGAAAATTTCAGAATATCTTTATCACATAATCAAAAGGAGATTCGCTGTATAGATTTAAGGCGTTGCGACAGACCTGAATTGAAAAATATAGGATTAAATGCTTATGCAGATATGAATGCCGGATTGGGGAATCCGCCTCCGGTCGCAACGATGGGATGCATTGGTCTTACTATGACAGACGGCAGTAATCAATTTTACAGCAATTATACAAATGTGGGTGCAAGTGGCTTTTACGAAGGAATTCAGGTAAGTGGCGAGCATGTTGTTATGATAAATTGTTCTGCCATAATGAATTATTATGGTTATACATTCGGAAATTATGAAATAAAATGCGGTGCAAATCATCCTATAACAATGATAAACTGTATGGACGAGAGAAATGTAAATCTTCCACTGTTTAATGGTTGCGGTGATTCTGATGGTAATGGCAACAGATTGCAGGGAAATCAAGAAGTTACAATGATAAGTTTTAATATCGAGCACATTGCGAAACAGACTCCCGGTAAAGTTCATGGACATCGTATGAAAGAGGTTTATCCCGGTACATGGAAGGGAAATATTGATTTTACTATACAACCGGCATGGTGTCATCTTAATACGGAAGATTTTCAACTTTGGGAAAACGACGGCTCCGGTACAGGTTTTAGAACGAGAAATAATTGTCATAAAATCATTTGCAACAGCGAGGAAAGGCTTAGTTATTATCCAACCTACGGACAGCAGATTTTTGATACTGATTTAAACAAAATGCTTATATGTATAGACCCAGAAAATAAAAAATGGGTAGATTTCAATGGCACTGAAATTTAAAAGATATATTATTTGATCTGGCTTTGGGATTGTGTTTTTCTGTATACAGAAGGAGACAATCCCACCTTTTTTTTGAATATATTAGAGAAATAATATTCATCAGTGAATTTTAACCTGTCGGATATTTCTTTAACAGATAAACCGGTGTGTTTCAAAAGTTCTTTTGACAGATTTATTTTTTCGTTCAGTAAATATTTGTACGGTGTTAATCCGAACGCATTTTTAAAAATTTTTGTTACTTGAGATTCTGACTTGTGCATATGTTCACACAAGTCTTTTATTTTAAAGTCTGATTCAATTCGTGTGTTAATAAACTTTTTCATTTCAATTGCAAAAGCGTTTTTTTCATCTGTTTTCAGGGAAATGTGCATTTTAAAAAATATTTCGCTTAGTATTGAAATTATCTCACTTGTGCAATCCCTGTCTTTCACTTTTGCAATGGATATTATTTTTAAAAGTTCATCTTTTATGTTGAGATTTGGATAATAAAAATTACCTTGCAGACCATAACTTTCCGTAAAAGAATAAACAAGCGGGCCGGATATGTTTATAAAGTATTTTTTCCAAGGGTCATTTGTGTGAGAAAAATAGTGTTGGTCAAAATTCTGCTGAAGAAAATAACTGTCACCTTGCGACGGAAAGAATTTTTGGTTGCCGATTATTGCTGTACCACTCCCGTTTTCAATATATTCTATGCACGCCACAGAAGAGTTTAATCTCGTTATGGAATAACTTTTATGAGGGTACGTAATTCCACATATGATAAGATTGATTATGTTTTTGTATTCTTCTTTTTGAGCAAATGTATAAATTTTTTCATTCATAACGGTTTTCCTCATTTTTTATCAAGAAATTCTCATTGGTTTTATTATATTATAACTGTATAATACAATTAAATCAATATTATGAGGTGATATTATGAAAAAATTTTTTAAAGCTCCTGCGTATCCGCTTGTAACGGTAGACCCATTTTTTTCTATTTGGTCTTGTGCCGATAAACTTACTGATGATACTGCAAGAAGTTGGACGGAACTTCCAAATCCCATTATCGCAGGTATAATTGTTGATAGCAAGTTTTATTCTATGGTTGCCACAGATATAAATTTTGGTGATAACCGAATGAAAATTGCGCAGACTGATGTTAAGTTAACACCCTTATCGACTGAATATACGTTTGAAAATGAGTATGCGCGTGTTACTTTGACATTTACAACACCACTTTTATTAAAACGCATAGACATTTTGTCCCGACCTGTTAGTTATGTAGCGTATGAAATTGAGAAGAAATGTGATAAAGATACAGACGTAGAATTTGTTTTTGGTATAAGTGCCAGATGTTGTGTTAGAAGCGCCGAACAGAAGGTTGTTTTTAAAAAAACAGACTATTCCGTTTGCTGCGGAAATACGATTCAAAATCCTCTTGCCCAATCCGCCGATAAAGATTTGATTGATTGGGGATATCTGCATCTGTGCGATAGAGATGCATTTGTTACAAAGGCAGATAAAATTGAAAGCATTCCGTTAAATTGCGAGTATAATGCATATTCAGATATGCCGTATATTGCAACAAAAAGAAAAGAATGCAATGGTGTTATTGCTCTTGCGTATGATGAGATTTTTCCGATCGAATATTTCAATGTTCCGTTAAAAGAATATTATACCAATTTCTTTGAGGACTTTTCGCAGATGGTTAAAGCAGCCGTGTCTGAGTATGATTCAATTAAAAAAATGTGTGATGACTTTGATGTTGAACTTATAAAAGAAGCAGAAAAGCATGGTGAAGATTATAAAAATATACTTACTCTTGCATATAGACAGGCAATTTCTGCGCATAAACTTATAAGTGACGAAAACGGCGAATTGTTGTTTTTATCAAAAGAATGTGAATCTAATGGATGTATAGGCACATTAGATGTAACCTATCCATCAATTCCGCTGTTTTTAAAGTATAATCCGGAACTTGTTATTGCCATGCTTCGACCAATCATCAAATATGCTAAAACTGATGCTTGGGAATATGAATTTGCTCCTCACGATGTTGGTCAGTATCCATTGGCAAACGGTCAGGTTTATGGTATGAGATACAATGAACCCAAAAAATTGGAAATGCAGATGCCCGTAGAAGAGTCAGGTAATATGCTTTTATGTCTGGCAGCAGTTATGCATTTTTCGGGAGATAACAATATAAAAATTTACGAAGAAAATAAAGAACTTATAAAAAAGTGGGCTGACTATCTCGTTGAATATGGTTATGATCCAGGCAGTCAGTTGTGTACAGATGATTTTGCAGGACATTTGAATCATAACTGCAACCTTAGTCTGAAAGCAATTTTAGGTATTGCTTCATTCTCAAGACTTTCAGGTGATAAAAAGTATATGGAGATTGCAAAAGAATGTGCGGAAAGATGGGAAAAAGATGCAAAGGCAAACCACGGAGCAACCCGTCTTACGTTTGATAATCCTGATGGTTGGAGTTTAAAATATAATATTGTATGGGATAACCTTTTAGGTTTAAATCTGTTCTCGGAAGATATGAAACAAGCGGAAATAGAATTATATAAAACCAAAATTAACAGATATGGTGTTCCTCTCGATTCAAGAGAAGACTATACTAAAATTGATTGGCTGATGTGGTCAACTAAAATTGCTGATGATAGTCAATATTTTGAAATGGTGTGTGAAAGCATTGTTAATATGCTGGCTGAAACCACCGACAGAGTGCCTTTGACAGACTGGTACTATACAAGTACGGGAAGACACAAAAGTTTTCAAAATAGAACTGTTGTTGGCGGTTTATATATTAACCTATTGGATTAAAAAGTTCACTTAATTAAGATGTATGACAGGAGAGATAAGTATGTTTAAAATTGCGATTGTAGGGGCAGGCATAATTGGAAAAGAACATTCTGATGCAATATTAAAAAACCCGGACTGTGAACTTATTGCTGTTTGCGATGTCGATGAGGTTAAGGCAAGAGAAATGGCAGAGGTTCATGGTGCAAAATATTACACAAACTACAAGGAAATAGCAAATGAAGTAAATCCTGATGCTGTCATATTAAATTTGCCGCATTTTCTGCATTGTGAGGCGACAGTTTATTTTCTTGAAAAAGGTATAAACGTTTTGGTTGAAAAACCTATGGCAAACAATACAAGTGAATGTAACAAAATGATTGAAGCAAGTAAAAAAAGCGGTGCAAAACTTGCAGTTGGTCACGTTCAGAAATACTATTCAGCAGTGCGAGAGGTTAAAAAAATTATAGAAAGCGGTAAGTACGGAAAACTTTGTATGATAACTGAGGTGCGCAATGGTGAATATGTTACTGATGATCGCCCTAAGTGGTTTTTAGATAAAGCACTTGCCGGTGGTGGCATGATAATGAATTATGGTGCACACAGTTTGGATAGAATTTTTTATGCAACGGGATTGAAAGTGGAAGAAGCACACGTTGTTACTTCTAATCCCATCAGTGAACACAATATTGATGTTGATGTGCAAATGCTTTTAAAACTTACAGACGGTGTATCCGCAGTTGTTACTTTTTGCGGAAATCGAGTTCCCATGGAGTATGAAACTTCTTATTATTTTACAGATGGTGTCGTAAAAATAAAAGATGGAATGAATTTGTACCTTTTTGAAGACGGAAAATATGTTAATTACGGTGGCGATGCAGATTTAATTTCACGGCAGATTGCAGAACTTGTAAAATGGCTTAAAAATGAGGAAAGTGAACTTGTTACAGCTGATTATGCCAAAGAAATTATAGAAGTAATTGAGCAGGGGGTTTAATAAAAGAAAATGTTATAATATGATGCTAATATAAAACGAAATTAGCGCAGGAGGATAAAATGAACAAATATAATTGTGGTCTTGTTTCAATTTCATTCAGAACGCATTCACCTGAAGAAATAATAAAGGCGGTGAAAAACGCCGGATTAAGTTGCGTTGAATGGGGAAGTGATATTCACGCTCCTTGTAATGATGCCGAAAAATTAGAGAAAATTGTGAATTTGCAGAAAAAATACGGCATTAAATGTTCCTCATATGGTACATACTTTACACTCGGAGAAGACAATGTTGATGATTTAATAAACTATATTAACGCAGCCAAAATTATTGGTACTGATATTATCAGAATTTGGTGTGGGGAAAAATCTGCTGAAGAATATACAAAGGAAGAAAAAGAAAAGTTTTTTAAACAATGCCATAGTGCGGCAAGGATTGCAGAAAAACATAATGTAACATTATGTGCTGAGTGTCACAGATGTACTTATACAGAAACTGCAGAAGGCGCAATGGAATTGATGCGAGAAGTGGACTCTCCGAATTTCTGTATGTATTGGCAGCCTAATCAATATAAAACCGTAGAAGAAAACATCAGTTATGCTAAACTTTGTGAGCCATATTGTAAATGCGTACATGTTTTTAATTGGAAAGGTGATATCAGATATCCCTTGTCTGAAGGAAAATCCATTTGGTCAAAATATTTTGAAATATTTAAAAACGTAAACACTTTTCTCTTGGAGTTTATGCCTGATGACAAAATAGATTCTCTGGTGGAAGAAGCATCAGCATTGAAAGATATGACGAAAGAAATTAGATGATATGGAGAGAATATTATGGAAGATTTTAATTCAACTGAATACAAACGCTCAAGAAGAGCATATATCGCTCAAAGTATGTTTGAACATTGTGCATTGCTTGTTACGGGCGGTGCGTTTCTTGCAAAACTACTGAATCATGTGGGATTAAGCGACTCTCTTATAGGAATAATTTCATCTTTTACAGAATTGGCATTTGTGTTGCAGATACTGTCTCTTTTTGTTGTGCGTTTGAAGTGTAACAGAAAAGCACTCCTTATTCCTATATATGTTATAAATTTCTTGTTACTTATGCTTATGTTTTTAATGCCGCTTATTCCTTTTGCAAAAGAGGTAAAAACTGTTTTAATTGTTGTTAGTGTTTTGACTGCATATTCGCTGCGTTTGATAGTGGCTTCAATACTGTTTAATTGGGGCAATTCATGTGTACAGCCTGACAGACGTGCAAGATATGGAGCTAACCGGGAAATTGTATCGCTTTTATGCGGTATGATAGTTTCGATGGTTGCAGGTTATGTAATTGACAAATTCGAAGGCGTTGGCAATTTGAATGGTGGATTTTTATTTATTTCTGTATCCATACTGATTTTCAATATATGTAATTTTGTTTCTATGATGATGATGAAAAATCAGAAACCCACAGTGGAAAACACCGCTCCTGAATCGTTTTTTAAAACAATAAGCGAACTCATCAAGAAAAAAAGTTTCAGAAATGTAGTTCTGATGATGGTGCTATATGAAACAGGCAGATATTTCACTTTAGGCTTTTTAGGAATTTTCAAGACAAAAGACTTATGCCTTTCTCTTATTACTATCGAGGCAATAAACATAATAGGTAATTTTTCAAGAATGATAATATCACGACCCTTTGGAAGATATACAGACAAAACATCCTATGCCAAAGGGTTTCGTGTGGGATTGTGCCTGATGGCATTGGCGTTTTTTGCAAATATATTTACATCCACATCGTCATGGTATTGTATAATAATTTTTTCTATATTGTATAATTGTGCACTGGCGGGAACCAATATGAATTCATTCAATATAGTATACAGTTATGTGGGGACGGAATACATATCACAAGCAATAGCAGTAAAAAACTGTATTGGAGGAATATTTGGATTCGGTGCATCTTTAGTTGCAGGCAAAATACTTTCTGCAGTACAGACAAACGGAAATATGCTGTTTGGTATACATATTTATGGTCAGCAGGTACTTTCTGTGATAACTTTCGTGTTGTTAGTTACATCAATAATATTTTCAATGGTTGTGATTGAAAAACAGGAAGTTATAAAGCAATAGGATTATCAGAAAAACAAAATGAATTTGAAGGAGATAAAATGTTATGAGTAATCACTGGGAAGGTAAGTTGTGGTATGCATACGGTACCTCTATGACCAGTATACAACAAGGAGAATATGTGCCGATTGTCGAGCGACTTTCAGGATTAGAGGTTGTTAATAAAGGTATTCCCGGAGGTTCTTTAACACCTGATGGATATGGGAAAGGAAATACTAAAGATGCTATTATGAATTTAGACGATGGCAAGGAAAAAGCCGATCTGATTACAATAGAAGTCTTACCCAATGAAGGTGTTATTGTTGGTGATATTTACGATACTGATAATGAATCATTTTGCGGTTGCTTTAATCAATGCCTTCGCTATTTACAAGAAAACACAAAGGCACAAATTGTTGTAATTATTATGATTGGTGGTAATGAGTATCCGCCTGAACACAAATTTGCAAAAAGAGAAATGACTTCCTTTGAGTTTGCGCAGAAAATAGAGTTAGTTGCAAAACTTAATTCTGTTCCTGTAATAAATGTCTTTTGTGAAGCTGGTTTCGGCTATGCAAGAGTAAAAAATAAAGAATATCAACTTGATAATATTCATTTAAATAAACTGGGTGGATTAAATATGGGTAATTTTGTTTGGGGTAAACTTAAGGATATTCCTTTATGGGAAACAGAAATTTAATTTTTCGTTCCCGATTTGACAAAATCATATAGGAGGAATTTTATTGTGGTAACAAAGAAAGAACATATCTATTATGTGGGGCCCACAAGAAAATACAAGGGGATTATACAGCTGTTTATGGAACTTGCAGATGATGAAAACGAAAAAACTATATTTGTTGATGCAGGAGTATATGACATTTTCAAAGAATACAAGGATGCCGGTGTGCAATCTCCATCGGATGATGTGACAGCACCCGATTATTTTTCGTACAATGTATTTTTGCCACCCAACACAAGGCTGGTGGGCATAGGAAATGTTCGTTTGGAATTTGCACCCGGCACGGAAGAAATCTCATACGGCGAAAGCCGCACCTGGTCACCCTTGAATATTCAGGGGGAGTGTCACATTGAAAACATTGAAGTGTATTGTAAAAATGGCAGATATTGCATCCACGATGACGCTCACAATAAATATCAGTGCACAAATCATTTCTACAAGCATGTCAGATGCGTATATGAGTTGGGTGATACCAAAAACGGACAACTTCTTGGCTTTAACAACACAATAGGATTCGGAATGTCTCAGGGATGTAAATTTGAATTTGATGATTGTACATTTGAGTTTGTCGGCGGTGGTAATCATTCAGCGTTTTATTTGCATGAATGCGGTAATGACAATCCATTAAATGCCCCTTCCCTAATTGTAAAAAATAGTCTTATCCTTGGCAGTGAAGATAATAGCCAGGTTTTTCGACTGCAAAATCTTGCAACAGCAGATTTACATATTTTAACCCGTATAGAATCCTGTTACTTTCTCGGCGGGATATATTTGACCATCTATTGTGAAGACAGTGCACAGCACTTTGATGTGACACTGATTAACAGCGGTAATCCTCTGCAGAAAATAGACAGAGAAGAAGAAAATCGTTATCCTATAAAGATTTTTAACAGCAGATTGTAATATGGAGATATTTACTGTTACATACAGATAATTGATTTTTATGGTATAATCAAAACAAAATACATGAAATTAAAAAGGAGTTTTATTATGGAAGGATTTATTACAATTGCGGCATATGACAGTCAGGAAGAATTAAAATTAAAGGCAGATGTTGTATGTCCGGGGAAAAATGATGAACTAATTATACAAAAAGCGATTGATGAGTGTGTAATAAGAGGGAAAAATTTATATTTCTTCAATGGCACATATGTGATTGAAGGATTTTATGATTTCGAAGATGGTGGCCCTGTGGCGGCACTTTGTTTTCCTAATTGCAAACGTGAGATTTTTGTTAAAGGACAGAATTATAAAAGTACCAAACAGGGACAAGGTGTTAATTTCTATGTTCCTGAATCGGCACTTGAAACTGTAGATGAAAACGGGGTAGATGTTATCAGAACAACCTGGACCGAGCAGGGATTAGGTAGCGGTTCTGCTTTAAAAATCAATAATATTCGGATAGGTCTTTCTCATAATCAGAAACCGGTAAGATGCATTGATTTGAGAAGGTGTGACAGGCCGGAAGTTAAGAATGTTAGTCTTGTTGCCTTTGTTGATATGAATGCAGGGTTAGGAAATCCTCCACCCGTCCCGGTAGAGGGATGCATAGGACTTACAATGACAGATGGTAGCAATGCTTCCTACAGTCATTATGTAGACATGACAGTATCCGGATTTTACGAGGGATTTCAGGTTGGCGGTGAATGTGTTTTGATGGAAAATTGCGGTGCGATTATGTGCTATTATGGACATACCTTTGGCAACTACGAAATTAATTGCGGAGCAAATCATCCTATCACAATTATAAACGGAAAAGATGAGCGCAACGTGAATTTACCTTTGTTTAATCGGTGTGGTGACAGTGACGGAAAGGGCGGAAGATATCAGGGAGAACAAGGCGTTACCATGATAGGGTTTCATATAGAACGCATTGCTAAACAGACTCCCGGAAAGATTTTGGGTGACTTTATGAAGGAAGTCTACCCCGGCACTTGGAAAGGCAAGATCGAATTCACCTTACAACCTGCGTGGTGTCACACAAATGATGTGAATGCACAACTGTGGGAAAATGATGGTTCGGGAAGCGGAATCAAGACAAGAAATAATTGTCATAAAATCATTTGCAACAGCGAGGAAAGGCTTAGTTATTATCTAACCTACGGACAGCAGATTTTTGATACTGATTTAAACAAAATGCTTATATGTATAGACCCAGAAAATAAAAAATGGGTTGATTTTATGGGGAGTGAAGTTTAATTGTTGCCCCCGACATAACATGATATAATATTTAATACATTAGTTTGCCGATAAATAATATTTACATATACTATCGGAGCGAGAAAATCCAGTATTCTTGCAGGTTCTAAGGAAAAGTGTTTAAGAAAAATCATAGATCGTATTGGCAGATGAACGTAAGAATAAAATTGAGGATGTTTTAAATGAGTATAATTAGTAAAGCCGTTGGACAAATATAAAAAAGGAAGTAATATTATGAGTGAAGTAAAGTAGGCAATACTTTGTAGACACAAAAAAGAATATTTAAGCTGCCTGTTCAAGTCTGTATTGGACAGGCGGTTTTCTTTTTAGTTTTCTAATTGGCTTTATGTAATTAAAGTAATTTGAATGCGTGAATAAAACATGAATGCCGCAATAAAGTGATACTGGATACCGTTAGAATAACATTAAAATATTTAGAAGATATAATTCGGTAATATTTATATGTTTCACACTGAACACTTATAGTGTAGTATATTTTTAAAGAAAGGTATACACCCTAAAATTGTAAAAACTTTATATTGCAAAATTTATAATAAAGAGGATAATAATATATAAGGATGTTTATATGTGGAAGGAGAGAGCGTTATGAGTGAATCAAAATATAATGAGTTAGATCATACATGCGGTGTTTCTGATGATGAATTATCGTATCGTTTTAAAGAGGCGGTAAGAATAGAAAACGAAATTAAAAAACTCAGAAAACTACCAATTTCTAAATACGATTTTGATAAGAATGCTCCTTATGTAGAGTATCCTTATGGGAGAAGAGTGTATGTAGAAGAAGCCTGAAATAATAGTTTTTGTAGGTCCTAATGGCAGTGGAAAAAGCACAATCACAAAAATGGCAAATATTATTGAACCATATGTTAATGCTGATGATATAAAAAAGGCGAATCATTGTACGGATTTAGAAGCAGCTATTATGGCGGATAGAATACGCAATGAGTTTATTGATAAGAGTGAAAACTTTACATTTGAGACTGTTCTTTTTACAGAACGAAATTTAAAACTTTTACAGCAAGCAAAAGAAAAAGGATACTTTATACGTTGTATATATGTGTTAACTGCTAATCCGCTGATAAATGTATCAAGAGTATTTGTAAGAACTTTATCTGGAGGTCATGATGTTCCTAAGGATAAGATTTTAGAAAGATATGACAGGGCATTAAAATTGATTCCGCAAATTCTTGATGTTTGCGATGTGTGTCATATTTATGATAACTCTGATGTACCTCAGCGCATATTTAAAAAGCGAAAATCAGAATACTTTTATTGGGAGAATAATTTTTGGAATAAGTCAAGTATTGAAAATTTGACAAAAATAATATTTAATTGATGATTTAATAAAATAATAGAACAAAACTCCTCCTGTTGGGACTATCCAACACCCGGTTAATCGGGTTGCAACTGCAACATATGGTAGAGCATGCGGCTGTTAACCAAAGGGGATTGAGCACGAGCGCTGACAGTGTCAGATGAAGCGAGTACGAAATCAGAAACAAAAAGGAGATTTGCAAGTTTTATAAAACGATGGAAACCGACTATTTTGTTGACCGGACCGTTGGTTCAAGTCCAACAGGGGGAGCGTAGAAAACCTTGGAGTTTAGTTAAATTCCAAGGTTTTTTTGTTTGCGTTTCCAACATGGGGAGTTTTGTCAAATATTAAAAATTTGGAGGACTTTGCTATGTGTGAAAAAGAAAATGCAACCGAAAAAATTGTGATGATCCATCATGAAAAACTGATTGACTTTGAAGACAATCCTTTCAAAGTCATATTCGATGTGGTTCAATGTCAATAAAGTAGACAGTAAAAAGAAAGACTGATAAAAATGTTAAAAAGGCATACGCATGACTAGTTGTAAATATTATATTGAAAAAAGGTGTTGTTACTGATTGAAATTTGAGCATTATGCAGAATATAACAGAAATTGACATCGCATATTAAATGTGTTATACTATATATTGAAAATTTTTGTGAAATTGAGGGAAATAGACGTGTTAAAAAGTTTAAATACACCCACGGATATGACAGTCGGCACTCCATGGAAAAGTATAGTAATGTTTACATTGCCTATGCTTATAGGCAATATTGCACAGCAACTTTATAGTACGGTTGACAGTATAGTTGTTGGAAGATATATAGGTGATAATGCACTTGCAGCCGTAGGAAGTGCTATGCCGATACTTAATATGCTGCTTGTCCTTTTTGTAGGTATATCGGCAGGAGCGAGTATAATGGTTTCGCAGTATTTTGGTGCGAAAAACCGTGAAAGCCTTTCTCTTACAATCGGAAACTGTATTACAGTAACATTGATTGCGTGTGTTGCATTAGTTCTTATGGCCACACCATTTATACGTCCGGTACTGATTTTTTTGAACACACCTGAAAGTATACTTGACTGGTGTGCGGATTACTTGATGATATCTCTTATTGGTATTGCAGGCATGGGCTTTTATAATATTTTAAGCGGTATTATACGTGGTCTTGGAGATTCGTTCTCTACACTTGTTTATCTTCTTGTTGCAACTGTTATAAACATTATTCTTGATATTTACTTTGTGGCAACGCTTGGTATGGGCGTACCAGGAGTTGCACTTGCAACTGTGATTGCACAGTTTATATCGTCGGTACTTTGTATGATAAAACTGTCTAAAATGAATGAGTTTTTTGATTTTGGATTTAAATATTTAAAACCTGTTTCTTCGTATGTTAAAACTGTTATACGTCTTGGATTGCCGTCGGGTTTAACTCAGGCGATAATGTCGTCTGCAATGATTATAGTGCAGTCGCTTACAAACCAGTTCGGAGAACAGTTTATAGCCGCAAACGTGGTTATTATGCGTGTGGACGGTTTTGCAATGATGCCTAATTTTTCATTTGGTATGGCACTTACCACTTATGCAGGGCAGAACGTAGGCGCAGGACTTTATGACAGAGTTGTAAAAGGAGCAAAGCAGGGAACTTTGATGGCGGTTATCTGCTCAACTGTTATTACTGGAATAATATTGATATTCGGCAAATGGCTTATGGGAATATTCACCGATACGGCATCACTTGTTGATATGAGTTATTTTCTTATGAAAATACTTGCTGTAGGCTATATAGCAATGGCGGTTACACAGAGCCTTTCAGGTATTATGCGCGGCGCCGGTGATACTATGACGCCTATGTGGATATCTTTAATATCAACCGTTGCAATCCGTGTTCCCCTCGCTTACGGAATATCGTACCTTACAAGAACTCCTGAAATGCCGAACGGAATCAAGGAATGTATTCAGATTTCGCTTGTGTCATCATGGGTGCTCGGCGCAGTGTTTACAACTATTTTCTATAAAATGGGAAAATGGAAAACAAAAGCAATTAAACAATAAAATAAAAATGCTGAACGAGATAAATCGTTCAGCATTTTTCATTCACATAATATTCCTGTTACATAATCGTTATTGATTTTGTCAATCTTAACATTAACAAATTTTTTTGAAACATCTGTTTCAGATTTAAAATGCACTTTAATATAATTTGAAGTGTGTCCTTCGTAAATTCCGTTTTCAATTTCACGTTCAGCAAGAACTTGGACTTTTTTGGCGATAAAACTTTCAAGAAAACTCTGTCTGCATTCGTCAGCGGCTTTTGCCATAATTGACGCACGATTGTTTTTAATTGTTCGTTTTATCTGGTCAGGGAATTTATCGGCTTTTGTTCCGCGTCTGTTAGAGTATGCAAAAACGTGTGATTCTGCAAAACAGATTTCTTTTAAAAATGATACTGATTTTTCAAACTCCTCATCGGTTTCGCCCGGAAATCCAACCATGATATCGGTGGTGATGGCGGTATCGGGAATATACTTTCGTATATTATTTACAACTTTGCGGAATTCATCAGTATTATATTTTCTGTTCATACGTTTTAATGTTTCATCGCATCCGCTTTGAAGAGATATGTGGAAGTGATTGCAAAGTTTTGGCAGTTCGGAGAGCATCTTAACAAAATCTTCAGTAAGAATTCTCGGCTCTATTGAACCCAATCGTATTCTTTTTATTCGGTCAATTGAATGAATGGCTTTTATTACATCGCCAAGATTGATGTTTTTGTCTTTGAAGTCAAGCCCGTATGATGCAATATGAATACCTGTAAGCACTACTTCGGAAAAACCGTTTTCCGCCAGTGTATTTACTTCCGACAGTATATCTTCAAGGTCACGGCTGCGGACGGGACCTCTTGCATACGGGATAATACAGTATGTGCAGAATGAGTTACAACCGTCTTCAATTTTAACAAAAGCACGTGTTTTTTCGCTGAATGAAGAAATCTGCATTTTTTCAAACACTCGTGTTTTCATAATATCGTCAACTGCGTTTGTAGGTTTATTGCCAAAAGCATCTTCAACCAGTTTGACAATTTCAGATTTATCTTTGGAACCAAGTATAACGTCAACACCCATCTGAGCAATCTCATCAGGAGCCACCTGACTGTAGCAACCTGTAACGGCAATTATGGCATCAGGATTTACCGATTTTGCACGGCGTATCATCTGGCGCGATTTTTTGTCACCTGTTCCTGTGACAGTGCACGTATTTATAACGTACACATCGCACACGTCGTCAAAATCCGACACGATATATCCTGCACTTTTAAAAAGTTCAGTCATAGCCTCGGTTTCGTATTGATTAACCTTGCATCCCAAGGTGTGAAAAGAAACGGTTTTGTTCATTTAAAATCTCCAATATAATAATATATGATTGTTGGACAAAATCCTACTTTCTTATTATACAACAATCACAAAAATTTTCAATAGGTAAAAAACAAATTGACTTTTATGGAAAATAGTTGTAATATATAATTGTAGTAAAATAAAGGAGGAATTTTGAGATGATAACAGTAAACGTATTACTCAGTTCAATTAACGATGTAAAGAATTTCGTAAATATCGTAAGCAAGTACGATTTTGATATTGACCTTGCGTCAGGAAGATACGTAGTAGATGCTAAATCTATTATGGGTATATTCAGTCTGGATCTTGCAAAACCTATCAAGGTTGAAATCCACACAGACAATGCTGATGCTATTATGGCAGAACTCAAGCCTTACATTACAGAGTAATTGAATTACCAGGCGTGGCTGAAATAGGTCACGCTTTTTATTTAATCAACCTCATTTAAGGAGATGCCAATGGAACCTTTGACATACCGCCCCGCTGAAAATGACGAAGATATGAAACTTATGGTGCTGTTTGCGATTGCACGGTTGAAAGTAAGTGCCACTTATACACGTATTTTCCATGTGCTCAGCGCAGCGGCAGATGTAAGTTACTGCCTTTTAACCGTCCCGATTTCTGATTTAATAGAAAGCGGCAATATAGAAGAACTCTATTTTGATGACCAGACGGTATTTTCGCTTACAAAGCAGGGAAGTGAAACTCTTTCATATTTTGAACACAGAATACTTCGTAGCGTCCGTTTGCGTATGCTTGACGAAATTGATAAAATCAACAAAGAAGTTTTAAGCGGAAATAAACTTGATGCATCAATCGTGCCTATAAACGAAGATGAATATCTTGTCAAGGCGGAAATAACCGAGGATAAAGTCCCTGTTTTAAAATTTGAAATGTACGTTGGTGACAAAGAACGTGCAAAAAAAATTGTACGTAATTTTAAAGAGCATACAAGTCTTATGTATTTGCAAGTTGTTAAAGCGATTGATTTTGATTATGACAAACTTGATTTGGATAATATGGAAGAATTAGACGAAATTGATAATTGACTTATATGAATAAATAATGTACAAATAATCAACAATAACCGTATGAGATAATAATCTCGTACGGTTTTTGATTTATGAAAGGAGAAACAAAATGAGAAATATTGCAAAAATTTTCTCGCTTTGCCTTGTGCTTTGCATGGTTGCATTGTCGTTTGCAGGATGCGGAATGAATATGGCAGGAGCAGGAAATGATCTTTACATCTTTAACGGCAAAGGCGAAAGCGCACAGGCACTTAAAGATGCAGCAAATAAGTATTCTGAAGAAACAGGCAAAAAAGTAAAAACGTTTTCACTCGGCAGCGGAACGAGCAGTTTAGATACTCTCCGTGCTGAACTCAATTCCAAGAATATGCCTACAATATTTTCAATAGTGAATATTCAGGAACTCAAAGAATTTGAAGAAGGCGGTTTTGCACTTGATTTGACAACCGTGACAGAC
The DNA here is from genome assembly GCA_045589495.1 of Clostridia bacterium. Lineage (GTDB taxonomy): Bacteria > Bacillota > Clostridia > UMGS1810 > UMGS1810 > SIG455. Next base: position 44,587 of record JAZNPF010000004.1, read on the forward strand.
GAAAAATTTAAAATGCTTGCAGATGAGATCCCTGAGAATATGCGTTTGAGTTCAAACGGAACAAACAGTTTCGGTATTCCGTACAACGTAGAGGGATATGGATATATAGTAGATACGCGTATGGTAGAGGCATTGTTTGGCGACGGCACGGCAGAAGATTTTCTAGAAGACGCCAAAAACGCAAGTTATGAAGAATTTCAAAATCTTGTAATCGCAGTTGACGGTTACATTAAAAACAACGCAGTTGCATCAGTTGTTTTAGACGGTGAAACTTATACTTTAAGAAATGAAAAAACAGATCTTTCATCAAAACTTACGGGTGTATTTGCAATAGCAGGTGCAGATAAGTGGACATACGGCGACCACTTGGTAAACGTGGCATTAAATGCTGTGTTTGACAACCCCGCCGAGGCGGCTTCTGCAACAGATGCACAACTGGAGTCTTTAAAAAATCCGCTTATTGCCTATGCAAAAGCACTTGATTTCAAAACATCGTATGCAGCAGGAATGGGCGGGCCGATAAAGCGAGGCGCAGAGTTTATAAACACCACAACAGCCAATTACGACGCTGCAGTACAGATTTTTGCACAAAGCAAAGCGCTTTTTATAAAGCAGGGTAACTGGGCATATACAAATATAGCCAAGGTAGATAAAGAGATTGTAAAAACACTTGAATTTATTCCTGTAAAACTCCCGATCAAAGATGCGGACATCACTTCAAGTGTTAGAACTGCAGATAAATTAAACAGTTCAATTTCTGTATATGTGCCCAATTACTATGCAATCAATGCAAAAGCAACCGATGAGCAGAAAAAGAATGCTATGGATTTTCTGGTTTGGCTCAACACATCCGAAACAGGTCAGAAGTTTGTAACAGAAGATATGGCGTTTGTTCCTTATAATGCAGACCACCAGAATATATCTACCGATAATTCTTTAAGCAATTCCATTATAAGATATATGAAATCGGGTGATGTTATCTCCAATCCGTACGGCGGTGCACCTGTTAACTGGTCAGGAGATGTTCTCGGACTTGAGATTATGGAAAAATATCTTACAAAAGAAAACTGGACAGATGAGGACCACACAAATATTGCCGATTATGCAATATCAAAATGGAAAGAAATGAAATAAGGATTGATTAACAGATGGATAAGTATTACAGAAAATGGCTTTTGCCTATATCTTTGCCGGCACTCATATTGTTTTTTGCCGTTATCGTAATACCTTTTGTAACGGGAGTTTTGTATTCATTTACTTCGTGGAGGGGCACGTATTTTGCCGGAGGAGCCAATGCGTTTGAAGCTTTTGTCGGAATAGAAAACTATATTAACGCATTTAAAAATGAAAAATTTTTAAATGCATTTGTATATACAATAAAATTTACCGTTACTGCTGTTATTACAATAAATATAGTATCGTTGGCACTTGCAATGATGATAACTACTGTGACACGAGGCGCAGGAATATACAGAACCGTGTTCTTTCTGCCAAACTTACTCGGCGGACTGGCACTTGGATTTATATGGCAGTTTATATTCCAGAACGTATTTTCGGATATTCTTTTTGGCCCGCAGGGATTTATTCATATACCGTTTCTGACGAATATGCTTCAGGATAATACAAAAGCACTTTTCGCACTTGTTATCCTTGTGACGTGGCAGATGGCAGGGTATATGATGATAATTTATATAACCGGTCTTAACACAATCCCGCGTGACCTTTACGAAGCAGCGCAGATAGACGGTGCAGGTGCGTTTGCACAGTTTAGGGTTATAACATTGCCTATGCTTATGCCGGCTATAACCATAGTGTTCTTTTTGACACTGGCAAACTGCTTTAAACTTCTTGACCAGAATGTTGCCTTGACAGGCGGAAACTTCAACACACGACTTCTTGCCACACAAATACTCCGCACTACAAGTGATACTGCACCGCCTGATTATGGTATGGCACAGGCTCAGGCAGTGGTATTCTTTGTGCTTATTGCAACGGTAACGCTTATACAACTTTATGTTACCAAACGCAGGGAGGTGGAACTTCATTGAGAAGAAAAACACTCCTTACTGTTTTGTATATTGCACTCACAATATTTGCAATTATTACGCTGGCGCCGGTTGTATTTTTGCTTATAAACTCGTTCAAATCACAAACTGAAATTGTGGCATCGCCAATGTCGCTTCCGGTTAACTGGAATTTTGATTATATATTGAATGCGGCACAGGAAATAAACTTTTTCGGTGCATTGGGGATAACTTTTATAGTAACAGTACTGTCGGTTGCGCTTATTGTGCTGGCATCGTCACTTGCCGGGTGGGCTATTGCAAGAGCAAAGACGAAGACTTCGTCGGTGATGCTTTATATGTTTACCGCCGCTATGCTGATTCCGTTTCAGGCGGTAATGTATCCGCTTTTAAGTCTGTTTGAAGGAATAGGACTTAAAAACATTCTCGGACTTATTATTATGTACGGCGGATTCGGGCTTAGTTTGTCGGTATTTTTGTATCACGGTTTTGTGAAAAGTATACCGCCGTCAATTGAAGAAGCAGCACTTATTGATGGTGCGGGAATGATAAAGACTTTTTTCACAGTAGTATTTCCGCTTATGAAATCTACAACTGCAACAGTAATCATATTGAACTCTATGTGGATATGGAACGACTATCTGTTACCGTTCCTTGTAATAGGTAACGCACCGGCAAGAACGCTTACTCTTGAACTGTATTTTGCAAAAATGACATCAGGTCAGTTCGGAAACCCTTGGGAGTTGATATTCCCTGCGGTCTTTGTGTCTATTGTACCGATTATCATTGTTTTTCTGCTTTTGCAAAAACATATTGTACGCGGTGTGTCTGACGGAGCCGTAAAAGGATAAAAAATGCTTGGGAGATTTCTCCCAAGCATTTTTTAATGAATATTCAGTGTAGTTATCTGTTCTTTGATTTCGCTGTATATTTTGTTTGCTCCTGAACCATTTTCTGTTAATACACACATTGCATATTCAGGATTATTTTCAGGAAAATATCCTGTTGCCCACACTCCGTCGGTGAATTCGCACGGTATTTGCCGGGCGACTGTTTTGGATAATATCCGTTCTGTTTTGTTTTTCCGTAATGATTTTATTGTATACCCGTTTTCAAATGCTATACCATCTATAAGATTTACGTCTTTTCTTATTCCTTTAGTTGCTGCAGTACACATTTTTAATGCAACTTCAAAAGGTGTTAATTCATTTTCTGTAATCAAAAACGGCATGGCGGTTTTCATTGATGTTGAATTGTATGGGGTTTGTGCACGGTTTATAAGCGATGTTCCGCCGTTTTGTATATGTTGTGCCACATTATTCTGGTCAAAATCAGGGCGGCTTGCCATTGCAAGTACATCAAAATTATCTACATCCAAAATAACAACTGCGCCTGTTTGCCCGTTTGCATCAAGAACATTTTCCGTTATACGCTGAATATGATAATCAAGGGTAAGTTTTACATATTTTCTGTTTGTAGTTATAAAATTGTGCTTTTTAAAATTCGGAATTGCGTTTCCGCTTGCGTCTTTTAAAGCGTAATACGGAGTTTTTTCGGATAATTCTTTGTTTAATTCCTTTTCAATTCCGCTTATACCTGTTCCGCCAGAATCTGTGTAGCCTATAATATGCCGTGCAAGAGAGGTTTCATTATATCTTGTTTCATTGTCTGTAAACGGTATCATATTTCTGTCTGTTATGACGCCGCGCTCCTGATGGATTTCGTGAGTACGCTGACTTGCCGCCATGTTTGTATATATTTCCCCTTTAAAAACGGCAATGTTTAAAATGACGCACATAAGATATATAAGAGGAATCAAAAATATCATTAAAAATTTTTTTGGTCTTTTGATAGGCATCGCCTCCCGATATATTTTGTGTTCGTTTTGTTAAATTATTCTGCTTCGGTCAAGGAGTGATTATATGAAAACAAAGTTTTCCGAAATGAAATTCGGCAGACCATACCGAACATATATACGTCCGTCACGGAAAAAACGGATAAGCAGATGGGCGGTTATTATTTTTATAATCGTGTCCGTTACATATTGCGTGTGTTCTGCTTTGGTAAAAGTTTATCCTGTTATAGAGGATACGGCGCAGAAATTACTAGAAGTAAATGCCACACAGATAATACACACCTCCGTTTTAAACAGTATCAAAGATGATGCATACGAAAAACTTATGGATATCTCTTATAACGATGATGGTCAGATAACTTCCATAAGTGCCGATTCAACGGAAATGAACAGATTAAAATCAAGTATTGCCATTGACGTTTTAAACAGTATTGAGCAGTTCGGAAGCGAGGGTTTTACTATTCCGTTGGGAAATCTTACAGATATAGTGCTTCTTTCGGGAATAGGGCCTAAAATACCTTTCTGTATAGTCCCGTATGGAAATGTAAAGGTGGATTTTCGTTCTCACTTTACTGATGCGGGAATAAATCAGACTCGTCATGAAATATACATAGACATAACCACTGATATGCATGCAATATCGGCGGTGGCAAGAATAAAAAGCACCGTCACAACATCTGTTATGGCGGCACAGACTATCATAGTAGGTAATACTCCTCAATTTTTTGCTGAACGGTAGTATATGTGAACAAAGTGTAAAAAAGGTCAATAAAAGGTTGCTTTTTTAGAATTTTTATGATATAATTTCTCTGTATTGCATGTTAAAAGTTACAAAATTGTTAAGAAACTATTACGAATTTTACATATTTTTTGAATAAACAAATAAACTATTACTAAAGAAAAGAAGGTGAGAGAATGCGGTTTGTCAAAATCAATACTGCTGATGCTGATAAATATGTCAAGCGTAACTGTATTGCCAGAGCAGATGCACAGATTGATAGAAACACCGAAACAACAAATAAAAAATCTTTTATAAACTATTTTAATTATGTAAAAAAAGAAATAATCGGATTATATAATAAATTCAATAAAAAAACCATTGCAAGTTTATGTGTTGCGGTTTCAGCATTTTCACTGGTAATATTGTTCAATGCAAATTTTTCATTTGCATACAATGCTTTTATAGGTGATACTGAACTCGGTTTTGTTTGTGATAAAAAGATTGCGGCAAATTGTATTGATAATATAAATGCAGAGTTTGCACAGTATGTAAGCGGAGAAGACATTATTGATGCAAAAATTACTTATATCCCCACTATTATAAGACATAATACTTTTACCGACTTTACAACATTATGTGAAAACATCAAATCTACATCTGATGTTATGGTTCAGGCGTATGCGGTGGAAGTTGACGATATTGCGTTTGCCGCACTTGAAGACGGGAATCAGGCAGAGGATATAATATCACAGATTGCGTCAGTTTATAAAACTGATGACAACAGCGAAGTTTCGTTTAAAGAAAATGTGGAAGTTATTTATGAATATGTTCCGTCGGTTATAGTAATGGAATGTGCAGATGCAATGGAAAGACTTCAGGGTTTTACAACGCTTTATAATACGGTTTCTGTTGATAAAAAAATTGCATTTTCCCAATTTGCTGATGATAACGGAGTGGAAGTTGAATATCTTAAAACATTAAATCCGAAAATCGGCGAATACATCAAACCGTCAGACAATGTTGTTATACCTGTCTGGAAACCGATTATCACTGTTCTGACAACTGATACTTTAAGTTACGAAACAACTGTGCCTTTTGAAGAGCAGGTAACAGAAGATGCAAATATCTATCAGGGAAGCGAAAAGATTATCCGTGCAGGTGCTAACGGAATAACTGCCATTACGGAAAAAATAGAGCGTGAAAACGGTTATATCGTAAATCAGACCGTTATAAAAAGCGAAGTTGTGGCAGAACCGGTGATGCAGATGCGCGCAATCGGCACAAAAGAGCGTCCCGCACACATTGGAACGGGTTCGTTTCTGCGCCCTTATTATGGAAATGTAAGTTCACGTTTCGGTTCAAGACGTTCAGGCAATCATACCGGTGTGGATATAACGGGAACGGTTGGAGATCCCATCGTTGCAGCAGATAACGGTACAGTTATATTTTCCGGTTGGAGTGGCGGTTACGGAAAGGTAATCAAAATTGACCATAATAACGGATATGTAACTTATTACGCACACTGCAACAGTCTTATAGCAGATGTCGGTGATGTGGTTGAAAAAGGGCAGACCATCGCCACACTCGGAAGTACAGGAAACAGTACGGGACCGCACGTACATTTTGAGGTGCGTTATAATGGAGAAGTATTGAACCCTATGAATTTTGTAAATTAAATATATAAAAACGGAGGACAAAATTATGAAAGATAAAGCAAAAGGCTTTATAGGCGAGTTCAAAGAATTCGTATCAAGAGGCAACGTGGTTGACATGGCTGTCGGCGTTGTAGTCGGCACAGCGTTTACGGGTATCGTAAATTCATTGGTTAAAGATGTGATTATGCCGTTCATTGGTTGGGTTATCGGCGGCATAGACTTTTCAGACTTTAAGGTTGTACTTAAAGCAGCAGAAGGCGATATACCCGAAGTTGCAATTCTGTATGGCACATTTTTAAATCAGATAATTAACTTCTTTATTCTTGCTTTTGTTGTGTTTGTTGTAGTTAAGATTTTGAACCAGTTCAAACGCAAGAAAGAAGAAGCACCTCAGGAGCCGCCCAAACCGTCTGACGAAGTTGTACTTCTTACAGAAATACGTGATTTACTTAAAAAATAATATACATACAAAAAAGATACATTTGTCAGACAAATGTATCTTTTTTACTAATCTCTTGATATTAAACTATTTATATCTTCATTGCTCATTTTTATGTTAAGTCCCAACATAGAATCGTCTGTTTGTTCTTTTGTCATACACCCGATAATCGGTATCGTTTTAAAATACGGATTTGAAGAAAGAGCAGAAACTATAACAGCACCTACAGAACAACCATATTTTTCGCTAATTTGCTTGATCTTATAAAATTTTTCACGGCTTTTTGCGTTATCGTAAATAGGGTTTGGCTTTGGTTCGCCTTTTTCATCACAGATAAAGAAATATCCTCCTGATTGAGAAGAAAACGAAAATAAATTCAGTTTTTCATTTTTATAAAAATCAAACGCATCTTTGTGCATATATTCTGTTGAATGATTAAGTTCATTGGCGTTAGGATGTGCTATGCCGAACTGAATCTGGCTTGATGTTATCTGTGTCAGTCCGTGTGCATTGCAGTATTGCATAGCCTCTTTAATTCTTTCGGGGCACCAGTTTGAAAGACCTATGCTCCGAGCCTTTCCTGAAGTTACAATTTTGTGCAGTGTATTCATAATCTCACCAACGTGCATAGATTTGTCGTCACGGTGCAGAAAATATATATCTATATAGTCAGTCTGAAGATTTTTAAGGCTGTCATCAATATCATAAAATATATCTGCTTCTGAAAGTCTTGACAAATCCATATTGTCGCACGGGGGATGACCGCCTTTTGTGGATATAATAACATTGTGACGGTTATTTCTTACTTTCATCCATTTGCCTATTGTTTTTTCACTTGAACTTTTTTCGCCCGGAAGCCAGTCTGCATATACATTGGCGGTGTCTATAAGATTTCCGCCGTTTTCAAAAAAACGGTCCATAAGCATAAAACAAGTTGACATATCAGCATCTTTGCCGAATGTTGCTGTGCCAAGTGCCGTTTTGCTCACTACGATATCTGTTCCGTTAAGTTTAATGCGACTCATAATATTACCTCCTTTGCCAACAAATATATTTTACAGTTATTCAATCAAATGTGCAATATGTTTTTGAGCAATCTTATTTGACATTTTTATAAGTATAGTGTAAAATAAAATCACGAGGTGTACGATATGAAAAAACTCATAAAAACAGTTGTGGCGGCATTTGTTTGCCTTGCTGTTATAATCTTTGTTTTAAATGTTTATACAGATGTATTCGGCAGCGCGGGTGCTGATGTTGAAATGACCGTTCCCAAAGGTGCATCGGGAAGTGTTATTGTAGATATGTTGAGTGCACGTGAAGTTATAAAATATCCGTTTGCATTTAAAGTGTATGCTGCATTGACGGGTATGGATTCTGAATATAAAAGCGGAGATTTCTGTGTTAATACAGGGCATTCTTATAAGCAATTGCTTGACATTTTAACCGGTGAGCCCAATTCTGTTGCCAACAAAGTGAAAATAACCATCCCTGAAGGTTTTGAAACTGAAAGGATTGCATCTGCAATGGAGCAGGCTGGAATATGCAGTTCTGCCGATTTTCTTGAGGCGGCATCTGATGATGATTATGATTTTGACTTTCTTGATGATATAGAGAATAAGTCGAAACGAAAATATGTGCTTGAGGGATATCTTTTCCCTACAACATATACGTTCAGCAAAAACACACCTTCAAGAGAAGTCGTTTACAGCATGCTCACAATATTTGAACAGGTGATTTCAAAATATGATATTGATGATATTGACGACACAGTTATTCTTGCATCAGTAATTGAACGTGAGGCTCTTGGTGATGTTGACAGACGCACGGTGTCATCAGTTTTTCATAACAGGTTGGAGGGTAAAGACGGTCTTACAAGATTACAATCGTGTGCTACGGTTCAGTATATTTTAGGTGAACGCAAACAGGTTTTGTCCGAGGCGGATACGAAAATTGATTCCCCGTACAATACTTATATTTACGAGGGACTTCCGGTAGGACCTATTGCCAATCCTGGTGAAGAATCCATCGCAGCAGCCGTTAACCCCGAAGATACGGACTATCTGTATTTTGGTGTAAACAAAAGCGGAAAGCACACATTTTCTAAAACGTATGACGAGCATTTAAGGGCTACACAGTAAGGAGAATGGTTATGACTCTGACGGAAATAGGTAAAAAAGCACGAGCGGCATCAAGAATTCTGGCAACTGTCAGTTCTAAAGATAAAAACACGGCTTTGACATATATAGCAGATGATCTTGAAAATTACGCAGACAAAATTCTAACTGCTAATGTTTTGGACTTGGAAAATGCCAAAAAAAGCGGTATGAAAGCATCAATGGTAGACAGACTGACTCTTACGGAAGAACGTATTAAAGGAATTGCCGAGGGGGTCCGTCAGGTGCGTGATCTTCCTGATCCTGTTGGTGAGGTTATTGGGGCGGTGCGCCGTCCTAACGGACTCAATATTGCAAAACGCAGAGTTCCTTTGGGTGTAATAGGTATTATTTATGAATCGCGTCCCAATGTTACTGCCGATACGGCGGTGCTTTGTTTAAAATCTTCCAATGCGTGTATACTTCGTGGCGGAAAGGAAGCGATAAATTCGAATACCGCCATTGCAGATATTATGAAAAATGCCGTAAAGAAAGCAGGCCTTCCGGACGGCACGGTGGAACTTATACGTGATACGTCAAGGGAAACTGCGTCGGAAATGATGAAACTTAATGAATATATTGACGTTTTAATTCCACGTGGCGGTGCAGGGCTTATAAACGCAGTTGTAAATACTGCCACAGTTCCCGTTATACAGACGGGGGTGGGTAATTGCCACATATATGCTGACAAAGACTGTAATGCCGATATGGCTATTGATATTATCATAAATGCAAAAACAAGCAGACCGTCTGTGTGCAATGCCGCAGAAACACTTCTTATTCATAAAGATGTTGGAGATGAGTTTTACACTAAACTTTCAAAAGCACTTTCAGATAAAAATGTTGAGGTGCGTGCGTGCGGAAGAACAGTATCAAAATTTCACGGTGCAGTCGATTCCTGCGAAGAGGATTATGCAACAGAATTCGGTGACCTTATATTAGCCGTTAAAATGGTTGACAGTACAGATGATGCAATAGCGCACATCACAAAATACGGAACAGGACATTCAGAATGTATTGTTACAGAAAATTACACAACTGCAAATGATTTTCTGGATAAAGTAGATGCGGCGGCGGTATATGTTAATGCGTCTACAAGATTTACAGACGGATTTGAATTCGGATTCGGTGCAGAAATAGGCATCAGCACACAGAAGATGCACGCAAGAGGACCTATGGGACTTGCAGAACTTACGTCTGTTAAATATGTCATTACCGGTAACGGACAAATCCGCTGACACTTCGTTGAAGATATAATTTAAAGGAGTTGATTTTATGCAAACATACATCGTATGGGCGGCACTTTTCGTGGTGTTGTGCATTGTAGAGGCAAATACGGCTAATCTTATGACAATCTGGTTCGCTTTTGGAGCACTCATTACGCTTGTTGCGGTTGCACTCGGTGTTCCGCCTGCATGGCAGATACCAATATTTATAGTATCCTCATTGATACTTCTTGCATTTACACGACCTTTAATTAAAAAGAAATTCAGCGGAAAAGCAGAAAAAACCAATGCAGACAGAGTGATTGGTAAAACGGCAATCGTTCAGGACAGCATCACACCGGATAAGTTTTCCGGAACAGTAATGGTGTCAGGTCAGGTGTGGTCGGCAGTTTCATCTGATGGAAGCACGATAGATGCCGGCGAAGAAGTTGTAATTGAAGCAATTGAAGGTGTAAAACTCGTTGTTGCGAGTAAAAATAAAGCAGTAGTTTAATAAAGGAGGAATTTGAATGTTGTTTTTAATCATTTTCTTAATTATTGCAATAATCATTATTGCAAACATCAAGATTGTACCGCAGTCGTATGCTGTAATTCTTGAAAGACTTGGTGCATATCAGGCTACATGGGATGTTGGTCTTCACTTTAAAATTCCTTTCATAGAAAAAACCGGCAGAAACATCAGTCTTAAAGAGCAGGTAGTAGATTTTGCACCTCAACCGGTTATTACAAAAGATAACGTTACAATGCAAATTGACACCGTTGTTTATTTCCAGATAACAGATCCCAAACTTTATGTTTACGGTGTTGAAAGACCGCTTATGGCGATAGAAAATTTAACTGCAACAACTTTAAGAAATATCATCGGTGATCTGGAACTTGATGAAACTCTTACCAGCCGTGACACCGTTAACACAAAAATGCGTGCCATTCTGGACGAGGCAACAGATCCATGGGGAATTAAGGTAAACCGTGTTGAACTTAAAAATATTCTTCCTCCGTCCGAAATTCAGGACGCAATGGAACGCCAGATGAAAGCAGAACGTGAACGTCGTGAACTTATTCTGCGTGCAGAGGGTGAAAAGAAATCAGCGGTATTGGTTGCAGAAGGTGAAAAAGAAGCTGCGATTTTACGTGCAGAGGCTAAAAAAGAAGCACAAATCCGTGAAGCAGAGGGTGAGGCTGAGGCAATTTTAAGTGTACAGACCGCTATAGCCGAAGGTTTGAAGCGCTTAAATGAAGCAAATCCCACAGAGGCTGTTGTGGCACTTAAAAGTTTGGAAGCATTCGAAAAAGCGGCTGACGGAAAAGCCACAAAGATTATTATCCCCAGTCAGATTCAGGGGATAGCAGGGCTTGCAACATCTTTAAAAGAACTTATGGTTGATGATAACAAATAATTAAGAAAAAGGAGATGCCCTGGCCACACCCCAATAAGGCAGTTTTGTCCTAAAAATCGTCTTTTTGACGAATTTCTTCGTTGAAAAACGCCCATATCCGCCAGGATTATGTGCATTTTTCGCCTTGAACTTCATTCAAAAATTTTGCTTTTAGGATGCGAAGCAGTTTTGAATATCAGATTTTTATATTTAGGCAAAGAACAAAAAGTCCGAAATACTGACGTATTTCGGACTTTTTTGATGACGTATAAATTAAAAATATGGTTTCAAAACCAATACTTCCTTATGGGGGGGTGGCCTTATGCATCTCCTTTTTTATTACGTATATACTTGCGATATGAATTTGGCGAAATACCCGTTTCTTTTTTGAATACATTTGCAAAATAGTTTGAACTGCCAAAGCCTACAGTAAAAGCAATATCCGTAACGGTCAGGTTTGAATTTTCAAGCAGCGACTTTGCATCTTTAAGCCGTAGTGCAGTTATATATTCACGCAAACTCATACCGGTTTGCATTTTGAACTGATGGCTTACAAGCGATCTGCTGCAGTTTAACTCATGGCATATATCGTTGGATGTAATGTCTTTATTGCGATTTAAATATATGTAATTTTTTACTTTGCTTATAAGATTGTCTTCTTCCGTTATATATTCGGACGTTTTGCAGTCAAGCCCAAGAGAGTTGCATAAAGGCGAAAGCAAAGCCTTAACCTTATCTTCTGTTATTTGACAGTCGTTGTTTATGGACACAGAAACCGATAAATTATGATTTTTTTTAAGGGTGTCAATATACTTTTTTAATTTAATCAAATCATTCATATAACGCATCTCCCTGAATTTTAATATGCGCATTTGTTACTTAAAGCCTGTACCTGATTTAATTATATATTGACAATAAACTCAAATAAATGGTATAATTTTAAATAAATATGTTATTTTGTTTGTTTTGAGGGATATATTATGCAATACGATATAGTTGTGCCTTTAGGCGAATATAATAGCCCTGTGCCCGTCCAATTCGGCTGGGATTATAACCATAATGTCAAATTGGGAAAACACACAAGAAAATTGTGGATTATACATTATATTGTGTCGGGATATGGTTATTTTCAGATTGACGGAAAGAATTACAGAATAGGTCCCGGTGATTTGTTTGTTATACCGCCTTATGTGGAGATGTCATATACATCCGATGACGGTGATGCATTTGCATATTTATGGATCTGTTTTAATCCTGACGATAAATTGCCCATAGAAATGAAGCCTGTTATACATTCTCCTGAAGCGGAAATGATATTTAACGAAATGAAAAAATGTCAGTATTTGAGTAAGGGCAGGGGAGCATTTTTAAATGCACGTGCATGGGATTTGTTTGCACTGATTCTTCAAAAGAAAGATGACAACACAGATTCTGTTACTAAAGCACTGGAATATATTCATTTAAAATATAATGAAGATATAACCATTGAAAAGATTGCTGAAGAATTAAAAGAGGAACGTACATATTTTTCTACTAAATTTAAAAAAAGAATAGGTGTATCGCCTAAAGAATATCTTACATCGTGCCGCATGGAAAACGCTGCAAATCTATTGAATGAGCACAGTAAAAGTATTTCCGATATTGCACACGCTGTCGGATATACAGATGTATTCAATTTTTCAAAAATGTTTAAAAAACATTATGGCATATCACCCAGAGAGTTTATAAAGAAAAAAGTTAATTCATAATATCCATAACAACTTTATGGCACAAAAATACCTCCTATGGTAGTTTGTTTTTCTACCATAGGAGGTATTTATATTGTCCGTATTACCGGTTCGTTCAATAGTATTACGGATTTTGCCTATCTCAAATTATCTCTGTACACGGCCTGAACCGTCACCTTTCATAAGGTTTTTAACTTCGTCAACGCTTACTAAGTTGAAGTCACCTTCGATAGAGTGTTTCAGGCAGGATGCAGCAACAGCAAATTCAATTGTGTCCTGCATTGAATATCCTTCGAGCATAGCGTAGATAAGTCCACCGCCGAAAGAGTCACCGCCGCCTACACGGTCAACAATGTTGATGTTGTATTTTTTGGATTTGTAGAAGTCTTTACCATCATAGAGAAGTGCAGCCCAGTTGTTTACAGAAGCAGAAATGCTCTCACGCAATGTAATTGCAACGTTTTTGAAACCAAATCTGTCAACCAACTGTTTGCAGACATCTTTGTAGCCCTCATCAGAGAGTGTTCCGCCTGTAATATCTGTTCCGCTTGCTTTGATACCAAATACTTTTTCAGCGTCTTCCTCATTTGCGATAAGTACGTCAACGTACTGCATAAGGTCGCCCATAACTTTGCCGGCTTTTTCACTTGTCCACAGTTTTTTACGGAAGTTTAAGTCACAACTGATTTTAACACCTGCCGCTTTTGCTTTTTTACAAGCCTCAAGACAAACCGCTGTACAATCGTCAGAAACAGCGGGAGTAATACCTGTAAAGTGGAACCATTCTGCACCTGCAAAGATTTCATCCCAGTTAAAATCGGAAGGCTGTGCAGTTGAAATAGAAGAGTGTGCACGGTCATACACAACGTTAGATGCTCTCTGTGAAGCACCTTTTTCTACGAAGTAGATACCAAGTCTTTCACCTTTTCTTGATATGTAGCCTGTGTTTACACTGTGTTTTTTAAGTGTTGCAATACAAGCATCACCGATGGGGTTAGCGGGAATTGCAGAAACAAAGTGAGCATCGTGACCGTAGTTAGCCAGAGATACTGCCACGTTAGCCTCGCCGCCGCCGTACTCTACATCAAAACTCTGTGCCTGAATGTATCTTTTAAATCCGGGTGTCTGAAGGCGGAGCATAATCTCGCCTAATGTTACAACTTTTGCCATTTTGATGACCTCCAAATTATATTATTAGTTATTTCTTGCTTTTTTAATATTTTCAACAAACTTTTTAGCAGTTTCTGTGATGAGTTTATAGTCGCCTGTTTTAGCACCTGCTGTAAGAGCACTACCTGCACCTACTGCCACAACACCTGCTTTGAACCACTGGTCAACGTTGTCCACGTTTACACCGCCTGTAGGCATAATGTTTGCCTGTGGAATAGGACCTTTGATAGCCTTAACCATTGACGGACCGAATGCTTCACCGGGGAACAGTTTGATGATATCGCAACCGAGTTCAAGTGCTTTGATGACATCTTTTAATGTCATAACACCGGGCATACAGGGGATTGCGTAACGGTTACAAAGTTTGATGGTGTCTTCGTCCAAAGCGGGACTAACCACATATTCAGCACCTGAAAGAATAGCAATTCTTGCTGTTTCAGCATCTAAAACTGTGCCTGCACCGAGAATGATTTCACCACTTTTGTAGTAAGAAGCAAGTTCTTCGATAACTCTGTGTGCACCCGGAACTGTAAATGTGATTTCAACAGCGGGTACGCCACCCTCTAAACATGCGTCAGTAATGCGTTTTGCTTTGTCTGCACTTTCTGCACGTACAACCGCAACGATACCGGCGTCAGTAACTTTTGTGATAATCTGTTGTTTTTTGCTCATTTTATCTCCCTCTTTCAAAAAAATCCATAGATATTTTGAGTATATCATACTATGGTTGATTTATCAATAGACAAAATCAATTAAAATGCGAAAAAATGAAAAATCATACAAATCGTATTGACACAAACAAGGAGTAAACGTATAATTATTGTAATGTATTTATATGTTGAAAGGGGATTTAATATGGCGATTTTTGATATGCCTAAAGAAAAGTTATTTGAATATATGGGGTCAAGCCCGTGTCCCGCCGACTTTGACGAATTCTGGGCAGATGCTCTGGAGGAACTCGATACTTTTGATCCAAATCCGGAATTTGTTCCTGCAAAGGATTTTTCCTGCAAGTCTGCAGATTGCTATGATTTGTTTTTTACCGGAACAAAAGGTGCAAGAATTCACGCAAAATTTGTGAAACCTAAAAATATTGAAGGCAAGATTCCTGCTGTTATGGCGTATCACGGGGGATCTTCCCAAAGCGGTTCGTGGAACAGAAATTTAAAATTTGTTGCCGAGGGTATGGCGATAGCAAGACTTGACTGTCGTGGCCAGGGCGAAGGAATATCCGAAGATGCCGGCAGTTATAAAGGCAATAATACATATTATTACTATACACGTGGTCTTGAGGATGAAAATCCTCATAATATGTATTACAGAGATGTTTTCTTAGATACCGTTTTAATGACACGCATCATTATGGATCTTCCTTATGTGGATAAAGAAAAGATTTCTGTAATCGGAGGCAGTCAGGCGGGGGCACTCAGTATTGTCTGTGCTGCACTTGTTCCCGAGGTTAAACTCGCTATTATTCAGTATCCTTACCTGAGCGACTATAAAAGGGGATGGAGTTTGGAACATCCTGAATCTTATCCTGCATTGCGTGACTTTTTCAAAGACCGTGATCCGATGCATTTGAAAGAAGATGAATTTTTTAACAAACTCGGTTATATTGATGTTCAGAATTTTGCACATAAGATAAACGCAGAAGTGCTTATGGCAACTGCACTTATGGATGCCACTTGCCCACCGTCAACACAGTTTGCTTTCTACAATAAACTCAACTGCAAAAAAGATGTTATTTTCTTCCCTGAATACGGTCATATCTATCTGCGTGGCTGGGAAGATATTGCATTTAAAAAATTGATGGAATTCAACGAGGGAAAGTAAAATGACGGTTATATTTGAGCAGGTTTTTATATTACTGGTGTTTGGTGCTGTAGGGTATGGTCTTGCAAAGGCAGATATTATAAAGGCGGATCATTCCAAGATGTTGTCCGGACTTTTGGTGTATGTATTTTCTTCGTGCAATACATTCAGAACATTTGCCACCAATTTTAATGTAGAATATCTAAAATCGAATTATCTTTTGATATTGGTTTCTATTATTATACTTGTTGTTCTTTCGCTCATAGCACATTTTGCGTCAAAGCTGTTTTCAGAAAAGAAATATACAAGATATGTGTACGAATATTCAATGATTATCCCTAATTTTGGCTATATGGGATACGCTCTTGCGGAGAGTCTGCTTGGTGCTATGGGACTTTTGTCTGTTATGGTGTTTTCCATACCAATGTCTATATACATATACCTTATAGCGTTCTGTATACTTGCTAAAAGACCGTTTTCGCCCAAAGGACTTCTGAATGTTATGACCATTACGATGATTCTTGGGATGATAGCAGGACTTTTTGAAATTAAAATGCCTGCATTGGTGAATTCTATTCTTGATACGTCACGTGCTTGCATGGCGCCTACGAGTATGATTCTTGCCGGAGTGGTAATATCCAAATTCAGAATCAAAGAAATACTTTCAAATGTGAGGGTATATATTATAACAGTTTTAAGACTTATTGTTATACCTGTTTTTGTGGGGCTTGCTCTTTCAATGTTCTTCCCGTTGAGCATAGTTCAGCCAGCGGTTATATTTCTGGCTATGCCGTGCGGACTTAATACGGTTGTGTTCCCTGACCTTGTTGGTGAGGATTGCAGAGTGGGTGCAGGACTTGCACTTGTTTCGAGTTTGCTTTCATGCATAACGATACCGATAGTCTTATCTTTATTCGGAATATAATAACAAAAAACGTTGATGTTAAACATCAACGTTTTTTAATGCTTGTTTTTTCTTCTTTGGAAATATTATTAAATAACATATTAGATGTGTAAAAGCAGTAATCGTCCAACTTATGGGGTAAATAGAAAACAGTATCTCCGGAGTCGGGAACATATTAAATACGGTTGACACCCATATTATCCTGATTACGCAACTTCCTATTATAGATACTACCATTGTCATAATGGTATATCCCATACCGCGTATACCGCCCATAACCGTTTCCATAAGTCCGCAAAGTGTTACCAACAGGCAGTTGTATTTCATTACGGTGATGCCTTCTTTAATTACTGCAGGATCAGCGGTGTATATTCCAAGTAACGGTGCAGCAAACCAGAAAGCCACGATCCCAAGCGAGGTGCATACAAGCATTTCAAATAACACATTAAGTTTCATTGAATGCTTTATTCTGTCCCAATGATTTGCTCCCATATTCTGACTTGTAAAAGTCATGTTCGCCTGATAAAATGCGTTTCCGGCAACGTAGAGAAAACCCTGTATACTATTTGCCGCTGCATAACCTGCCATGGTGTTTTTACCGAATGAGTTTACGGCGGATTGGATTGTTACATTAGAAAATGAGAACACCATTCCCTGAATTCCGGCAGGCAAACCGATACGCAGAATTTCTAACATTTCTGATTTGTGGATTCGGAGTTCTTTTATATTTAGCCTCATATAACTGTCATCACTCATCAAACAGATTATTATAAGGATTGCCGAAATAACCTGAGATACAACAGTTGCTATTGCAACACCGTCAACGGACATTCCGCATACTGCAACAAAAAACAGATTAAGTAAAAAGTTTATAGCGCCAGAAAGAGTTATTATGTATAACGGGCGTTTTGTATCGCCTTTGGCTCGCAGAAGCGAACTTCCGAAGTTATATATAAGGTTGGCAGGAGTTCCTATGAAATATATTTTTAAATAAAAAGATGAAAGGCTGATTACTTCATCAGGCGACCCCATAAGTTTCAATGCATCGGTGGCAAACACAGTGCCTATGATTGTAAGAAGCACGCCGCTTATAACACTTACAAGAATAGAAGTGTGTACAACCCTATGGAGTTTTTCATAGTTTTTTTCTCCGATAAGACGCGCTGCAATAATATTAACAGCTGTGGACATTCCGATAAATAATCCGACAGTAAGATTTATAAGCGATGATGTTGAACCTACTGCGGCAAGTGCTTCATCGCCGCAGAAACGGCTGACAACTATAATATCCGCTGCATTGAAAAGCAATTGAAGTATGCTTGAAAGTATCAATGGGATTACAAACTTGAATATTTTGCCGGCCATAGGCCCCGAACACATATCTATGCTGTGTGAAACCTTTGATTTACTCATTGTGTTTTCCTCTTTTTTTATTTGTTTAGAAGAATTTCTCCCACCTTGAAAATATCTCCTGCGCCCATAGTCAGAATTATATCTCCGGTTTTTGCATTTTGTTTAAAATAATCTGCAATGTTATCAAAACCGCTTATATACACGGCATTTTCGATTGCGTCTGCAAGGTCGCGTGAGTGGACAATACCCGTATCTTTTTCTCTTGCGGCGTATATATCCGCTATAACGAGGTTTTCTGCATCTGCAAGGGCAACTGAAAAATCGTCAAACAAAGTTTTTGTCCTTGTGTATGTGTGCGGTTGAAAAACGCACCATACTTTGCCCGACTGAATTTTTTTAACGGCAGAAAGTGTTGCACGTATTTCGGTAGGGTGGTGCGCATAATCGTCAACAATCAATATGCCGTTGGCTTCGCCTTTTTTCTCAAACCTGCGCTTTGTACCGGTAAATTTTTCAAGACCAGATTTAATTGCGTCGGAATTGTCGGTCATTTCCAGTGATGCCGCAACAGCGCATAATGAATTGTATATGTTGTGTTCACCCACCACATTGAGTGTGAGATGCATAATTATATTGCCTTCTTTTATAATATCAAAAGACGGGTAGCCGAATTTATCATATTCTATGTTGACCGCTTTATAGTCGCCGTTTTCAATACCGACGGTTATAACTTTGCAAACGGCACTTTTTGCCGCCCTTATACAATTCTCATCATCGCCGTTTATAACAAGTGTGCCGTTTTCAGGTAAAAGTGCAGAAAACGAAGAAAATGCATCTATAACATCGTCAAGGTCTTTGTAATAGTCAAGGTGGTCCGCCTCAATATTTAAAATCATACCGATTTTCGGAGCAAACTGCAAAAAGTTACGACAGTATTCACATGCTTCCGTAACAAGATGTGAGCCTTTACCTATACGCAAATTACCGCCGAGGATATCGAGTTCGCCACCGACCATAACGGTAGGGTCAAGTCCTGCGGAAATCATTGTGTAAGCCATCATAGATGTGGTTGTAGTCTTTCCATGTGTACCTGCAACTGCAACAGATGTTGGGTGAGAACGCATTATATTTCCAACCATAGCAGCACGTTCAACAAGTTCTATCCCTTTGTCACGTGCGGCAATCATTTCGGGATTATCATCTTTAATAGCGGAAGTATATACAATAATATCCGGATTTTCAATACACTCATAACAATGAGGAATTGCAATCTTTGCGCCCATTGAACGAAGTTCTGCAACAATAGGCGTTTCAGTTATATCCGAGCCGGAAACTTCCACTCCGTTTGTTATCAGAATTTTAGCAAGAGCACTCATACTTATTCCGCCAATACCTATAAAATGAACCTTATTATACAAATGCATACATCTCCCGTCAGTTTTCTTAATTTACATTATAGCACTTAATTTTCAAAAATCAATGCCATCATAGAATATTATTGACAAAATTAGCACAATATAACTACGAACAACACCAAAAGAAAGGAACGTGTAAACAATGGATATTACAGATATCAGAATAAGACAGATGGAGCAGGAGGGCAAAATGCGTGCGGTTGTGTCGGTTACGTTTGACAATTGCTTTGTGGTGCACGATATAAAAATTATAGAGGGCACAGACAAACTTTTTATAGCGATGCCGTCACGAAAAACACCCGATAACGAATTTAAAGATATTGCCCATCCGATAAATATGGAAATGAGAGAGATGTTACAAAATTCTATTTTAGATAAATATAATTCCACCTTAATTCAGGAAAACATAAACTTTTCTAACGAATAATGCGTTTATAAATGCTTGGTTTTAAAAAATCCACAAAAGTTTTTGAATAAAATATATAAAAATCATTCCCCGTACACCTTGAAAACAGGCTGAAACGGGGATTTTTTTGTGTGAATTTAACAAAATTTTAAAAATCCGTGCTTTTTAGTAATATATCTGTAATATTTTTTAAAAAACCTATTGCAAAATCGGAAGAAATAATGTAAAATTACATTAAAAGTGGATTTAAGTGGTGTTTCGTGGTAAAAAGTGGTGAGGGTCCGGAAGGTGGTGAGTAAATGTTTCACGGAGAATACCGTCATAATATTGACGCTAAAGGCAGAATAATCGTGCCTATCAAGTTCAGGGAAAATCTCGGAACGGAATTTGTTATTACCAGAGGTTTTGAAAACAGTCTGTTTGTATTCCCTATGTCAGAGTGGAGCATTTTCTCAGAAAAACTCAAAGGCTTACCGCTTACAAATAAAAACTCACGTGCACTTACAAGACACTTCTTATCCGGCGCTTGTGACTGTGAGGTGGACAAGCAGGGCAGAATACTTCTTCCCCAGCACCTTGTGGAGTTTGCACAGATAAATAAAGAAGTTACAGTTGCCGGCAATGGTAATAAACTTGAAATCTGGGCTACTGAAAACTGGACAGATTACATAAGTGCCATGGATACTGATGAGGTAACTGCAGGTCTTGATGAAGTGGGTATTATGATATGACCGAATTTAAACATATCTCTGTACTGTTAAAAGAATGTATAGACGGTCTTAACATCCGGCCTGACGGAATCTATGCAGATGGTACTCTCGGCGGAGGCGGTCATTCGTCACATATATATTCACATCTTACAACAGGTAAACTTATCGGTATTGACAGAGATATTGAAGCCATAAATGCCGCAAGCAACCGTATAGGTAAATCGGACAACATAATATATGTTCATGACAATTACAAAAACATCAAAAACATACTTTTAAATAATAACATAAACGGGTTAGATGGCGCACTGGTAGATTTAGGAATATCTTCTTACCAGATAGACAACGCCGAAAGAGGATTCAGTTACACAAAGGATGCACCTTTGGATATGCGTATGAACCAAAGCGATCCGTTAAGTGCTTATGATGTTGTAAATACATACGAAACCGATAAACTTGCAAAAGTGATATTTGACTACGGTGAAGAACGATATGGCAGAAAAATTGCTGATGCAATATGTAAAGCAAGGTCAAAAAAACCAATTCAAACAACTTTGGAACTGGCAGACATCATAAAAAGTGCAGTTCCGCCTAAAAGTGTTCCGAAAGGTTCACATCCGGCAAAACGTACTTTTCAGGCGATACGCATAGAGGTAAACGGCGAACTTGCTGATTTGAAAGGTGCCATAACAGATTTTTTTGAATGTTTAAATAAGGGCGGAAGGCTTTGCATTATAACGTTCCATTCGCTTGAAGACAGAATAGTAAAACATGTATTTGCAGAATTTGCTTCCGGATGCATCTGTCCAAAAGAATTTCCTGTATGCGTGTGCGGACGAGAGCCACAGGGCAAACTGATAACCCGAAAGCCAATACTTCCGTCTGAACAGGAACTTTCACAAAACAGCAGGTCGGCAAGTGCTAAACTAAGGATAATAGAAAAACTTTAAATATGAGGTGAGTCAATTTGTCAACATATTATAACGGTACATCTGCTTATAAGATTGACGACATTGAGTACGGCGTAAGAAGTAACGTAAAAGAAAACATAGAAAAAAGACAGCAACTGCGTGTAAGCAAAAAGGCGGCATTTATAAAACGTATGCGTGCTTTTGCTTTGTTCGCGGGTGTGTTTGCAGTAGCACTCAGTTTTCTTTTCACTAATGCTATGATTATAGAAAAATCTTCAACAGTTAATGATATGCAGAACGAACTGACTAAACTTACAGAAGCAAACAACCAGATGGTTCTTGATATTGAGAAAAACCTTGACCTTAAAAAAATAGAAGAAATAGCAATCAATGAACTCGGTATGAAACGTCCGGATAAATATCAGATTGTATATGTAAACGTACAGCAGAATGATTATGCCGAAGTGGCAAAAGCCGAAACCAAACACTTGGGATTTGCAGCAACATTCGGAGCAATAGGAAGCAGTATCGGTCAGTTTATGGAATATATAAATTGACAAAGCAATATATTTAAATAGTACGACGACAGCACAAGCAGGCAACGCCTGCTTTTTTCGGCTAATATATGTAAAAGGAGGGTACGGCAGATGAAAGCATTGAATTTACAAGGTAAAAAACGAGCATTTGTGACACTTGTCATATTTGTTGTACTGCTGATTGCCCTGTTGGTACGTTGTGCATGGATACAGTTTGTCAATGGTGAAGAATTACAGATTAAAGCCATTGAACAGCAGACCAAAGATAAAACAATCAATTCAAAACGCGGTATTATATATGACCGAAACGGAAAAATTCTGGCACAGAGTGCATCGGTTGAACTTGTTTCTGTCAGCCCTCGTGAAATTTATGAGGCGGAAAATGCTGATTTTGTTGCAGACTCGCTTTCACAGATACTTGAACTTGACAGGGACGCAGTATACCAGAAGATAACGAAGAATTCAAGTTATGAGATTATAAAACGACGTGTGGAAAAAGTGCCCGCAGATGCTATCCGTGCTCTTATGAGTGTGGAGGACGAAAACGGAAAAACAACAAACAAATTAAAAGGTGTATACCTTTCGGAAGATACAAAACGTTACTATCCTTACGGCAGCCTTGCGGCACACGTTATAGGATTTGTAGGAACTGATAATCAGGGCCTTGCCGGTGTTGAACTTTCGTTTGACAATTACCTTAAAGGTATTCCGGGAAGAGTTGTAACTGCTAAAAACGCAATCGGAACTGATATGCCGTTCAAGTATGAAAAATATATAAACCCTGAAAACGGTGCAAATCTTGTACTTACAATAGACGAAACAATTCAGCACTTTGTTGAAAAGCATCTTGAAAAGGCAGTGGCGGATTATAATGTTAAAAACGGTGCGGCGTGCATTGTTATGAACAGTAAAACGGGCGAAATTCTTGCTATGGCAACATATCCATCGTATGACCTTAATGCACCGTTCACTTTAAACAGTGCAGAGGCACAGGCATTGGTGGATTCTCTTTCGGGTGATGAAAGAACAAAAATATATAATGAGGAAATCCAGAAAATGTGGAGAAACAAGGCGGTTGTAGACACTTACGAGCCAGGTTCCACCTTCAAAGGCATAACAACTGCTATGGCACTTGAAGAAAACGTGGTAAGCCTTACCGATACATTTAACTGTACCGGACATCTTCAGGTAGGTCCTCATTCAATAGGTTGCTGGAAGCACGGCGGTCACGGTACTGTTACATTTGTTCAGGGTGTGGAAGGCTCTTGCAACCCCGTATTTATGACTGTTGGAGCACGTGTTGGAAACAACAACTTTTATAAATATTATAAAGCATTCGGCTTTGCTGAAAAAACAGGATTCGACCTTCCGGGAGAAGCGGTTTGTGCGTTCCATCTACCTGAAAATTTCAACGAGGTTGAACTTGCTACATCGTCTTTCGGGCAGTCGTTCCAGATTACACCTTTGCAACTTGTTACTGCATACTCTGCCATTACAAATGACGGTACTATGGTGCGTCCGAGAATTGCAAAAGAGTTAATTGACGATTCTGGAAATGTTATTCAGACTTTCAATACAGAACATATAAGAAAAGTTGTTTCGCAGGAAACTGCCTCAACAACAAGACAGATACTTGAAAGTGTTGTTACAAACGGAACTTCCAAAAATGCGTATATCCCGGGATTCCGCATAGCGGGAAAAACAGGTACCAGTGAAAAACTGCCTCGCGGAAACGGCAAATATATAGCATCATTCCTTGGGTTTGCCCCTGCCAATGATCCCGAGGTCATAGGACTTTTGATACTTGACGAGCCTATGGGAGACTCTCACATGGGCGGACAGATTGCTGCACCGACGTTTAAACTTATATTTGATGATATTCTGCGTTATTTAGGTGTTGAACCTCAATACACGGCAGAAGAACTTGAAACAATGGATTTACCTGTTCCGAATGTAGAAGGTCTGCCGGTTTCGGAGGTATATGCCGCATTTGAAAATTCAGGTCTTAAATATCAGATAGTCGGCGACGGCGAAACAGTTGTATCACAGATACCAAAAGGCGGAACGGCACTTCCTGCATCGTCTACGGTTGTGCTCTATACACGTGAAACCGATGCAAGCGACGTTGTGGTCCCCGATGTTGTCGGATGCAGCGTAAGTGAAACTAACAAACGTATAACAAACTCCAACCTTAATATAAGAATTTCGGGTAATGCCGAGGTTCAGGACGGCGAAGCAGTTGCATCATCGCAGTCACCGCCGTCGGGAACGCTCGTTCCCAAAGGTACGGTTGTAACCGTAGAGTTTAAATATATAAACGTACATTAAAGTACGTAAATAAGCCTATGCCTTATCTGCTCACGGATAAGGCTTATGGTGTTTTTGAAATCTTTATATCTTTGTGGGCGGAAAGGTGATTTTGCAATGTTGCTGAACGAACTGATAAACGGTACTAATGCAACCGATATATTAGGTGATATAGACTCTGTCGAAATAGGCGGTCTTTGCTATAATTCGCTTAAAGTTAAAAAAGGCGATGTTTTTGTGGCGGTAAAGGGCTTTAATTCCGATGGGCATAAATATATAAAAAGTGCAGTTGAAAACGGTGCTGTTGCAGTAGTTGTGGAAGATGTTGCTGACGATATAAATGTTCCGCAGATTGTTTTTGAAGACACCCGTGCTGCACTTGCAACTTTGGCAACAAAGTATTACGGAAATCCGTCCAGTAAATTCAGGCTTATAGGTGTAACCGGTACTAACGGCAAAACCACCGTTACGTATCTTGTTAAAACTATATTGGAGAGCAAAGGATATAAAGTAGGTCTTATAGGTACTAATCAGAATATGGTTGGTAATATGATTTTAAAAAGCGACCGAACAACACCTGAGTCTTTAGAACTTCAGGAACTGTTTTCCATTATGGTCAGAGATGGTGTGGATTACGTTGTTATGGAGGTTTCCTCTCATTCTCTTGAATTAAACCGTGTACTTGGCTGTGACTTTGAAGTGGGCGCATTTACAAATCTTACTCAGGACCATCTTGATTTTCATCTAACTATGGATAATTACGTTAAGGCGAAATCAAAACTGTTTTCTATGTGTGAGAAAGGTGTTGTCAATATTGACGATGCATACACAGAAAAACTTACAGACGGAGCCTTGAGCAATATTGAATACTACGGAGTAAAAAGCGATTGTAAACACAAGGCGGAGAACATCACCTACGGCGAAAAGGGTGTAGATTTTGATACCGACGGTGTAAGAGTTACACTTCCCATTCCCGGTGAGTTCTCTGTTTACAACGCACTTTGCGCTATCGGTATATGTCACGCTCTCGGCATTGATACTGAGTCTTGTGCACAAGCACTTAAATGTGCACACGGTGTAAAAGGAAGGGCAGAGGTTGTACAGATTCCTTCTGACTACACAGTTATGATAGATTATGCTCATACTCCCGACGGAGTTGAGAATATAATAAATGCAGTAAAAGGTTTTTGCAAAGGCAGAATAATAACCCTGTTTGGATGCGGTGGTGACCGTGACCGTACAAAGCGTCCCATTATGGGCGAGATTGCAGGAAAACTATCCGATTTCTGCGTAGTGACAAGTGACAATCCGCGTACAGAAAATCCGGCTTCAATTATAGAAGACATCATGGTTGGTGTAAATAAAACCGATGTTGAGTATGAAGTGGTTGAAAACCGCAAAAAAGCGATTGAGTATGCCATGAGCATTGCCGGAAAAGGCGATGTAGTTCTTCTGCTTGGAAAAGGTCACGAAACGTACCAGATATTAAACGACGGCATCATAGATTTTGATGAACGCGAAATAGTTGCAGAAATTTTTGATAAACTGACAAAATGATATTGTAAGTGAGGGCTCGTTCTATGGCATATCCTATACAGAATATTACATTATCGTTCATTGCATCTGCAACGGGCGGCGAAATAATTTTTGGCTCCGGCGATGAGGTTATTAAAAGTATTTCTACTGACAGCCGTGATTGCAGCGGAGTGGATTTATTCATTGCAATATCGGGCGAAAATTTTGACGGCAACAAATTTATTCCGTCTGCGTGTCAAGGCGGTGCTAAAGGTTATATATCAAGTGGCAATTGTGAATATACAGATTGTTCGTTTGCCCTTAAAGTTGCCGATACAAGAAAAGCACTTTTAGACATTGCTGCAGCATACCGCAGGCAGTTTGATATAAGCATAGTCGGTCTTACCGGAAGTGTAGGTAAAACGACCACCAAGGAATTGATATCATCAGTTCTTCAGACAGAGAGAAACATAATTAAAACACAAGGGAATTTCAATAACGAAATAGGCTTACCGTTTACCATGTTCGGAATAAGAGATGAACACGAAATCGGTGTTATTGAAATGGGTATGAGTAATTTTGGAGAAATATCACGCCTTACACGGTGTGCTGCACCAAATGTGGCGGTAATTACCAATATAGGCGAATCACATATTGAATATCTTGGAAGCCGCGAGGGGATCTTAAAAGCAAAATGCGAGATTTTCGAGGGACTTGATGAAAACGGAACCGTTATTTTAAACGGTGACGACGAATTACTTTTTGGTCTTAAAGGAAAAACCTCCTTTAAAACAATATATTACGGGATTGAAAATGCCGCTTGCGATGTTGTTGCCGGAAATATTTGTGCCGGCAACAATGGCATTTCATTCACGGCACTTGGCAAAGAATTTTTTATAAATCTGTCAGGCATGCATAATGTTTTAAATGCTCTGTGTGCAATAGCCGTCGGAAGAACTTACGGGTTGAGTGATGAAAGTATAAAAAAAGGACTGGCATCATATAAAAGCACAGGCATACGCCAGAGCATTACAGAAAAAGACGGAATCAAGGTTATAACGGATTGTTATAATGCTGCACCCACATCTGTAAAAGCTGCAATAGATGTGCTTACATCAGTTGCAGAGGGCAGAAAGATTGCCGTTTTAGGAGATATGTTGGAACTTGGTGAAAAATCACCTGATTATCATAAGGAAATCGGTGAGTATGCCGCAAGAAATAAAGTTGATGTTCTTGTGCTTACCGGAAAATATGCACATTTTACCGCCGAGGGCGGATGCGATTGTGAAGTGAGCATACATACCGGAAACGAGAGTATAGAAAAGTATTTAAGAGAGAATCTCCGTGAGGGAGATACAGTTTTATTCAAAGCCTCACGTGTGATGAAACTTGAAGAAGTAGCAAATAAATTTAATTAAACCACTTGAAAAGGAAGTGTACTTCTGATGAATAATATGTTCGCCATAACAGTTGCTACGGTATGCGCTTTTGCAATATGTGCACTTGTAGGACCGTTTATGATACCTGCACTCCGCCGATTAAAATTCGGTCAGGAAATACGCGAGGTCGGTCCAAGTTGGCACAAATCAAAATCCGGGACCCCAACAATGGGCGGTCTGATGTTCATACTTGCTGTTGCGGTTAGCGGACTTTTACTGTTCCGTGACAGACGCGGAATTATGCTTATGGCAATTTCACTTGCGTTTGGTGCAATCGGGTTTGCGGATGACTATATCAAGGTTGTTAAAAAACGCAATCTCGGTCTTACGGCATTACAGAAGTTTTTGGCACAGGTTTTTGTTGCGGTGGTGTTTGTACTTGCCGGAATACATTTTAAAGTTTTTGATACAAGTATTATTATTCCGTTTGTGAACCATCCTGCAGACCTTGCATGGATTTACATACCGTTTGCTCTGTTTATAATGATAGGTGTACCGAACAGTGTAAATTTAACTGACGGTATTGACGGACTTGCAGCATCTGTTTCGGCAGTTGTCAGCGTGTTTTTGACATTTCTGGCACTTGCGTATAATGAGGTTACTGTTGCAAAATTCTGTGCTGCGGTTACCGGCGGTTGCCTTGGATTTTTGCTTTTCAATGCATATCCGGCAAAAGTTTTTATGGGCGATACAGGTTCTCTGTTTTTAGGCGGCGCTATATGTGCGGCTGCACTTATGCTTGAGGCACCTCTTGCTCTGGTTATAGCAGGATTTGTTTTTGTTATGGAAACACTTTCGGTTATCATTCAGGTAACATCATTTAAAACCACGGGAAAAAGAGTATTTAAAATGACACCCATTCATCATCATTTTGAAATGTGCGGATGGAATGAAAGAAAAATAGTTATTTCGGCAATTATATTAAGTGCAATACTTTGTACAATAGCATATATAGCGTGTGTATAGGAGGCAAATATGCAGATACCAAAACTGCCGCAAGGTCAAAAAGTAAAGAAACTTAAAAATATTGATTATACTTTTTTAACTGTTGTAATTATGTTGCTTGCATACGGTCTTATTATGGTGTTTTCTGCAAGCAGTGCCTCTGCACACTACCGTATGAACGACACTTTCTATTTTATAAAACGTCAGTTTATATGGGCTGTATTCGGTCTTATCGGTATGTACGTTTTTTCTGTTATACCTTACAAAGTTTATTACAAACTTGCTTTGCCGGCGCTTGGTGTTTCGGCACTTCTGCTTATTTTGGTGTTAACACCTCTCGGTATAGAAGTAAACGGTGCATCACGCTGGCTGGGATTTAGTATTTTTACTTTTCAGCCGTCGGAGATTGCAAAATTCACATTGATAATATTCCTTGCTAAAAGTCTGGCAGACAACAGAGATATGCTTGATAAATTCTGGGGCGGATTTGTTATATACCTTGGAGTTATAGGTGTTGTGGCAGGTCTTGTCCTTTTGGAACCGCACATGAGTGGTGCCATGGTAATAGGCGGAGTGGGTGTAGTAATGCTCTTTGTTGCCGGCGCTAAAATCAGAAACTTTTTATATCTGTTGCCGGTTGCAGGTGCAGGTGTGGCTGGTATGATCATTGTTGCGCCATACAGACTTGCAAGATTCAAAACGTTCCTTGATCCGTTTTCCGATATGCTCGGTGACGGATTCCAGATAGTACAGTCACTTTATGCAATAGGCTCGGGTGGTCTTTTCGGGCTTGGACTCGGACAGAGCAGACAAAAATTTTTGTATCTTCCCGAACCTCAGAATGACTTCATATTCTCAATTATATGTGAAGAACTTGGCTTCTTCGGTGCACTTTTAGTCGTTATACTTTTTGTTGTGCTTATATGGAAAGGCATACAGATTGCTATGCACGCACCTGACGCATTTTCGTCTTTGCTTGTTACAGGTATAACTGCACTTATAGGCATTCAGGTGGTGCTCAATATTGCCGTTGTTACATCGTCAATGCCTGCAACAGGTATTCCGCTGCCGTTTTTCAGTTATGGCGGAACTAGTCTTTTCATTATATTGTGCGGAATGGGAATTATATTAAATGTTACAAGAAATATAAAGAAATAGGAAAGGCGGACTTGTGATATGAGAGTAATTCTTGCCGGTGGCGGAACTGCGGGACATATCAATCCTGCGCTTGCCATTGCCGATGCTATAGTACAAAATGATAAAGACGCTCAAATCCTTTTTATTGGAACACAGCGTGGTCTTGAAAGTACATTGGTTCCGAAGAAGAATTATAATATACGCTACATTGATGTTGAGGGTATGAAAGCCCGCATTACACTTAAAAATATTAAGGCGGGTATAAAATATATTTCCGCCATAGGCAGATCAAAAAGGCTCATACGTGAGTTTGCTCCTGATGTAGTTATTGGGACGGGCGGTTATGTCTGTGCTCCAGTTGTTGCGGCGGCAAATGCTCTGCATATTCCTACAGTTATTCACGAACAGAATGTGTTTCCCGGCAACGCAATTAAAATGCTGGCAAAAAAATCTACTGTTACTGCCATAAGTTTTGCAGAAACAACACGTTATCTTAACGATGCCGGCGAAATTCTTCTGACCGGAAATCCTTTGCGCGCAGAAATACTAAGTGCTGACAGAGAATCTGCAAGGGCAGAACTCGGTCTGGGGAATGAAAAATACATAGTAATATTCGGCGGAAGTCTTGGCGCGAAAACAATAAATGACGTTGCCTGTGATTATATAGAAAATTACGGAAACGAAAAAAATATCCGTATCTGTATTGCTACAGGAAAATACGGATATGAAGATGTGAGTTCACGCATAACGGCTGAAAAATATCCGAATGTTGAAGTTAAGCAGTACATACATAATATGGATAAAATTCTTTCGGCGGCTGATTTGGTTGTGTGCCGTTCAGGTGCAATAACGGTATCGGAAATATGTGCACTTGGTGTTCCGTCGGTACTTGTGCCGTCACCGAATGTGACGCGCAATCATCAGGAATACAACGCACGTGCTCTGTCGGATAACGGAGCAGCAATAACCATATTGGAAAAAGATTTTAATATGACCTCTTTAAAAAAGGCGGCTGACAGTATAATCTTAAATGATAAAGCATCAAATGAAATGCGCGATAAGGCGCGTTCTATGGGAAAAATCAATGCCGCTGAAATGATTTACAATAAAATAGTCAAAATAATAAATAAATAAATTCAACACTTTCACCACGTATTGCTCAAAGGCATATAATGAAACAAATGATTGTTTCGGAGGTGCGTGGTTGAATGAGCGTGATTAAAATACGCGGAGGCCGTCCGCTTAACGGAAGAATAACTGTACAGGGCGCAAAAAATGCTGTTCTTCCGATTCTGGCGGCTTGTATCCTTAACGGCGGAAAAAGTGTTATACATAATTGCCCTGACCTTACTGATGTAAGAATTTCTTTGGATATTTTAAAGCATCTCGGTTGTGACGTAAGTTTTTCTGACGGTACGGTTGTGGTGGACTCAACGGAAATCACACAGACTTCTGTGCCTGATGAACTTATGCGTTCTATGCGCTCATCTGTTATATTTGCAGGTGCACTTATCGGACGTACGGGAAGCGCACAGATTTCATATCCGGGCGGATGTAACCTTGGTTACAGACCCATAGATTTACACTTGAAGGCATTTAAAAAACTTGGTATAATAGTAAATGAAGAATACGGTCGTCTTGAATTTGTTACAGATAAGATTTTACCGTGTCAGATTTTTTTGGAATTCCCGTCTGTCGGTGCTACGGAGAATATAATGCTTGCCGCGTGCAGAGCACAAGGGACAACAACCATAATAAACGCCGCGCGTGAACCTGAAATAGTGGATCTTCAGGAATTCCTCAACAGTATGGGTGCGCATATAAGCGGCGCTGGTACTGGCGTTATTGAAATCTGCGGTACTGAAAAACTTCACGACTGCGAACATACTGTTATTGCAGACCGCATTGCAGCGGCAACATATATGGCAGCGGTGGTCGTTTCGGGCGGCAGGACAGAGATTAAAAATGTTGTGCCGAATCATATATCTGCATTTATAGCGGTTATGCGTGAATGTGGTGCCAGTATAACGGTCAGCGGAAATTCTGTTACGGTTACAGCACCGAAGTACATAAGACCTGTTAAAATGATAAATACTCTTCCGTATCCGGGATTTCCGACAGATGCACAGTCGCTTGTTATGACTGTTATGTCGGTTGCCAGAGGTACGTCTATAATTAAGGAAAACATTTTCGGGGGAAGATTCAATCATGCCGGTGAACTTGCACGTATGGGAGCAGATATCAGCATTGCAGATAAAATTGCCGTGGTACGTGGTGTGCGCAACCTTTCGGGGTGCGATGTTGAGGCGGCTGATCTTCGAAGCGGTGCTTCTCTTGCAGTGGCGGCACTTTGTGCAAAAGGCGAAACTACAATATCAAATGTATGTTATATAGACAGAGGCTACGAAAACTTTGAGCAGACATTGTCTTTGCTCGGCGCAGATATAGAGAGGGTTGACGAAATTGACTGAACTTGAATATAAAAAAGGGGGAGGGGAACCTTCCCCGATAATCCCTGACAAAATCAGGAAACAGCGGACAAACTCCAAAACGGTTGTAATTATTTGCGTTTGTTGTGTTTTGTTTGCATTGCTTTTGATGTCACCGCTTTTCGGTATAAGCGAAATAACGGTTGTGGGAAATGAAAGACTTGATGCTGAATCTGTAATAAAAGCATCAGGAATTACAGAGGGAGTAAATGTTTTTAAAATAAATACTGCAAAATGCGAAAAGCAACTGTCTACAATGGCATTTGTGGATAAAGTGAATGTAATGCGTAAATTTCCTGCACGGATAGAAATACATATAACAGAAAGCAGAGAAATAGCATATATCTTTTTTATCGGCAATTATGTCGGCATAGACGAAACCGGTAAAATACTGGAAATAAGACCTAAAGACGCCCCGCCTGAGTTGCCTGTTATACTCGGTACAAATGTAACGGAGTTCGGCATTGGGAATAAAATCAAAATAGACGATACTCAAAAGCAGGATGCAATATTTACTATTATGAAGCAGATAAACACCAACGAATTGCAGGCTTTTATAAAAAATATAGATGTGGCTGACCTAAACGATATAAAATTCTTTACAACATCGGAATCCACTGTTAACATAGGTACTCTGGATAACATCATATATAAAATTTCGTTCCTTAAAAAAATACTTGAAGAACCGGGAGATAAGCGCGGTGCAGTAATTGATATGACGAATCCTGAAAAAGTGACTTACAGAGGAAGTTGACACAAAAACTAATCGGATTGGAGAAAAATATGAAGAACAGAAAGGCACAGACTGCCATTGCCATTGTGTTGTTTATAACCAGTTTTGTTGTGATTCTGCAGTTTAAAAGTGTTTTGAAAAATTCGGGTATTGACTCAACACAACTTCAGAGGGTTGAAGACCTGCAGCGCGAACTTGTTAAAGAACAGGAAAAAAATATTGATTTGAACAGACAACTTCTGCAGGCAAACAGTTCGCTTGAAACCTACAGAGAAAACGCACAGAAAAACGACAGCGGTTCAAAGGCTATGGCGGAGGAACTCAAAAACGCTATGCTTCTGGCAGGGCTTACAGATGTTGAAGGAAAAGGCGTTACGGTTGTGTTGAAAGACAGTTCAGAGGCAACAATGGGCGGAACGTCTAATTACATAATTCATGACCGTGACTTGCGTGATATTGTAAACGAACTTATAGCATCAGGTGCGGAAGCCATAAGTATAAACGGTGAACGTATAAGCGGAAAAAGCGCTATACGTTGTGTAGGACCTACTGTTACAATAAACAACAGATACTATGCATCACCGTTTACAATCAGAGCAATAGGCGATCCTGACACTTTAGAGGCAGGTCTTAATATCCGTGACGGGGTTGTTGATGTAATGCGCGCATTCAAAATAGATGTAACAATTACAAAATCGAGCAAAATCCAGATCCCGAAATATAACGGCACGGTAACGTTTAAATATGCCGAAGAAGTTAAAAGCACTAAAACGGGGGAGTAAACTAATGTTGATATTCATAGCAGTCGCCGTAGGAGCATTGCTTGCGTTTGCGGTTGATTGGTACATACCTGTATCGCTTACCTCTTATGTGGCGATTATAATTCTGGCGGCACTCGATTCAATATTTGGTGCGTGCAGATCATATCTTGAGAAAAAGTTTGATTATACCATATTCGTAACCGGTCTTGTGGGCAATTCCGTAATTGCAGTATTTCTTATGTTTGTAGGAAACAGACTCGGTGCAGACCTGTATCTTGCGGCTGTTTTGGTATTTGGCACTAGAATGTTCCAGAATTTTGCGGCTATCAGGCGATTTTTTCTTAATAAAACTATAGTTAAAAAGCACAAAAAAGAGGAAAACACCGAAAAAAACAACTCTGATTCCGTCAAAATTCCCATAAATGAGGAAGAAAATTGAATAATTGATGAAAATTTTTTAAAATATTAAAAAATATATGGAAATTATAAAAAAAGTATGTTATAATATTCAATAAACTGAAATATTATACGTTTGAGGAGGAAGAAACGTGTTAGAATTTGAGAACTCTAAAGAAAATGTTTGCATAATGAAAGTTGTCGGCGTTGGCGGCGGCGGAAATAATGCCGTTAACCGTATGATAGAAGAAAAACTTGACGGCGTGGAGTTTATTGCTATAAATACAGACAAGCAGGTGCTCTACGGAAACGCAGGTTCCAAAGCCAGCATCAAAATCCAGATAGGTGAAAAACTCACTAAAGGTCTGGGCGCAGGTGCTAATCCTGAAATCGGCCAGAAAGCCGCTGAAGAAAGTAATGAAGAAATTAAAGAAGCGCTCAAAGATACTAACATGGTATTTATCACCTCCGGTATGGGCGGCGGTACAGGTACAGGCGCTGCTCCTGTAGTTGCATCTATCGCTAAGGAAATGGGTATCTTGACAGTCGGTGTTGTAACCAAACCTTTCCGTTTTGAAGGTAAACGCAGAATGGAACAGGCTGAACGGGGTATTGAAGCACTCAAAGACTGTGTGGATGCACTTGTTATTATTCCCAACGAAAAACTTCTTGAAGTTTCTGATAATAAAACATCTATGCAGGGTGCGTTCAAAATGGCTGACGATGTTCTCGGTCAGAGTGTAAAAGGTATTTCTGACCTTATTACACACCCTGGTTTTATCAACCTTGACTTTGCAGATATTAAATCTGTAATGGGCAACACAGGTATTGTACATATGGGTATCGGACGTGCTTCAGGCGAAAACAGAGCAGAAACTGCTGCAAAACTTGCTATCAACAGTCCGCTTCTTGAAACAACTATCGACGGTGCTACTCAGGCTATGGTAAACATCGCCGGCAGCAACGATATCACTCTCTTTGAGGTTAACGCTGCTATGGATCTTATCTACCAGTTGGTTGATAAAGATGCCAATATTATATTCGGTACATCTATTGATGACAATCTCCGTGACGAAGTTGTTGTCACTGTTGTTGCAACAGGCTTTGAAGGTTCTAAAAAGTCTGCTAAAGACGAAGTTGATGAAATCACTTACGGCGGTGACGCTATCACAAAATTTGGTGAAGGCGATATAAATATTCCTCCTTTCTTAAGAGGTCAGGAAAACTGATTATTTAACAAAGTTTTTTCTAAATCCGCACATACTTTTTGGAATGTGCGGATTTTTTTGAAAAATACATAAAGGAGTATACAAGTATGAAATGTCCTTATTGTGAAAATACTGAAAGTAAGGTTATTGATTCGCGTCCGGTAGATGACGGTAATTCTATCCGCCGCCGCAGAGAATGTCTTGCGTGCACAAGAAGATTTACAACGTATGAGCAGATAGAGTCTGTTCCGTTGGTTGTTATTAAAAAAGACGGAAAGCGTCAGGTGTACAACAGACAGAAAATATTAAGCGGTATTCTGCGTGCCTGTGAAAAAACGCCGGTAACCGTTGCGCAGATAGAAACAGTTGTTCAGGATATAGAATCAGAACTTTTCAATTCTATGGACAGTGAGATTTCGGCATCACATATCGGCGAACTCGTTATGGACAGACTTAAAAAACTCAATCCGATTGCGTATGTGCGTTTTGCCTCTGTTTACCGCGAATTCAAGGATGTATCTACTTTTATGGAAGAAATCAACGGTCTTATTCAGTCATCAAAACACGAAAAAACGGAGTAATATATGCAGATTGGAAATGTCACTTTAAAAAATAATGTTTTTTTGGCGCCTATGGCGGGTGTTACCGATCTGGCTTTCCGGAGAATGTGTGTGCGTTATGGTGCAGGCCTTGTTTATAGTGAGATGGTAAGTTCCAAAGCACTTTACTATAACGACAAAAAAACAAAGCAACTTTTGAATTCTACTGATGATGAAAAACCGCTTGCAGTGCAGATTTTCGGTAGCGACGCTGATATTATGGCAAAAACTGCGTATATGGCACTTGCTACTGGTGCTCAGATTCTAGATATAAATATGGGCTGTCCTGCCCCCAAAATTGTAAATAATGGTGACGGCAGTTCGCTTATGAAGAATCCGGAACTTATCGGAAGAATTGTTTCTGCCGTAAAAAAAGAGGTTAATGTTCCGGTGACTTGCAAAATACGCAGCGGTTTTGATGAAGTCAATGCCGTGGAGGTTGCAAAAATAATAGAAGCAAGTGGTGCTTCTGCAATAGCGGTTCACCCGCGTACACGTGGTATGTATTACAGCGGAAAAGCAGACTGGAATATTATAAAAGCAGTTAAGGATGCCGTTTCCATACCTGTTATAGGAAATGGTGACATATTTTGCGCTGAAGATGCCGTCCGCCTTATAGACCAAACCGGTTGTGATGCCGTAATGGTCGGCAGAGGTGCGCAGGGAAATCCGTTTATTTTTAAACAGATTCTTGAATATATGGAAACTGGCAAAGTCACATACTATCCCGATACGGTTGAAAAAGTACGTGTAATAGGTCAGCATATCTCTGAAATGGCAGATGATAAAGGCGACCATATAGCAGTTTTAGAGGCACGCAAGCACGTTGCGTGGTATATCAAAGGAATGAAAGACTCTGCTGCAATGCGCCAGAAAGTAAACACAATGACAAATCTTTCTGATTTGCTTTGCGCAATAGAAGAATACGCTCGTTTCTGCGAAGAAAATAATTGAAAAAATTTCTAAAAAACTATTTACAATTACCAATTTGTGTGATATAATTGCTTGGTAAACCTGCCGCAAGGTTTCTGGAATCTCCAACCTTTTGCTTTGTAGCAGGCGATTATAAATAATATGGAGGTAAAAAACTATGTTGAAAGAAACAAAACAGGCTATCATCAAAGAGTATGCTACTCACGAAGGTGATACAGGTTCTCCTGAAGTACAGATTGCACTTCTCACATACCGTATCAATCACCTCACAGAGCATCTCAAAAACAACAACAAAGACCACCACTCAAGAAGAGGTCTTTTAATGATGGTTGGTCAGAGAAGAGGTTTACTCAACTACCTTACAAAGGTTGATATTGAGAGATACCGTTCTATCATCAAAAGACTTAACATCAGAAAATAGTTGTTATTATTTCGGGCAAAGGTGGGAATTCCATTTTTGCCCGTTTTAAAATATTAAAGCAAAGCGGAGAGTATTAGCAGTTAGATAATATCTTTCAAAACGGGAGATACTATCTAAATGCTAAACTCACGTATTTGCTAAAAAACAGGAGGATAAAAATGCATAAAAAATTTACTACTACTTTAGCAGGCCGTGAACTTACTATTGAAACCGGCGAACTCGCTCAACTTTCAAACGGTTCTGTACTCGTTCGTTATGGCGACACAGTTGTTATGGCTAACGCAACCGCTTCAAAAAAACCGCGTGACGGTGTTGATTTCTTCCCCTTGAGCGTGGATTATGAAGAAAAACTGTATTCAGTTGGTAAAATCCCCGGCGGTTTTCTGCGTCGTGAGGGTAAACCGTCTGATAAGGCGATTTTAACATCACGTGTTATTGACCGTCCTATCCGTCCTTTGTTCCCTAAAGATTACAGAAACGATGTAAGCGTTGTTACAACTGTAATGAGTGTTGATATTGACAATTCACCTGAAATTGCTGCTATGATAGGTGCTTCTGCGGCATTATCAATTTCTGATATCCCGTTTGCAGGTCCCATAGGCGGCGTATCTGTAGGTCTTGTTGATGGCGAATTTGTTATCAACCCGAATCTTGAACAGAGAGAAAAAAGCCTTATGCAGTTGACTGTTGCAGGTACAAAAGAAAAGGTTGTTATGATTGAAGCCGGCGCTTGCGAAGTTAAAGAAGATGTTATGTACGATGCAATCGTATATGCACACAGCGAAATCAAAAAAATCTGTGAATTTTTGCAGACTGTTGTTGATGAGGTTGGTAAACCCAAGCATGAGTATATCTCTGCAGATATCAATCACGACCATTATGATGCAGTTAAAGCTTATGCTTACGATAAAGTTTGCGAGGCTATTGACACAGATGACAAAACTGTAAGAGATGCTAATATGGCGGTTGTTACAGATGATGTTGTTGCACACTTTGCTGAAGAAATCCCTGAACTTGAAGAAGAAATCGGCGAAATTCTTTATAAACTCCAGAAAGAAATCGTTAGAAAATGGCTTATTAAAGACCACAGACGTGTTGACGGCAGAGATATTTTAGAAATCCGTCCTCTTTCTTCAAGAGTAGGAATTCTCCCCAGAACTCACGGCTCTGGTTTGTTCTCAAGAGGACAGACACAGGTTCTTACAATCGCAACTTTAGGTGCACTTCGTGATGAGCAGTTGCTTGACGGTATTGACGAGTGCAGTTCAAAACGTTATATGCACCACTACAACTTCCCGTCATACAGTGTTGGCGAAACAAAACCCTCAAGAGGTCCCGGCAGACGTGAAATTGGCCACGGTGCATTGGCAGAACGTGCATTAGAACCCGTTATCCCGAGCAAAGAGGAGTTCCCTTATGCTATCCGTCTGGTGTCTGAAGTTCTTTCTTCAAACGGTTCAACATCACAGGGCAGTGTGTGCGGTTCAACTCTGGCGCTTATGGATGCAGGTGTTCCGATTAAAGCTCCCGTTGCAGGTATTTCATGCGGTCTTGTAACAGATGGTGATGACTTCCTCACAATGGTTGATATTCAGGGGTTAGAGGACTTCTACGGCGATATGGACTTTAAAGTTGCAGGTACTAAAGAGGGAATTACTGCTATCCAGATGGATATTAAAATAGACGGTCTTACCTATGAGATTATCAAACAGGCACTTCAGCAGACAAGAGATGCACGTTATCACATTATTGATGAAGTTCTTCTCAAAGCAATCGATGCTCCCAGAAGTGAACTTTCACCTTATGCTCCCAAGATTGTAACAATGAGTATTCACCCTGATAAAATCCGCGAAGTAATTGGTACGGGCGGTAAAGTTATACAGAAAATTATCGCAGACACCGGTGTTCAGATTGATATCGAGGATGACGGAAGCGTATTTATTCTTTCTCCCGACAGCGCTGCTGCAGATAAAGCAGTTAAAATTATCGAGGGTATCGTAGCAGAACCGGAAGTTGGTAAAACATACTTCGGTAAAGTTATGAGAATAATGGATTTCGGTGCATTCGTTGAATTCCTTCCCGGTAAAGAGGGACTTGTCCACATTTCTAAACTTGACAACAAACGTGTTGAAAAAGTTGAAGATGTTGTAAGCGTTGGCGATGAAATAATCGTCAAACTTATCGAGATTGATAAGATGGGCAGAATTAACCTTTCAAGAAAAGATGCTCTTCCAAAAGAATAATTATATATTCGATATAATAAAAATCCGTATTTCAGACGAATACGGATTTTTTTCATTCAAAAACAAAAAAATTTTACCGTTATGTTACCGCAAGATTACAAATTGCCCAAAAAAGGCGTTCAAGAAATTATTTCTATTGACTATTTTTTTGTATAATGATAAAATTATAATAAGCAGTAATATCCTTGTCTGCTTGAAAAAAGTATACTATTTTTAGGAGGATACATAGTATGAAGGCATTAAAAAGAATATCCGCTATTGTGATTTCTTTGGCTATGGTTATGACATGCGCGTTTTCATCAGTAGTTTTCGCTGCTGAAATGAATGACGTTACTGCGGACAACCCATATTTCAAAGCAATCAACAATCTGGTGGAAAAAGGTATTATCAATGGTTACCAGAATGAAGACGGTACATATAGTTTCAAATCTGACGGTAACATCACAAGAGCAGAATTCTGTGCGATTATCTCTCGTGCGGATGCCCCCACAGGTTACAATTTTGTAAGCACAAAATCAAGTTTTACCGATGTGGCTGCAGATAACTGGGCTTCTCCGTATATTGAATATGCAGTAACACGTAAAATTGTAAACGGTATGGGTGACGGAACATTCGCACCTGATGCACCCGTTACTTATGCTCAGGCAATTAAAATGATTGTTTGCGCACTTAATTATGGTTATGCTGCTGAAGTAACAACTCCCTGGTACAATACATATCTTGAGATTGCAAACGCACTTAAACTTACCAAAAACGCAGTCGGAAATGCAGAACTTCCTGCAATCCGCGGTCTTGTTGCGCAACTCGTTTTCAATATGAACTCAACTGCTCCCGCAGTTCAGACAGGTGTTGACGAAAACGGTAATCCTAAATATGCTGCAGGCAACACCACCTTTGAAGAACAGAATAAAGGTACTCAGGAAATTGAAGGTCAACTTGTTGCAGTGTTCAGAAAATCACTTGACGGAAATAGCGATGGTATTGCTAACAATCAGGTCAAAGTAGACAGCAACGGAACAATAATGATGTTCAATATAGGTTCATATTCTATGGACGATATTGCTGCTTTCCTGGGATACGAAGTAAAAATTGCATATACTGAAGATGATTCCGGAAGAAATGTGATAGAAAGAATCAACAAAACATCTTTAAATACGGTTTATACTGTTGAAGACATTGATATAGATAGTGTTACTACATCTTCTATCAAATATTTTGATGAAAATTCCAGAAACGGCGTAAAAGAACTTGATTTTGCTTCTGATATGAAAGTCATGGTAAATGATGGTTTCCTCGCTAAAAATTCGGGTTGGCAAAATAATCTTGATGTTTCGTGCGGTAATATTACATTTATAGATTATAACGATAACGGCGATATGGATGTTGCTTTTGTTAAGAGTTATGAAACTATGTATGTTAAGAGTGTAACTAAAAACAAAAATGTTTACACTGTTTTTGATAAATTTTATGATGCTACTGAAACACCTGAAAGAGTTGCCAGCATAACTTTCAATGATGACACACAGAACATTAAAGTTAAAGTGGCAAACAATAATTCTGATGCACTTGTTGATGGCACACTTTCAAGCATTGCTACAAACAACATTGTTTCTTATGCAGTTTCTGCTATGGATGCTGATGATATTGAAATCATTGTTTCTAAAAAGACTGCATCAGGCAGTTCTTCTGCAAGCGAAGTAAAATCAATTAACAGCAACGGTGCTATTACACTTGGTAATAAAGAATTTATTACAAGTGATCTTTACAATTATATTCTTGATGGCAAAACTAATATTCTTAGTGCATATCCGCAGGAATTGAGTATTGGCGACATGTGCACTGCTTACCTTGACTTTACAGGCAAAATTGTTGCAGTAGATAAAAAAGAGGTTGCTATTAACTATGGTTATATAATCAAAGTTGCTCCTGCTTCTAACGACATTGATTCAGATGTTTATGAAGTTTTACTTTACAACAATGGTATCAAAAAATTGACCGTTGCAAAAAATGGTTTTAAAATCAACGGTTCATCTGCTGATCCTGCTGATTTAACAAATGTTTCTAATACAGGTGTAATTGACAGTTCTGCCGCAACAGTAAATGCACAACTTGCCGAAGGTAAAAAAGTTAATGCTGAAAAAGCAGTTCTTGTTAAATATGAACTTGCAAATAACGGTCAGTTGAAATCTGTTACTACTTTAGATAGTGGTAATAACTTGATGATTGCAGATGCGTTTACTTATACATCAAATGTATTTACAAAGAACACCAATAAAATTACTATCAACGACAAGACAAAGGTGTTTTTTGTTCCGGAAGACAGAAATCAACAGACAAAATACAAAATGGGAAAAGGCAATTTAGTTGCTTCAGAAACTTATTTCGTTCATGCATTTGATATTGAAAACAGTATTGCAAATGCTGTTGTAATCTATGGTATGGATGTTAAAATTAAACCAAGCGCTGAAACAATTCTTGTTAAGAAGATAACCGGTGCCATCAACAATGGCGAGTCTGTTAAAGAACTTATTTATGATACATTTGCTACTGCTTCAAGTGATGCAGATGATTCTAAAACAATCAAAACAAAAGAAGAGTCTACACTTGACGGAATTGAACCTGGTGATATTATTAAAGTTCTTATATCTGATGGTGTGGTAGAAAAAGTTCTTCCTATATTTGATTCAAGCGAAAAGGCTATTGGCGGTACACAGGGTGAAAACTATTGTGAATACAAAAAACCGGGAGCCGTTAAATATGCAATTGGAAACAGTGATTATTATGTAACATACGGAAAAGTTACTTTAAGTCCTTCTGAGGACAAAGGTGACGGCATTATGAATGTTGAGTATGTTGATAGTATTGTTGACGGAACACCTCAGACTAAGCCTCAAACATTTGTAAGTGTTACCGATTCTGTAGTTTATACTTATGATGAGGATGCTACAGATGGCGAGTATTTCTTAAAAGCGTCACGTTCTTCTATTTATGATGATGTTACAGGAGAAGGCGAAAGTTTAGTTGATAAACGTTCAAATGTTCTTGTAATCAGTAATGCACACGATGGCGAGTGCAAAGGTATCATTATCTACGAATAATACCTAAATTTAAAACGAGGTCCTTTTAAAAGGACCTCGTTTTTATATGATTATGAAAATTAAAAAGCCGGGTAAAATACCCGGCTTTGATTTTTTAATATTAAACTAACAATGCTAATACAAAAGATGTAACAACGAACAGTATAGCCACAATTGTGGTTGCTCTTGAAAGCATACCGTCTAAAGTTCTTGCTTTATTCTTACCAAAGAATGTTTCAGCGCCACCGCCGATACTTCCTGAAAGACCTGCATTTTTACTTGACTGAAGCAGAACAACTGCAATCAGAATCAGCGCAAGAATTACATGAACAACAGTCAATGCGATAACCATATTTTAAGCACCTCCAATACTAATTTATATAATATCACATAAATCTTTGTTTTGCAATATAAAAATGGAATTATTTTTTAACTTTTGCATTTTGTTTGGTTAAATGGATAAATAAAACATCAATGTCAGCAGGTGAAACTCCTGATATTCTTGATGCCTGACCTAGAGTAAGCGGTTTGATCTGGTCCAGTTTCTGTCTGGCTTCAAGACGCAGACCGTCAATGGTTAAAAAGTCTGTGCCTTCAGGAATTCTCACACGTTCAGTTTTTTCTGCTTTCTTTGCCTGAGCCTCTTGTTTTTGAATGTATCCCTCGTATTTTATCTGAATATTTACCTGTTCTGCAACATCTAAAGGAAGCGGTTTTCTGGCACTATCTATTTCCTCAACCAAAAAATAGTCAAGTTCAGGTCTGCGTATAAGTTCTGCAAGTTTAACACCTGTTGTAATAGGCGATGTTCCGTGATTTTTAAGTAATTCATTTACTTTTTCAGACGGACCTATGTTGATTGAATTTATTCTTTCAATTTCGTTTTCAATCTGTTCTTTTTTGATTAAGAACTTTGCATAACGCTCGTCGCTTATAAGACCTATGTCGTGACCTGTTTCTGTTAAGCGAAGATCTGCGTTGTCCTGCCTTAAAAGAAGTCTGTATTCGCTTCTTGAGGTCATCATTCTGTAAGGCTCGTTTGTGCCTTTGGAAGTAAGGTCATCAATAAGTGTTCCGATGTATCCCTGACTGCGGTCAAGAACAACCGGTTCGAGTCCCTTTATTTTGCGTGCGGCGTTAATGCCTGCCATAAGTCCTTGTGCGGCTGCCTCTTCATATCCGGAACTGCCGTTAAACTGTCCTGCACCGTAAAGACCGGAATGATCTTTGAATTCAAGTGACGGATAGAGCATTGTACTGTCAATACAATCATACTCAATGGCATAGGCTGTACGAGTGATTATGGCATTTTCAAGACCTGCTATCGAATGGATAATCTCCACCTGAACATCTTCCGGCAGAGATGAAGATAACCCCTGAATATACATTTCATCAGTATTAAGCCCTAACGGTTCAATAAAAAGTTGATGTCTTTCTTTGTCAGGGAAACGCCTGATTTTATCCTCAATAGACGGACAGTATCTTGGCCCTATGCCTTCGATAAGCCCGTTGAAAAGGGGAGAGCGGTGCATATTGTCAAGTATTATTTTGTGAGTGCGTTCGTTTGTGTATGTAATATGGCAACATACGGCATTCGGATTAGGATTGGTTGTCTCAAATGAAAACGGAGTAATAACTTCATCTCCGTATTGTATTTCCATCTTGGAAAAGTCTATACTGCTTTTTGCAACCCTTGCAGGAGTTCCGGTTTTAAAGCGCATAAGTTTAATTCCGTTTTCAGCAAGGCAAGCGGAAAGTTCATTTGCGGGGAATACTCCGTCAGGACCGCCGGAATATGCAACATCGCCTACGATTATTTTGCCCTTTAGAAATGTTCCAGTAGCAATTATAACGGCCTTAACGTCGAACTGTGC
The DNA here is from genome assembly GCA_045589495.1 of Clostridia bacterium. Taxonomy (GTDB): domain Bacteria; phylum Bacillota; class Clostridia; order UMGS1810; family UMGS1810; genus SIG455. The sequence continues at coordinate 89,060 of JAZNPF010000004.1, forward strand.
ACCAAGACGGGTAGTTACAGAGCATACAGCACCATCATCGTCAAAACCAATGTTTACAATTTCTGCCTGTTTGAATTCCAGATTTTCCTGATGCTCAATGCGTTTTTTCATTTCGTCAGTGTATGCACGTCTGTCAGCCTGTGCACGCGGAGAGTATACAGCAGGGCCTTTTCCTCTGTTTAAAATCCTTGACTGTATAGCAGCAAAGTCAGCAACTTTGCCCATTTCACCGCCAAGTGCGTCAATCTCACGGACAAGTTGACCTTTGGCAGTTCCGCCAATACACGGATTACATGCCATATTGGCTATGAAGTCCAGATTTGTGGCAAACATTATAGTTTTGCAGCCAAGACGTGCAGCAGCAAAAGCCGCCTCGCAACCCGCGTGACCGCCACCAACAACTGCTACATCGTATGTTCCCATGTGAAAATTATTACTCATTTGTATAACAAATCCTTCCTGTTATTTTCCGACGCAGTATGTTTCAAAAATAGTGTTTATAATATCGTCGGAAATCTCTGCCCCGTCAATTAAGTTAAGAGCATTAGCCGCTGAATGAATATCGTCAATCGCCATATCGGACGATAAAACTTTGATTGTGTTTAATGCACTCTGTGTGAATGTACGTGCTTTTTTAACGGCATCCTTTTCTCTTTCGCCTGATAAAAGCGTATCTGATTCGGTGAATTCTTCAATTCCGCTTATATAAATTTCTTCTATCTTATCTGTAAGTTTATCTAAACCGTCGCCGGTTTTTGCACAAAAACTTATCGCATCATTTTCAAACGGCAGTTCGATATTTTGTGCAATATCGGCTTTGTTTGCAATTATAACAGTGTTTTTGTTTTTAACCATATTGTATATCTGCATATCGGCATCGTCCATGGGTTTTGAGCAATCCACAACAAAAATCACCAGTTCAGCAGTTTCGGCAAGATTTTTTGCTCTTTCAACGCCAATGCTTTCAACGGTGTCACCGGTTTCACGTATACCGGCGGTATCAGTAAGTTTAAGCATCAGGTTGCCGACTGTTACCACTTCTTCTATAGTGTCACGCGTGGTACCGGGAATATCTGTTACTATCGCTCTGTCACACTGTGCTAAAAGATTCATAAGTGATGATTTACCTACGTTTGGTTTTCCCACTATTACAGTTGGTATGCCTTCTTTTGCAACTATGCCTTTGTCAGCATTTTCTAAAAGTTTGTCCATCATAGAAACGGCTTTTTCAAGTTCTGACTCAATCTTTCCGTCCTCTGCCTCGTCAAGTTCTTCGGGGAAGTCAAACGAAGCCTGGATATACGCGGCGGTTTGCATCAAACTTTCACGTATTATGCGGATTCGCTCTGCAAGTTTGCCGTTTAAATGATTCAGTGCCATTTTATGCTGAAGTTTGGTTTTTGCGTTTATCATATCCATAACAGAACTTGCATAAGTAAGGTCAACTCTGCCGTTGAGAAAAGCACGTTTCGTAAATTCACCTGCTTGGGCAGGACGTGCGCCGGCATCATAAACCGCACCAAGAACGGCTTTTGTAACATAAAGACCGCCATGGCAGTTAATTTCTACAACGTTTTCGGCAGTAAAAGTGTGTGGTGCGTGCATAACGCTTACAAGCACTTCGTCAACGATTTCACCGTTTGATATAATATGACCGTAGTTAATGCTGCGGTTCTGTGCATCCGAAAGTGACCTGCCGCTTTTTGAACGAAAAACTTTATCGGCGATTTCAAATGCTTCATTTCCGCTTATTCGTATTATTGATATGCCGCCTCTTCCGTATGGAGTGGAAACGGCTGCTATTGTATCGTAGTCCATGATAAACCTCACCAAAAATTATATACATTATATTATAACATTTATCAATGCATAAAGCAATATATTTTTAGAATGTATTTTTTAGCAAAAACCGGTAAAAATACACGTATAAACACAATACGGAGCGAAGATTATGATAAGGAATCTGTTTTTATATAAAGAACCTGAAGAAAAGTACCGGTTTGAAATAACAAAAGATGGCGCAGATGACTCTCAGACGATTGAGGTTATGGAAAACGTCAGTACCGATATAAAAGTTAATCTTGAATATGCAAAATCGCTTTTTACTTTCCCCAAAAACAGCGATATTGTGATACGTGAGTTTGATATAAGTATAGAGGGTAAACTTTTGCGTGGGTTTGTTATATGCGCAGACGGTTTATCCGGAAGTGCTATGATTAACGATGATGTTTTAATCCCTCTTATGTGTCTTTCCGATCTGGAACGTCGTCATGGTGAGAGTCTGCACGATTATATATACAGACGTTTAATTCCGCACGTTCGTCTTTCACGTGAAACGAATATAAATAAACTTTTAAAACCTGTCAATTACGGTAACTGTGCCGTTTTTGTAGACACCTTAGATGTGGGGTTTGGAATAGATGTAAAGGCGTGGGCGCACAGAGGGATTGACGAACCTGCAAACGAAACTGTTATTCAGGGCCCGCACGAGGGTTTTAATGAGATGCTCCGTGCTAATACGGCGCTCATACGAAAAACTTTAAATACGCCCAATCTTGTTATGGAAACGGCAACTTTAGGTAAAACCAGTCAGACGTATGCATCTGTTTGTTATCTCAAAAACGTGGCAAACTCCTCACTTGTTGATGAGGTTAAGTACAGACTTGAAAATATCGAAGTAGAATATATTCTTTCTTCGCTCAATCTTGTACAGTATATTGAAGAATCCACATATCTGTCCATTCCTCAGGTGGTTGCAACGGAACGGCCTGACCGTGTGTGTAATGCACTTATAGAGGGCAGAGTTGCAATAGTTGTAAGCGGAAGTCCGCAGGTGTTGATTGTGCCAACAACGATTTTTGATATGGCAACCTCGCCCGAGGACACGTATCTGCGACTTCCATATTCTTTTTTGATACGAATTGTACGTATGGCGGCAATAGTTCTTTCTCTTCTTGCACCGGCGGTATTTCTTGCAATAATGAATTTTCATCAGGAACTTATTCTTACAGATATTCTGTTTGCACTTTCAAAGGCACGTTCTGCAGTTCCGTTTTCATCACTCATAGAACTGCTTTTGATGGAACTGTCATTTGAACTTATAAAGGAGGCGGGCATACGTGTACCGGGACCTGTGGGGTCTACTCTTGGAATAGTTGGCGGTCTTATTTTAGGTCAGGCGGCGGTGTCTGCAAACATAGTAAGCCCTATTATGATAATAGTGGTGGCGGTTACGGGTATTGCGTCTTTTGCTATACCGAGTTATCAACTTTCTTTTTCGTTCAGGTTTATGAGGTTCATTTATACCTTTGCAGCGGCGTTGGCGGGATTCTACGGAATATTTACGGTTATGTTCATAGACACACTTTTAATTGTGAACACAAAATCATTCGGTGCAGATTATGCCTCTCCGCTTGCTCCGAGAACAAAGTCTAAACTCTTAAATCTGTTTTTTACCCAACCTATATGGAAAGGCGGCAGACGTCCTGATTATCTTGAACCGAAAGACAAGTATGACAGTGACAAGATAAGCCGCAAATGGAAGTATAAAAAGAGGTGATAATATTTGTCCTACGCAAATATGAGAAAAATTAACAGTAAAGAAGCCACGTGGTTTTTCGTAATACTTTTTGTGTCAAAAATCCTGTTTGCTGATATAAATGAATACGTAAATCATTCGGGAACGGCTGCATATATGCAAACGGGGTGGTGCACATTTCTGGCAGTAGTTCTGTTTGCGGTTACATCGTATCTATCGGGCGGAGATGATATATTTTATGCATCACGCACTGCCTTTGGAGATATGGGATTAAAGGTTGTAGGGATTTTAATTTCTGTCCTGCTTTTGATAGATACTGGTGTTATATTCAGGGTATATTCAGACATAATTGCATCTATTGTATTACCTGAATCTGCCGACTTTTTCATATTGATTCTTTTGGCTGTCGCTGCGGGGTTTGCCGCATTTGCAGGTGTTGGAACGCTGACATCATATTCGTATGCGGCAGGGATAGTTTTAGTGGCATCGCTTGTACTGATACTTGTTTTGAATGTGCCTAATTACAGTCTGGAAAACATATATCCTGTTCTGGGTAAAGGCGGAGATAAGATTTTATCCGGCATAGGCGGTATAAATGTGTATGCAGATATTTTTCTTTTATATATAATTTCATCTGATTTCAAAAAAGATGATTCTGTGAAGAAAACAGGGGTTAAAGCGATTATTATATCCGGAATTGTGATAAGTCTTACGACCTTTCTTTATATACTGACAGTTCCGTATCCGGCATCATCGATTTTCTCATTACCTGTTTTAGAGATTGCGTTTGATGTGAATCTTGATGTAATATTTCAAAGAGCAGAGGCATTGTTCTTGTTCTTGTGGATATTTTCAGGTTTCATATTGACAGGAGCATATCTGGCATTTTCTATTAAGTCTTTTGAAAAGTCTTTCAAATTATCTGACAGACGTGCGGTGATAGGAGTATTTTTGCTTATAGCGGTTTGTATTGCGCTTTGTGTTGATACAGCGTCATTGAAAAACGGTATATATTCCGGCTTTTATAATGTGTTTACGGGTATTGCGTTTTTGTTGCCGCCAACTGTATTTCTTATAAAAAGACTGACTGGAAAGGAGTAATATGAAAAAAGTTATTCTTGTTGTATGTACTTGCCTTATTATGCTTACCGGATGCGGCGGAAAAGAAATTGATGATATGGCGTATGTGGTGGCAATCGGTATAGATAATGCGGAGAACGAAAAATATGGTTTTACGTTTGCTATAGGAAACCCCGGAGGTATAAACGGCGGTGGTGGAGAAGGTGAGGGTGGTGACAGTAATGTTCTTATATTTGAAACACAAATTGCAGAAAGTATATTTTCTGCAGGTGACGCTGTAAGTGCAAAAGTAGGGCAGGAGATAAACTTTTCCCATGCAGAACTTTTAGTGTTTTCAAAAGAAGTTGCCTCGGGCGGAGTAGACAGTTTTATAGATGCACTTACAAGGAATCTTTATCAACGCCCAAAACTTATACCGACTGTATCTGTGACTTCTGCAAAAGAAACACTTGAAGGCATAAATTCTAAATTTGAGGGCAACCCGGAAAAGTATTTAAAAAAACTTTTTGAGAGCAAAGATGCACTTATATTCAATGCGGTTGACAGCAGAGATTTTTTATGTCGGACAAAAAATATTGATTCGGGATTTGCTGTTCCGTGCATATCAACTGATGACAGTATAAGTGTTACGGCAATGTCTGTTTTTGATGCATACGGACTCAACGGTGCGTTTGATGACATTATTTCGTATAAGGTTTTAAACGGCATAGCAGAAAATATAAGTTATGATACTGAATACGGCTCTTTGACACTTAATCAGAGAGTAAAGCCGTATGTTTCAGTAGAGTGTTCGGATGTATGCCGGATAAGTATAAATGTAATACTAGATGCATACGTATCAACCGTTAAAAGCAATGCAGAAAAGACGCAACTTTATTTATCTGCCGAAAATATGTTAAAAGAAAATGCTTATAAACTTCTTGAGTTTTCAGCAAAAGATTTGGGTGTGGATATATTTGGTTTTGACAAATATGCAAGAGCAAATTTTTTAACATGGGAAAAATGGCAGAATTATAACTGGAGAGAAAAATACAAAAACGCCGTGTTTTCTCTGAATGTTCATATAAGACCGGAAAAAACAGGGCTTATTACGGAGGGTGCATAATGTGGTACCTTATACTTGCAATATCAGTGTATGTCTTTATATACACCGTTTCATACGCGGTATGGGAATGGAAGAATTCAAACAAATCTGCAGCAGTTGTAATATGTGTGTTTGCAGTTGCAGGAATTGTAATTCCGGCTGTAAAGATTTTTCTATAAAAAACAGGACTTGAGTTTTATCTCAAGTCCTGTTTTAAGTTATTTAAGGTGATTGTATATCATTGTCAGGCATTCTGCTCTTGTTAAAATATCATACGCTCTTAATGTGTCGGTCTGTGTGTTTATTATACCAAGACCGCCGGCGAGTGCGGCATAACCATGCAGATTAAGGTCAACGTCTGCAAACGGGCATTTGTAAATGCCTTTTATCTCTGCTGCTGGCTTGAATCCGATGGCGTTTATAAAATATTTAACGGCGTTGATTCGTGTTAGTGGAGTATCAATTTCGTCGTTTGAAATTATTCCGTCCTGAACTGCAAATCTGTATATATCTTTTGCGTCAGTAAAATGTATATCTTTTGTTGCTTTGAGCAGAAGTTTTAAAAATTCCTCCTGAGTAATTGCGGTGTCAGGATTTAAAATTCCGCCTTCAAAGTAAATACCTATTTTTGAAAGTTCCTCTGCGGCAGTTTTACAATAGTGATTTCCAATATCGGAGTAGCCCTTGAATTTTTCTGTTACCGGCTTTCCAATGCGGTCAATTTCATCGCCTGAATGTGCGTTAAATATCGGATTTTCATAAAGTTTATATGCAAGTTGCACTTTGGTTGATTTGGTTTCTTTGTCTGTTTTTTCGTTATATATGTATTCGGTTGATGTAAGATACTGCAGTTTGAAATTATCATCGGTTAAAGCGTTTTTGTATATCATATTAGGTGCAATTACATTTTCAGCAGACGGGAATTCAGCATCTGTCCAGTTGCAGTTAAAACGGCTTATTTCACCTGTATACTGATTAACAGATATGCTCAATCTGTCGTTATTTACACGTACGCCATTTGTGTATCTGTCAAAGATGAATGTGTACTTGTCTGACTCACCAATAACAAACTGCGGTTTTGTCTGTTTAAGTTTTTCAGCATAATATTTGTTTAAGAATGTCTCTGCATTTGCTTTTGCTTTTTCTGTGTCATATTCTTTAGAATCTTTTTGATTCTGAGATGTGTTAAAACTTATTATTTCACGTGTTTTGGCATTTATGGATACATTCGCATAATAATAATCATTCTTTGCATTTTTGGAAAAACTGATTGATGCAATATAGTTGCCGTAACGGTTTTGTGATACGCTGTAGCCGGTAACTTCGGCATCTTCAAGTATTTTGAATTCCTTTACGCTGCGTGCAATTTTTTCGGCATCGTCTTTGGAAATCATTTGGTTTATCTCGTCTACGAGTTTTTTCTCTTCGGGAGATAATGCTGCTTCTTCTTTTAAAAGCATATCGTTTGTTGCTGCCCCCGAACCGGTTGTATATGATATGTATGAATGTTTTTTCGCTTCGCCAGAGAATGCGTCAATGTAGGCAGCAGTATCTTTTGCATTGTATGAAAGATAGATTTCTTTTACCTGTCTGTCCTCGGTAATGATATTATATAACAACTCATAACTTATGCCATCTATAAAAGCCTCTCTTGCCTGTTCAATGGTAATTATGTTTTCGGGCTTTGGAAAATCAGCCTCTGTCCAATTGGCATTATAATTTAAAATTTCAAGAGTCTGTGAGTCGAGATTGATTGAAATATAATCTCCTGTAACGGGGATACCGTTTTCAATTCTTTCAAAATTGACAGTATATAAAGAGTTATCTTCTATTTTAGCCGGCAACACATTTTTGGCACGGTTTGGTGCAATAATGTCGAGAAGTCCGGTTGCTTTTTCAATTGCCTCATCTCCGGTGAATTTCGGAAGCAGATTTTCAGAAGAATAACTTCTTCCGAGCCTATAGTTCTGGATATCTCCGTCCTCTTCAATACGCACGCTTATATAAGGCTGATATGAATATTCATCCTCGCTTCTGCTTTTCCAATGAAGATAATATGTAACCTCGCCTGCATAGTCGTCTTTTGTATAAGTTTCAAAAACAAAGTCGTCGTCACTTATAGAAAATTTTTCTTTGACGGACAGTATCAGTTTTGCAACGGTATCGCCGTCATCAGCGCTGGTCGGTACACATACTGATACGCACATAATGATGTAAAGTATTACGGATAAAAATTTTTTCATATTCATCATCCTTTCTTTGAATATTAGACTGTTTGAGCGGATTAAAAGTTCCATAATTTCTCAAAAAAACGTAGATTTTTTTATGATTTGTGATATAATTATACATATATTATAAGTTGTTTTTTGGTCAATGTCAAAATAAACCTTTAAAAACCTTGAAAAAACAACAGTTTTGTGATACAATTATTTAAATAATTTAAATTTGAGGACGTGAATATTTTGAGCGAAAAATTTTATATTACAACGGCTATTGCCTATACATCGCGCAAACCGCATATCGGTAATACTTATGAGGTTATTTTAACTGACGCAATTGCAAGATTTAAGCGTCAGATGGGATATGATGTCTTTTTCTTAACCGGCACCGATGAGCACGGTCAAAAGATTGAAGATATTGCAAAAGAGCAGGGAGTTACACCTAAACAGTATGTAGACGGTGTGGCAGGTGAGATTAAAAATATTTGGGATATGATGAATTCCAGTTACGATAAATTTATACGTACAACTGATAAAGAACACGTTGAAACTGTGCAGAAAATTTTCAAAAAACTCTATGACCAGGGCGATATTTACAAAGGTGAGTACGAGGGCTGGTACTGTGTGCCTTGTGAATCTTTCTTTACAGATACACAGATAGAAGGCGGAGTATGTCCCGATTGCGGACGTCCTGTTAAGAAAACCAATGAGGAAGCATACTTTTTCAAGATGAGTAAATATCAGGATGCTCTTATGAAGCATATTGAAGAAAATCCAGACTTTATTCAGCCTGAATCACGCAAAAAAGAGATGGTTAACAATTTCTTAAAACCAGGACTTCAGGATTTGTGCGTTTCACGGTCTTCATTTAAATGGGGTGTGCCCGTAACTTTTGATGATAAGCATGTTATTTATGTATGGATTGATGCACTTTCAAACTATATCACAGCGCTCGGATATTCACCCGACGGTTCTGCCGATAAATACAATAAATACTGGCCTGCAGATGTTCATATCATCGGCAAGGATATCTTGAGATTCCATACTATATACTGGCCTATTATGCTTATGGCTCTCGGAGAGCCTTTGCCTAAGAAAGTATTCGGTCATCCGTGGCTTTTATTTGGTGCTGATAAAATGAGTAAGTCGAAGGGTAACGTTATTTATGCAGATGACCTTGTGCGTCATTTCGGCGTGGACGCAGTACGTTATTACGTTCTTCGTGAGATGCCTTTTGCGCAGGACGGAACAATAACTTATGAAACAATTATTGCAAGATTCAATGCTGACCTTGCAAACACATTGGGCAACCTTGTAAATCGTACTGTTGCAATGGCTGATAAATATTTCGGCGGAACTGTTGAACATAAGGGTGCTGTTGAGGACGTTGATGCAGAACTTATTGAAACTGCAATCAAAGTGCGCGATGCCGTTGCCGCTAAAATGGATGAATACCGTGTGGCAGACGCATTGGAGGAAATCATTTCGCTTGCACGCCGCAGTAATAAATATATTGACGAAACTGAGCCGTGGTCACTTGCCAAAGACGAGGCAAAATCCGACAGATTGCAGACAGTTCTGTTTAATCTTTTAGAGACAATCCGCTTTATCGGAGTGCTCATAGCACCGTTCCTGCCTGAAACTGCAGATAAAATCATTGCTCAGTGCGGTGCAAAAGAGTCAACTGTTGATTCTCTTGCATCATTTGCTGAAAGCGGTTCTGTAACAGTAGGTAAAGCAGAGATGCTTTTTGCAAGAATTGATGAAAAGAAAAAACTTGCAGAACTTGAAGCCGAAATGCAGGCGGCTATGGAGGCTGCAAAAAAAGCAGAAGCCAAAGTTGAAGAACCTGTAAAAGAAAATAACGAGATTTCCATTGACGACTTTGCAAAGGTAGAACTTAAAGTTGGTAAAGTTTTGGAGTGTGCACACGTTGAGGGTGCGGACAAACTTCTGGTTTCAAAAATTAAAATTGGTGACGAAGTACGCCAGATAGTTTCTGGTATTGCAAAATATTACACACCTGAAGAATTTGTTGGCAGAAAAGTTGCAGTTGTAACTAATCTCAAACCTGTTAAACTTCGCGGAGTGTTGTCAGAGGGTATGATACTTGCGGCATCAGAGGGCGGAAAACTTGCCGCACTTACTGTTGATGATGAAATCCCTGATGGCGCAACAATTAAATAATCGGTAATTGAATTATGGAAATATATTTTGATAACAGTGCCACTACGGCACCATACAAAGAAGTGTGCGAAACTGTTGCAGAAATTATGAGCCGCCTTTACGCAAATCCGTCGTCACTTCACAGACTTGGCAAGGCGGCAGAAGATATGCTGAACTTTTGCCGTGAAAAAGTTGCGGTAAGTATCGGTGCGTCTGCTGATGAAATCATTTTTACATCAGGCGGAACAGAAAGTGATAACGCCGCAATAATCGGTTATTGTATGGCTAATAAACGCCGTGGCAACAAGATAATCACAACTGAAATTGAGCATCCTGCTGTTTTGGAGGCTGTTAAGCATCTTGAACAGAATGGCTTTGAAATTGTGTATCTTAAAGTTAATGAAAACGGGATAGTCAATATTGAACAGTTGGGGAAAGAACTTGATGGCAGCACACTTTTGGTAAGTGTAATGCACGTAAATAACGAAACCGGTTCTGTTCAGCCAATTGAACAGATTGCAGATATGGTACATTCTGCCGGCGCGGTTTTACATGTGGATGCAGTGCAGTCTTACGGGAAGATTAAAATAGACGTAAAAAAAATCGGCGCAGATTTACTTACTGTATCGGCTCACAAGGTCCATGGCCCAAAGGGTGTTGGTGCGTTGTATATTAAAAAAGGCGTCCGCATATCTCCTATTATTTACGGTGGCGGTCAGGAAAAAGGATTACGCTCGTCTACAGAAAATCTGCCGTCTATCGCAGGTTTTGCCAAAGCGGTTGATATTATGACAGAAAATTTTGAGTCTTCCGTTTTGAAAATGGCAGAGATTAAAAAATATTTTTGTGATATGCTTAATGAAAATATTGATAATATCGTAGTAAACACGCCTGATGAAAGTGTGTGCAGTGTTCTAAATGTTTCGTTTGTCGGTGTTAAATCAGAGGTGCTTTTGCACGTGCTTGAGGACAAAGGTATATATGTGTCTTCAGGATCTGCGTGTTCGTCCCATAAAAAAGGACGCAGCCACGTGCTTACTGCAATGGGCAGGCGGGATAATGTAATCGACAGTTCACTTCGTTTCAGTTTTTGCGGATTCAATACTATTGAACAAGCAGATACTGCGATTGCAGTTTTAAAAGAACAAGTACCAATATTACGCAGAATAATGAGGTAGTTTTAATATGGAAAGAGTATTACTTGTACGCTATGGTGAAATAATTTTAAAAGGACTTAACCGCCCTATATTTGAAGATGCGCTTGTGCGCAATATCCGTCACCGCTTGCGTAATGAGGGAGAGTATAAGATATATAAATCGCAGGCAACTATTTATATTGAGCCAAAAGAGGGCGATGAGCAGACAGACCGTATACACGAAAAACTTAAAAAGATTTTTGGAATAGTGTCAATTGTTGTTGCGTATAAAACAGAAAAAAGTATGGAGGGAATATATAATATTATTCCCGATTCAATCGGTGATGTTTTAAAAAATGCCAAAACATTTAAAGTAGAGGCAAAACGTTCTGATAAGAAATTCCCCCTTAAATCACCCCAGATATGCGAAGAAGTTGGCGGATTTATACTTGAAAATTATCCGCATCTTACGGTTGATGTGCACAATCCCGAGGTTGTTGTACACGCAGAAATCCGTGACGATAATGCGTTTGTACACACGGGCAGGGAAAAAGGTATTGGCGGTATGCCTGTCGGCACGGGCGGAAAAGCGGCACTTTTGCTTTCAGGCGGTATAGACAGCCCCGTTGCTGGATATATGATAGGAAAACGCGGTGTTGCACTTGAGGCTATACACTTTTTCAGTTATCCCTATACAAGTGACCGTGCCAAAGATAAGGTAATCAAACTTGCGGGAATTGTTTCCGAATATGTGGGCAAAATTAAAGTACACGTAGTACCTTTTACAGAAATTCAGGTGCAGATACGTGATAAGTGTCCGGAGGAATATCTTACACTTATTATGAGAAGATTTATGATGGAAATTTCAGAACGCATTGCACGTGAAAATGGTTGTGATGCGCTTATTACCGGTGAAAATCTAGGTCAGGTGGCAAGTCAGACAATGCTGGCGCTTGGAGTTACAAACGATGCTGTTGATATGCCGGTTTTCCGTCCTTTAATAGGCTTGGATAAAAACGACATTGTGGAAATGGCGCGTGAAATCGGTACGTTTGATACGTCTATTCTTCCTTATGAAGATTGCTGTACGGTGTTTACACCCAAACGTCCTGCCACAAAACCCAGACTTGAAAAAGTTGTTAAGTATCAGCAATTGCTTGATTGTGAAAAACTTATTGAAGAAGCAGTTGCCGGTGTGGAAACAATTATTGTTTAATATTTTAACGGAGTAAAAATGAAAATCTGCATCTGAAAATCGTGGTGCGGATTGTATTGCTTTGGCTAAGGAGTACATTTTATATGAACGCAGAACTTATATCTGTTGGCACAGAACTTTTGCTTGGTGAGATTTTAAATACAAATGCGCAGTTTCTTTCAACTGAACTTGCAAAACTCGGCATCAGCGTTTATTATCAGACTACTGTAGGGGATAATCCTGCACGTTTGACTGAGGCGGTTAAAATTGCGCTGAACCGTAGTGATATGGTGGTACTGACCGGCGGATTGGGTCCCACGGCAGATGACCTTACAAAAGAAACGGTTGCTGAATATTTTGGTTTAAAACTTGTGCGTGATGCACGCAGTGAGCAACGTATAAAAGATTATTTTTCAAAAATCCGTGCAACTACAGTTCCCTCCAACTTCAAGCAGGCAGATATGCCTGAGGGTTGTATTATATTGGATAACAATAACGGTACTGCGCCCGGCGGTATTATAGAAAAGGACGGTAAAACTGCAGTGTTTTTACCCGGCCCGCCATTTGAAATGACGGCTATGTATAAAGAGGGGGTTTATCCGTATTTGAGGGAGAAATGCACCCAACAGTTGTATTCAAGAGAAATACAGACATTTGGCATAGGCGAGTCCAGACTTGAGGATATGCTAAAACCCATTATGGAGAATCAAACAGATCCTACAATTGCACCGTATGCCAAAGAATCAGGTGTTATGCTCCGCCTTACAACAATGGCACGCACGCAGGATGAGGCTGATAATCGCTTTAATCCGGTAGAAGAGCAAATCAAAAATATTGCGGGTGACATTATTTTCGGCTATGGAGAAGAACAACTTCAGGATGCCGTATATAAACTGCTAAAAGAAAAAAATATAAAAATTGCTACTGCTGAATCATGCACGGGCGGTATGCTTGGCGAGTTTTTGACGTCTGTTTCGGGAATATCGTCGTATTATGAGATGGGCGTTGTAACGTATAGCAATGATATGAAAGAAAAACTTTTAGGAGTATCTCATGATACTTTGGAAAAATACGGTGCCGTAAGCGAGCAGACTGCAAAAGAAATGGCGGTTGGTGTTTTAAAAGAATCCGGCGCTGATATCGGTATAGGAATCACGGGTATTGCAGGCCCTACGGGCGGGACGGCAGAAAAACCGGTTGGTCTTGTATACGTAGGTCTTGCCGACATCAAGGGTAATGTGACTTTCCGCGAACTCCGTCTGAACGGAAGCAGAGAACGTGTGCGCAGAATAACTGTTAAAAATGCTCTTAATATGGTTAGGATGCACATAACAGAAGTTTTTTGAACTGAATAATAAAATTTTTCTTTTCAAACGAAGAATTATATGATATAATGTTTTATTGGGTGTGTATATACCTATGTAACGTAATTTCCACAGAATGTACACGGGGGTGTAATTTTGGAAAAACTGATAATAAAAGGCGGTCAGCCTCTTAATGGGGAAGTGTGTATCAGCGGTGCAAAAAATGCCGTTGTTGCTATACTTTGCGCTGTTTTACTTGTAGATGGCGAAGTTACGATTGAAAATATCCCTGATATAAGCGATGTCCGTGTCCTTATAGATATGATAGAATCTCTGGGTGCCAAAGTTACCCGTGTTGATACAAGTACGTATAAAATTGACTGCTCAAACTTGTCTACATACGTAGCAGATGTTGAGAAAAGTAAGAAAATGCGTGCGTCTTACTACCTTATAGGTGCGCTTTTGGGAAGAATGGGTAAAGCCCATGTTCCGCCACCGGGGGGATGCAATTTCGGTACCCGTCCTATTGACCAGCATATAAAAGGTTTTGAATCTTTGGGATGTAAGGTGGATATCAGAAATGGCATCATTGAGGCAGACGGTGCAAATATCCGTGGCGGTCAGGTGTATCTTGACGTTGTAAGTGTTGGCGCAACCATCAATATAATGCTGGCAGCAGCACTTGCTCCCGGAAATACCGTTATGGAAAATGCCGCTAAAGAGCCGCACGTTGTTGACGTTGCCAACTTTTTAAACTCCATGGGTGCAAATATCCGCGGTGCAGGTACTGACGTCATCAAAATTAAAGGTGTTGAAAAACTCCACGGCGGAACTTATGCCGTTATACCCGACCAGATTGAAGCGGGCACATATATGTTTGCAGCCGCCGCAACAAGAGGTGACGTGCTTATAAAAAATGTTATTCCTAAACATATGGAAGCAGTTTCTGCAAAATTTGTGGAAATGGGCATAGAAGTATGGGAGGGTGACGACGAAATAAGAGTTGTGGCAAACAAGCCATTAAATAAAGTCAATGTAAAAACTTTGCCTTATCCGGGTTTTCCGACAGACCTTCAGCCGCCTATGGTGGCACTTCTGGCAACTGTTGACGGGACAAGCATTGTAACGGAAGGCGTATGGGATAACCGCTACCAATATACTGCGGAACTTGATAAAATGGGTTGCCGCATTACTGTTGATGGAAGAGTTGCCGTTGTAGAGGGCGGCAGACAACTTCAGGGAGCACAGGTTAAAGCAACAGATTTGCGTGCAGGCGCGTGTATGGTTATAGCGGCACTTGCTGCAACAGGTATTACAGAAATCACGGAACTTCGTCATATTGACAGAGGTTATGAAAGAATTGTAGAAAAGTTGTCTGCACTCGGTGCGGATATTAAGAGGATAGACGAGTAAATGTCCAAGTTTTGCACATTGTTCAGCGGCAGCAGCGGAAACTGCGCTTTCATCACTGACGGAAAGACAAATCTTTTGATAGATGCCGGTGTAAGTGCATCAAGAATATGTTCTTCGCTCGCTCAGATCGGGTATACACCTTATGATATACACGGAATACTTTTAACTCATGAACATCGTGACCATATTTGCGGGGTAGGTGTTATGAGCAGAAACTATTCCATACCAATATACGCAAATGCAGCCACGATTAAAAAAACTATGGCTGTAACGGGCTGGATTTTTGATGATTATATTCATACGTTTAAATCAAATGAAAAATTTTCAATCGGTGATATAGAAGTTTTTTCATTTTCAACTTCTCATGATGCTGCGGATCCGGTGGGGTATACTTTCCGTTTTGACGGGAAATACTACTCAATAGCAACAGATATGGGTTGCGTTACCGATTCGGTGCTGAAACATCTTTGTAGGAGCGAGGCTGTTTTGATAGAGTCAAATCACGATGTGCAGATGCTAAAAGACGGGCCGTATCCTTATCATTTAAAAAACAGAATTCTTGGTAATAAAGGTCATCTTTCAAACGAGTGCGCATCACACTTTGCAGCGCAACTTGTTAAATGGGGAACTAAACGTATAGCGCTCGGACACTTGAGCGAAAAAAATAATACACCTGATGTGGCATATAAAACGACATTGGATTTCTTTGAACAAAATTCCATAAAAATCGGTGATGATGTAACACTCCAGGTGGCACCAAAAGACGGTATTTGTGAGATATAATGCCTACATAAACAAAAAATACAAAAAAATCAAAAAAACTTTAAAAAAAGTATTGACAACTTAAACTTTCTGTATTATAATGTCTATTGTTTGTGTATGGCGGCATAGCTCAGTTGGCTAGAGCATACGGTTCATACCCGTAGTGTCGATGGTTCAAATCCGTCTGCCGCTACTTTAGTAAAACAACCGGTGAGGGCCAACAATGCTTGAGCCGGATAATATATATGGCCCGTTGGTCAAGTGGTTAAGACACCGCCCTTTCACGGCGATAACAGGGGTTCGACTCCCCTACGGGTCACTTTGGGAGCATAGCTCAGCTGGGAGAGCATCTGCCTTACAAGCAGAGGGTCACAGGTTCGAGCCCTGTTGCTCCCATAAAAAAGTCCTCGGTCGTAAGACCGGGGAATTTTTTATGTCAAAATTACTTTATATACTTTCTCACATTTTTTGTTGATGCACCAAAATACTTTTTAAATGATTTAAGAAAATAATTATAATCAGAAAAACCTACTGCCTGTGAAATATCGCTGACAGACCAATCGGTTGTTTTGAGCAGTTCATTTGCTTTGAGCAATCGTTTAACTTTAATATGTGCTGCAATACCACCGGGAATATACTGATTGCAAAGAGCATAAAGTCTTGTCCGGCTGATGTTAAATTTTTTGCAGAGCACAGGTACTGTAATATTTTCTGTAAGATGATCTGTGATATATTTATCTATAGTAGAGAAAAGTTCAATGCGGGAAGGCTTTATAATCCCTTTGAGCAAAATATAACTGGTACATGCCTCCAAAATTTTTGAAGCCGCAACAAGTTGCTTCTGGCTTTTGAATTTCACTTTCTTTATTGGCTCTGATACATCATAACCGTGAGCGTATGTTTCTGCCAGAAGTGCAAGGTTGTTTCGGAACTCTTCCTTATCTTTATTGTCGCTAACTTGCCCGAACATAATATAACCAATGAGTGCACCGTTGTTCATAATTGGTGAAGTTGCCTCAATCAAACCTGCGTGGCATTGATACATTGTAAGTTTTCCGGTTTTCTTACAACTTTCAAATGAAATCTTATCGCTTTCGCAACACAAACGGTAAAAATCCTGATTCTGACGCATACAAAAGCAAAAAGGTGTACATTCTTTTGGGTATGCAAAAATTTCCTTATAATTTTCATCAAAAAGAACAATACGGATACCGGTAAGAGTATAAAAATTCTTCATTAAATCAGCAAGTTCCACAGTATCAAACTTTAGCGACATAATCATCCCAACTTTCGGTACAAAATTACAGTTTTTAAAACACTAATTACTATAATTGTATCATAAAATCTGTTAAAATCAAGAAAAATATAAAAGGGGATGATTTTTGTGAAGTTTGCATTATATTTTGGCAACAGAGGATTTATGCCGGCCGAACTGATTGAAGGCGCAAGAGAAGATATGGTAAAGGCAGTTACGAATGCTGGATATGAGTATATTATGATGGATAAAAATGCCACCCGTTACGGCGCAGTGGAAACACGTGACGAGGGCAGACTTTATGCCAAATGGTTAAAATCACACGAGGGAGAATATGACGGCGTTATTTTGTGTATGCCGATTTTTGTTGATGAAAATGGCGCAATTGCTGCACTTCAGGATGCCGGGGTTCCTATTTTGATGCAGGCATATCCTGATGAAATAGGGAAGATGGATTTTCAGCATAGAAGAGATGCATATTGCGGAAAATTCTCTGTAACTGATGTTTTTGAACAGTATAAAGTTCCCTACACAGTGATGAAACCACACGTTGTACATCCGCTTACAAAGGAATTTGAGCAAAATCTGCATGATTTTGCGGGAATATGCCGTGTTGTAAAAGGAATGAAGAGATTTAACATCGGTTGTATTGGTGCAAGAACAACCGCTTTTAAAACAGTACGTTTCGACGAACTTACTATGCAAAGGCACGGAATAAACGTTGAAAGTTTTGACCTTTCGGAACTGTTTGAATTTGTCCGTGCCAAAGCAGATGATGACGAAAAAGTAATTGCGAAAAAGGCAGCTTTGGAAAACTATACTGATTTCACTAATGTCCCTGAAGATAAAAAAGTAATGCTTTCTAAAATCAGCGTAGTAATTGATGAATACATAGAACAATACCATCTTGACGCAATTGCACTTCGCTGCTGGAATGAGATGGAAACTTATCTTCGTGTTTGTCCGTGTGTGCTGATAAGCGAACTTAACGACAGAGGTATTACCGCATCTTGTGAAATTGATATGTGCAGCGCAATTACTATGCGTGCATTGTCGCTTGCCACACAAGGTCCTGCCGCTTGCCTTGACTGGAATAACAACTACGGTGATGACCCTGACAAAGTTATTCTTTTCCACTGCGGTTCTACTGCACAAAAACTTATGAAAGAAAAAGGCACAGTTACTTCGCATAAGATGTTCGATAAAGGTGATCCGGGCAGCGGTTGGGGAACTAACGAGGGTAGAATTGCATCATTCCCGATGACTTTCTCAAACTGCAAAACAGAAGACGGAAAAATCACCATCTATTTCAGTGAAGGTGAGTTTACGGAAGATTCCATTGAAAAAGAATTCTTCGGATGCGGCGGTGTTGCAAAAATCGATTATCTTCAGGATAAACTTATCAAACTTGCCAGAGGCGGATTTAAGCATCATACAACTGTTGCAAACGGGCACGTTAAAGCAATTCTGGAGGAAGCGTTTAAGTATTACCTTGGCTATGATGTTGTGAGTATAGAGGTGTAATGTATGTTAATAGGCGGTCTTGATGTTGGAACAACCGGTTGTAAACTGACCATCTATGACGAAAAAGGAAATCATATCTATAATTCCTATAAGGAATATGAAATAAACCGTCATAATGGTGAGCATGAGATCGATGCGGAAATTATTTTTGCATCCGTGTGCGAGGTAATTAAGGATACTGCCGGAAAATGTGAATTTTCTGCTATTGGCGTAACAACTTTTGGAGAAACTTTTGTTTTATTGGATGAAAATGACAATGTACTGCTTCCTTCAATGCTCTACACAGATCCCAGAGGTGAAGAAGAGTGCAAATGGCTTTGTGATGCTCTGGATGAAAAAAGACTGATTAAGATTACGGGTGTAAAGCCACATTCGATGTATAGTCTTCCTAAAATTATGTGGGTTAAAAATAACCGTCCTGAAATTTTTGCAAAAATAAAAAGGGTAATGCTTATGGAGGATTACATCGTCTATAAACTTACCGGAAATGCATATATTGATTATTCACTTGCAGCAAGGACTATGGCTCTGGACATACAGAAAAAATGTTGGAGCGAAGAAATTTTAAATGCTGCAGGTATCGATAAAAATCTTTTGTCACAGCCTGTAGCGTCGTTTCATATTGCTGGTGAAATCATAAACGATATTGCAAATCGGTTGGGTATTAAGGAAAATGTAAAAATTATCAATGGTGCTCACGATCAGGTTGCGGCGGCTGTGGGCGCAGGTGTTTTTGAGGTCGGTCAGGCGGTTGACGGAACAGGAACCGTAGAATGTATTACCCCTGTATTCGATAAAATTCCTGAAGATGAACGTTTGTATCACGAGGGATATTCGGTAGTGCCGTATGTTTTTGACGGAACTTATGTGTGCTATGCGTTGTCGTTTACCGGTGGTGCAACACTTAAATGGTTCAGGGATAACTTTTCCGAAGGTAAATCTTATGCAGAACTTGATTCAATGGCAAAAGATGAGCCCACGGGTGTTCTGGTTATGCCACACTTTGCAGGCGCGGCAAATCCGTATATGGATAATGGCTCTAAAGCGGCGATGATAGGTTTGACACTTGAACATACAAAAGAAGATATCTATAAAGCCCTTATGGAAGGCGTAACCTATGAAATTATGACAAATGTTGAGCATCTTGAGGGTTTTGGTATAATTCTTAACAAACTTTTTGCCACTGGCGGAGGTGCATCATCTGATATATGGCTGCAGATTAAAGCGGATATTTTGAATCGCCCTGTAACTGCACTTGCAGCAAAAGAGGCAGGCACGTGCGGTACTTGTATGATGGTAGGCGTTGCCGTTGGAATTTATAAGGATTTGTATGAAGCAAGAAATGTTTTCGTAAAGGAGAAGAAAACATTCATGCCAAATCCTCATAAATCAGAAAAATATCAAAAATATTATGAGGCTTATAAATCTGTTTATAATGCAGTAAAGACCATTGTTGAAAAAGCGGAATAACAAAGGAAATAAAAGGTGAGAATATGTTAGTAAGTTTAAAAGAAATTTTGAAGGTTGCAGAAGCAAAGAAGTGTGCGATAGGTTCGTTCAATACACCGAATCTTGCGAGTATGAGGGCTGTTATCGGTGCTGCAGAGGAACAAAAGATGCCCGTTATCATTATGCATGCCCAGATACATGAGGAAATGAATGTGTGTAAAATGGAAGAGATAGCACCCATTATGCTTTTTATGGCGGAAAAAGCAACTGTTCCGGTGTGCGTGCACCTTGACCACGGAACAGATATATCTTACGTCAAAAGAGCGTTGGACCTTGGATTTACATCTGTAATGTATGACGGTTCTGAGGCGGAACGCGAACTCAATTATGCCAATACATCCATTGTTGTTGAAATGGCACGCAAGCACGGTGCTTCTGTTGAGGCGGAGATTGGTTCTATGGGTGCCAGAGAGGGTGGCGGCAGCGGCGGTGAAAGTATTTATACTGATCCTGACGATGCTAAAGATTTTGCAGAAAAAACAGGAATAGATGCACTTGCGTGTGCATTTGGAACAGCACACGGATTATATGCAAAAGAGCCAAAATTGGATTTTCAACGTTTAAAGAGAATAGGGGAACTGGTATCTGTTCCGTTGGTTATGCATGGAGGAAGTGGTGTTAACCCTGCTGACTATATGAAATCAATAGAACTTGGAATCAGAAAAATCAACTGCTATACCTATATGGCAAAGGCAGGCGGTACTGCGGTTGACGGATTGAAGAAAGATATGCTTTACCATGATATTGAACTTGCAGCAACTCAGGCGATGAGGGAAGATGCAAGCAAGTCCATAGGCTTTTTCTCTATGCCAAAGAGTCCGGAATATTCAAAATATACCGGCTTCTCAGATGAACAGGTAGGCGATATTGTTAGAAAAGTGTTGGAAAACATAAATAAGTAAAATATATTCATCTAAAGACATAAAGTCCGGAATACTCGTGTATTCCGGACTTTTCCAATATAATTTTAAACATTCGATGGTAATTCTGTTTTTAATTCATTTAAATGGGCATCCTCACTTACTTTTGTACATTTCCATTTACCGCAGTCATATTCAAAAGTTGTAACAGAAGCATTTGTAACCCACGGGACGGATTTCATTTCATTAAGACTCCCGTAATTTACTAGAGTCTGCATCACACGTATCGGAGTGGCGTGCGTTGCTATGACTATTGTTTTTCCGTTGTTGGCAGTTGCGATGTCTGTCAATACAGTTATAACGCGTTCACCAAGTTGTTTGACAGATTCTCCGCCTGTACAACGTGCGTTGCCGATATCTGTGAGCCAGACTTTATAATCTTCTGCGTATTCGGTTGCTAAAGTATCATACTTTAAACCCTCCCATTTTCCCGCAGATATTTCACGCAAGCGTTTGTCTGGTATAATTTCAACACCGGTTAAATCTGCTACACACTTGCCTGTTTTAAATGCTCTTTTCAGGTCGCTTGCATATACTTTATCAACTTTATAATTGCTTGCTATGTATTCTGCAGTTTTCTGTGCTTGTTTTAAACCATTGTTTTGCAGGTCGGCATCTAAATTACCGGCAAAAAGTTTGTTTCGGTTGGCTTCGCTTTCACCGTGCCGGATCATAAGTAAAGTAGTCATTTTAAATATACTCCGTTTAAATTTATCTTGTTATACACGTATAGAGAATGTTTCTGAGTCTTGGCAGATAAAAAGTTTCCTGGGGATTGAGCATGTGGTGTGCATAAAACATTGATACTTTGTTGTCAGTATCAGCCAGAAGCATCGCTCCTGCTGCACCGCCCCAGCCGAACTCGCCCACGGGACCTGTAGAACCTGCTGCGGCTTTGCTCATAAGTGTTCTTACTCCAAGACCGTATCCGTAACCTTTAAGTTGTGGCCAGGTCATTGTTTTCAGTTGTGCTTCGTTTAACTGGTTTTCACACATAAGAAGAATTGTGCTTTCGGAAAGTATTCTTTCTCCGTTAGGGCCTACGCCGCAGTTTGCAAGAGCAGATACGAATTTTGCATATTCATTTACAGATACAACAATGCCTGCTCCACCGCTGTCAAACTCAGGTGCCTGACCGTTACGTGCCTTACCGACATTTTTGAGTCTGCCGCCTTTATTACTTCCGTGTGACTGAAGATTAACAATGTTTTTCTCTGTTTCGTCTTCAAGGTAGTATTGCTCTGCCATTTTATCCATTACGTCATCGTTGTGATAATAGATATCTTTAATACCAAGCGGATCAAACACATTTTCTTTCATATATTCACGGAATTTTTTGCCTGAAATCACTTCAACAACAGCACCTAAAACATCATGACTGAATCCATATCTCCACTGTGCTCCGGGTTCAAAAGCAATAGGGTCTGATGCTATGCATTTTGCAACTGTAACGGTGTTCATTTTGCCGTTTGTAATTTCTGCTGCTTTTTTAAAACCGTCGGTATCGGAGTTATATGTAAGACCAGATGTCATTGTAAATAAATGCCTCATTGTAATGGGATTTTCGGCTTTTACAAGACCGTTATCCGTTTGTATATACATATCTTTGAATTCGGGGATAAAATCATACAAAGGATCGTCAAGCAGAAAATATCCTTTTTCAAAAAGTTGGAGTGCTCCGATTATTGTTGCCGGTTTTGAACATGAATAAATATTTATCAGTTTATCTGATGACATCGGAATTTTATTTTCAAGGTCTGCGTATCCGGAACTGTAATTAAACACTTCTTTGTTGTCAATATATATACTTATATTGTTGCCGGGAACTAACTCTGATGTTAGCCTGTCCATAAAATCTTTCATAGGTTTGAAGTCCATATTAAGCCCTCCTTATTTTATAGGCATTATAGCACATATTTATTATTTGTACAAGCACAAAATCTCTTGACACGAATCGTGCGACACAAATAATTTATATATAAATGTAAGGTATATTGAAATTATTTAAATATTATGGTATACTTATTTTAATCATTTTTCCTGATGATGGGGGCGTAGTATATGAAAAAGTATTGGAAATACACGGATGGGACTGCAAGATGGAAGTATAATTCTCCTTTTGAAAACTGGTTGTCTTATCGTGCTGACAATAGTGAATTCATGAAAATTTTGTATGTCGCATTTTATCGTATAATCGATGGGAAGTTTTATAAAAATGGTTTAAAATTTATTGACAAAGAAATTGACACTTTTGTTTCTTTGGGAGGTGTTATTCCGTTTTCCCGCAAAAGGCTCGTACGGGATATGGTATATTCTTTACATAGATTCGGTGCCATGTTTAATGAATATTTTCTGTATGAGTTTTATAATAAAAACGTTTTTGGGAGAAATGAATATATTTGCGATAAAGAAAGATACGATTATTATCGTATGATGAATAAAGATGAAAACATTGAGTTGTTTGACAACAAGGGCAAAACGTATGAACTTTTTAAAGAGTTTTATGCAAGAGAATTTTTATCTATTACTTCAATTGCTCAAAAAGATGAGTTCATTAAATTTGCAGAAAAAAATAAAGAAATAATTATAAAGCCGCTTTCAAGCAGCGGAGGAAGAAATATATTCAAATGTAGTGTAACAAAAGAAAATGCGTCTGAAACATTTGATAAAATTTTAAAAGACGGTCCGTTCGTGGCGGAAGAAATTATTATTCAATCGGAGGAAATGGCAAAATTTCATCCGGCATCGCTTAATACGGTGCGCGTTTCAACCGTTTTAAGTGGAGGTAAAGCAGAAATTTTTGCGCCGTTTATAAGAATAGGAAGAGGTGGCTCTGTGGTGGACAATACTTCTTCAGGAGGCGTATTTGCTAATGTTGATGAAAAAACGGGAATAGTTGTTTCTAAAGCCGTTAGTAAAAAAGGTGAGACGTTTTGTGTGCATCCGGATACGTATATTCCTATAATCGGATTTCAGATACCTGAATGGGACAAGGCGATAGAACTTGTTACAAAACTTGCACAGGTAGTAAGCAGTAATAGGTATACTGCCTGGGATATTGCTCACACACCGAAAGGTTGGGTTATGGTTGAGGGCAATGCCAGGGGCGAGTTCACATCACAAATGCCTGACAAAAAAGGAAGAAAAAATCAACTTATGGAATTGATAAAGAATAAATAAACACATAAATCGGAGGCTGAACGTATTGAATTATATCAAACAAGGGTATGAGAATGGTTTTAAAGACCTTATTTCTGTTCTGAATAAATTTATTGAACTCGGTGTTCCGGGTAATGACTGTGCTGTGTATCATAAGGGTGAACTTGTTTTGCGCTATATGGCAGGATACAGCAATCTGGAGGATAAAATCCCGATAAACGGAAATGAAATGTACAACGTATATTCATGCAGTAAACCGCTTACTTGTGCCGCGGCTTTGCATTTGTGGGAAAAGGGTGCTTACGGTCTTGATGAACCGCTTTATAAGTATATGCCGCAATTTAAGGATATGACTGTTCAGACTGATAGCGGATTAAAAAAAGCAGAGAAGGATATAACAATCCGCCAGTTGTTTACGATGAGTGCAGGATTTGATTATGACGTTCAAAGAAATGCAATAAAGCGTGTTTTTGCCGAAACAGACGGAAGATGCCCTACAAGAGATACCATTGAGGCTCTTGCTGAAGAACCGCTTATTTTTGAACCTGGTACAAGTTGGGCATATAGTCTTTGCCATGATGTTCTTGCGGCATTTGTGGAGGTTGTAAGCGGCAAAAAATTCGGTGACTATGTTCGTGATAATATATTTTCCCCTCTTGGAATGACGCGTTCTACGTTCAATATGCCTGAAGAAAGATTTTCAGAACTTGCCGAGCAATATATTTTGGATGAAAACACAAAAGAACACTATAATTGCGGCAAGCAGACGAAAAATTATAAATTAGGAAGCGAGTATGAAAGCGGTGGCGCAGGTTGTGTGACTTGTCTTGATGATTATGTTAAATTCCTGGAGGCTTTGCGTATAGGTGATATTATATTAAAAAGCGAAACCATAGATATGATGCGTACAAACCAGATAGACGGCAATGTATTAAAAGCGTACCATGATATGCCGATAAGAGAAAAATACGGGTATGGTCTTGGTGTGCGTGTTCCCGTTGCCCCTGATGCCACACAGGATTTCGGATGGGGTGGTGCAGCAGGGTCGTATATGGCTGTTGACCGTGACAATGATTTTACTGTTTTTTACGCTCAGCATCTTTTTGGATCTCCCGTGCCGGATATTGAACAGAAATGGAGTCTTGGTATGCTTGCTCGTAAGGGTATATCAAAATAAGTGACAATAAAAAAGACATCTTCAATGAAGATGTCTTTTAAAGTTTAAGTACATAAATTACTGAGCGTCATCAAAATTAGAGTCAATCAATTCAACCAAAGTATTGATTGCTTCTTCTTCGTCTTCACCATCAGCAATAACAGTTATGGTTGTGCCTTTTATGATTCCAAGAGAAAGAACACCCAAAAGACTTTTTGCATTAACTTTGCGGTCCTGTTTAGATACCCATATATTAGATTTAAAATTATTGGCTTTTTGAATAAAAAATGTTGCGGGACGTGCGTGTAAACCCACCTGATTCTGAACAATAACGTCTTTGCTTAACATATATAACGCTCCTTTTAGGTTGTTAACATAATATTTGCGAAAATTAACATATATAGAATACTAAAAAATTTATAAAATGTCAATATACATATTAAAACATAAATTTTGATTATATTACGTTAATTATATAACATTTTTGAATAAAATTCAATACTAATTTTTTTATTTTGCGAAAAAATAAAAAAATTTAAAAAAAGTATTGACAATGATATACAATCTGTGTATAATAGATAACGTTGACAGCGGAGATATGGGAGCATAGCTCAGCTGGGAGAGCATCTGCCTTACAAGCAGAGGGTCACAGGTTCGAGCCCTGTTGCTCCCATTCCGCTTATGTCACATGGCCCGGTAGTTCAGTTGGTTAGAATGCCAGCCTGTCACGCTGGAGGTCGACGGTTCGAGCCCGTTCCGGGTCGCTTGACTGCTTTTGCAGTCATACTTAACATATACGGCAAGCATATGTTTGCCTCTGTAGCTCAGTTGGTAGAGCAGAGGACTGAAAATCCTCGTGTCGGTGGTTCGATTCCGCCCGGAGGCATATTTGCGGGAGTGGCTCAGTGGTAGAGCGTCACCTTGCCAAGGTGAACGTCGCGAGTTCGAATCTCGTCTTCCGCTTTTTATTTAAGAGACGTTGCCGCGTCTCTTAAATAATATATAGCATATTTTTTGTTTAATTGAATATGCTTAAATATATGGTGCTATAGCCAAGTGGTAAGGCAGAGGACTGCAACTCCTTTACCCCCAGTTCAAATCTGGGTAGCACCTTCCAAAACAAAAATCCTGTCGAAAGATAGGATTTTTTGTTTTGTATTATTCAATATTCATCATTCATTAAGTGTGACAGGATTTTTAATGAATAAGTATGGTTGCTTTGCTTTCGTAAAGTTTATATTTATATAGCATTTAAACCATTCCGCTTCAGAGTACACAAAATGACATTTTACTTCATTCAGTTTATTTATCTTTACATTATATTATATATTTGATATAATTTAAAACAGATATAACGAAAGGGCGATTGGTTTGAATAAGATAGAAAGTTTTAAAGTTAATCATGATATTTTGGAAAGGGGTATATACGTATCACGTATTGACGGTGATGTTGTAACGTATGATATACGTGTTAAAATTCCCAATGGCGGAAAGTATCTGGAAAATGCGGCTATGCATACGATAGAGCATATTTTTGCTACGTATGTACGAAACAGTATATATTCTGACAACGTTGTATATTTTGGTCCCATGGGTTGCAGAACTGGATTTTACCTTCTTCTCCGTGATAGTGTCACCTGTGCACAGGCGATTCAAATTATAAAAGATGCTTTTTCGTTTATTGCTGAATTTGATGGCGATATACCTGGCAACAGCCGTATTGAATGCGGGAATTATCTTGAACACGACCTTTGCGGTGCGAAAGCAGAGGCGTCGGAAATGACGGATATAATAAAGAACTGGACACCTGCAGATACAATATATAAAGAGTGAGGATAACAAGATGAAAAAAATAGGCATAATCGGTGCTATGGAAATTGAAATTGAAGAGATAAAAAAGAATATAACCGTAGTGCAAACGGAAACTGTGGCAGGAATGAATTTTTATAAAGGCACTCTTGGCAATACAGAAGTTATTCTTGCACAAAGCGGTATTGGTAAAGTTTTTTCTGCTGCGTGCACGCAGGCTATGATAATGAAGTTTGCACCTGATATTATAATAAACATAGGAGTTTGCGGAGGGCTTTCAAAAGAACTCCATACGGGCGATATAATTCTTGGAGATAAAGTTGTCCAGTATGATATGGATACATCTGCGGTGGGTGATCCTATAGGTCTTATATCAGGCATTAACAAAATATATTTTGATTGTGATGCGAACACTAATTCGGATATAGAAGATATTTTAAAAGCGAAAAACATCAATTATAAAAAAGGCGTTGTTGCTACCGGAGATAAATTTATAAATGATTCTGCACTTGTTAAATGGCTTTGCGATAATTTTGATGCTATCGGCGGCGATATGGAAAGTGCGTCTATAGGTCACGTGTGCTGCATAAATAATGTGCCATTTGCAATACTCCGCAGTATGTCGGACAGCGGTGATGAAAATTCTGATAACGATTATAAGTCATCACTTGACTATGCCGCCAAGACAACATGTGATATTATAATAGAATTATGCAAATAAAAAAGACGCCTGAGGGCGTCTTTTTCTTAAATAAGCCTGTTTTGGATTCAATCATATTGACGAAATTCATTTTGAATAATATAATCGGTTGGGGTGATATTATGATTTTTAAAAAACTTATTGAAAAGATAATTATATATTTTAAATCTTTGTTTGGCGTGCGTAAATTTAATTGTGAGGATATACTTTATGAAATTTCTTCAAAAGTATGGCAAGCAAATAATTATGTGAAAACATCAGAGTTCAAAAATAAGAAGCCTTATGCTGAAGAAGTTCTGCACCGTCTTAAATCTGTTAAGCATAATGCAGAAATGATGCGATATACCGATAAGCCTTATACGTTTATGTCAAATTATACTGCTGCACTTGAAAATATCAGGCTTGCCTCTGACGTTGGACACATAGACTCAACATTGCGTATGTTTGTTGATGAAGTTAAAGATATGCTCTACGCTATGCCAAAATCGTATGAGCAATATAACGGTGAAGGACTTGTATACTATAGTGTGACTTTTGCCGGAAAACGTAAAGAGTATTATTATCTTTCGGGTGACAAATCATATAAGGAAGGTCAATATGTTATAGCACCTGCCGGAGATTATATGGAACCGGCAGTGGTGAAAATCGTAAGCATTGAAAACTATACACGCACAAACGCACCTATGCCTCCTGAATTTTTAAAAACAATTACATCTCCTGCAATCAAAGAATCTGAAAAATTAAGCAGAAAATCTTTAATTTTTTAAGATTAAATTTTCGCCCAATATTGTATTTATTTATGAGGATATCTATGATAAAATATGTATAATTATGTTTAAATGGGATATATGCAGGTGCATCTGCTTTGAAACGAGGAGGGGACTGTGTGAGATACAGACATTTACAGTTAGAATTTCAGATGGATGAAAAATATCCTGATTTGGCAGGTAAATTTGATAAAGAGCAATTCAGACAGGCACTTATCAAAAGCCATGCAGATTCAATCAATCTTATGGCAAAATGCCATCACGGATGGTCATATTATCCAACCAAAGTCGGAGGTATGCATCCAACTCTTAAATTTGACCTTTTAAAAGCGGAACTTGAAGTTGCACATGAACTTGGTATGAAAGCACCTGTTTATCTTTCGTGCGGACTTGATGAGAGGATTTCTCAACTTCACCACGACTGGCACGCAAGAACAAAAGACGGTGATGTTCAGGGCGGAATACTTGAAAAAAGATATTCGCATGTGCTTTGTATAAATTCCGATTATTTTGATTTTTATATTTCGCAGATTGAAGAACTGTGCGAAAATTATGATATAGACGGATTTTTTGCCGATATAATCAGCGTCCGTCCGTGCTACTGTGAAAATTGCCGTCGCGGTATGGCGGAGCAGGGATTGGATGTTGAAAACGAGGCTGATGTTGTTGCTTATGCTGAAAGCGTTTATGTTAAATGTGCAAAAAGACTTCGTGAAACATTGGATAAATACAATCCTGAACTTTCGCTCTTTTTAAACGGCGGTCACGTAAGGCGTGGACGTGGTGATTTGGCACGTCTTAATACACACCTTGAACTTGAAAGTTTGCCTACAGGTAAATGGGGTTATGACCATTTTCCGCTTTCGGCATCTTATGCGCGTACTTTGGGTATGGACTTTGTGGGGATGACGGCTATGTATCATCTTTCCTGGGCAGATGCAGGCGGTTACAAACATCCTGATGCACTGCTGTATGAAACTTTCCTCTCTGCTGCGTGTGGTGCAGGAAGCAGTGTGGGTTGCGGAATGAATCCTACGGGAATTATGGATGATGCTACATTCTCGCTTATCGGTAAGGCGTATGCTGAAATTGAAAAAGCGGAGCCGTGGCTTAAAGACTCTTCAAATGTTGCTGATATAGGTGTTTTCGGAGCAGAAATATCACAGAATTATTACGGCACGTCGAGAACATTCTCTGTTTCACAGGGCGGAGAAAACAAGGGTGATTGCGATGCCGGATGTATACGTATCCTGCTTGAAGGCCATTATCTTTTTGATTCTGTCGGAGTTGACACAGACCTTTCAAAATATAAGGTTATTATTCTTCCGGACGAAGTACGTCTTGATGATAAACTTGAAGAAAAATTTAAATCTTACGTAGCCGGAGGCGGTAAGATTTTTGCAACCGGAAAATCAGGTCTTAAATATAAAGAAGATAAATTTGTACTCGATTTCGGTGTTGAATATGCAGGAGCGCCTAAATTTAATGAAGACTATATTCTGCCGGATTTTGAAATTAAAGATTTTGAAAAATCACCGTTTGTAATGTACACCGGCGGAACACGTATAAAAGAAAAAGGCGGAAACGTTATTGCAAAACGTATAAATCCGTATTTTGAAAACGAATGGGTACATTTTGGTGCAAAAGGTCATGCGTATGCAAATATTGATGATACCGAGCCCGGAATTGTTTGCGGAAATGACGGCATTTATATGGGATGGAACGTTTTTGAAGAGTATGCAGCTTCAGGTTCTACAATTGCAAAACGTATAGTATGCCATATTCTAGATACGTTATTGGCAGATAAAAAGACCATATCAACAAATCTGCCTGCGCAGGGCGTTGTTGCTGTTGCAGACCAGAGCGAACGTCGTGTGCTGCATCTTTTGTACGCTGCACCTGTTAAACGCGGAAACGGTGTTCAGGTTATAGAGGATGTTCTTCCTATATATAATACAACTGTAAAACTGGGGGTTAACAAAAAAATCAGCCGTGTAACTCTCGTTCCCGACGGAGCAGAACTCCCGTTTGAGCAGAACGGCGATTATATTGAGTTTACAGTTCCGCAGTTTACGTGCCATCAGTTAGTTTCTGTTAAATAAAACAAAAAGCCAAGATTTGAAATCTTGGCTTTTAAATTTATATTTCTGTTCTTCCCTCAAGTGCTCTTGCAAGTGTTATCTGGTCAGCATATTCTAAATCACCGCCAACGGGAAGGCCGTATGCAATACGCGTTACTTTCACGTTATACGGCTTCAGCATACGTGAAATATACATCGCAGTTGCCTCACCGTCTATACTGGGATTGTTTGCCATAATAACTTCTTTTATGTTTCCTTGTTTAACTCTGTTGAGCAAATCTTCTATTGTTAAATCGTCAGGGCTTATTCCGTCTACGGGAGATATTGCACCGTGCAGTACGTGATATGTTCCTTCAAACTCGCCCGTTTTTTCCATAGATATAACATCTCTCGGACGTTCCACAACGCAGATAACAGATTTATCTCTGTTTATACTTGAACAGATTTCGCATATATCATCCTCAGTAATGTTTTTACAAACGGGACAGTAATGCGTTTTTGATTTAACCGAAACAAGAGTATCGGCAATATATTTTACCTGCTCTTCTGAAAGCGACAGAATGTGGTATGCCATTCTTACGGCAGATTTTTGCCCTACGCCAGGCAGAGCGCGGAAAATATCTATCAATTTTGCAAAAGCGGTAGAGTAAAGCATAATGACCTCCCTTATATAAAAAGTACACCTTATTCAGATGTACTCTTAAATACTACTATTTCAACTGTCCGTGTTAAAACGTCTGCATAACTGAAAGACACCCTGCGTTCGCTATCTTCATCGCCTTTCCTGTCCAGCAGAACTACAAATATGTTCGGATACACGTGTTCTAAAACACCTCTGCGTGCAAACCGCATTTTTCTGCCTTTTTTAACAGTTACGTGTACACGTCTGCCTATGTATGACGATAACGACTCTTTAATCTCTTCTATTTTATTTATGGTGTCCATACACCCACACTCCGTTTTCGTTATTGTAAAAACAAGATGTGTTCCCTTATGTAGACTACACTTTAGTATAGCACGCAGTTTTACAAATGTCAATAGCAGAGAAAACTGCATTTCACTTCAAGAATGTTAAATAATTAACTTTTGGAAAACGTATTGTATTAAGGGATAAAATATTATATAATAAGATAATGTGTAATAAAGTGCAACTGTAGGTTGTTTTTGGGAGGCTTTTTGATGACTGGATTTTTACACATATTGCATCATGCATTTGAAGACAGTGTAAAAATGGTGCCGTTTCTTTTTGTGGCATATTTTATAATAGAATATATAGAGCAACATTCTTCTGAAAAAATGCAGAAACTTATGACGGGTTTCGGTAAATTCGGACCTTTCGGCGGTGCTGTTTTAGGATGTGTTCCGCAATGCGGATTTTCTGCAGCAGCGGCAAACTTTTATTCAAACAAAGTTATAACCGTTGGCACGCTTGTGGCAGTGTTCATTGCCACGTCTGATGAGGCTGTTCCGCTTCTTCTTTCAAATCCGCAGCACAGCAGTGTGATTTTTAAACTTCTGGGCATTAAAATTGCTATTGCAACAGTTGTTGGATTTGTGATTGACTTTGTTTTTAAATCAAAGCCGGATTTATCAGGCACGCAACTTCACGCAAAGCACGCAGACTGTTGCCATGATGAAAAAAAGAGGAGTATGATTTTTGCTTCGGTTAAGCATACTCTTGAAACTTATATTTTTATATTTGTTATATCAGTTGCACTCGGTGCGGCTATGGAGTGGCTTGGTGAGGATAGATTTTCATCTTTGTTTATGGCGGATAGCCTTTTTCAACCGTTTGTTGCGGCACTCATAGGGATTATACCTAACTGTGCGGCATCAGTGCTTTTAACACAGTTATATACTGAGGGCACTTTGAGTTTTGGTTCTGTTATTGCAGGGCTTTGTACCGGTGCAGGTGTTGGTCTTGCAGTGCTTTTTAAAGAAAATCGCCCTTTGAAAGCAAATCTTTCCATAATGATAATTATATACGTTGTTGCAGTCATAGCGGGGCTTTTATTTTAATAGAATAGTATGACACCTGTTCCTGACTGAATGGTATATGCTTTAAAAAGGATGTGAGAAATTGAGCGACAATAAAAATCAGGCGTTTATGAAAGGCGCACTTATACTTATTATTGCAAATGCACTTGTTAAGGTTATTGGTGCAGTGTTTAAGATTCCGCTTACGTATGTTCTTGGTGAGGAGGGCATGGGGCTTTTTTCATCATCTTATAATATGTATGCGTGGATGTTTGTGGTTGCAACGGCAGGATTTCCGGTGGCAATATCAAGAATGGTTTCTGAAAGCCGTGCAAAAGGCAATCACACAGAAGTTAAAAGAATACTCCGTGGCAGTTTGATTCTTATGACGGTAATCGGCACAATTGGTACGGCTGTCCTTTATTTTGGAGCAGGACCGTTTTCTGCTCTTATGAAAAATCCCGATGCCAGAATGGGTATTGCATCTGTTGCTCCGGCGTTGTTCTTTGTTTCTGTAATGAGCGTATTTCGAGGATATTTTCAGGGCAAGCAGGATATGATGCCTACTGCACTCAGTGAGGTTGTAGAGGCACTGGGTAAACTTGTTGCAGGGTTTGCACTTGCGTGGTTACTCCTTCCGAAAGGATTGCCGCATGCGTCGGCAGGCGCTGTTTCAGGTGTTACGGTGGGAGCGTTTTTGGGAGCATTTCTGCTTATTATAGTATACTTTTTCAAACGTGATAAGGATAATACAAATTCTTTTGCTGATTTCGGCCCGCAAAGGAGTACACGCAGAATAGTTTTTGACCTTGCTAAAATTGCTATTCCGATTACAATCGGTGCATCTGTGTTCAGTCTGACGAGTGTTATTGATATGATTATGATAATGCGCCGTTTACAGATGAGTGCAGGTTTTTCTTATGACCAGGCGCAGGCATTATGGGGCAGTTATTCGGGATATGCAACTCCGCTTTTCAATATGCCCCCGACACTTATCACCGCCATCAGCATAAGCATAGTTCCTGCAATTACGGCGGCGGTGGCAAAAGGGGATATGCCTTTTGCAAGAAAAACTGCGGCTACGGCAGTAAGATTAACGACACTTTTTGCTCTGCCGTGTGCAATAGGTATGTCGACTCTTTCAGGACCTATACTTATGCTTGTTTATCACACTAAATTTGCAGAACGTTCCCTGATGTTGCTTTCAATAGCAATAGTTTTTGTGTCACTTGTAATGGTGACAAATGCTATGCTTCAGGCGGTTGGAAAAGAAAACATTCCTGTACGCAATATGATAATAGGCGGAATTATAAAAATAGTTGTAAACTACACACTTGTGGGTATGCCGACAATTAACATAAACGGTGCCCCTATAGGTTCAAATCTTTGTTATATAGTTATACTGATACTTAACATCTTCTCAATCAAAAAAGTAATAGGCGTAAAATTCGGATTTGTGCAATCGTTTATAAAGCCTGTTCTTTCTGTGGCGGTTATGGCGGTTACTGCTTTGGCAGTTTATAATTATGCTGCAGTTCTGGGTAATACTCTTGCAACACTTATTGCTATAAGTGCGGCAGCGGTTATGTACCTTGCAATGCTGTTTATACTTGCCGCAATCACACGTGATGACGTTGAAATGCTGCCTAAATCAGAAAAAATTATTCCGGTTATGGAAAAATTAAAACTAATCAGGAGATAAAAATATGCGACTTGACAAATATCTTAAAGTATCACGTCTTATTAAAAGACGTACCGTTGCAAACGAGGCTTGCGAAAACGGTAAAATTTCTCTTAACGGCAAAGTGGCAAAGCCTGCTGCTGATGTTAAAGAGGGGGATATAATCGAACTTACTTTAGGTGACAAAGTTATAAAGGTAAGAGTTTTAAAAATAAGCGAGCACGTAATGAAAAGTGATGCAGTTGATATGTATGAGGTAATCAACTGACAGGGTAAGGGGGATTAGTAAAGGTGAAGTATACATTTAAAGGCGGTATTCACCCCAATGATGGTAAAGCCGCTACGGAAAATAAGTCCATCGTACAACTTGAAGCACCCGACGAACTGGTGTTTCCTATGGTTCAGCATATAGGCGCACCTTGTACGCCTTGCGTGGCAGTAGGGGATGGCGTAAAAGCCGGTCAGAAAATAGGTGACAGCGATGCGTTTGTGTCTGTTCCTGTTCATTCAAGTGTTTCCGGCACAGTAAAGTCTATAGAAAAAAGACGTCATCCGAACGGTTCTCTGGTCGAGTGCGTTATTGTGGAAAATGATAAACTGAACACAATGCACGAAGACATTCACCCGTATGATGATGTTGAAAATCTTTCAAAGGAAGATATGGTTGCTCTTGTGCGCAGGGCGGGTATATCTGGCATGGGCGGTGCAGGATTTCCTACGCACGTTAAATTGAGTCCCCCGCCTGATAAAAAAATTGATGTCTGTATCGTCAACGGTGCAGAGTGTGAGCCATATCTTACCTCTGACCATCGTGTTATGATAGAAACTCCGGAACTCGTTCTGGACGGAACAACATTTATTATGAAGATACTTGGCGTGGATAAGGCATACATAGGAATTGAAGAAAACAAACCTGAAGCAATTGCGGCTATGACGAAGTGTGCGATGAATTATGCCGGCATAGAGGTTAAAGTTTTAAAAACCAAGTATCCGCAAGGTAGTGAAAAACACCTTATAAAAGCGCTTACCGGCAGAGAAGTTCCTTCAGGGAAACTTCCTGCAGATGTTGGTGTAGTCGTTAATAATATAGATACCTGCACAGCAGTATATAATGCTATTGCATACCGCAGGCCACTTATGTCACGTGTTGTAACCGTATCAGGTTCGGGTATGGAAGAGCCTGCAAACTTCCGTGTGCCTATAGGTACACCGTTTGAATATGTGATAAATGCTGCTGGCGGATTAAAGGAAAATGTTGCAAAAGTCGTTATGGGCGGACCTATGATGGGTATTGCACAGTTCGACTTAACCGTTCCGGTAGTTAAAGGAACATCCGGAATACTTGCTTTTACGGAAGATGAAGTTAAACCAAAAGGCTATTCACCATGTATCCGTTGCGGAAAATGTGTGCGTAACTGCCCAATGGGACTTATGCCGCTTTACATAAACGCTTATGCTCAGGCGCGTGACATTGAAAAGTGCCTTGAATACAATATTATGGACTGTATCAGTTGCGGAGTTTGTTCATACACTTGCCAGTGCGAGCAACTTCCGAGCCAGAATATAAAACTTATTAAAGATGAAATTATCCGTCGCAGAAAGCAGGTGAAATAAGCAGATGGAAAAGAAACTTACAGTATCGTATTCACCTCATGTCAGAAGTTACGACAGTGTAGCATCTACTATGCTTGAGGTTATAATTGCTCTTGTTCCCGCACTTGCGGGCGGTGTGTATTTTTTTGGATTCCGTGCTCTTATGGTTTGTGCTGTTACAGTATTGTCGTGTGTGCTTGCGGAGTATGTATGGGACAAGTTGACAGGCAAAGAAAACACCGTTACAGATTTGAGTGCTGTTGTTACGGGTATGTTGCTTTCTTTCACTCTGCCAGTTACAATTCCTTATTATATGGCGGTTGTTGGCGGAATATTTGCAATTATTGTTGTTAAAATGTTTTTTGGCGGCATAGGTCAGAACTTTGTAAATCCTGCACTTGCGGCTCGCGGATTTTTGCTTGCGAGTTGGCCGGTTGCGATGACTACATTTGTTGCTCCTATGACAAAACTTAAAATATTCTCTCCAAATGCTGATGTTGTAACAACTGCAACACCTCTTGGATACATTAAAGGGATTGAGGGTGCAGAGGCAGCAGATTATATGGATTTGTTTTTTGGGAAAGTTCCCGGTTGTATAGGTGAGGTTTCTGCATTGCTGCTTTTAATCGGTGGTATGTACTTAATCTTTAAAAAAGTTATCCGTCCGATAATTCCGTTTACATATATTATCACAGTCGGACTTTTCGGTTATCTGTTTGACGGTGGATTTATTGCCGGCGATTTCCTTTACCATATATTAACCGGCGGAGTAATACTTGCAGGCTTCTTTATGGCAACAGATTACGTAACCAGCCCGACTACAGGAAAAGGTGAATTCATATACGCATTGGGTGCAGGTGTAATCACCGGTGTAATAAGACTTTTCGGAGGATACCCCGAAGGTGTTACTTATGCAATACTTATTATGAATATAGTTACACCTATTATTGATAAATATGTCCGTCCAAGAGTGTTTGGAACAGGAAGGGGTGTGGCATAATGAAAGAGAATGTACGTTCAATTATAAAAACAGGTGTCATACTTTTGGTGATAGGGTTTGTGTGTACGTTGCTTCTTGCGCTTTGCAACGATATGACGAAAGACAGAATTGCAATGCTTTCTGCCAATGCTGAACAGGAGGCTATGGCATCAACGCTGCCCATTGCGGATAAATTTGTGAAAATACAGTATGAAGGCAGCGGAATTGTAACTGCTGTTTACGAGGGCAAAAACGCAAACAAAGAAGTTGCGGGATATTGTGTTAAAGCAGAGCCAATAGGCTACGGCGGTGCTATATCTATGATAGTAGGTGTTGACATCGACGGTAAAGTAACCGGTGTTGACATTGTAAATATGAGCGAAACACCCGGACTTGGTGCTAAAGCGAAAGAAAAGTCGTTTACAGAAAAATTTATAGGCAAAGTTGCCGGAATCAAGGTGAGAAAATCGGGTGTTCCGGGTGATGATGAAATATCTGCAATTTCAGGTGCCACCGTTACTTCAAAAGCCGTAACTTCCGGTGTAAATGCCGCAATTGAAGCGGTAGAAAATCTGCGATAAGGAGGGGTTTTAAATGAAATACAGAGATATTTTTAAAAACGGTATTATAGAAGAGAACCCCACTTTTGTGCAGTTGCTCGGTATGTG
The DNA here is from genome assembly GCA_045589495.1 of Clostridia bacterium. GTDB lineage: Bacteria > Bacillota > Clostridia > UMGS1810 > UMGS1810 > SIG455. The sequence continues at coordinate 126,735 of JAZNPF010000004.1, forward strand.
CCCGACTTTGGCGGTAACTACATCGGTAAGTAACTCAATCGGAATGGGGCTTTCAGCAACATTTGTTCTGATGTGTTCGAACTTTGTAATATCACTTGTAAGAAAGGTTATTCCAAATAAAATAAGAATTGCGGCGTATATAGTAATTATCGCTACATTTGTTTCAATAATTGAAATGCTTTTAAAAGCATTTCTGCCTGCACTTTCTGAATCACTTGGTATGTTTGTCCCGCTTATAGTTGTTAACTGTATTATCCTTGCACGTGCAGAGAGTTTTGCAGCTAAAAATGCGCCATTGCCAAGCGCTCTGGACGGAATCAGTATGGGGCTTGGATTTACGGGGGCTCTTACTATTATCGGTGCTGTGCGTGAACTCTTGGGTAATGGCACAATACTTGGATTTTCTGTGTTCGGTGCATCGTATAATCCGGCACTTATATTTATTCTTCCTCCGGGGGCATTTTTAGTGCTTGGTTCACTTATTGCGATTATAAATATGATAACCGATAAGAAAAACACGAAGGAGGCAGGGAAATAATGGCATTGATTAAAGATTTTCTGGTGCTTGCCATCACAGCGATGCTTGTGGAAAACTTTGTGTTGGTTAAGTTTATGGGGATATGCCCGTTCCTTGGTGTTTCCAAAAAAATAGAAACTGCAACGGGTATGGGTATTGCTGTTACATTTGTAATGGTTGTTGCTTCAGCACTTACATGGATTGTAAACAAATACGTTATAGCAGGTGCAGAGTATCTGCAGACAATATCGTTTATACTTGTAATTGCGGCGCTTGTACAATTTGCAGAGATGTTTGTGAAAAAAGCAGTTCCTGCACTTTATGCGGCACTTGGAATATACCTGCCACTTATAACAACAAACTGTGCGGTTTTGGGCGTTACAATGATTAACGTTCAGCGTGATTACTCGTTTGGGATATCACTTTGGTATTCATTTGCTGCAGCACTTGGCTTTATGCTTGCTATCGTGCTTTTTGCAGGTGTACGTGAAAGACTGGAAACTGCAAAAATCCCAAAATACTTAAAAGGATTTCCTATTGCACTTATTTCGGCAGGTTTGCTGTCTATAGCATTTTTAGGATTTCAGGGATTGTCATTTTAAAAAGGAGGTAAGGGTTAATGTTAGATATTTTATATCCAGCACTTGCCATAGGTGCTGTTTCGCTTCTGCTTGGCGGTCTGCTTGCCTTTGCTTCCATCGTTTTTAAAGTGGAAACTGATGAACGTGAAGAACAGATTGCAGAAATATTGCCTGGTGCAAATTGTGGTGGGTGCGGATATGCCGGATGTTCAGCTTTTGCAAAAGCGATTGTTGAAGAAGGAGCAGAGATTACAAAATGTAATCTTATGACTGATGAAAAACTCAATCAGATTTCCGCCATCATGGGTGTTCAGGCAGGTAAGAAAGTTAAAAAGGTTGCACATATTGCGTGCAAGGGTACTTGTGACGTTGCTAAAAACAAATACGAGTATTATGGGTTGGCAGATTGTGTTACAGCATCACAACTCGGCGGCGGTGCAAAAGCATGTGCTTATGGATGTCTGGGGCTTGGCTCATGTGCGGAAAAGTGTACGTTTGGTGCAATCAGCATAGTTGACGGCGTTGCAGTTGTAGATAAGAAAAAGTGTGTCGGTTGCGGAGCGTGTGCGAATATCTGCCCGAAAGGTCTTATATCAGTTGTGGAGGATAAGTCGTCGGCGTTTGTAAACTGCAAATCGCAGGATAAAGGTGCAGTTGTTAAAAATGTTTGTGAAGCCGGGTGTATCGGTTGTAAGATATGTGAGAAAAAGTGTGAGTTTGACGCTATACACGTTGAAAACAACCTTGCAAAAGTGGATACGGATAAATGTAGCGCCTGCGGAGTATGTGCAGAGGCGTGTCCGAAAAAAATAATTGAAATAATGTAAATTAAAAAGCACTCGGAAGAGTGCTTTTTAATTGGCGACATTCGAGCATAACTGAAGAAAAACATTATAACAAAATTTTGTGCTTAAAACAGTGCGAAACTAACCTTATTCTTATACAAAACAAGACAGTAAAAATCGTTCATATTTATAAAAATTCGACAAATATGAAAAAAGTAAAAATAGTATTTGAAAATTCAAAAAGTTTATGATATAATTATTGCGTATGTTTATGTACTATTTTTTTACTATATAGAAATACGATAGGAGGCAAAAAAATCATGGCAAAAACATTTAAGACCATGGACGGTAACTGTGCTGCCGCACATTGCGCGTATGCGTTTACTGAAGTTGCAGCCATTTACCCCATCACACCATCATCAACTATGGCTGAATATGTTGATGAATGGAGCGCAAAAGGACTGAAAAACATCTACGGCGAAACTGTTGAAGTTGTAGAAATGCAGTCTGAAGCAGGTGCAGCAGGTGCTGTACACGGTTCATTGCAGGCAGGTGCTATGACAACAACTTTCACAGCATCACAGGGCTTGCTCCTTATGATCCCCAATATGTACAAAATCGCAGGTGAACTCCTGCCCACAGTATTCCACGTAAGTGCACGTGCTCTTGCAGCTCACGCACTCAATATCTTTGGTGACCATCAGGACGTTATGGCTTGCCGTCAGACAGGTTTTGCTATGCTGGCATCAGGCAGCGTTCAGGAAACTATGGACCTCGGCGGTGTTGCTCACTTGGCATCAATCAAAGGCAGAGTTCCTTTCCTTCACTTCTTTGACGGTTTCCGCACATCACACGAAATCCAGAAAATTGAAGTTATGGATTACGAAGACTTAAAAGGTCTTGTTGACTGGGAAGCTTTAAAAGAATTTAAAGACAGAGCACTCAATCCTGAACATCCCGTACTTCGCGGTACTGCTCAGAACGGTGATATCTACTTCCAGGGCAGAGAGGCTTGCAACAAGTTCTATGATGCAATCCCCGATATCGTTGCTGATTATATGAAAGAAATCACAAAAATCACAGGCCGTGAGTACAAACCTTTCAACTACTACGGTGCTGCTGATGCTAAAAAAGTTATCGTTGCTATGGGCAGCGTATGCCAGGCATTGGAAGAAACAGTTGATTACCTCAACGCTAAAGGCGAAAAAGTCGGCGTACTTGAAGTTCATCTTTACAGACCTTTCTCTGCTAAATACTTCTTTGACGTAATGCCCAAAACTGTTGAGAAAATTGCTGTTCTTGACAGAACAAAAGAACCCGGTTCACTCGGTGAGCCTCTCTATCTTGACGTTTGCAACCTTTACAAAGATTGCGCTAACGCTCCCAAGATTGTTGGCGGACGTTTCGGTCTTGGTTCAAAAGACACAACTCCCACACAACTCGTTGCAGTATTTAATAACCTTGACGCTGCTGAACCTAAAAATGGTTTCACAATCGGTATCAATGATGACGTAACAAACCTTTCACTTGAACTTGGTGAAAGAGTAAATGCTGCTCCTGCAGGTGCTACACGTTGTAAATTCTGGGGCTTCGGTTCTGACGGTACTGTTGGTGCTAACAAAGACGCAATCAAAATCATCGGTGACAACACCGACCTTTATGCTCAGGCATATTTTGATTATGACTCTAAAAAATCAGGCGGTGTTACCATGTCTCACTTGAGATTTGGTAAAACACCTATCAAATCAACATACCTGCTTGACGAGGCTGACTATATCGCATGTCACAAACCTGCTTATGTATATCAGTACGATGTACTTGAAGGTCTTAAAAAAGGCGGAACATTCCTGCTTAACTGCGTATGGTCACCTGAAGAACTCAATGACAGACTCCCCGGCCATGTAAAACGTTACATTGCTGAAAACGAAATCAACTTCTACACAATCAACGCTGTTGATGTTGCTGTTAAAGTAGGTCTTGGTTCAACACGTATCAACATGGTTACACAGAGTGCGTTCTTCAAACTTGCTAACGTTATTCCTTTTGATGAGGCAGTAGTTCTTATTAAAGAGGCTATCAAAAAGACATACGGCAAAAAAGGTGACGAAATCGTTAACATGAACTGCGCAGCAGTTGACGGTGCTGTAGATGCACTTGTTAAGATTGACGTTCCAGCTAGTTGGAAAGATGCTAAAGACAATGTTGTTGTAGATAGCAACCGTCCTGAATTTATCACAAAAGTTGTTGACCCCGTTAACGCTCAGCGTGGTAACAAACTGCCCGTAAGTACATTCTTAGGCAGAGAAGACGGTACTTTCGAAACAGGCACATCAAGATATGAAAAACGCGGTGTTGCCGTAATGGTTCCTGATTGGCAGAAAGATACTTGTATCCAGTGTAACCAGTGTTCACTCGTTTGTCCGCATGCTGCTATCCGTCCCGTACTCGTTGACGAGGCTGAAAAAGCTGCTGCTCCTGCAAACTTTGATACACTTAAAGCAATTGGTAAAGACTTCGCAGGTCTTGAGTTCAGAATGCAGGTATCACCTCTTGATTGCTTAGGCTGCGGCGTTTGTGCTAATGTATGTCCTGCTCCCAAAGGCAAGGCACTTGTTATGAAACCTATCGACGAAGTATCTGAAGTTCAGGCTGAAAACTGGACTTATGGTATCGAAAAAGTTACCAACAAAGCACACCTCGTTGATAAGTCTTCCAACATCAAAAATTCACAGTTTGCTCAGCCCTACCTTGAATTCTCCGGCGCTTGTGCAGGTTGTGGTGAAACACCTTATATCAAACTTATCACACAGTTATTCGGTGACAGAATGATGGTTGCTAACGCTACAGGTTGTACTTCAATCTGGGGTGGTAGTGCTCCTTCAATGCCTTACTGCAAAGACGAAAACGGCAGAGGTCCTGCATGGGCTAACTCATTGTTTGAGGATAACGCTGAATTCGGTCTTGGTATGGCAATCGCTAACAAGAAAGTAAGAAATACTCTCGTTGCAAGAATGAACGAGGCTATGGACAAAGTATCACCTGAACTTGCTGACGCATTCAAAGAGTGGATTGACGCTAAAGATTGCGCTAAAGGTTCAAAAGATGCTGCTGATAAGATTGAAGCGCTTATCAAAGATGCTGATATGAGCAATGCTGCTATCAAAGAAATCGCTGACAGAACAGATTTCCTCGTTAAGAAATCACAGTGGATCTTCGGTGGTGACGGTTGGGCATACGATATCGGTTACGGCGGTCTTGACCACGTTATCGCATCTGGCGAAGACGTTAACATCTTCGTTGTAGATACAGAGGTTTACTCAAACACAGGCGGTCAGTCTTCTAAGGCTACACCTACCGCTGCTATTGCTAAATTTGCTGCATCAGGTAAGAAAGTTAAGAAGAAAGACCTCGGTATGATTGGTACAACCTACGGCTATGTATATGTTGCTCAGATTGCACTCGGTGCTGACATGGCTCAGGCTCTTAAAGCAATCAAAGAAGCAGAAGCATATCCTGGTCCTTCACTTATTATTGCTTATGCTCCCTGTATCAACCACGGTATCAAAGCAAAAGGCGGTATGGGTAACTCTATCGCTGAAGAAAAGAAAGCCGTTGAAACAGGTTACTGGCACTTGTGGAGATACAATCCTCTCCTTAAAGAAGAGGGCAAAAACCCCTTCATTCTGGATTCTAAAGAACCCACAGGCAGTGTTAAAGACTTCTTAGAGGGCGAAAACAGATACCTCATGCTGAAGAAAGCATTCCCCGAAGCAGCAGAAAAACTCTTCGACAAGGCTGAAAAAGATTTAGCAGAGAGATATGAAACTTACAAAAAACAGGCTCGTGATTGATTTTAATCTTTAATGAGTACTTTGTAGTATGTGGCGAGAGTACTCGATGTACTCTCGCCATTTTTCTGAAACGGATAATTTTGGTTATCCGTTTCGGAAAAATGTATTCTCTAAAAAACATTACATATATATTATTGTAGTTATATTATAGGAGCCGTATATGAAAGATATGAAATTAAAAACAAAAATCATCATCGCAAGTATTGCTTTTGTTATTGTGGCAATTATTGCGTGTCTTACAGCCCTGGCCTGCAGCAGTAAAATTTACAACGGTATATCAGTATCGGGCGTAGATTTGGGCGGAATGACAGTTGAGAAAGCAGAAAAGTATCTGGCTGAACAGGATTTTTTTGATAACTTGCCATCTTTTGTGTGTGACGGAAGAGAGTTTGAAGTTGCCACTGATGACATATCTTTAACTTGTGATGCAAAAAAAACAGTTGCGGCTGCACACGCATACGGTAGGGATGCAAACATTTTTTATCGTATAGGCAATATATTTGATGTAATGTTCAATGGTACAGATTTGCCGATTGAAATATCGTATAACGAGGAAAAACTCAATGCGATTTTTGACGAACAGATAGGTGATTTACGTACACCGTCTGTTGAACCTGAAATCCGAATTGACGGAGATAAACTGTATATTAAAAACGGAAGCCAGGGGCTTGATGTAAATAAGGATAAACTTTGTGCTGATTTACAACTTATTGCATCTGGAAAAGACGATAAAATAGAACTTCTTATAGAAACAGTTAATCCTACTTTAATTTCAGCACAGACTCTGCATGATGAATATGCAAAAGAAATGGTGAATGCCGCATATACAATTTCCAATATGCGTATCACGTATACAGAGAGTGAGAACGGCGTAGATTTTGATATTGCGGAAGCAGAAAAAATAATAAATGACAATATTAAAAACTCACACGAATATGTTATTCCTCTTACCATAACAAAACCTGAAATGACAACAGAAGAACTTGATAAATCACTTTTCGGTGATTGCCTTGGTACATATACCACCAGATATAATGCCGGAGAGATTGGAAGAACTAAGAATGTTACTCTTGCGGCAAGGTCAATAAATAATATCGTTCTTGAAAAAGGTCAGGTGTTCTCATACAACAGAATCGTTGGTGAACGCAGTACGGCACGCGGTTATGCAGGTGCTAAAGTATATGCAAACGGAGAGGTTGTAGAAGGGCTTGGCGGAGGTATATGTCAGGTTTCATCAACGCTTTATAATGCTGTTCTGTATGCAGATTTGCAGATTGTTTCACGCACTTGTCATTCTTTGCCGGTTGCATATGTTCCGCTTGGCAGAGATGCAACGGTTGCATACGGTTCTATAGATTTCCAATTTAAAAACCAGTACGATTCTCCGGTAAAAGTTTCTTCTTCGGTCGGTGGTGGCGTTTTGACGGTTTCAATTTACGGCAAAAAAACAAGTGATAAAAAAGTCGAGATTTCCACACAACATATAAGTAGTACACCATTTAACACTATTGAACAACCGGATGACACAATTGCTGAGGGCACAACAAAGGTTAAACAAAGCGGTTCAAACGGTGCGGTTGTAAATACATATAAAAAGGTAACAGAGAACGGCAAGGTTATCTCAAACAAAATGATACACACAAGCAGATATAGTCCGATAAATAAAATAGTTCTTGTTCCTCCTGTTGTAGAAGTTCCGGAAGAAGTTCCGCCGGCAGAAACACCGGAAAATGCAGACCCCTCACCGGAAGTAATTGATCCTACAGAGGGATACCCTGTTGCAACACCTGAAGAAAATAACAATATTGAGCAGGAAGAACTGACACCGCCGGCAGAAGAAGTTTTACAACAGGAAACAGTTGAAACACAGCCTGCAGAAGAGCAGTAATAACCATTTTAAAAGCACTCTGGAAGGAGTGCTTTTATGTTTATCAAACAATTTTATTGTGAAAATTCACTATAAAATTGCACTTTTGCGCCATTAACACAAAAAAATCTACAAAATTTCATTAAAATCAACTTTTCAACCTTGCAATATTGACAAAAAAATAGTATTATATATGTTAGAGGTGTAAAATTTAAATGAGGTGATATTTTGAATATACGTTATTTTCAACAGATTACACAGCAATTCAGAGATGCAATGGGCAGAGATGTGGGCGTTATTTTAGATAACGGCACAGTTATCTCAAGTTCCAACGTGCAGATTTCTGAAAACGATTTGGAATGCGTTCTCAATTTTGCTAACGATAATCTTGACACATTTGCTTATAACGGATATACATACCGTTCTGTTCAGGAAATGGGCAAGGTTGATTTTATTTCCTTTGTACGCGGTGACGATGCTCTGGCACGCAGTTATGCAGAAATCTTAAAAATCAACTTTACATCCGTAAAAGCACTTTATGATGATAAGTACAATCATATCAATTTCATCAAAAACTTCCTTTTGGATAATATTTTACCCGGAGATGTTCTGGCAAAAGCTGCGGAATTGCATCTTCCTATAGAAGCAAAACGTGCTGTATTTTTAATACGTGCAGAAAACACGGGTGATTTTTCTGTTCTTGAAATATTGGAAAATATGTTCCCCAATAAACAGAGTGACTATGTTGTAAGTATTGATGAAAATGATATTGCACTTGTTAAAGAATTCTCCGGTGACGTTACACTTAAAGATTTGCAGTCACTTGCAACTGTTATAAGCGATAACATCACTGCGGAGGCACTTACCAAAAAAGTTTCTATCGGTATAGGTACTGTGATTTCGAATATAAAAGAGATTGCTGCATCATACAAAGAAGCACAGGTTGCATTAGAGGTTGGCAAAGTATTTGAGGATGAGAAAAACATCATCAGTTATGAAGACCTTGGTATAGGACGTCTTATCTATCAGCTTCCCACAACATTGTGTCAACTTTTCTTGAGCGAAGTATTTAAAAAAGGTTCAATCAATGAACTTGACGGCGAAATCATTGAAACAATCAAGAAATTCTTTGAAAACAATCTCAACGTGTCCGAAACTTCAAGACAGTTGTATGTTCATAGAAATACCCTTGTGTACAGACTGGATAAAATCCAGAAAATTACAGGTCTTGACCTCAGAATATTTGATGAAGCCATCATATTCAAAGTGGCAATGATGGTAAACAAGTATCTGAAAACAACTCCACTTAAAATTTGAGTAACGTAAAAATAAGCGGCGCATATCGGTCCGCGTATGGCGGCATGTGTTTCGTCTGCTTATTTTTCGCGTTTTACAGACTTTGTTTTCTTGTTTGCTGTTTAAATTGATGACGGCGGAATGGAGATTGAAATGATTTTATTTGAAAATGTGTCAAAAACGTATGAAAACGGTGTTGTGGCACTTCACGATGTTAACCTTTTTATCGAAAAAGGTGAGTTTGTTTTCCTTATAGGTTCATCGGCGGCGGGAAAATCAACACTTGTAAGACTTATGATGAAAGAAATAGAACCAAGCGAAGGTAATATTGTTATAAACGGAGTTGACGTATGTTCACTCACACGTAAGGAAATACCATATTTCAGGCGTACAATCGGTGTGGTTTTTCAGGATTACAGACTTCTTCCTAATAAAACTGCGTACGATAATATTGCTTATGCCATGGAAATTGTCGGTGCGTCAAGAAGGGAAATAAGACGTCAGGTGCCGACGGTGCTCAGTATGGTTGGATTAACGCATAAGGCTAAAATGTATCCGAGTGAACTTTCAGGCGGTGAGCAGCAGAGGATATCAATTGCACGTGCTATTGTCAATAACCCTGCAGTTTTAATTGCGGACGAGCCCACCGGTAACCTTGATCCTGAAACAGCAAAAGGTATTATGGAACTTATGGAAACCATAAACCGCCGCGGTACAACGGTTGTTATGGCTACTCACGCAAAAGACATAGTAGATACTATGCAAAAGCGTGTTATTCACGTAGAGGGCGGCGCTATAGCCCATGATGAGAAAAAAGGCGGGTACAGTTATGCTGATTAGATTTGCTAAAAGATTTACATACGAGGCAATGGGCAATATTTTTAAAAACGGACTTATGAGCCTTGCTTCGTTGTTTATAATAATTGCGTGCCTGTTTGTGCTAGGTGTGTTTTTGGTGTTTACCATAAATATAAACTACCTTGGTCAGCAGATGGCTGATCAGTGTCAGATTCAGGCGTATATAACAGAAGAAGCCAGTCACGGAAGTATACAACGCATAAGTGATCAGATTAAAAAGATTGACGGTATAAGCGGTATAACTTTTGAACTTGGTGTAGATACGTTTGCCAAATTCAAAGAAGGACTTACTGAGGAAGAACTCGTGTCTTTCAGCGGATTGCCCGATGATATTATTGACGATTCTTTCAAGGTGACACTTCACGATATATCCGAATCACAGAGTGTTGCGGATGAAATTGGAAAAATAGATGGCGTTCTCCGTGTTGAAAACAGACAGGATATGATAAACATTATCTATTCTTTAACCAATGCAATACGTCATATATCTGTATGGATAATACTGATATTTATGTTTATAAGTATATTTATTATTTCAAACACAATCAAACTGGCGCTCTTTGCAAGACGTAAAGAGATAAATATTATGAAATATGTCGGTGCTACTGATGCATTCATCAGATGGCCGTTTATGATAGAGGGTATGATAGTTGGATTTGCAGGTGCAATAATATCATTTTTCATTGTACAGTCCTGTTACATTGCCATTTCTTCAAGCCTGAGTGCCGTACCTGCCGTAAGTACAATTATGGCAATACGTTCGTTCAGCGAAATATGGCATCTGATACTCTTGCCTTTCATAGGCGTAGGTGTACTGATTGGTGCAATCGGCAGTGCACTTTCAATTCGCAAATATCTGAAAGTTTGATTTATTTACGGTGATTTTATGAAAAACAAAGGATTATTAAGAGTTCTTGCCTGGGTGGCACTTGTTGCTTTTATTGGTGTAAGTCTGCTGACAGTCATTCCGTTCGGGGTGCGTGCAGAAACTGCGCAGCAAAGACTTAATAAAGCACAGCAACAACAGACGGAACTTAACAAAAAATTGAATGCCAATAAAGCAAAGAAACAAGCAGAGCAAAGCAATAAGGCTATAATTGATGGGCAGATATCTGAAATTGAGGCTGAAATCAATGCTCTTGATGCTCAGGTTGAGGAAATCAATGACAGAATTGAGCAGAAAGATGCTGAACTTGCTGCTGCGCATGAACTTAGCAGTAAGCAGTTTGAGGCATATAAAAACCGTGTTAAACTTATTGTTGAAAAAGGCTCAATTACATATATAGAAGTGCTTGCAAAGGCACATTCTCTGGAAGACTTCTTTGTTCGTATGGACGTTATGGAGCAGATTGCAGATTATGACAGCAGACTGCTTACAGAACTTAAGGAAAATGAACAGATTATAGAAGCAATAAAGATAGAAATAGAAAATGAGCGTGCACAGGTAATGGCTATAATGGAACAAAGTTTAGCCAAAAAAAGACAACTTGCGGAAAAACGTGCGGCAAGCCAGAAGATATTAAATGACCTTGCACAGACAGAAAAAGAAATCACACAGGAACTCAAAAAAGCAAGAGAGGCTGAAAATGCAGCCAGAAACGAAATCGCCAGATTAGTATCGGGTGACGGAAGCAGATATGTTGGCGGGAAATTCTTATGGCCATCCACAAATTCTTATAGAATAACTTCACCTTACAGTATGCGTGTCCATCCTACGCTTGGTGTGTATAAGCAACATACGGGAATAGACATAGGTGCGTCTTATGGCACAAATGTACTTGCTGCAGCAGACGGAACTGTAATTATTGCCGGCTGGAATAACGCTTATGGCAATTATGTTGTTATAAACCACGGAGGCGGAGTAACTACTTTGTATGGTCACAACAGCAGCCTCACGGTGAGTAAAGGACAAAGAGTTTCACGAGGTCAGGTTATAGCGAAAGTAGGTTCAACAGGTTATTCCACCGGACCTCATATACATTTTGAGGTTCAGGTAAATGGAAGTCCCGTAAATCCGATGTCATACTTACAATAAAACAAAAAACAGAACGTCAACATGGCGTTCTGTTCTTATCTTTGAATAAAGATTTTACCAATGAATAATATATATCAGGGGAGGCGCTTTGATAATGATAAATAAAAAGCATATAATTATAACTGCGGTTATTACATTTATTGTTACGGCTTTGATTATGTTTTTTACACTTTTCGGCGGTCTGCTGATGCTTCTGCCGCAGTTCACAGACGGTGGTGCGCAGAAGATGCAGCGTATAGAAGCAATGATAGATAAATATTATATTTATGATTACGATAAAGAAAAAATGACGGACAACGCACTTTATGCATATACGGCAGAACTTGATGATCCGTATACGCAGTATATAAATAAAGAAGAGTTTAAAGAAATGATGGAAAGCGTTGAGGGCGATTATGTCGGAATTGGTATAGAGGTTACTATAACAGAAGATAACCTTATAACAGTTATAGCGCCTTTTGACGATTCACCGGCAGCACGTGCAGGCATACTTTCCGGCGACAAAATAATTAAAGTTGACGGCACTGATGTCGGACTGTCTAACTATAATGAAGCAATCAGTATGATAAAAGGTGACAAAAACAGCACCGGAAAAAGAATTAACCTCACCATTAAACGTGGCGAAGAATATAAAGACATAACTGTGGAACGTGAAAAAGTTGTAATCATTACTGCAAAAGAGCGTATGCTTGAAAACGGAATAGGATATATACGTATATCGAATTTCGGCGACCATACTGCAGACGAATTTGCAAAATGCGTTGACAACCTTAAAGCATACGGTGTAAAAGGTCTTATAATAGACCTTAGAAACAATCCGGGCGGAACACTTGACAGCGTTGTAAAAGTTGCAGATTATCTGTTGCCTGAGGCAAACATTATCACAATAAAAGATAAGCAAGGAAACGAGAAAAAGTATAATTCAGATGCCGGCTTTAATGATTTGCCCCTGTGCGTGCTTATAAACAAATACAGTGCAAGTGCATCGGAAGCACTTGCAGGTGCGGTTGCAGATAACGGCAGAGGAATACTTATAGGCGAAAAGAGTTTCGGCAAAGGTGTTGTTCAGTCGATATTTGAAATGGGCGACGGAACTGCGTTTAAACTGACCACGGCAAGATATTATACACCCGGCGGTACTTGTATAGATAAAGTGGGTATAACTCCGCAAATAGAAGTAAGTTTAGATGAGGAAATGAGTCAGAAAGCAGTTACACAAATTCCCTATGACCGTGATTATCAACTGCAAAGGGCTGTAGAAGAACTAAAATAAAAATAATTTAAAAAAATGCTTGCATTTTATTGGTAAGTGTGTTAAAATATCAAAGGTAAAAATACACACGTATGCTGATTTGCGGAAGGTTGCCGTCAAAAAAGCGCGGTTTTCCGTGAAAATGAGGTGTGCGGAGGTATAAAAAAACAAGGAGGCATAAAAAATGTCAGTAATTTCAATGAAACAGCTTTTAGAAGCAGGTGTTCACTTCGGACACCAGACAAGAAGATGGAACCCTAAAATGGCAGAGTACATCTTCACAGAAAGAAACGGTATCTACATCATCAACTTGCAGAAAACCGTTAAAAAGGTAATCGAAGCATACAACTTCATTAAAGAAGTTGCAGAAAGCGGAGAAGAAATCCTTTTCGTTGGTACAAAGAAACAGGCTCAGGACTCTATCAAAGAAGAGGCTGAAAGAGTTGGTATGTACTATGTAAACGCAAGATGGCTCGGCGGTATGCTGACCAACTTCAAAACAATCAGAAAAAGAATTGACAGACTTAATCAGTTGGAAAAAATGGAAGCAGACGGTACATTCGATCTTCTTCCTAAAAAAGAAGTTATCAAACTGAAATTAGAGGCTGAAAAACTTGACAAGTACCTCGGCGGTATCAAAGAAATGAAAAAACTTCCCGGTGCTATGTTCGTTGTTGACCCCAAAAAAGAAAAAATCGCTATCGCAGAAGCAAAGAAACTCGGTATCCCCGTTGTTGCTATTGTTGATACAAACTGCGACCCTGACGAAGTAGACTACGTTATCCCCGGTAACGATGATGCTATCCGTGCCGTAAAACTTATCGCTTCTACAATGGGTAATGCTATTATCGAAGGCAGACAGGGCGAACAGTTAGGTACTGTTGCTGATGATGCTGACAGTGTTGCAGAAGAATTTGAAGTAACAGAAGAATAATTCCATATATACAGGAGGATAAATCCCATGTTTACAGCAAAAGACGTAAAAGAACTCAGAGAGAGAACCGGCTGCGGCATGATGGACTGCAAAAAGGCTCTTACCGAAACAAACGGTGATTTTGATAAAGCAGTTGACTTTTTGCGTGAAAAAGGTCTTGCAACTGCTGCTAAAAAAGCAAGCAGAATTGCATCAGAAGGTTTGGTTGATATCGTAGTTGACGGTAACGTTGGTGCAATGGTTGAAATCAACTCTGAAACAGACTTCGTTGCTAAAAATGATGAGTTCAAAACATTCGTTAAAAATATTGCAAGACAGGTTATCGCAGTTAACCCTGCAGATGTTGATGCACTTTTAGAGTCAAAATTTATTGATGATGAGTCTATCACAATTAAAGACCTTCTTACAGAAAAAATTGCTAAAATCGGCGAGAACATGAACATCAGACGTTTCGCAAGATATGAAGGCGGCGTTGTAGGTTATGTACACGCAGGCGGCAGAATCGGTGTAATGGTTCAGGTTGAAGCTGACTTTGCAAATGATGATGCTACGGCTGCTGCTAAAGACTGCGCTATGCAGATTGCAGCTATCAATCCCTTATACAAAGATCGTGATAGCGTTCCTGCAGAAGATGTTGAAAAAGAAAAAGCAATTATCACAGCACAGATTAAAGAAGATCCCAAAAACGCTAACAAACCCGATAACATTATCGAAAAAATGCTCGGCGGTAAAATCAATAAATTCTATGAAACAAACTGCTTGGTTGAACAGGCATTTGTTAAAGATGACAGCATGAGTGTTGGTAAATACCTTGAGTCTAAAGGTGTTAAACTTGTTGACTATGTTCGCTTTGAAAAAGGTGAAGGTCTTGAAAAGAAAGAAGACAACTTTGCTGATGAAGTTGCAAGCATGGTTAAATAATTCAAACGCAAATTTAAAGCGGTCCATAAGGACCGCTTTTTGTTTTTTTATATGTGCGACAATATCAGGAACGTTTTTGTAAACTGAGTGACATCAGGAAACGCTTTTAATTATGTATAAACCCCCTTAAATTAAAAAATGCGTGGCACAAAGCCACGCATAAAAAACGTGACTTCGTTCACTATTACCACATAGTTCACTCAAAATCATGAATGACGAACAAAGCCTACGTTTTTTTCAAAACAAGACTGATTTTGAGTTATATTAAACTATGTGGTAAACTGATTATATCATCTCTCAAATGTTTTTGCAAGATATTTTTTGAGGTGTGGGGTTCTTAGGGGGAACCCCTGAGCGGTTTTAGGGGTCCGGGGGAATCCGAACCCCCGGGACTTTTGGTACTTTTGGTCACAAAAGTACATCTAAAAATTTATTTTTAAAATAGAAGATTCTCCAAGGGGGGACTTCCCCCTTGGCAACCTACGACTCGCTTTGCTCGCTTGCATAAGTTCCACCAACCAAATCAAAGATTTGGGGTGTCACGTACCTTGTAGACTGATTACAGAATTGGACAAATTATATGTTTACCAATTCTTCCATAGGTCGACCTTTAAAACCATAAACCATAATGGCTTCGTATCATCAATATAAGGAGGAGTTATAAACACACTTATTTTTGTGTAGACAAAAATTCCCGATTGGTGTATAATACGTTTAAGAAGACAAACTCCCAAGGAGGTTTTATATATGAAAATGATTATAAAAGGCGGCAGAGTTATTGACGTTGCAAAAGGCATTGATGCAGTTGCGGATATACTGATAAAAGACGGTATAATTTCTGCAATCGGCAAAGATATACGCGATGACAATGCTGAAATAATAAATGCTGATGGCAACATAGTCGTTCCTGGTTTGGTGGATATGCATTGTCATCTTCGTGAACCCGGTTTTGAACACAAAGAGGATATTGTAAGTGGTACAAAAAGTGCTGTTGCAGGAGGCTTTACATCGGTTGCGTGTATGCCAAACACAAATCCGACTACTGACAATGCTGAAACTGTTGAATATATATTAAACCGTGCAAAAGAGGCTGATATGGCAAATGTTTTCCCTATCGGCTCTATCACAAAAGGTCTTGGCGGAGTTGAGCCTACTGATATTGCTGAACTTAAAAAAGCAGGTGCAGTTGCAATTTCTGATGACGGCAGACCGGTTGAGAATTCTGCAATAATGCTTGCTGCCATGAAAAAAGCGGAAGAGTTGGGCGTTATGGTAATATCGCATTGTGAAGATATTTCAATTGGTAAGGGAGATATGAACGAGGGTGCACTTGCCGAAAGCCTTGGATATGATGGAATTTCACCTGCGGCAGAGGAGGTTATGGTTTCGCGTGATGCCATACTTTCCGAACAGTACAAACTACCCATACACATTGCACACGTAAGCACGCGCAGGTCAGTTGATATTATACGCCGTGCAAAGAAAAAAGGCGCGCCCATCACTTGTGAAACGTGTCCGCACTATTTTTCATTAACAGAAGATGCCGTAAAACTTTACGGAGCAAATGCAAAAATGAATCCGCCTCTGCGTGGTTCTGATGACGTTACAGCGATTATAGAAGGTCTTGCGGACGGAACTATTGATGTTATTGCAACCGACCACGCACCGCACCATGCAGATGAAAAAAATGCAGGATTTTCAAAAGCACCTAATGGTATAGTGGGACTTGAAACTGCGTTTGCCTTGGGATACACATATCTTGTTCAAAAAGGGCATATCACATTAAATGAACTTATTGAAAAAATGAGTTATGCACCGAGCAGAATTTTAGGTATAAACAGGGGAACGCTCTCGATAGACGCACCTGCTGATATCGCGATATTCGACATCAACAAAAGTTACAAAGTATCTGCGTCGGATTTCCTTTCAAAAAGCAAGAATACCCCGTTTGATGGATTTGAACTTACGGGTGCACTGCTTTATTCAATAGTAGGAGGTAAGGTTGCACTTCGTTGCGGTGAGGCATTGTGGAAGGCGTACTTTAATTAAAAGGTGGTTAGTTAAATGTATCAGATAATTGCAGATATATTTAAATACGGCTTTGTTATAGTGGTATATATGTTTATATACAGTGTTATTAAACTTATATATCTTGACATTACAGATACACGCAGAATAGAAAATTCTTTAGACGGTGCGATTGCGTATCTTAAAACGATTACTCTGTCAAAAGACCTTGATTTCAAGGTTTTTGACAGTTACGGAATAAAAGAAAACACCATTATCGGCAGAAACAAAAAATGCGACATTTATATCAAAGATCCGTTTATGTCTAAAGAAAATACGCTTATATACATTCAGGACGGAAAGTTTTATATTAAAGATTTAGGCAGCACAAACGGCACATTCGTAAACGGAAAGCAACTCCTTGAAAAACCTGCAAAACTCAAAGACAGCGACAAAGTAACGATTGGAAATATTGATTTTTTGTTTGTTGATCCGTTTGCTCTGGAGGGTAAGTTATGAGTAAAATCAGACTCCGCCCAATAATATATCTGCTTTTGCTTAACCTGATGGGATTCGCCCTTTTGTTTTTGTATAAGACCCCGCACGATGTAAACATTATATATGCAGGGCTGATGATATTGACCGTCAATATCGGTGTATACTGCCTGATGTATTTTCTTGATATGGGCGACGTGTATATGTTCTTGATGGTATCAATCCTTGTCAGTATCGGGGCGATTATGCTGATACGTATAGATACTGAATTCGGATTTAATCAGGTTTTCTGGTTCTGTATAGGTATTATAGTGTTTCTGGCATCATACCTTACGTTCAGGTTGTTTAAATATTGGGACAAACTGCTTATATTTTATATATCCGTTTCATTTGCTCTGTTTATTCTTACACTGGTATTCGGAGAATCACGTGGCGGTTCACGGAACTGGATCAGTCTTGGCGGAAGAACCGTTCAGCCGGCAGAGTTTATAAAAATTTCTTATATATTTGCATTGGCGTGTTTTTTTACTATGGATAAAGATAAATGGAAAATCTTATCCGGCGAGGTGTGGGGAATACCTAAAAAAGACATTGCAATGAATATCTTTGTATATATCTGTCTTGGCTTTTTACTGCTTCAGAAAGAATGGGGAACTGCCGTTGTCTTTTTCCTGACTTTTTATACGATGATGTTTTTATATGATACATCCAAAAGGCTTATGCTGATTAACCTTGCTTTTGCTATTGCCGGTGCGGTGGGCGGTTATTTTCTTACAAGCCATATCCGTTCCAGAGTTGTAACATGGATTGATCCGTGGACAGATGCAAGCAACAAAGGTTTCCAGATAACGCAGTCACTTTTTGCAATCACTTCGGGCGGATATTTTGGTTCGGGGCTCGGTAACGGAACTCCGCATCTTATTCCGGAGGTACATTCTGACTTTATTTTTTCTGCAATATGCGAGGAAATGGGTATTTTTACAGGGATCGCAATCATTATGATATATTTTATATATTCATATCGTGGTTTTAAAATCGGCTTAAAAGTAAACAACAACTTTTTAAAAGCACTCACATTCGGACTTGTTATAAGTTTTGCATTCCAGACATTTATAATTGTTGGCGGTGTTATAAAACTTATTCCGCTTACCGGTATAACGATGCCGTTTGTAAGTTACGGCGGAAGTTCTATGGTTTCGTGCTGTATTATGACCGGTATTTTAACAGCTGTTTCATATTTAGAGAGAAAAAGGTAAAGGCTTTAAAAGTCTTTACCTTTTTTTATGCAAAAGCCTTGCATAAAAGCAGTTTTTTGTGTATAATGAAAAATGAATTATTGTGGGTAATTGTACCCGAAAAGGAGGGCCGTCCGTGAAGGTAGGTATATACACCAATCAACGCAAAGATAAAGACCTTGAGGTTACGAATCGTGTAGTACGGTTTTTAAAAGATAAGTGCACTGTTGCTTTGATGAGTGACTTTGAATCGTTTGAGGATATGTGCAAAAATGTTGACTCGTTGATAGTCCTTGGCGGTGACGGTACACTCTTGCGTGTTGCAAGAATAGTAAGCGGATTTGATTTGCCCATACTCGGCATAAATCTTGGTACGGTAGGGTTTATGGCAGAAGTTGAAAAAGATAAAATAGAAGATTGTCTTACCAGATTTTTGTCTGGTGATTACACCGTTGAGCAGAGATTTATGATAAATGCATCAGTTGTACGCAACGGAGAAACAGTTGCTTCGTACGATGCACTTAATGATGTGGTTGTTGCAGCATCATCTTTTAAAAAAGTTGTGTCAATGGATTTGTACGTAAACGGTGACTATATAACATCTTACGATGCGGACGGAGTAATTGCGGCAACGCCTACAGGTTCAACTGCGTATTCCTTGTCTGCCGGAGGACCGATAACGGACAGCATTATGGAACTTATGCTAATAACGCCCATTTGTCCGCACACAATGTCTTCAAGACCGCTTATACTCCCCCCGGACAAAAGCATTACGGTTGAAATCGTAAAAGACCGTGAGCACGCAGCACAGATAACTGCCGACGGACGTGAAGGTGAAAAACTTTACATAGGTGATAAAGTTGTAATTACGGCATCAAATCGTAAAACAAAACTTATCCGCCTAAACGGAATGAATTTTTATGAAACACTCCGAAAGAAAATGAGTAATTAGGAGAATAAAATATATGTCTAAACTTGAAAGACACGAGAGAATTTTAAATCTTATTGCACATAACGATATATCTACACAAACAGAACTTACGGACAGGCTTGTTGCGGCAGGATATAATGTGACTCAGGCAACCGTTTCGCGTGATTTACAGGAGTTGCGTATAGTTAAAACTGTAAGTGACAGAGGTGTTTACAGATACGAAGCACCTAAAGAAGACGCAAAAAGTGCTGATGACCGTCACGAAGCGGTGCTCCGTCAATGTTTGTTAAGTGTTGATTGTGCAATGAATATAGTTGTTCTAAAAACACTTACTGGGGCTGCTCAGGCGGCTGCGTATGCGCTTGATATGTATGTTATGGAAGAAGTTCTCGGAACTATCGCCGGTGACGATACAATTATGATGGTTGCAAGAACAGAGGCGAGTGCAAAAACAATTTGTTTGGATTTAAAACATTTTCTTGTTTAATTAAAATTTAGGAGGTGACCGGATTTGCTGAACAGATTATTTATCAAAAATATTGCCGTTATTGAAAATGCAGAAATAGAATTTGAAAACGGCTTCAATATCTTAACCGGCGAAACCGGTGCCGGAAAGTCTATCATAATAGATTCTGTTAATATTTTAAAAGGTGAACGCGCAAGCAAGGAACTTATACGTTCAGGTGAACAAAAGGCAAGAGTTGACGGTGTGTTTACGGTTGATGCTGACACACAAAGTCTTTTGAGTGACGAGTTCGGAATAGAGGCAGATGACGGACAGATACTTATTTCGCGTGAAATAACGGCAGACGGCAAAAATAATATACGTATAAACGGTATGCCCGCAATAGGTGCTGTGTTAAAAGAAGTCGGCACGCATCTTGTAACTATTCATGGTCAGCACGACAATACATCGCTTCTTGCAAAAAAAACGCATCTGAAACTTCTAGACAGTGCTGCCGGAAGCGAACTTTTTGAAACGCTTGAAAAATACAAAGACGCATACAATAAAACACGTGAAAAAATTGCTGAACTTGAATCTATAGAAACAGATGAACAGGAAAAGACACGACGTCTTGATATGCTTAATTTCCAGATTGATGAGATAGAAGCCGCTGCGTTGCAGATTGGTGAAGATGATGAACTGTTTGAAAAGAAGGCGTTTCTTGAAAATGCGGGTAAAATTGCGGAGAACACACAAAGTGCATACGGACTTCTCTACGATGGTAATGAAACTGGAAAATCTGCTAATGATATGTTGTGGGACGGAATAAACACTCTCGGCGATGTAGCAGATTATGACGCCGAACTTAAGAAAATACACGATGACCTTACAAATCTTGGGTATGAGATTTCAGATAAGGTGCGGTCTTTGCGAAAATATATAGACACACTCACGTTTGAGCCTTATGAACTTGAGCAGGTAGAGGACAGGCTTGATTTAATCTATAATCTTAAAAGAAAATATGGTTCAACTATTGAACTGGTACTTAAATATTTGCAAGATGCCAAAGAAGAGGCTGATAACATAGTACGTTCCGATGAACGTGCAGAGGAACTCAAATCAGAAATATCGCGTCTTGAAGAAGAACGCAATTATCTGGCTGAAAAACTTACAGATATACGAACAAAAGCAGGAAAGACACTTTCAAAACAGATAGAGGAGCAACTTGCCGATCTTAATATGGCAAAAGTGCGGTTCAGTGTAAATATACTGGAAAATGATTACGGTACAAACGGAAAAGACGATGTTGAATTTTTAATCTGTACAAACGTAGGCGAAGATTTCAAACCGCTTACCAAAATTGCATGGGGCGGGGAACTTTCGAGAATTATGCTTGCTGTCAAAAACGTTCTTACTATGGGTGAGAGTGCAAAAACATTGGTTTTTGACGAGATTGATGCAGGTGTAAGTGGAAGTGCGGCACAAAAGATAGGCGAAAAACTGCGAACGATATCTTCTTCTAATCAGGTTATATGTATAACGCATCTTCCGCAGATTGCGGCACTGGCAAAAACGCATTATCTTATAGAGAAAAATGTAGAGGAAGGACGCACTCTCACAACCGTTAAACGTTTAGAGGGCGAAGACAGAGTTTTGGAACTTGCGCGCACATTGGGCGGTGCGGAAGTTACGGAAATAACAAAAGCAAACGCACGCGAACTTTTAAAGCAGTCGGATAATTGAAAATACAATAGGAGGATAAGTTAAATATGAATAGAAAAGACAAGCATAATTACTACCTTGATATTGCAGAAACCGTTGCAGAAAGGGGAACGTGTTTAAGACGTAATTACGGTTCCATCATTGTAAATAATGACGAGATTGTATCTACCGGATACACTGGTGCACCCCGTGCAAGAAAGAATTGCATTGACATTGGAGAGTGCATAAGAGTTAAGTTGAATATTGCACGTGGAGAACGGTATGAACTTTGCAGAAGCGTTCATTCTGAAGCAAATGCTATAATTTCCGCTTCCAGAAAAGAGATGCTTGGCGGAACATTATATCTTGTTGGAAAAGACAAAAGCACAGGCGAACTTGTTCAGGATGCATCTTCATGCGCTATGTGCAAAAGACTTATAATTAACGCAGGTATTTCAAAAGTTATAGTACGTAACACAAAAACAACGTTTACAATTATAGATGTCCGTGAAGACTGGATTGAAAAAGACGAATCTTTAGACGGACAAATGGGTTATTGATTGAAAGGATATGAAAAAATGATAACAAAAGCACCTAAAGGAACAGCCGACGTATTGCCATCTCAAGCATATAAATGGCAGTACATTGAAAATGAAATAAGAAAAATTTGTAACGAATTCTGCATCAAAGAAATCCGTACACCTGTTTTTGAACATACGGAACTATTTGAGCGTGGTGTTGGTGAAACTACAGACGTTGTAGGAAAAGAGATGTATACCTTTAATGATAAAGGCGACCGCAGTATAACTCTGCGTCCCGAAGGTACTGCGTCTGCCGCAAGAGCGTATATAGAACACGGACTTTTTAACGAACCACAACCGGTGAAAGTTTTCTATCAGATTAAATGTTACCGTTACGAAAAACCTCAGGCAGGACGTTACAGAGAGTTTGCACAGTTCGGCGTTGAAGTTTACGGCTCAGGTGAGCCAAGTGCAGATGCAGAAATTATGGCGTTGCCGATGCTTTTATATAAAAGACTGGGCTTGACCAATCTGCGTTTGAGCATAAACAGTATCGGTTGTCCCGAATGCAGAAAAGAGTACAATAAAAAACTGAAAGAATATTTAAGTGCTCATTATGATGAACTTTGCGATACGTGTAAAGAGCGTTTTGAGAAAAACCCCATGCGCATAATTGACTGCAAATCACCCGTGTGCGGTGAAATTGTAAAAGGTGCTCCTAAACTTATCGACTGCATCTGTGACGGATGTGCAGAGCATTTTGAAAAGGTAAAAGGTTACCTGACTGCTATGGGTATTGACTATGTTATTGACCCGTATATAGTAAGAGGATTGGACTACTATACAAAAACTGTTTTTGAAATAATTGCAGACAATAAAAATTCAAACAGTGTTATATGCGGCGGCGGAAGATACGACGGATTGATTGAAGAACTCGGCGGAAACCCGATGCCTGCGTGCGGATTTGCACTTGGTATGGAACGTTTGATTCTAACAATGGAAGAGCAGGGCATAGAAATTCCTGCACCGCACGGTGTGGATATATATATCGGCAATATAGGTGATGCCAGCGGAATGTATGCACAGAAACTGGTCATGGAACTTCGTGAAGAAGGCATAGTTGCCGAAAAAGACCATCTTGGTAAAAGCGTTAAAGCACAAATGAAATATGCAAATAAAATAAATGCGAAATTCAGTATGATTATAGGCGATGACGAGATTTCAAACAGCAAAGCACGGCTTAAAAATATGCAAGACGGTATAGAATGTGAATGTGCATTAAATGCCAGTGATATAGCAAAACTATTAAAGTAATTCAGATTTTTCCCAGAAAGGAAGTTTTATATAAATGTACGAATCAATTAAAGGCTTGAAAAGAACTCACAGATGCGGCACACTTTCTGCTGCAAACATTGGTGAAGAAGTAGTTGTAATGGGTTTTACAAACTCTGTAAGAAATCTTGGCGGTGTTAACTTTATTAACTTGCGTGATATTTCAGGTATTGTTCAGTTGTTTTTCAATACCGATAATCCTGAACTTTACGAAAAAGCAGCAAAAGTACGTGGCGAATATGTACTTGCAGCAAAAGGTATAGTGCGTGCCAGAGGTGAAGGTGCAGTCAACAAAGATATGGCTACCGGTGAGATTGAGATAGAGGTAAATGAACTGCGTATACTTTCTTCCGCTGAAACACCACCATTTTATATTGAAGAAAATAGTGACGTTAAAGAAGAACTGCGTTTGAAGCATCGCTTTTTGGACCTTCGCCGTCCTGATATGCAGAGAAATCTTATTATGCGTCATGACATCGCTAAAATTGCACATGATTTCTTTGACGAGAACGGATTTTTAGAAATTGAAACTCCCATACTTGTTAAAAGCACTCCCGAGGGTGCGCGTGACTATGTTGTTCCCAGCCGTGTACACAGTGGTAAATTCTATGCGCTTCCGCAGTCACCCCAACTTTATAAGCAGTTGCTTATGGTTTCCGGTATGGACAGATACTTCCAGATTGCAAAGTGCTTCCGTGACGAAGACCTGCGTGCAGACCGTCAGCCTGAATTTACTCAACTTGACATGGAACTTTCGTTCGTTGATATGGAAGATGTTATGGAACTTAACGAACGCTTTATGCAGAGAGTGTTCAAAGAAATTAAGGGTATAGACATCAAAACGCCTTTCCTTAAAATGGAATATGCCGAGGCTATGGACAGATTTGGCTCTGACAAACCTGACACACGTTTTGGGCTTGAACTTAAAAATCTTTCTGACATAGTTGCAGGATGCGGTTTCGGTGTATTTACAGGCGCACTTGAAAACGGCGGCAGTGTGCGTGCAATAAACGCAGACGGTCTTGGCGAAAAACTTACAAGAAAAACAATTGACGCACTTGGCGAATTTGTAAAGACATACCGTGCAAAAGGTCTTGCGTGGATTAAGATAAATCCCGATGGTGTTCAGTCACCAATCGCAAAATTCTTAACTGAAGATGAAATGAATGCTATTTTAGAGCGTATGGATGCAAAAGAAGGCGACGTAATATTTATTGTCGCTGATAAAAACAATGTTGTGTTTGACTCTCTCGGTGCGCTCCGTCTGGAGATTGCAAAACGTTTTGACCTTATTGATAAAAACAGATACGATTTCCTTTGGGTTACAAACTTCCCGCTTTTAGAATATGACGAAGAAGCAGGACGTTATGTGGCAATGCACCACCCCTTTACCTGTCCGAACGATGAAGATATTCCTCTTCTTGACACGGATCCGTCAAAAGTACGTGCAAAAGCATACGATATCATATTGAACGGTGTGGAACTCGGCGGTGGCAGTATCAGAATTCACGATGCAGAACTTCAGGAAAAAATGTTCAGCGTTCTGGGCTTCACAAAAGAGCAGGCGTGGGACAGATTCGGATTCCTTATGGGCGCGTTTAAATACGGAACACCACCTCACGGCGGTATGGCATACGGATTTGACAGAATGGTAATGCTTATTGCTGGTCTTGACAATATAAGAGAAGTAATTGCGTTCCCGAAAGTACAGAATGCATCTGAACTTATGAGTAATGCACCTGACTTTATTGATGATAAACAGGTTGAAGAACTTCACATTAAACTTGCTGAAGAAGAAAAATAAAAATTCATATTTTGTTCACACAATGAATGTGGGATTGTGTTATCATTAGTATTATTCTGATGCGGAAAGGAAGATAAGTTGATGATAGAGATTAAAAACCTTACTAAAGCATACGGTGCCAAAAAGGCTGTTGACAATATCAGTTTTACCGTAAACAGCGGTGAGATACTGGGCTTTTTAGGACCTAATGGTGCCGGCAAAACAACCACCATGAATATAATCACCGGTTACGGCTCTGCTACAAGCGGAACTGTTACTGTAGACGGTATGGACACGGTTGAAAAACCAATGGAATGCAAACGCAGAATAGGATATCTGCCTGAACAACCTCCGCTTTATATGGATATGACAGTTTCGGAGTATCTTAATTTTGTGTTTGACTTAAAAGCACCGAAGGCAGACCGCAAATCACATATTGAAGATATTATGGAAACAGTTAAGATAAGCGATGTTAAAGGCAGACTTATCAAAAACCTCTCCAAAGGCTATAAGCAGAGGGTGGGTATTGCACAGGCGCTTATCGGCAATCCTGAAATTTTAATTCTTGACGAACCCACTGTTGGTCTTGACCCCAAACAGATTATAGAAATCAGAAACGTTATCAAAGAACTCGGCAAGAACAGAACTGTTATTTTAAGTTCACATATTCTTCCTGAAGTAAGCGCTATCTGTGAAAGAGTTATTATTATAAACAAAGGTAAGATTATGGCAATAGACACGCCTGAAAATCTTTCTAGGACACTTTCACGTGATAACAGACTTATGATAAGGGTAGAGGGTGCATCCTCTGCAATTGAAAAAGCGTTGCACGATGTGGAAGGTATTGCATATATTGAGGCACTCGGACAGAAAGAGCCCGGAACATACGACTATATCATCGAATCTGATGGTGAAGGCGATATCCGTAAAAAAGTGTTCTCTGCGCTTGCTGTTGCGGAATTGCCAATACTTATGTCTAAAACAATGGGGCTTTCGTTAGAGGAAGTATTCCTGCAACTTACAACTGATGAAAGCACTGCAGCAGAAGAACCTGCAGATGTTTATGAAGAAGATGCACAAGTAGTGGAAGAAACAGAAGAAAATAACGAAGAGGAGGCTGAAGAGGATGAAAGCGATATTTAAAAAAGAGTTAAGAAGTTATTTCTGCTCGCCCATAGGATACGTGTTTGTGGCAATATTCTTCTTTGTTGCCAGCCTGTTCTTTGCAATGTATAATCTTTTCAGCGGTTATGGTGATATAAACACCGTATTTGGTAATATGACAATGATATTTTTGTTCTTAACACCAATACTTACAATGCGTTCTCTTGCTGAAGAAAAAAATTCAAAAACAGACCAGTTGCTCCTTACTGCACCGGTTAATGTTATATCCATAGTTTTAGGTAAACTTTTTGCCGCTGTTTGCGTATTTCTTATCGCTTTGGCAGTAACGCTTGTTTATCCGCTTATACTTTTAGGCTTTACAGAGCCTGCATGGGGTAAAATCTTTGGCAACTATATCGGATTTTTCCTTATGGGTTCTGCTTTTGTATCAATAGGAATTTACATTTCATCACTTACGGAAAATCAGATTATAGCGGCTGTTGCCACATTCGGTGTTCTGTTTTTGATGTATCTTGCAGAGTGGTTCGGCTCTATCACCAACGTTGCAATTTTGCAGACGATCATCGGTTGGCTTTCGATCACATCTAAATTTGCTGACTTTTCCATGGGACTGGTTAACCTGCAGTCAGTTATCTATTACTTAAGCATTGTTGCCATATTTGTATTTTTGACAGTTAACCATATTGAGAAAAGACGCTGGAGCAAATAAGAAAGAGGTGAAGTAAAAGTGTATAATAACGAAAATGAAAATAACGAACTTAATATAAACGAACCCACAGAAACAACAGAAAATGTTGAGTTTGCAGAAACAGTTGAAGAAACTGCTGAAGAAACAGAAGTTTTGGAAGCAGATGAAATTGTGGAAACAGAACCTTTAAAAGAACGCAAAACCTTGTCACGCCGTGCAAAATTCAGAACGGTTTCAGGCATAATGACGGCACTTGTCATTGCGGCAGTTATAGTTGTAAATCTGCTTATCGGTGCAATTTCTTCAAAAGTAAATACAAAGATTGACCTTACTGCAGGTAAAGTATTGGACTTTGCTGACGAAACAATAGAAGTTGCAAAGAAACTTGACAAAGAAGTTAATATATATTCATTGATTCCCGAAGGTAATGATGAAGTTTTAAATTCACTTGATCAGATACTGGTAAGGTATCAGCAACTTTCAAGTAAAATTAAATACGAAAGAATTGACACTGTTTCAAATCCCCAGTTCTTGCAGAAGTATATGGGAGATAACACACAGTTTAATGTGTATTCAGTGATTTTTGAATGCGGTGACAAATTCAGAGTAGTTGATATTAACGACACAATCGGAATGAATCAGCAGACAGGACAGGTACAGTCGCTTTCAGCAGAACAGAAATTTACATCTGCTCTTATGTATGTTTCAAACGATGCCTCTGTTAAAGTCGGCGTTGTTCAGGGTCATAATGAAGTGCCATTTGACTCATTTGATTCAATTGTACTTGAGCCTGAAAACTATGATGCTGTAGAATTAAATCTGTCAACTGCGGATATCCCTGAAGATGTAAATATGCTTATAATCGCATCACCTCAACGCGACTTTACTCCTGATGAGATTGATGTTCTTGACGCATATTTTGACAGAGGCGGAAGAGCACAACTTCTCATAGACTTTTCCACAGAATCACTCCCTGTTTTAGAAGGATACCTTAAAGAATGGGGTGTAACGCTTTACTCCGGATTTATTATGGAGGAGTCTACAAATAAGTATATCAATTACCCCAACTATATAATTCCGGAAATGGTTCCCGGAGAAATTACTGATGACATAATCAGTAACAACATACTTATGGCATTTCCTATTGCAAGAGGTATGGAAATAGAAAAAGTATCAGGTGTTGAACGTATGGATTTGCTTATATCATCTGATACATCGTATGTAAGAAAAAATCTTGAGTCTACAGAAACAACAAAAACAGATGATGATATTGACGGTCCTGTAGTTGTTGCAACTATGCTTTCAAGATTTGCTCAAAATAGTTATCCCAAATTTATGATTGTGGGAGGTACGGGAATATTCCAGGCGTTTGATTTAAGTGCTTATGCAAATAAAGACTTCTATTACAACTCTCTGGCATTTATGACAGACAGTCCGGAAAGTATATATATCCGTCCGAAAGATATTTCTCCGAGCATACTTGCTATGCCAGCAATGACTGCTTTGATTTTTGCAGGAATTACAGTTATACTGATTCCCCTTATTATACTCATTGCAGGTTTCATTGTATGGTTTAAGAGGAGGCACTTATGATAAATAAAAAAAGCATTATCATACTGCTGTGTGTTCTGGCAGTGCTTGTAGGTGCGTTTTTTGCAGTAACATATTTGTGGAACGAAGAAGAAGCACCGGAAAATGATAATAAAATTCAGAGTATAGAACTTTTTACTACCTCAAAAGACAATATAGTTGAGATGTCACTTAAAGTTAAAGGCGAGGATTTTACGTTTGTACGTTCAGAGGACAAGTGGGTTTTAAAAGGCAAGGAAGATGTTAAACTCAAGCAAAGCGCCGTGGATTATCTTTGCATAGACCTTGCAGCAATTTATGCACAGAAATGTGTGGAAGAGAATGCGGATGCAGATGACATTTCTGCATACGGACTTAAAGAGCCTACAGGCACATACAATCTGAAATTAGCAGACGGAAGCACGAAAACCTTTTATCTTGGTGATAAAAACCCTGTAACGAGCACTTATTATTTTAAAATGGCAGATACCGATGATGTTTATACCATTTATTCAAACAAAGGTGACTCGCTCTCAAAAGGTTCTGCCCAATACAAAGACTCATACATTTTAAATATAGACAGTGAAAATTTGAGCAGGATATATATGCACAGTGGCGGCGAAGTCCTTGAACTTAAAAAGACCGTAACTGGCGAAGGCGAGCAGATGACTACTGTGTGGGATATGCTTCAGCCAATGAAACGGGAGTGTGATATTCAACCTATTTCTGAAAATATTATTTCAAAACTTTCGTATATCACTGTTGAGGATTTTATTGACGAGGCAGATGAAAGATACACAAAATCAGGTGTAAATAATCCGTCAGCAACTGTGACATTAACTGATGATGACGGTATAAGCCAGACAATATATATTGGCAAGTCAGACGGAACTTCACGTTATATCAAAACAAACAACCGTGTATATCTTATTCCGTCAGACAGCGTAAGTTTTATAGATATAGATCCGTTTATCTATATATCTAAATTTATAAACCTTGAAAGTATAGATGAAGTTGCAAAGGCAGAAATTACTCATGCCGGAAAAACACACGTAGTAACCATCGAAGGCGAAAAAGACAAATATATCTATAAATTAAACGGCAAAGAGGTTATGGAAGATACTTTCAAAAGACAGGTATATCAGAAAATTATAGGTATTTTAGCAGACGGCTTCGCACAAAACCCGAGATATTCAACACCGGAATATACAATAACGTATTATATGCGTGACGGTGCGTTTAAGACAACAAACTACTGTGCTTATGATGACCGCAGTTATGCTGCTTATGATAAAAACGGCAGATGTGTGTTTATTGTAAGAAAGAAAAAACTTGATGAAGTGTTTGCATCATTGGAAAACGTAGCCTCGGGGAAATCAAAAGAATAAAAAAAGAAAAGACTCTTGAGAGTCTTTTCTTTTTTCTTTTTACATAGCTTCATCAAAATCTTCTTTACCCACTCCGCATAACGGACATACCCAATCTTCAGGGAGTTCGTCAAAGGGAGTTTCAGGTGCGATACCGTTTTCGGGATCGCCAACCTCGGGATCATAAACATATCCGCATATAGTGCATTCAAATTTGTCCATTTACTTTTTCCTCCTTGCATATATGTGTTGTTATATATTCTATCATATATACTATGCATAATACAATACATATTTGAAATTTTTTTAAATTTATTGCATATAATCTAATTATGCTTATAATTATTATGATTTAGACAGGGGGAATGAAATGTATAAAAAAATACACGAAAAGCCGGTAAAAAAGGTGCGCCGTGTGGAAGTGCAAAAATCTGTAAATACTTCTTCAAAACGCACTGTTTTCGGTGATATAGATGATTTTATTTTCGGCGACGAACGTTCTGTGCCTAGCAACAGATAATCAAAAGGTGTGGGATATCTCTTTAAAGCATTGATTTGCTCCATAATTGA
This sequence comes from Clostridia bacterium, assembly GCA_045589495.1. GTDB lineage: Bacteria > Bacillota > Clostridia > UMGS1810 > UMGS1810 > SIG455. The sequence goes on from JAZNPF010000004.1 coordinate 157,401, forward strand.
TTCAAATAAAAATATTGTTTTATCTATACTTTTATTATATAATAAAAATGTAAACAGTAAAGATATCAATTTGCCAAAAAATCCCGTTCGGCTAACCGTCTGAATAGAGGAAAAACGGAAAGGTGAGCAAATTATGAATGAACGCATCGAACAAAAATTGAAAACGCTTCCTGACAAAAGCGGCGTATATATAATGAAAAATAACGATGGCGAAGTTATTTATGTCGGCAAAGCAAAAATTCTTAAAAACAGGGTGCGTTCATATTTTAAAAGCCACCGACACGCTCCCAAAGTTGCCGCAATGGTTTCTAATATAGATGATTTTGAATATATAATAACCGATTCGGAGATGGAGGCATTTGTTCTTGAGAATAATCTTATTAAAGAACATTCACCAAAATATAATATACTTTTAAAGGATGATAAAACGTATCCGTTTTTGAAAATAACAACCAATGAACCATATCCGCGTATATCTGTTACACGGAAAGTTAAAAAAGACGGAGCCAAATATTTTGGACCTTATTTAAGTGCAATAGTCCTGAGGGATTTGATAGAACTTATAAAAGAAATTTTTCAGATACGCAGTTGCAACAAGAACTTTCCTGCAGATATAGGAAAAACACGTCCCTGCCTTTATCATCATATAGGAAAATGTATGGGAGTTTGTAACGGTGATGTAAATGAAGATAAATATAATGAAGTAATCAAAGAAATCATTGCTTTTTTAAATGGTAAATATGATAAAGTGCAAAAAAAATTAACAGAGCAGATGATGACGGCTTCTTCAAATATGGACTTTGAAAAGGCGGCACAGATACGTGACCATTTGCGTGCAATTGAGTCGCTTGCTGAAAAGCAGAAGATCGTATCTGCCGACGGTGCTGACACTGATGCCGTGGCTTTTTATTCTAAACACGGAAAAACGTGTTTTCAGGTATTCTTTATCAGGGGCGGCAAGGTTATCGGCAGAGAAAATTATTTTACTGATGATACCGATGGACTTGAAGAAGGTGAACTTTTGTCTGATTTTGTGCGTCAGTATTATGCCGAATCCTCATTTGTGCCAAAAGAAATACTTTTACAGTGCGAGTGTGCGGATATGGAACTTATCCGTCAGTGGTTAAGTGACCTTTGCGGACGCAGAGTGGAAATCCGGGTGCCGAAAATAGGAGAAAACGCAAAACTGATTAAAATGATAAAAGCCAATGCTGAAAAAGAACTGACTGAGCGTGAACTTAAAATATTGCGTGATATTAAATTTAAAAACAGTGCAATGGCAGAACTTTACCGTCTGCTCGGACTTGAAACTATTCCTAAACGTATAGAGGCATACGATATATCGAATATATCTGGTGACAATAACGTTGGTTCAATGGTTACGTTTATAGACGCGCGCCCAAGTACGAAGGATTACAGAAATTTCAAAATCAAAAATGTTATCGGTGCAGATGATTATGCATGTATGGCGGAGGTTATCACTCGCAGATTTGAACGTGCTGTTGCAGAGGTGAAAAAGATTGAATCAGGCGAACTTTCTCGGGATAATTCATCATTTTCAGTTTTGCCTGACGTACTCTTTGTTGACGGTGGGCAGGGGCACGTAAATACTGTTCAACCTATTGTTGAAAAATACGCACCGCATATTCCTGTATACGGCATAGTAAAAGACGATAATCACTGCACTCGTGGGGTTGTTTCCGTGAATGGTGAAATACCGATTGATAAAACATCCGATGCTTTTATGCTTCTTACCAATATTCAGGACGAAATGCACCGACGTGCAATAATGTATAACAGAAACCTTAATACTAAGAAAAATCTCAAATCAGAACTTGACAATATCGGCGGTGTGGGGGATGTGCGCAGAAAAGCACTTCTCAAACATTTTAAATCAGTTAAAAATATTTCTTCCGCAACTGTGGAAGAACTTGCGTCGGTAAAATCAATAGATAAAGCAACCGCACAGAATGTGTGGGCATATTTCAACGGGAGAAAAACAGATGATAATACAGGTAAATAATATTTGCAAAAGTTTCGGTACTGATATTATACTGGAAGATATAAATCTTAAAGCCGAACAAGGAGAAAAAATAGGACTTATAGGCGCAAACGGAGCAGGTAAAAGTACGTTGCTCAAAATAATCTGCGGCGAAATTCCTTACGACAGCGGAAATATTATCGCTGCCAAAGATTTGCGTAAAGGATTTTTGAAACAGACGGACTCACTCGACGGTTCTAAAACAATATGGGGCGAGATGATAGATGTATTTTCTAATATCGTTGATATGGAAAACGAAATGCGTGATCTTGAAAGTCAAATGTCTGCAGATAATATTTCTGATGAAGAACGTAACAGAGCAATAGAAAACTACGGCAAAAAAAGTGAAGCCTTTGAAAAAGCGGGCGGTTTTGAACTGCGTGCCAAAATAATGACTGTTTTAAACGGTATGGGGTTTGAGGGATTTAATCTTAATGAGAAAATATCCAATTTAAGCGGTGGTGAAAAAACGAAACTTGCCATGGCAAAACTCCTGCTGGACGAACCCGATCTTTTACTTTTAGACGAGCCTACAAATCACCTTGATTTTAAAACAATGCAATGGCTTGAGGGGTATCTGAAGTCATATAAAAAGGCGGTTATAGTAGTTTCTCACGACCGTTACTTTTTAGATGCCATAGCCGATACGATTTATGAGATTGAACGTACTAAATCCACCAGATATGTCGGTAACTACAGTAAATATTTGGAGCAAAAAGAACAAAACCGTGATCAGCAGGCAAAAGCGTATGAACTTCAACAGAAAGAAATAAAAAGGTTAGAGGATTACGTTGCCAGAAATATTGCTCGTGCATCAACATCTAAAAGTGCAAAAAGTAAGCAGAAGATTATTGATAAGATGGAAGTGGTTGAACGTCCTGCATCAGAACTCAAATCATGCCGGTTTTTCTTTGAAAGTGCATATTCTTCGTTCAAGGATGTTTTAACTGCAGAAAATATGAGCGTTTCTGTAAACGACGGTGGTATACTTAAAAAACTTTTCTCAAACGTTTCTTTTGAAATAAAACGGGGCGAAAAAATTGCTTTAATCGGAGCAAACGGTATAGGTAAGTCTACTCTTTTAAAAACGTTGCTCGGTATTCATAATGAGTATACTGGCAGATTTGATTTTGGTAAAAATGTAGAGATTGGTTACTATGATCAGGAACAGAAAATCCTTGACGGCTCTAAAACTGTTTTAGATGCTATATGGGACCTAGTTCCGCGTATGGACGAAAGCGAAGTCCGTACAATGCTCGGCTCACTGCTTTTTACTAACGAAGATGTTTTTAAAAAGATAGATTCTTTAAGCGGTGGCGAAAAGGCCAAACTTGAGTTTTTGACTATATCTGTTAAAAAACCGAATACAATGATTCTTGACGAACCTACCAACCATCTTGACCTGCCATCAAAAGAAGCGCTTGATGTTGCATTGAAAGAATATGATGGAACTGTATTTTTCGTGTCGCACGACCGCTACTTTTTGAATAAGATAGCAGATAAGATACTCGAACTCACCGAAACAGGTGTTAACCTTTATATAGGTAATTATGATAATTATATAGAAAAGAAAACTGCGCCTTCACAAACTGCAAGTACGGTTTCAAAATCGAACGCAAACAGTTACGAAGAAGAAAAACGTGCTCAGGCACTTAAAAAGAGCCTAACAAAAAAACTTGCAAAAACAGAAGAAGACATTGTTGCGGTAGAGGAAAAGGCACAGAAACTTTCAAAACAACTTGAATTAACTGGTTCCGACTATGAAAAAGCACGCGAAATTTATAATGATATTGAAAAAAACAATGTACTTATTGAACAACTTTACGAAGATTGGGAGAACTATTCTGAACAACTTTCACAACTTGATGTATAAATTTCAAATAAATGGAAATAATCTAAATCAACACAATAAAAAAAGTTATAAAAACTTGAAAAAAGGTGTTGACAAAGGTAAATGGATGTGGTACAATAATCAAGTCGCTCGGGGAAAGCGAGTGACAGAATCGATCTTTGAAAAATGAACAG
>JAZNPF010000005.1:0-28650 GCA_045589495.1 Clostridia bacterium
TGAAGACCTGTGATGATGTTCTTGATGTCCTCAACGGTCTTACCCTGAGCTTCTGCAAGAGCTGCAATGTCAGCTTCTTCAGTGGGAACGAACTCGTGGAGAGGAGGATCAAGGAAACGGATTGTAACGGGGTTGCCTTCAAGAGCTTCGTAGAGAGCTTCGAAGTCGCCCTGCTGCATGGGAAGGATCTTAGCAAGAGCAGCTTCTCTTTCTTCAACTGTATCGGAGCAGATCATTTCACGGAATGCTGCGATTCTGTCTGCTTCAAAGAACATATGCTCTGTACGGCAAAGACCGATACCTTCTGCACCGAGTTCAACTGCCTTCTTAGCGTCAGCAGGTGTATCTGCGTTTGTTCTTACTTTGAGTGTTCTGAATTCGTCAGCCCAAGCCAGGACTCTGCCGAATTCGCCAGCACTTTGAGCAGGAAGTGTTGGGATAATACCGTCATAGTTATTACCTGTAGAACCATCTATTGAAATATAGTCACCCTCAACGTATGTTTTGCCTGCGAGTGTGAACTTTTTGTTTTCTTCATCCATATTGATATCGCCGCAACCAGATACACAGCATGTACCCATACCACGAGCAACAACCGCTGCGTGAGATGTCATACCGCCACGTACTGTAAGGATACCCTGAGATGCTTTCATACCTGTGATATCTTCAGGAGATGTTTCAAGACGTACAAGAACTACTTTTTCGCCTTTTGCATTCCATGTTTCAGCATCTTCAGCAGTAAATACTATTTTACCGCAAGCAGCACCAGGAGATGCACCAAGACCTCTTCCAACAGGTGTAGCAGTTTTCAATACTTTAGCATCGAACTGGGGATGGAGAAGTGTATCAAGGTTTCTGGGATCGATCATAGCAACAGCCTGTTTCTTATCGATCATACCCTCGTCAACTAAATCACAAGCGATTTTGAGCGCTGCTTTAGCAGTTCTCTTACCATTTCTTGTCTGGAGCATAAACAGTTTATTATTTTCGATTGTAAACCCCATATCCTGCATATCTCTGTAGTGAGCTTCAAGGATTTTGCAAACTTTATTGAACTCTTCAAATGCAGCGGGGAATTTATCAGCCATTTCTTTAATTGGCATAGGTGTACGAACGCCGGCAACAACGTCTTCACCCTGAGCATTTACAAGGAACTCACCCATAAGTCCGGGTTCGCCTGTAGCGGGGTCACGTGTGAAAGCAACACCTGTACCGCAGTCATCACCCATATTACCGAATGCCATCATCTGTACGTTAACAGCGGTACCCCAAGAATAAGGGATATCGTTATCACGACGGTATACGTTTGCTCTGGGGTTGTCCCATGAACGGAATACTGCTTCTACAGCACCCATCAACTGTTCTTTAGGATCAGCCGGGAAGTCTTTACCGATTTTTGCTTTATATTCTGCTTTGAACTGTGAAGCAAGAACTTTAAGGTCTTCAGCAGTAAGTTCGATATCCTGTGTAACACCTTTTTCTTCTTTCATTTCGTCGATAAGTTCTTCAAAGTATTTCTTACCAACTTCCATAACAACGTCAGAGTACATCTGGATAAATCTTCTATAGCAGTCCCAAGCCCATCTTGCATTGCCTGATTTAGCGGCCATAGCCTCTACAACGTCTTCATTAAGACCAAGGTTGAGGATTGTATCCATCATACCGGGCATTGATGCTCTTGCACCTGAACGAACAGATACTAAAAGCGGATTCTCTTTATCACCGAATTTTTTGCCGCATACTTCTTCCATCTTAACGATGTATTCCATAATTTCAGCCTGAATATCATCGTTAATTTTGCGGCCATCCTCATAGTACTGTGTACATGCTTCAGTAGAAATTGTGAAGCCCTGAGGAACGGGAAGACCGATCTTGGTCATTTCAGCAAGGTTAGCACCTTTACCGCCCAAAAGGTTTCTCATGCTGGCGTCGCCTTCTGAGAAAAGATAAACATACTTATGTGCCATTTAAAAACTACCTCCTAAAATAGTTATAATGAACTCAAAATTGTAATTTATTACCCAACTATTTTACAACAAAATCCAAAAAAAATCCACCCTTTTTTAATATTTTGTGTATTTTCAATTGAAAATACGCCTATAGCAAGGCGTATTTGGCTAATTTTCACTATCATTTTGATAATTTCCGGAAATAATCTTATGTAAGAATCCGAGCGATTTATAAAAAGTATCTGTCTGTGCAACAAGATAACGTTCAGCAATTGCACAAATTCTGTTTAAAAATTCCTCTGAAATACTGAAAGAAAATACGCTTCGGTAATCGCAATCTGCGATATAACTGATTATTTTGATGTCCATCTCATTTATGCCTGTGGGAAGATGCTCTCTGCCCTCATATCTGCCTATGCAATCGGAACATACTACACCGCCGTCGTAATGCGAAAACCAATCAAGCTTTTTATCTTTTCCACAACATACACATCTTGTAAGTTCAGGCATAACACCCATTACGCACGCAGTTTTAATTTCAAATACGGCTTTCAATTTTTTTAAAAATGGCAAAACATCACCGTCTTGGGCATTACGCTCTGCTTTTTCCGTTAAATAAAGGGTGTTGAGCACAAATTTAAAATAATCTTCATCGCCGATTATTTCCTGTGCAATGTCAACTACTATATCCATATAATACGCAACAAACGACACCTTTACAACATCATTGCGCAAATCAAAAAAATTATTGGAAATCTGCGCAGATGAAACCATATACAGACCGCTGTATTTACTGCTCAAGCACACATTCGAAAAACAAAATGGCTGAAGTGCAGCAAAGTCCTTATGCTTATGACTTCGTACCCCCTTTGCAACTGCAGTGATTCTGCCGTGCTCAGGTGAAAAGAATGTTATAAGTTTGTCATTATCATTCATATTACATGTTTTTAGCACCAATGCCGGTGTCTGTATTGTGTTCATCGGTATCTTTCTCCACGCGCAAATTATTGTATTCCTTATACAGCAGATAACTCTCTATATTACCCGTATTTTCAAAAAAATCCCAGGCAAATTCATTATCCAATATATCCCACACACAAATCGCCCCCGTAAGTGAATTCTATATATGTATTATTTGTCTTGTGGAATTTTATATACTGTTATGTTTTGGCGAAAATTATAAATCGTTCATACCGAACTCTTTCATCATCTGTTCTGAATTACGCCAGTCAGGTTTAACCTTTACCCAGAGTTCAAGAAAAACTTTTCGGTCAAGCATTTTCTCGCAATCTACCCTTGCCTGCGAGCCAATGGCTTTGAGTTTTGAGCCTTTACTTCCTATTATGATACGTTTATGAGATTCTTTTTCGCAATATATTGTTGCAGAAATTTCGCAGACTTTATCGCCTTTCTCTTTCATTTTAACAATCTCAACTGCTATACCATGAGGAATTTCCTGATTTAAAAGTCTTAATGCTTTTTCACGGATAAGTTCTGCAACAATCTGTTTTTCACTCTGATCGGTAACCATATCATCAGGATAATACATCGGACCTTCGGGAAGATATTTTTTTATAATGCTTTTTAAATCTTCTACGCCGTCGCCAGTCGATGCACTTACAGGTATAATATCTTCAAACTTATGAAGTTCATTATATTTTTCTATAACCGGAAGCAGATTAAGTCTTTCCGTAGTGTCCAGTTTATTTATAACCAGAACTGTAGGAATATCCCCTATTTTTTCTAAAATTGCGCTCTCTGCAGACGAAATATTTTCATCAGGTTCTGTAACAAGCAAAAGCAAATCAACGTCTGCAATGGTTTCGTCAACAGATTTAATCATACTCTCGCCAAGTTTTGTCTTAGGTTTATGAAAACCGGGGGTATCCACAAAAATCATCTGTGCTTCATCATCTGTATTGATTGCAAGCACTTTATTTCTTGTAGTCTGCGGTTTTGCAGATATAATAGCAATTTTCTGACCGGCAAGTTTATTAAGCAACGTAGACTTACCTACATTAGGAACGCCGATTATACCTATGTATCCTGATTTAAATGTATTATTCATTATTTTCTCCTTATCGGTTGTATTTTTTAAACGGTGTGCCTATCACAAAGCATACAGCCGCCACAACATATAATGCAAGAACAATCAATAGATACGGTCTTTGAACAAAAAATTCAATAACAGACAAAATTTTTGCAACATCCCAGAACAGCATTATTGCAATAATAACCGACATGATCGCTGAAAGCATAACTGCGCCCGCAGCAACATCTTTAGAAATCTTTGCATATATATTATATTCGCCGCCATGCATATCTATGGCACTTTCTATTGCAGTATTTATCATTTCGCAAATAAGAACAAAAAGTATGGCAAACCATAACCACATCATTTCTGATTTATCAAAATTATAAAAAAGGCTTGTTATCAGTACCGACACCGCTGCAACAACATGAAACCTGAAATTGCGCTGTGTCGTTATACAGTGACATATCCCCTGCAATGCATACAAAAAACTTTTTAAAATTTTCATATAAGCACGTCCTATCTTGTAAGGCCAATCTTTTCAAGTATTGCTTCTTCTTTTTCGCGCATAACGGTACGTTCGTCCTCGTTTTCGTGGTCATATCCCAACAAATGAAGAACAGAATGACAAACTAAAAATCCCACTTCACGCTCATAAGAATGTCCGTATTCCTTTGCCTGATCAGATGCACGTTCAAGTGATAATACAATATCACCAAGCACAACAGTACCAAGATAAGAATCACCTACACTCTCTATAACTTTCCCTCCCTCAAAATTAAGCATGGGAAAAGAAAGCACATCGGTAGGTGAATCAATCTGCCTGAAATCATTATTTATTTCTTTAATCTGATTATTATCTACGAACAGAACGCTTATTTCTGTTTTTCTGTTAAACTCCTCATACTCCAATGCAGTATCGGCAACTGTCTGCACCAAATTCTGCAATACATCGTCGACAGTATGCTTGTCCTGTGTGTTTTCAAAAAAAATATCTGCTTTCATAATCAGTTCCTCTTTTCTGTTCTGCGCTCACTTTTTTCACGTCGTTTGGCATCACGTTTTTCGTACGCCTTGATAATTGCCTGAACAAGTCTGTGACGTACAACGTCACGTTCCGTAAGATAACAGAACGCAATATCTTCAATGTTTTTCAAAACATTTGTTACATCTTTAAGCCCTGAAAATTTGCCATCGGGCAAATCTACCTGCGTAATATCACCCGTTACAATCGCTTTTGAATTAAATCCGATACGTGTTAAAAACATTTTCATCTGTTCAGGAGTAGTGTTCTGAGCCTCGTCAAGAATTATGAAACTGTCATCAAGCGTTCTTCCGCGCATATACGCAAGAGGAGCAATTTCTATACTTCCTCTTTCAACAAGTCTGTGATATGCTTCCATACCAAAGAAGTCATATAAAGCATCGTAAAGCGGTCTTAAATAAGGATCAACCTTTGTCTGCAAATCACCCGGTAAAAAACCAAGTTTCTCTCCTGCTTCAACAGCAGGTCTTGTTAAAATTATTCTGTTTACTTCCTTATTCTTAAACGCTTTAACCGCCATAGCAACTGCAAGGTACGTTTTACCCGTACCTGCAGGTCCTATGCCGAAAGTAATAGTATTCTTTTTTATAGCATCAATATAATTTTTCTGACCAAGCGTTTTGCTTTTGATAGGTTTTCCAGACGCAGTTATTGCAACACAGTCACATCCGTAAAGTTCAGAGTCGTCTATCCCCTCTTTTGCCATAGATATTGCATACAAAATATTCTGGTCAGTAAGTGATTCACCTTTATCAAGCAGAACACGCAAACTGGAAAACACCGTTGCCGCCATTGCAACATTATGCTCATCTCCGCTGATTTTTACAACAGATTCACGATTAACAATATTCACGTTAAGTTCACGGCAGATGATATTTATATTTTTATCCAACTGCCCAAAAATTTCGCCAACCTGTTCCACAGTATCAAATTCAATGCTTTTTTCCAAAGTATAACCTCCAAAACGTTATTGTATTTCAATAGGCACCTGTGCCCCTATTTCTTCTATACATTCATAATTCAACTTTATGTTCACAGCGTCTTCAGAAACCTCAGCAACCTCATGAGTTTTATTAACCACAATTGCCCCTGCCGACAATTGGGAATCCAACTGACCGGAAAGTATGGTACATCCATTTTCAGTTGCCTGTTCAACAGTCAATTGTTCCTCACTTCTTAAAAGTTCATTGTATGTCCTTTGCTCAAAAGACACGGGAAAAACAAAATTTCTGCCTATGGAAAGATAGTGAGTTTCTGTATTTTCTTCACTATATTCAAATGGCAAATTTTCTTTCATATATAATTTTACACGAAAACCAAAAAAATTGATAGTGTTTTTTGAAATTTTTTTGCCTGTTTTTGAAAAATTTACTTTTACAAGAGGAAAATCTGCAGATTTACTGTGCCATGTGCGTGCTTTTACGCTGCCCGACGAGTGCAGATAGTGAATTCCTCCGTATTTTGTATTTGATATTCCGCCGATTAACAAATCACCTTTTTTAACAACATCTCCTACTGATACCATTTTTTCACCGTATGTTGCCTCTACAGATGTTATAAGACCGTCTTTGTCGGCTACTATATTGCACGGATGCTTTCTGTCAACAATTGACGGGACAGGTACTTTTTCCTTGACCTGAACTATTGCACGTGTTCCTTTTATATCCACCCATATCCACGAAAGTTCTTCCACATCCATCATCATTTTATTCTGAAGTGCTGAAATATCATTTCCGTAACGCAGATTTCCGATTTTGAATCCGTTATTTTCAAGAGCAGTTATTATAATTTCATCAGACACTTTTTCGTTACCGTCAACCTCTATCACCCATACGAATGATGTTATAAACATAAATGCCATTATAGCCGCTGTTCCGGCAATCAGAAACACTTTCCGTTTTTTATGTTTGTTTAAAACGAATGGCAATCCGTGACGGGAAATTATTTTAACCTTTGTTTTGGTTTTAAATGCAACCGACGGCATTTGCTTAAACCCGTCAATGCTCATATTAACGTGCAAAAGTTCGCTTCCTCTGTTTTTTATATTCCACACATATATATTTCTGTTCATACATACATTTAAAAAACGTTCCACAAATCTTCCCGTTACACTGACACGGACAAACCCTTTTATATATGTAAATATTTTAATTAAAAACAAAAACTCACCGTCCCGATAACTCCCTCTATTATTACTTCTTCACCGGTCATTGACTTTATTTCCATTTCCTCACCGTCAAGCGAAATAATATATCTTCCGGCATTTATTTTTATATTATGGCTGCTGTATTCACTTATGCCCTTAAAATTTTCAATGTAAACTTTCGTATTGGAATCAAATACAATTCTGGGCACATCCATAACTATCTCCTGCGGTATGGACAAAACAGAAGATATTTTCTCTTTAATTTTCTTTGCCATAACACCTCTCCTGTCAACATTTGCGTCTTTATATAAAATTATGATTAAACCCGCTTTGTTATGAATAAACCTAATAATAAAAGGAGTGTAAATATATGAATATCTTTAAATCTTTTGCCGCAGGCATAATGCTGATTCTACTAATTATATTTCCTGATACGGTTATTTCATCAGCAATAGATTCTCTATCTGCCTGTATAAACATATTATTCCCCTCTTTGTTCCCGTTTTTTGTATTGTCTAAAATATTTATAAAAAGCGGCGGTGCATATATATTGGGGAAATTTTTCAACAGTATAATGTATCCCCTTTTCAGAATAAACGGAAACGGGGCTTCTGCATTTGTGCTGGGGATTTTATGCGGATATCCGGTAGGAGCAAAAACTGCATCGGATTTATATAATCAGTCCTATATAACAAAAAAAGAAGCAGAAAATCTTATCTGCTTTTGCAACAATTCTGGTCCGCTTTTCATAATTGGTGCCGTGGGTGTAAGTATGCTTTCATCGAAATCAGCCGGTATTTTTTTATATGCCGTACATATATTATCTGCAATAACGTCAGGGTTTATATTAAAATTCTCTCTGCCTGAAACAAAAAAATTACATTCAGCCCATATTCCAAAAACCGAGCAAAATATATTTACGTCTTCCGTTGAAGAAAGTATGATGACAATTATCAATGTTTTTGCTTATGTTATTTTTTTCGGAATAGCAATGGATATATGCGAAATCACAAACATATTTTATCCATTTAGTTCTTTGATATCATCATTCAATATCGCCACCGGCACAACTAATTCTGTTTTATCTTCAGTTTTTGAAATGACAACCGGTATTAAAAAACTGAATGAAACTAATGCTTCATTCAGTTTAAAATTGATTCTTATATCTTTTATGCTTGGATGGTCAGGTTTTTCCATACATTTTCAAACAAAAAGTGTTCTGAAAAATTTTGATTTTCCATTTAAAAAATACATTTTCGCAAAACTTATGCACGGAATTATTGCCGTGATATACGCTGTTATAGGCTGCGCGTTTGTTCCGTTTGAAAAATCTGTGTTTATAAACACATCAACTGTATTAACACCTGTTTTTAATCCGCATCCGAGTCTGTTTATTATTGCCGCAGCAATTGCAATTATTTATATCACCGTACAGCGCCGTTTAAAATATAATACGCGATATTAAGAACAAGTGCGAACATCAGCCACAGTATATAAGGGATCCACATTATCCCCGCAATTTTATTTATATTATAAAATTTATACGCTGTAACAAAAGCAAACACTATCATTATAACCAGCCACACGGCTGCAAATAAGATCAGTCCCCATTTAAAAAACACAGGCGTCCAAAAAAAATTCAGCACAAGAGATATGGCAAAATAAAATAATGCATCACGGACGCCGGGTTTGTCAAGACCGTCTTTTACAACAAGATACAAAGAAATACCCAACAATGTATAAAGTACGCTCCATACAATCGGGAATACTATCGGCGGTGGAGCAAATGACGGTTGCATCATAGAAGAATATACTCCCTCTATATCACCCGTTATAAGTGCACTTAGCCCTCCAACCGCCAGAGGAATTGCCACACAAATAATAAATGTAATTATTTTTCTGCCATTTATTGCCTTAAACATATTCATATCACCTCGCATCTATTGTATGAGTTAAAATATGTTTTTATAACAAAAAGAGCATCTCCAAAAGAGATGCTCTTTAATTTTAGTCTAAAATATAAACATTTGCTGTTCTTCTGCCGAACTGTCTTACCTTATACGAAGACGGGAAGAAAAGGTCTACCTTATTACCTTTAATTGCCCCTCCAGTATCTTCTGCAACAGAATAACCATATACCCAACTGCCGTCAGGTGCTTCAATGTAAAGTTTTGTTCCAAGCGGAATTACTCTCGGGTCAACAGCAACCATACCACTTGCCAACGCCTTGCCGGTAGCAGTTATAGGCCCCCAAGGACCATTGCTTTCATAAGATGCATCATAGGCAGTGGCAGTACATGTAATTACTTTTGAATATGTGAAAGTTTTACCGTCCGGTGTAACTATTGTATTAGGTTTTGTACCTATATCAAGAATTTCTGTTACAGGATGCTTTGTTACGCTGTCACCTATAACTTTTTCTGACACAAGTACACCTTCACGGTAGATGTACTCTGTTGTTACCGTTCTGTTTCCTACCTCCCCGTAACGTGTAATACTTACCAGGTCTTTGGGAAGATTTTCATTTTCACGTTTTTCTGTTTCATAAGGAATATCTAAAACATCTGTTTTAACTACTCTTTCACCACGAATAACGTTAATCTCTATACCTTCGGTTACGGGAGTATCAAGTGCAGGAGTCACAAGGTCATAACTTCTTGCCTCTTTGCCTTTTGCTTTCAAAAAGTCTGCAACAGTATCTGTGCTTGTCATATACTCTTTTGTTTCACCGTCATCATTTAAAGTAACATTTACTGCTCTTTTAACAACAACACGGTCTGCATCTTCCAACTGTACATCAAGTCCGGGAGTAACACTGTCATATATGCCGATTGATATACCCTGACTTCTGAGTACATTGAATACGCTTTTTGAAGTTCTGTCTACTACGATAACTTTTCCGTCGCAGTGAATTTCAACTTCATCTGATAAATTAGCAGAGTAAACTGTAATAGCCGTTACAAGCACAACAAACAAAGTAATTACAGCAATAAGTTTTAATCTGCTTCTTATATTACCTAATAAATCCATTTTTACCTCCTGAATTTAACAAGTGCAGTTTCACACTCGTTATCATATTGCGTTTTCTGTAATCAATAAAAATAACGCAATTTTTCTTCGGCTGGTACATTCTACGTTAATAAAATCGATTTGTCAACTTTCCTTACATTTTTTACCAAAAACTAATGTGCAGATTTACCAACGTATTTCCGCCGTTTTGAAAACTTATACATATTTTTCCATTTTTACAAAAATCGGCGAAAACCGCCTATCCACGTGGTTATTTCAAGTTTACGCAAATTTTTGATAGTTATTACAAAAATGTTACATTTCGTAATATTTTTGTGAAGATTTAACGAATTTTAATACGTTTTTATCGTTTATTCCCCGTCAAAAGACGTCGTTTTCCATTTTCTTACATTTAAAAGCAGCATTACAGAACGCCGCTTTTTGTTCAATATCAATAACGTTTTGGGTATTTATAAAACCAATCAATATTAAAAAGTTACAATAAAACATTGTTAAAAAGTAAAAAAATGTAAAAAACGCACTTTTAACAAAAAGTTTATTTTTTACACATTATTTTTCAAATATTATATATTTTTTTTTAATAAATTTATGTTACAAAATGTCGAAAACTATTGAATCATCCTATATATATGATAAAATTTATTTGTTAATTTTCTTAAGGCGGTGTTTTGTTTGAAAAAAATAGTTTCCTTTATAATAATATTTATTATGCTATTTCCTTCTGTATTTGCGGAAGATATAATCTATGAGCCCATTGGCGACAGAATTGCAAAGGAGGCTGCTCATTGGATTGGTTCTCCTTATGGCAGTTCTGACGGAAGCGACGGATACGGCAGTGAAGTAGACTGCAGCGGTCTTGTTCTCCAGGTATACAAAGCATTTGGTGTTGATCTTCCAAGAAACAGTGCTCTTCAGGCTAAAATGGGCAAACTGATTCAACTCAACGAAATGATTGCAGGCGACATTGTATGCTTTATGTATGAAGACGGCTCTATTGGTCACGTAGGCATTTACATCGGTGACAATGCTATGATACACTCGCCTCGTCCGGAGAAAACCGTCGAAATCTCTCGTTATTTTGAAGACTGGGGTTCTATAAAAGCAGTTTATGGCAGACGTATTGACGTTGAAAGCGATTATATCCCGGAACCTTTGGAAGAAGAAACCGAAGACGAAATCACAAAATTGCTTTCCACACCGAACTCACTTCGTATGAATCATCTTGACGGCATTGATTATATGCCTAAAATAGATATTAACGATCCAAGAGAAATGATTCTTCAAATAGGAAACCCAATAATGAAGATCAACGGTGAGGACAAACCTATAGACGAATCAGGTGAAGTATTCCCCGTTATTATCAATAACCGTACTTTATTGCCGTTAAGAAAAGTTTCCGAAGAATTCGGTGCTGAAGTAAACTGGATTGGCGGCGAAAAGGGTGAAATAAGCATTAAATACGGTGATTACGACCTCACCTTATGGATCGGCGAGGAGTATATTATATCTAACGGAATGACCGTTGAAATAGATTCTGCACCAATAATAATAGACGGAAGAACTTATCTTCCGATAAAATTTATTGCATACGAGTTCGGTTGGGATGTTTTGTGGAATGAAAACGAAAAAACCGTAACCGTTTCTGCAAATCAGAACGCCTATTACGACGACTATTATTACAACTACGGCTACGGTTATTGATTTAAAATTTCTTTATTTACAAGTTCATTAACAGCATTAACCTCAGGTATATAAAAAATCCTGTCCGCTATTTGCGTATATTCACCCGGAACGATATAATACTGATTTGTATGTTGTACAAACTTTTCGATGAATTCACAATATTCATTTACTTTCAGTAATGTAAGGTCTGTGCTTGATACACTTAATATTTGTTTTATATATTCGTCCAGGTCTTCCTGATTCCATAATGCTTCTGTCAATATATACCTGACAGCAGAAGAAAAACTTAAATCTCCGGTGTACAAGTCAGATGTTTTTATTATAAGATGATAGTCAATGTCAAGCGGAACAATATCACTTAAAACATCACGCAGCATTTCAGTACCGCCGATATTTATAACATCTTTAAACATCTGGTCGCTATTGGCAACCTTTACTCTTGTATCATACGGAATAGTTATCAGTTTTACTGTTTTGTCTTTAGGATCAAAACTTGCTATCACATTAGTATCAAGAGTGTTTGTTTCGCTGTTACATACAGAAACAAATATATTTTTTTGAATAAAATCGGTAATTTCCGTTTCAAGCACATCAATATTATTTTCGGCATCCAGTATACCATAACATACAAACGCACACGACACAGCCAAAAATACTGTTATTGCCACGGCAATAAACGGCAATGATGATTTATATTTTATTTCAATCACCTCTTTTCAAAAAGTTATCTTATATATATTGTATTAAACATCTGTCAAAATATCAAGAAAAATTTTTTCTTTTTAAGGAGATTATATAATGAAAACTCGTTTTATTACTCAAGCAGCCACCGTTTCGGCTATATACGTTGCACTTTCATGGATATTTGCCCCTATAAGTTTCGGTCATAATTTATTCCAATTCAGAATTTCAGAAGCCCTTACTGTGCTTCCTATATTTACTCCTGCGGCAATACCGGGATTATTTATAGGATGTGCACTTTCTAATCTTTTAATAGGCGGGCTTGGAATTATTGACCTCATTTTCGGCTCTGCAGCAACGCTTACCGCCGCAATTCTTTCATATTTTCTGCGCAAGAAAAACAAGATTATTGCACTTACACCACCTGTTATAATAAACGCACTTGTTGTTGGCACTTATCTTAACTATCTTATTTCCCCGGAAATAAATGTACTTATAAATATAGGCTGGGTATTTTTAGGACAGATTGTGTCTTGCTATTTTCTTGGTCTTCCTCTTTGCACGGCTATAGAAAAATACGGAAAAAGATTTTTTAAGTAAAAAAACCACTCGTAAGAGTGGTTTTTATTTTACAATATATTTTTGACTTTATTATAAATTTCTTCTGCTATATTTTCTATTGTACGAACTTTTCCGTCTTTAACGCACGAAATTGTGTTCCAACCATATTTATTGGCAATACCAACGGCATTATTATAAGACTTATTCAAGTACTCAGTATCGCTTTCATGAATATCTTTAACATCACTGTCATTGATTTTATTTTTTCTGTTTTTCATAAGTTCAACGGCGTATTTAACAGGCATATCAAGAAAAATAATTAAATCCGGTTCAGGAAGCGAAAGTTTTTTATATTCAAAATCATAAAGCCAATCGAGAAATGCATCTTTATCAGCGGAAATATCAATTTTTGACGCCTGATGAACCATATTGGAAGTTACATATCTATCCGCAATAACAATCCCGTCACCATAAAAAATATCTTTCCAGTCACCGTTTACCGATGCATATCTGTCAAGGGCAAAAAATGATGATGCAGTATATGCGTTTACACTATTGGCATCAGTTCCGAAATCACCATTTAAATACATTTTAACAATAGAAGAAGATTCACTTTCATAATTTGGGAAAGAAACTTTATCAACCTTTTCAAACTCACTTTTAAGTCTGTTATAAAGCATTTCGGTCTGTGTGGCTTTACCGCTGGAATCTACTCCCTCAATAACTATAAGTCTGCTCATTTACCTTCCACCTTCATATTACCGAAATATTCTCTTTTTTCAAGCATTTTCCCGCACGACATTGCTCCCTCAGGGCAAGGTCCGTTTACACATCTCGGACCGGCTTTTGAAAACAATGTAGGAGCAACCTCTTTAGCAAGGGCAAGCATACGGCACGCAAGGTCACGTATTTCCCATTGTGCCCGTTCACAACATCTGTGATGGAAAAAGTTCATCAGACTTCGTGCATTAAGTGTTGCAATCATTTTAGTTTCGCACGCATTTGGCAAAACATATCTTGCGTCTTCAATCGCCTTTTTCTCCGCAGCATTTTTTGCTTTGACTTCATCCATTCCCGCTGCAATCATATCAGCATAATGTTTCTCAAACAAAATATCAGCAAGTTCGTTATATGCTTTAACATCATCAGCCATCGCTTTCAAAAAAGCAATCTTTGCCTCAGGGATATTTTCAATTTCAGGTGGTGTTATAAACTCAAACTGCCCCTCTTTTACATAACGCTGCGATTTAACACTGTACGACGCAATTCTGTGTCTTGTAAACTGTGCAAGCAAAGAACGGCTTACACCCTCTATACCAAAAGTAAATGTAATATGTTCAATAGGGCTTTCATGTCCCATACTCATAAGACGTTTTAAAAATTTTTCTGTTTTTTCTTCGTCAAGACCGTCCAGAATTCCGTCTATTCCCGATGACGAATAACAAAGTTTTGCAGCAGCGGCTATAATCTTTTCCGGTTCCGGTGTATGTTGCAAAAGTTCAACGTTCATATTTATCCCCTATTCCTGTTTGAATTTTTTACCTTTAAGCAAAACAGTTATGCCAAATTTCGGCAAATCCAGCATTCTAAAAAATCTTTTCGGCTCTTTAATAAGTCTGTAAAGCCATTCAATTCCGTGTTTCTGAAAAAATTCAGGAGCACGTTCAACATTACCTGCAAATACATCCAGACTGCCACCAAGCCCCATACACACCTTGCAGTTAAGTTCTTTTTTATGATTATGAATCCATATTTCCTGCTTGGGTGCACCAAGACACACAAACAATACATCAGGTGCTTTTATATTTATATCATCAATTATCTGTTTTTCTTTATCAGAATCAAAATATCCGTCTGCACAACCGGAAACCATCAATCCCGGATACTTTTTCTGCAGATTGTGTGCAGCCGTTTCTGCAACACCGGGTTTAGAACCGAAAAAGTACACACTTTTTCCGGCATTGCCCATCTTTTCAAGCAATCTGCACGCAACATCATAACCGGCACATCTTTCGTCAATCGGATTTTTTAATATTTTAGAAGCATATATAACACCGATTCCGTCAGCAGTCAAAAGTGATGCATCATTCAAAATATCACGTATTTCTTCATTTCTGTAACCGTGCATAATAATTTCTGAATTCGGTGTATACACAGTTTTTGTATCTCCGTCCTCTGAAATGTAATTCATAATGATATCTGAAGCCTGTTCAATATTGACTTTATCTACCTTTACTCCAAGTATATTTACCTTATCAGACATAGCATCCTCCAAAGATATAAACATTTAATTAAATAATATCATATTTTGTCATTCAAGTCAAATAAAAAGTCCGTCTTATGACGGACTAATTTTATATTATTTTAATTTTATTATTCACCTTTGAGCATACTTTCGAGTCTGTCAAGACCTTCTTTAATATTCTCCATACTTGTAGCGTAAGACCAACGCACGTGATTCGGTGCTGAAAAACCTGTTCCGGGAACAACAGCAACGAGTTTTTCATCCAGAAATACCTGTGCAAAATCGTCACTGCTTTCAATCAATTTTCCGCATATTTCTTTACCGATGAGTTTTTCTATATTCATCATAACATAAAACGCGCCATCAGGCATAAGGCAAGAAACACCTTCTATATTATTTATGCGATCCACCATATAATCTCTGCGTTCTTTGAACGCTTTTTTCATCATAAGAAGATCGTCAACAGGACCATCAAGTGCAACACCGGCTGCAACCTGCGCAATAGAGTTAGGGTTTGATGTTGCATGGCTTTGCACACTTCCCATTGCTTTTGCAAGGTCTTTGGGTGCTGCAAGGTAACCTATTCTCCAACCGGTCATGGCATACGTTTTTGAAACACCGTTAATTATGATTGTAAGATTTTTAATCTCTTCACCAAAAGAAGCGATGCTTACGTGCTTTGTTGCACCATAGATAAGGTGTTCATAGATTTCGTCAGAAATTACATACAGATTATACTCTACTGCAACCTGTGCAATCTCACGCAGTTCCTCAACAGTATACACCATACCTGTAGGGTTGCTGGGGCTGTTTAAAATAAATGCACGTGTATTTGGGGTGATTGCAGAAATTAAATCCTTTGCGGTGAATTTAAAATTGTTTTCTTCTTTAGTCTGAAGTATAACAGGTACACCGTCATTCAATTTAATCATTTCAGGATAACTTACCCAGAATGGTGCTGGAACGATAACCTCATCACCAGGATTTAAAATAGCACCAAAAGCATTCATAAGCGAATGTTTTGCACCATTACTTATGATTATCTGGTCTGTGGTATAGTCAAGTCCGTTGTCACGTTTAAGTTTACGTACAACAGCCTGCTTAAGTGCAAGTGTACCTGATGCAGGTGTATATTTGGTAAAACCTTCGTTTATGGCAGTGATAGCGGCATCTTTAATATGCTGGGGTGTATCAAAATCAGGCTCTCCGGCACCGAAGCCGACAACATCCATACCGTCCGCTTTCATCTGTTTGAATTTAGAATCAATAGCCAAAGTAGGTGAAGGCGAAATACTTTTAAATTTTTCTGACATATACATTGATGTATCCTCCGTTTTCCAATTTTACTCAATAACATAAACACAATGAATAGTATACTATACATTATTTGAAAATGCAACATTTTTGATGTCTAAATTTCATTTTTTATAAAAATTCAGAAAATTTTCACAGTAAATACCACGAATTATGCGGTCAGGATAATTCATTTTTGCAAGTTCCTCAAGTAAAATATTCATTTTTTCGCATGAATCAATATCATTCATCTTATATTCAACACCGTCAAAATCTGCACCCAAGCCAATATTATTTTCTCCACCAAGCGAGCAAAAATGCTCTATATGACGGATAATATCAGTAACAGACGCAGTATAAGTTCCGTTTAAAAACATAGGATATGTATTTATTCCCGCAACGCCGCCTTTTGTACATAATATCTTAAATTGCTCATCGGTAAGATTTCTGTTGTTGGCACATACGGTCCTTGAATTGGAATGAGTTGCAACGATTCTCAAATTTTCAAATTCCAACGCATCATAAAATCCAATGTCCGAAATATGTGACACATCAAGCACCATACCGAGATTTTCCATACGTTTAAGTGCATTTATTCCTTCTTGTGTGAGTCCTTTATTATTCGCTTCTATACCACCGCAAAGTTGGTTGTCGTTATTCCACGTAATACTCATTGTACGAACTCCGGATTTATAGAGCAAATCTATATACCCAATATCAAAATCAGGGGTATTACCTACCCCTTCTATCGAAACAAGCGCTGTAACCGGACTATCACATTCAATATAATCTCCTGCACAAAATGTTGCCAATTCACTCCTGGAACATTCCGTTTTCAGCAACTCAATCAAATTCACAATATCCTCAATACGTAAATCTCCTTCATTGAATATTGCAAACATCTGTATTGCATTTCCGTACTTTGCAAGTCTTTCAAAATCAACATCATACGCATTTGAATTCAGATTACCATCTTTATATACTTTAAGTAATGTATCGCAATGTGCGTCAAACATCATTTACACTCCCGAAGCATCAAAAGCATTTTTAATAATATTTATTTTATTTGGTGCAAATAAATGACTGCTGCTTATATAAACTTCTACAACATCAAAACGAACCGGCGAAGAAATCTCGTTTACACAAGTATAATAAAGAGCGCCTTTGATTATCTTCTGACGTTTCCGATAATCCACAGCCTCACAAGCAAGACCGTAATCCTGTCTGTTCCGTGTTTTGACTTCTATAAAACACAAGCAATCACCATCATAAGCAATTATGTCAATCTCACAAAACTTTGTTTTAAAATTGCGCTCTACAATCCTATATCCGTTTTTAGCCAGATATTTTGCGGCATAACTTTCGCCGTAATCCCCTATTTTTTTAGTATTCATTTTATGTGCTCCGAAACGCCCCTGAACGTAACTCTGTGTATTGGTGACGGTCCGTATTTTGCAACCGCCTCTTTATGTTCTTTTGTGGGGTATCCTTTATGTTTGGCAAATCCATATTGTGGATATAATTTATCCATTTCTGTTATGTATCTGTCCCTTTCAACCTTTGCAAGTATTGAAGCCGCCGCAATAGCCTGAACTTTTGCATCACCTTTCACAACGGCTTCATACGGAATATCCATTTGAGGTGCACGATTACCGTCTAAAAGTGCAAAATCCGCTTTTTTCGAAAGATTATCCAAAGCAAGTTTAAATGCTTTCATTGCGGCGTTAAGAATATTTATTTTATCAATCTCTTTCTCATCAACGCTTACGATTGAATATGCAATTGCATTTTCTTTTATAACATCATATAACTGCTCACGCTTTTTCTCGGTGAGTTTTTTTGAGTCGTTGACACCTTCAAGTACAAGCCCTTTGGGGAAAATAACGGCTGCAGCATATACAGGCCCCGCAAGTGGACCTCTGCCTGCCTCATCAACTCCGGCTACAAATTCATAACCGGCATCCCACAATTTCTTTTCATATTCAAGCATATCTGCCATAATCTACATCTCCTGACTTTCGGGCGGTGTTTCCAATGTAATATTACCTAATTTTGCCGCACGGAATTCATCAAGCAATATTGACGCCGCACGCAAAGTGTCTATCTCTCCGCCTGATATAACAAACCCTCTTTTACGGCCTAAAAGTTCCAGAAGTTCATACCCCTTAAGATTATCCATCTCCGTCATTTTATATCTGTCAGTAAGTGCCTGAGGATAATTATCACGCAAAAACTCCAAAAAATAGCACGCAAGTTCTTCGGTGTCTATTACTTCATCGCGTATGGCACCCGTATACGCAAGACGGAGTCCCACCTGCTGATCTTCAAATTTTGGCCACAGTATTCCGGGAGTGTCCAAAAGTTCAAAGCCATTTGCAAGACGAATCCACTGTTTACCCGTTGTAACACCCGGACGGTCACCTGTTTTTGCACTCTTTTTGCCGGACAGTTTATTTATAAAAGAAGATTTTCCCACATTAGGAACACCGACAACCATCATTTTAACTGTGCGATTAACTATTCCACGTGCTTTATCGCTTTCTATTTTGTCTTTAAGTATATCCCTGCATTTATCAAGTACATTATTAAAATTCTTTCCGCCAGTCGAAGAAACCGTCATACACGGAATACCTTTATTTATAAAATACTTTTGCCATTCTTTATTGAGTCCAGAATCAGCAATATCAGATTTATTCATAAGCATAAGACGAGGTTTGTTTTTTACAATCTCGTCTATCTGCGGATTTCTTGAACTTAACGGAATTCGTGCATCAACAAGTTCTATAACAATATCAATAAGTTTTAGATTATCTTCTATCATACGACGTGTTTTTGTCATATGACCGGGAAACCACTGTAAATTCATAGTTTACTCCTTATCCGTAAGATTTATTATAAAATCTCCAAGTTTTTTGCTTGCATCGGGCGAACCAATTTCAGCCGCCATCTTTCCCATACACTCTGCACGGTTTTCACTGGCTAAAAGTTGATATAATGCTTCACCCACGGTAAAAGTCTCGCTTACACCTATTGCAAGACCGTTATTTATCAAAAATTCGTAGTTTCTGTCTT
Organism: Clostridia bacterium; assembly: GCA_045589495.1. Classification (GTDB taxonomy): domain Bacteria; phylum Bacillota; class Clostridia; order UMGS1810; family UMGS1810; genus SIG455. The sequence continues at coordinate 19,738 of JAZNPF010000005.1, forward strand.
CCTGCCCCGGAATAGGGTCAATCAGTATCATAGGCAGTTTCATAGCCAATGCCTCAGATGTTGTAAGTCCGCCGGGTTTAGATATCAAAATGTCCGACGCACTCATTATAAAATCAACGTTATCTACAAAACCAAAATTATATACTTTTTTATTAGTACGAAGTCTGTCAATCTGATTTTTAAGATGCGTATTGTTTCCGCAAACTGTAACAATCTGGAAATCATAATCAATGTCATCAAGTTCTTTTACGTATTTTATAACATCGCCATACCCCATACTTCCGGTCATTACAAAAGCAGTTTTTTTGTTTTCAAAACCTAAAACTCTGCGCGCTTCTTGTTTATCAATTAAATTTGAAAACTTCATTTCAATCGGTATTCCGAATGGTAAAATTCTATCCTTAGGTATACCTTTTTTTATCATCTGATTATTAAGAAGTTTTGTAGGAGTTACATAGTAATCAAGTTCAGCCGTTTCCCAAAACGGATGCACAGTAAAATCAGTAAGAACTCCAAACGTCACTGCATTGCTTTCTTTCTTTTCTTTAAACTTACTAACAAGATTAGCTGCAAAAATATGAGTTGCTATTATAACATCCGGATTTTTACCTGCAATAAATTTGTAAAACTGTCTTGAGATAATCTTACCAGCCATATCAACCAGATTTATTCTGTCGGAATAGTCACGTTGCTCCGCTTTTGAATATATGTTTCCATACACCGAAGGAGTAAATTTCGTAGAAAGCAAATAACCTTTTTCCACCAGATTACTAAGTGAGGTGTTGAAATATTTATAGGTATCCACAATCTCAACATCTGCCCCCTGAGTTTTCAAATAGTCACCTATAGCACGCGCTGTTTTATTATGCCCCTGTCCTGCTGAAATAGTAAGTACCAAAACCTTCATATTATCTTCTCCTTCCCGGTTATATTCATCTATATCAGTATACCACATTATCCGGATAAATGGTAACACTTTTTTCTGTATATTCATATTATACATTGGTATTACAAAAAAATCAATTTTTTTGGAGGTGCAAGTTATGTTTAATTGTAGTGGTATCTTTGGAGGTTCTAATGATGGTATCTTATTCTTCATCTTAGTATTCCTTCTTCTCTTCTGCGGTTGCGGTAACAACAACGGTTGCTGCGAGCACAATGACAATTGTGGCTGCTGAAATTAAGTAATCAAAATTTTTTCGGAGGTGCGTTAATATGTTAAATTTATTTGGTAACAACGGTTGCTGCGAAAACAGTTGTAATGGCGGCACCAGCACAGTTTTGTGGTTCATCATCCTTTTCTTGTTACTTTTCTTAAACAATGACTGCTGTGAACGCAACAATAACGGTTGCTGCTAAAAATCAATGAAAGGTGGTAAATGCTATGGGAGATTGCTGCAATCCCTGTAACAACAACTGCTGCTGTTGCTCAAACAACAGTTGGTTCGGCGGAAATAACCTTTGGGTTATTGTTATTGCAATCATCGTTATATGGTTTCTTTGGGACAACAACGACAACGATAATTGCTGCTGCTGATTAAATAAATATTTAAAAAATCCTCGTTCAAAAGAACGAGGATTTTTTCACATTCCAAAAAACAACCAGCCCGTTAAGGGCTGGTTTAATTGCTTATTCAGCTTTTAAAACCTCTTTGTCACCATAGGTTCCACAAGCCTTGCAAACTCTGTGGGGCAATTTGTACTCACCGCATTTGGGGCATTTTACCATTCCGGGTAAAACAAGTTTCCAATTTGCTCTTCTTTTATCTCTTCTTGCTTTAGAAGTTTTTCTCTTGGGTACTGCCATAAAGTAACACCTCCTACCAAAATTCTATATCTTTTAAAAACTTAATCGTTTTTCAAAAACGCTTTTAATCCTGCAAGGCGAGGATCAATTTCGTCCTTCTCACACTCGCACGGACCATCATTTAAATCTTTGCCGCATATATGACAAAGACCTTTGCAATCTTCACTACATAAAAATACAAACGGTACTGATGTACAAAAGTTTTCCTCAACTGCGCTCAGCAAATCAACAGTATTGGATACAATCGGAAGAAATACGCTGTCAGCATCAATTTCGTTATTAGTATAACATTCGCTTACATCATATACAAAATCCTCGGTTATCTCACTTAGGCAACGCGCACAGTTTACCTTAAACTGTGTTTTGACAGTTGCATCAAGATAAAGATTTCCGCCGTTATTTTTGATGTTGCCTTCAACTAGCAACGGAGCAACAAACAAAAATTCCTGACCGTTGAATTCAAACTTTTCAAGTTCGATACTTGCCGAAACTTCTTGACAAGCACCTTCAGCCTTAACAATTTTAGAAACATCTATCTTCATATATACACCTCTTTTATTCGGCGCAACAAAATTATTATATCTTTTTCCAATGAGTTTGTCAAGACTTTTTTACCGATATTTAATTATTTTACAAGTTTAGCAGTATCCATTGCAATCATCATTTCTTCATCTGTTGGTATAACAAGAGTCTTAACTGTTGCACCGGCTGCAGAAATATCTCTTTCCTCGCCACGAACCTTATTAAGTTCAGCGTCCACTTTGATACCCATAAACTCCAAGCCGTCTGTAATAGCGGCACGCATCATCGCTGTGTTCTCACCGATACCTGCTGTAAATACAATGGCATCTACACCGCCCATAACTGCAGCATAAGTACCGATATAACGTTTTACGCTGTAAGCAAACATATCAAGAGCGAGTTTTGCTCTTTCGTCACCTTCGCCGGCTGCTTTTTCCAAATCTCTGAAGTCACTGCTGATACCTGATATACCAAACACGCCTGACTGCTTATTCATAAGGTCGTTAACGCCCTTTTCATCAAGCCCTTCTTTTTCCATAAGGAAAGTTACAATTGCAGGGTCAATATCACCGCAACGTGTACCCATTGAAACACCCGCCAAAGGTGTAAAGCCCATTGTAGTATCTACAGATTTACCGCCGTCAACCGCTGTGATTGATGAGCCGTTACCAAGGTGCAGTGTAATAATTTTAAGGTCTTCAATATTTTTACCAAGCATATCTGCTGCTCTGCCAGAAACATATTTATGTGATGTCCCGTGGAAACCATATCTTCTGATTTTATGTTTTGTATACATTTCGTAAGGGAGCGCATACATATACGCTTTTGCAGGCATTGTCTGATGAAAAGCAGTATCAAACACACCAACCTGAGGTACACCGGGCATGATTTTTGAACAAGCCTCAATACCGATAATGTTTGCAGGGTTGTGCAAAGGAGCAAGTTCAACACACTGCTGGAGTGCATCCATAACTGCATCATCTATAACAACAGAACCGCTGAAAATTTCGCCGCCGTGAACAACTCTATGTCCCACTGCGTCAATTTCTTTCATATCAGCAATTACACCAACTTCTTTATCTGTAAGTGCTTCAATTACCATTCTGATAGCATCTGAATGGTCTTTCATAGCATCTTCGCGTACAAAATCATCTCTGCCGCTTACTTTCTGTGTAAGTTTACCATCTATACCGATTCTTTCGCAAAGACCTTTCGCTAAAACTTTTTTTGTGTCAATATCAATAAACTGATATTTAAGTGAAGAACTTCCGGCATTGATAACCAAAATTTTCATTATAAATTCAACTCTTTTCTGATATATTTAAATTATTTATTTGCCTGTGCCTGAACACAAGTAATTGCAACAACACCAACGATATCCTCTGCACTGCATCCGCGTGATAAATCGTTAACGGGCTTTTTGATACCCTGTGTGATAGGTCCGTATGCTTCCGCTTTTGCAAGACGCTGTGTTAATTTATATGCTATATTACCTGCATTAAGGTCAGGGAAAATAAGTACGTTTGCTTCACCGGCAATATTGCTTCCGGGGGCTTTGCTCTTTCCTACTGATGGAACGATTGCTGCGTCTACCTGAAGTTCACCGTCAAGCTGAATGTCAGGACGTTTTTCTTTAGCAAGTTTTGTTGCAAGTTGCATTTTGTCAACCAATTCAGATTTAGCACTTCCGTATGTAGAATATGAAAGCATTGCTACTTTAGGTTCTGCTTCTACAAGGTTTTTAAATGATGCCGCACTGCTGATAGCAATTTCTGAAACTGCATCAGCATCAGGGTTTTCGTTAAGACCTGCGTCTGAATATATGAATGTTCCTTTTTCACCGTATTCACAATCCGGAACTACCATAACAAAGAATGCAGATACCAATTTAGTGCCGGGGGCTGTTTTTAATATCTGAAGTGCAGGACGAAGCACATTAGAGGTTGAGTTAACTGCACCAGCAACCATACCATCAGCATAATTGTTCTCTACCATCATTACGCCGTAGTAAAGCGGATTTAACATAGTTTCTTTTGCCTGTTCTATTGTTACACCTTTTGCTTTTCTCATTTCATAAAAAGTATTTGCAAATTCCTCTGCTTTATCTGCATTTGAAGGATCAATAATCTCTACACCATCAAGCGAAATATCGCCTGCAACCTCTGCGATTTTATCCGCATTGCCCAAAAGTACGATATCACATATATCCTGTTCCACTATCATGGAAGCAGCTTTTATTGAACGGATATCCTCACCTTCAGCCAAAACAATGCGCTTTCTGTCAGCTTTGGCTCTCTCGATTGTTCTCTCTAAAAATTTACTCACGTGAATTGCCTCCCAATATTCTAAACTTTTACCAAATAATTATACTACACAACTTGACATTTTTCAATAGTAAAATGTAATAAAAAATGGAAACAACAAAGCAAAAAAATCATTTTTCAATTTTATAGAAAAAAAGACTTTCTTTCGAAAGCCTTTTTGCTTAAAGATGGAATTTATGGTTACCGATTGTAGTGTAATACGGTCTGTTATTCGATGCCCATGAATTAGGTGCAGTTTTTGGATTATAGAAATACATACTGCCTCCTACATAGTTTACGCCGTTCAAAGCATCTTTTGCAGCATTGATACTGCTCTGGGCAGGTGTATTATAAATAGTTCCGTTAGCAACAGGGGTATACTGTGTACCATATTTGGTATCAAATATTACGCCTTTTACTGTATTAGGGAAGTCGGCAGATTTTACTCTGTTAAGAATAGTATTTGCTACCGCTACTTTACCTGCATAACTTTCACCTTGTGCTTCGGCGTGAACAATTCTTGAAAGCCAGTAAAGGTCTGTATCATTATATTCGTTTCCAAAAAGTTTACCTCTTGTTTCAGGACCTACTATACCGTCTACACGGATTCCGCTATCTTTCTGGAAGTTGATTACTGCAGACTGTGTAATATAACCATAATATCCTGTTACACTATGATTAAAATATCCTCTTTCCAAAAGTTCCTGCTGTACAGAACTTACTGCATCGCCTCTTGAACCTACTGATAATAAAGCGGAGGTTGACGCAGCAAATGAAGTCATTGATAATGTCGTAGCTGCAAGCAATGCCGCAGCGGTCATTTTTAATTTTTTCATTTTCTTTCCCTCCAATTTTTCGTTTCGCCTTTCGACACGATACATTCTAACACATATACGCATATATTCGCAAACGGCATATATCTCTCTTTATCCCAATATCAGAGGGTACGACTTAACAATTTTGTAATATTTTAAACACATTTAAAAATTCTTTAAAATACTCGCATATAATACCTGATACCATTTTAAGGATATATAAATCGTATATATATTGCCAATTACGGATAATAATATCTGTATAATGATATTCGGAGGTCAGTTATGAGTATAATTAAAAAAATAGGAATTCTCACAGGCGGTGGCGATTGTCCGGGGCTTAACCCCGTAATACGCGCTGCCACAAGAACAGCAATACTCAAGTACGGACTTGAAGTTGTCGGCATACGAAACGGATACAGAGGTCTTTATACCGGTGACATTATACCTCTTACTCTTGAAAACATCTCAGGCATACTCCCCCTCGGCGGAACAATTCTTCATTCATCTAACAAAGATAATCTTTTTCAATATCCGTTTGAAGAAAACGGTCAAACAGTTTTAAAGGATGTATCACACGTAGGAATTGAAAATTTAAAAAAGGCCGGAATTGACGCTATGCTTATTGTAGGTGGTGACGGCACTCTTACAAGCGGAAGAGATTTTTCTAATCTCGGTGTTAATGTCATCGGTGTACCAAAGACAATTGACAACGATTTGGCATCTACAGATGTAACGTTTGGATTTGACACTGCCGTAAGCGTTGCAACAGAGGCACTGGACAGACTGCACACAACAGCCTCTTCACATCACAGAATTATGGTGCTTGAAGTTATGGGGAGATACGCAGGTTGGATTGGTCTTAATGCAGGTATTGCAGGCGGTGCTGATGCGATTATGATTCCTGAAATTCCTTATGATATAAACAAAATCGCAAACGCAATAAACAACAGAAAGCAAAATGGCAAAACATTCAGTGTGATAGTTGCATCTGAAGGTGCAAAATCTATAAACGGTGATTTGGTGGTCAGCAAAGTTGTTTCTGACAGCCCCGATCCCATCCGTTTAGGTGGCATAGGTGCAAAGGTTGCCGAAGAATTGGAAGAACTTTGCGGTCTTGAAGCAAGAGCCACAACTTTAGGACATATTCAACGCGGAGGAACTCCCACATCATACGACAGAATACTTTCCACAAGGTATGGCTCATACGCAGTAGACCTTGCGATGGAAGGAAAATTCGGTAATATGGTTACACTAAAAGGAAACAAAATGAGTTACGATTCTCTCAACAATGTAATTGGTCAAAAAACGAAAAATGTAAATCCTGACGGTGAATTGGTACGTTTTGCAAAAAATATAGGTATTTCATTCGGAGATTAACCCGTATACAAAATCACCCTTTTGAAGATACTACCTGTATAAGGTTATCTTGGAAAGGGTGATTTTTGTTTGAGTAAAAACAGTAAATCTTACTCAATAGCAGAAAAAATCGGGAAGTTTATTCCCGATCCTGTTGTTATATTTATAATTTTATATGCAATTCTTATGGTTATATCTTTCCTTTTAGGAGGAAGAGAATTTTCTGTAGTATCATACAACGGCACAAAAACCGTGTACGAATTTAAATATATGTTTACTCCCGAAAATATCCGATGGATTTTCTCCAATGCAATACTTAACAACTGGCTTGCATACGGAAGCGGTATATTAGGTATTATCCTTATCGTTATGTTTGGTATAGGCGTGGCTGAAGAATCGGGTCTTTTGTCTGCCCTTATAAGACGTCTTGGAATAATTGTGCCGGAAAAACTTCTTCCGTACGTGCTTGTATTTATAGGAATAATGACAAACATCGCAACAGATGTCGGATATATTGTTCTTATTCCTCTTGCCGGCATGTTGTATGCAGGAATAAATAAAAATCCCCTTATTGGTATGGCAGCGGCTTTTGCAGGCGTATCAGCAGGATTCAGTGCCAATCTTGTACCCGCAACATTTGCTGATGCAGTAATTGGGACTAATGCAAAAACTTTTGCATTAAGCCAGTCGATACCTTTTGCTTCACAAGCAGGAAAGCCTCTGACACCTGCAACAATGAACTATTACTTTTTAGCAGTATCTACTTTTTTGCTTGTCATAATCGGAGGAATTGTCACCACTAAAATCATAGAAAAAAGATATGAAACAAATGAATTATCACACATACACAAAAACGAGAATATCGAAATCACCAATGATGAAAAACGTGCACTAAAATTTGCATTACTCGGATTTTTACTTTCACTTGCATTTACGGTTTTGCTTTCTGCGTTTCCTTTGCGTTCTTATGTTGATGCAAACGGAACTAAAATATCACCTTATATAGATAATGTAATCCTGCTTGTTACTATTGTCTTTTTCGTATCAGGTGTATTTTACGGATTTGCCTCGAAAAAATTCAAATCATCATCAGATGTAGTAGGTGCAATGGCAAAACAGATAGGCGGAATGGGATATGTGATTGTTCTTACTTTTTTCTGCTATAATTTCCTTTCATTACTCGCTTACACAAATGCAAATACGTTTATCACAGGCATAGGAGCATCATTTTTACAGACAGTAGGTCTTTCATCATCACCAATACTGCTGATATTGGCAGTTATTCTGGTTACTTCAGTTATAAATTTGTTTGTTGGCGGGATGACGGCAAAATGGATGCTTTTAGGCCCTCTCCTTATACCGATGATGTATAATGTTAATCAGTCTATGACTCCCGACGTTGTTGCAGCAGCATACAGGGTGGCAGACTCGTGTACAAACACCATAACACCGCTTATGACATACGCTGGTGTAGTGCTTATGTATATGCGAAAGTATAAAAAAGATTTCTCTGCCGGAAATCTTATTTCAATGATGGTCCCCTACTCCGTAACATTTTTAGCAAGTTGGAGTTTGTTACTGATAATTTTCGTCGTATTCAAAATTCCTCTCGGTTTTTAATATGAAAAATGCTGAACGAAATCAAACGTTCAGCATTTTTATCACTTATTTTTCAAATACTCGGCTGCCTTTAATATACCGATAACGGTTTTGGCATCCTGCAATTCATTATTCATAACCATCTTAACAAGTTCGTCTATATGATATTTTTCTACAGACAAAAACTCGCCTTCGTCAAGATGTACAGTTCCTTCATACAGGTCCGTTGCAAGATAAATATAGATAAGTTCTTTGGCATATCCGGGTGACGGCATCATAGAGCCAAGCGAAATAAATTTTTTTGCTTTTAGCCCTGTTTCCTCTTCAAGTTCACGTATACCGCAATTAAGAGGCTCTTCACCGTTATCAAGTTTACCTGCCGGAAGTTCCATAACCATCTTTTCATACGGTTTGCGGAACTGTGTAACCATAGGAACATATCCGTTTTCATCAACTGCAATCACAGCAACTCCGCCGGGATGCTCTATTATCTCACGGGTTGATGTAC
>JAZNPF010000006.1:0-27742 GCA_045589495.1 Clostridia bacterium
GATCTTAAATGATTCTACTGAAATTCTTGTTTCTGGACTTAATGATCTTATAAAATCCCGAGAAACCGAAGGCGGAAAATTAGCAGTATTTTTCCGTGAGTGTATTTCAAATATACGCAGTATAGTTGATTTTATTGCTGAACGCTCTCCTGAAACTGTTAATGATTATAAAGAAAAAATGATTAGCAGAATCAATGAACTTTTAGGATCTGTACCATATGATGAGGGACGCTTGATTACAGAAGTGGCTATATTCTCTGATAAAGTAAACATTACAGAAGAAATAATAAGATTCAAAAGCCATCTTGATGAGTTTGAAAAATTGCTTGAAAGCAATATCCCTGTTGGAAGAAAACTTGATTTTATTATTCAGGAACTTAATCGTGAAGCAAATACAATGGGATCAAAATGTAATGATTTTGAAATCAGCAAACATGTTATCGAACTTAAATCAGAAATCGAAAAACTTCGTGAACAGGTGCAGAACATCGAGTGAGGTGTAACGTATGAAATTGATCAATATTGGTTTTGGGAACATTGTTTCTGCAAACAGACTTGTGGCAATTGTCAGCCCGGAATCTTCACCTATAAAAAGAATTATCCAAGAAGCGCGTGACCGTGGTATGTTGATTGATGCAACATACGGACGGCGTACAAGAGCAGTTATGATAACTGACAGTGATCATGTTATTCTTTCTGCCGTACAGCCTGAAACTGTTGCAAACAGAATGGGAAAAGATAGCGGCTTGATTGATACGGAGGACGATGAACTTGAAGAATAAGAGAAAAGGAACGTTGTTTGTTATTTCCGGACCCTCGGGTACCGGAAAAGGAACCGTTATCAAATCGTTAATTCAAAATCAAAAAGAAGATGTTTTTTTGTCGATATCTGCAACAACCCGTTTACCACGTGAAGGCGAGATTGATGGTGTACATTACTACTTTAAAACGCATGATGAATTTAAAACACTAATTGAAAATAACGGGCTTTTAGAATGGGCAAATTTTTGTGGTAATTATTACGGGACTCCAAAAAAAACTGTTGATGATACGCTTGAACAAGGAACTGATGTGATATTAGAAATTGAAATTCAGGGTGCAATGAAACTTAAAGAAACCGGAATTGATGCGCGATACATATTTATATTGCCGCCTTCGTTTGAAGAATTAAAACAAAGGCTCATTGGCAGACAGACCGAAAGTATTGATGTTATAGAAAAACGTCTGGAAACTGCCAAGGGTGAACTGCCTTATGCTGAAAAATATGATTACGTTGTAGTAAATGATGATGTTGAAAAAGCAGTTTGCCGTATTGAATCTATAATCAATGCTGAAAGATGCAGGGTTAATAAAAATAAAAATTTAATTGAAGAGGTGCAAAGAATATGATTATAAATCCCCCTATTGATGAACTGATGAAGAAAGTTGACAGTAAATACACACTTGTTGTTGCTACTGCGAAAAGAGCAAGAGAAATCCAGAAAACAGGAACTCATTTTGTTGAATGTGATTCTGATAAACCAGTTACAATAGCAATAAACGAAATTAACGAAAATAAGGTTACTTTTGCTAGTCCTGATCAGGATAAAGTAAATATTGATAATAAACTTTTGCAGATGTTTGCTGATATTGACAAAGATTTAGCAGGAGATATAAAATAATTATATTTTATGCCCCAGTATATTTGGGGCATTATTTGTAAGGAGGGGAGAAAGATGGTTGCTAAAGTAATACTCAACAGCATTTCACGTGCAACAGATACTATGTATGATTATCTTATCCCCGAAAACTTAAATGTTTCCGTAGGAATGCGTGTTATTGTGCCGTTTGGACGTGGCGATAAAACTATGGAGGCGTATGTTGTACATGTTACTGATAAAAGCGATTACAAATCACTTAAAAGCATTTATAAAGTTGTTGACGAATTATCTTTTTTTGATAATAGGGGGGTTGAACTTGCAGAGTTTATGCGTCACAGATATTTTTGTCGATACGCAGAAGCAATCAAATCTCTTTTACCCCCAAACGTCAATACAAAATTTAAAACAGTTTTTTCTCTTGCTGATTATAAAAGCGATTATGCCGAGGAGATTATTTCTCATTCAGTAGTGTATGAAAAGATAATTGAACTATTAAAAAACTCTGATTGTACTTTTGAAAAATTAACAGAGGAAATCAAAGGAAAAAACATAAAAAATGCATTGGATGAATTAAAAAAATATGGCATCATTGAAGAAAATATATTAGACAGGCAAACGATTAAAGATACAGAAAAACTTATATTAAGAGTTTCATTGGATAAGGAAGAACTTTATTTCATTGCCGAAAAAATGCGTAATCGTGCGCCGAAACAGGCAGCAGTTTTAGAAACGGTATGTGATAATGACGGAATATTTTTATCGGAAGTATTAGAAATATGCAATACCGACCGTTCCGTTGTAAACTCTTTGATAAAAAAAGGGTATATTTTTTTAGATAAAGAAATAATACGAACGGATATTATTGACTATGATGAATATACTGAAAATAATAAAGTTATTCTGACTGATGAACAACAAAATGTTGTTACTCAGATAGGCGAGGATATAGATAATAACATATATTCTACTTCTTTGTTGCACGGAGTTACCGGAAGCGGTAAAACAGAAGTATATTTGAATCTTGTTGAAAGGTGTATCAAAAATAGGAGAAAGGCTATATTTCTTGTTCCAGAAATATCTCTGACTCCTCAAATGATACGTCAGGTAGTTACACGTTTTGGTGAAAATGTTGCCGTTTTGCACAGTTCTTTGACTATAAGAGAACGTTATGATCAATGGAAGAAAATCAAGTCAGGTGAAGTAGATGTCGTTGTAGGTGCTAGAAGTGCCATATTTGCTCCGTTTGATAATATCGGATTGATAATAATTGATGAAGAACATGAAAGTTCATATAAATCAGAACTTTCGCCAAAATACTCTACTGTGGAAATCGCCAGATTCAGGGCAAAACAGCATAACGCAACTTTACTTTTAGCAAGTGCAACACCATCAGTGGAAACATATTATCTTGCCAAAATGAACAGATTTAAACTCATTGAACTAAAACAGAGAATTAACAAAGCAACACTTCCTGAAATTGATGTTGTAGATATGCGTTCAGAACTCAAAAACGGAAATACAAGTATTTTGAGTAAAGAACTCAAAGATGCAATATCGGATAATATCAAAAATGGGTTTAAAACTATTTTATTTTTAAACAGAAGAGGCTACTCCGGTTTTATACAATGCAGAAGTTGCGGATACGTAGTTGAATGTCCCAATTGCAATATTTCAATGACGTATCATCGGTATAATTCGAGTCTGGTTTGTCATTATTGTGATTACAAATCACAAGTGTTAACAGTCTGTCCGAAGTGTGGGAGCAACCATATAAAATTCTCCGGCGATGGAACTCAAAAAGTTGAAGATGAACTTTTACTTGCTTTTCCTGATGCAAAAGTTTTACGTATGGATGCCGATACCACTTCATCAAGAAATGCACACGAAAAAATTCTTTACGAATTTTCAAAAGATGAATCGGATATACTTGTTGGGACCCAAATGATAACAAAAGGTTTGGATTTTGAAAAAGTAACATTGGTTGGTGTCCTGTCTGCGGATATGAGTCTTAATATTGATGATTTCAGATCAGACGAGAAGACTTTTGATTTAATTACTCAAGTGTGTGGAAGATCGGGTAGGGGTAAGTATCCAGGAAGAGCGATTATCCAGACGTATGATCCTGAAAATGAAACCATCCTGTTCAGCAAAGATCAGGATTACATCAAATTTTATAACCGGGAAATTGAGGTTAGGAAACTTTTGACATATCCACCATTTTGTGAGATACTTAATTTTAATTTTACATCTGAAAATGAAAGTGATGCACAAGCCTCTGCTTCAAGATTTCATTCTATGCTAAAAAGCAAATTAAATGATGCAGATTATCTTAAATATGTTGTTGCATACAAGGTTATGCCTGCACCGATATATAAAGTTAATGGGAAATACCGATATAGATTTATAATGAAGTTATCATACAGCAAAAAAATATATGAACTTATTCATGAAACAGCGGATGAATATAGAAAGCAAAAAGAATGTTGCAATTTGGTTATTGATGTGAATCCGTATAATATGTGTTAAAGGAGTATTTAATATGGCAATAAGAAATATCAGAAAAGTTGGAGACGATGTACTTGCAAAAAAATGCAGAGAAGTTGATGTGATTGATGACAGAGTAAAAGAATTATTGGACGATATGCTTGAGACAATGTACGACGCTAACGGTGTTGGGCTTGCTGCACCGCAGGTTGGAATACTTAAAAGAATTGCTGTTATTGATGTTGGAGAAGGACCTATTGAACTGATTAACCCAGTAATAATGAATGTTTCTGAAGAAACACAGTGTGGTACAGAAGGATGTTTGAGTGCTCCGGGTAGATATGGAGAAGTTATGCGTCCTGAAACCGTGGTTGTTCATGCTCTTGACAGAAACGGAGATTCTTACGAAATCATTGGTAAAGGTTTGCTTGCAGTTGCCTTATGTCACGAAATTGATCATCTTGACGGAAATGTATTTTTGGACAAAGTAATTAGATTTGTTGAGGTAGATGAATAATGAAAATTTTATTTATGGGTACTCCTGATTTTGCCGTGTCATCATTGAAGGCTATTATTGATGCAGGGCATACAATTACAAGCGTTATTACCCAACCGGATAAACCCAAGGGAAGAGGACACAAAATGGCTCATCCGCCGGTGTACGATTATGCTTATTCTTTGGGAATCAAGATACATCAACCGCAATCTCTCAAAAACGACGCAATTTTGGAAATTTTAAAAGAAGAATGTCCAGAACTTATTGTTGTGGTTGCTTATGGTAAAATTTTGCCTGAATATGTACTTAATTTTCCAAAATTCGGATGCGTAAATGTGCATGCATCTCTGTTGCCAAAATATCGAGGTGCTGCTCCTATTCAAAGAAGTATTATCGACGGTGAAACCGTTACAGGTGTTACAACTATGTATATGGAAAAGGGATTAGATACTGGCGATATGATAGAAAACATATCTGTAACAATAGAAAATAATGATAATTTTGAAACTTTGCACGATAAACTTGCTTCAGCAGGTGGAAAGATTATAGTTTCTACAATCGAGACCATTTCTACAGGAAATATAAATCGTATTCCGCAAAACGATGAACATTCTACTTATGCGGAAATGATTACCAAAGAAACCGCGCGTATTGACTGGGGAAAAAATGCAAAAGATATTTATAATCTTATAAGAGGGCTTTATCCTGTTCCTAAAGCATTTTCCTTTATTGGTGAAAATCAGATTAAAGTAACATCAGTTAGATGTGTTAAATGCGATTCAATGGCTGAGTGTGGTGATATTATTGATGTTGGAACAGATTATATTCGCGTAAAATGTGCTGATAATACTGCAATTGATATACTTGAAATTCAACCGGCTGGCAAGCGAATAATGACGGTTTATGACTATCTGAAAGGTAACAATATTTCCGTTGGAGAAAAATTTTTGTGTAATCAGGAGTGTTCTTAATGTATTATTACGGTTTTGATATCTATTATATGATACTCGTTATTCCGGCACTTATTATTTCTTTATATGCTCAGTTCAAAGTTAAAAATACTTTTAACAAATATTCAACCTTTAATAATTATCGTAGGTTGACGGGCGAGCAAGTCGCAAGAAAAATCCTCGACTACAACGGATTATCTTCTGTAGTAGTGAAGCCAGTAAACGGAAGCCTAACGGATCATTATAATCCTGCTGATAATACTGTCAATCTTTCTGAAACAGTTTATACTTCTACATCTGTTGCCGCACTCGGTGTTGCAGCACATGAAACAGGTCATGCCATTCAGCATGCATCAGGGTATACACCTTTGAAAATCAGAACTTCGATTTTCCCAGTAGTCAGATTTTCATCTTCTGCTGCTGTACCTTTGGCGATTTTAGGCTTTATAACCGGAATCCAAGTTCTTGTTAATATAGGTATCGTTCTTTTTGCAGCAATAGTTCTTTTTCAATTGATTACTTTGCCAGTTGAATTCAACGCAAGCAAACGTGCACTTGTTATGATGGAAAAGTATGAAATGCTCTCTGATGAAGAAAGCAAAGGCGCAAAAAAAGTATTAACCGCTGCAGCAATGACATACCTTGCTTCTGCGTTAACGTCAATTGCGAACTTAATCAGGCTGATTTTATTATCACGAAACAGGAGAAGATAGTTTATGAACGAGAGGAAAGTTGCCTCGAAAATATTATATGAAATCGAGCAAAACGGTGCTTATACTAATATTTCTGTTTCAAGGGCATTGGAAAACGGTGATTTTTCACCGGAAGAAAAAGGATTTATTTCAGAACTTGTGCATGGCGTTACAGAACACAGAATCACTATTGATTATATAATAT
Source organism: Clostridia bacterium (assembly GCA_045589495.1). Lineage (GTDB taxonomy): Bacteria > Bacillota > Clostridia > UMGS1810 > UMGS1810 > SIG455. Next base: position 6,468 of record JAZNPF010000006.1, read on the forward strand.
CTCAATTTTCAAAACTCAAATTAAACAAAATTGCACCCAATGTATTGAATGCATTAAGGTTAGGTATATATCAGTTATATTATATGGACAGGATCCCTGATTCTGCTGCCGTGAATGAAAGTGTTAAACTCGCAAAAAGTTATGGTGGACAACGAAGTGGCGGATTTGTGAATGGGGTTTTGAGAAATTTTTTAAGAAACAAAGATAAAATTGTTTTTCCATCTGAAAAACGTGAGTATCTAAGTGCTCGTTATTCTTTTCCTATTGAATTAGTGGATTTGTTTATTAGCGAGTACGGTATTGAATTTTCAGAGGAACTGTTTAAATCATTTGAAGAACGAAAACCTGTCACGTTGCGTTGTAATTTGCTAAACACTTCGCCGGAAAACTTGTGCGATGATTTACAAAAATCAGAGATTAACGCTAAAATTTATCATAATTATAAGTTTCCAAATTTAAATTATGCCTTGTCTGTGAACAAGATTAAAAATATAGAGAAATTACCTGCGTATTTAAATGGTGATTTTTATGTTCAGGATATTGCAGCAATGCTTGTGGCTGATGTTTTAAACCCCAAAAGCGGAGATGTTGTAATAGATATGTGCGCTGCTCCGGGAGGAAAAACGACACATATTGCTGAAAAAATGAATAATTGCGGAGAAATTTATGCTTTTGATGTTCATGAACATAAAATTAAACTTATAAATGATAATTGTAATCGTCTGCATATTGATATATGCAAACCATTTTTACAAGATGCGACTGTTTTAAATGAGCAATACATAGAAAAGGCGGATTGCGTCCTTGTTGATGCTCCTTGCTCAGGATTTGGAATTATAGGAAAAAAACCAGATATTAAATACCATAGAAAAGTTTCAGACATTGCTGATTTGGCAAAACTGAGTTTGAACATTTTAACTGTTGCATCAAAGTATGTAAAATCAGGTGGAACTATGGTGTTTTCCACGTGTACGATTGGAAAAACCGAAAACGAAGATGTTGTCAATAAGTTTTTGGAATTGTTCGGAGAAGAGTTTTATCTTGAACCGATTAAAGAGATTTGCAAAGATAATATTGGTTATGTAACGTTATTTCCCCATGTTGATATGACGGACGGATTTTTTATTTGCAAATTTAAAAAACGTTAATTACGGAGAAGTAATATGATAAATTTGAAAGATTTAACATACGACGAACTTGAAAGTTTTATCATTGATATTGGAGAACCTAAATTTAGGTGTAAACAAATTTTTTCGTGGATTAGCAGGGGTGCTAATTCTTTTGACGAAATGACGGATATATCTAAATCACTGCGAACAAAACTTGCAGAAGTGAGTTATCTATCTACTGCTACAATTGAAAAAAAGTTTATTTCTAAAATTGACGGAACGCGTAAATATCTTGTAAAACTTTCAGACGGAAATATGGTTGAGTGTGTTGCTATGTTTTATAAACACGGTATTACTGTGTGTATATCGTGCCAGGTCGGTTGTGCTATGGGATGTAAATTTTGTGCTTCAACTATTGGCGGAAAAATACGTAATTTATCAGCGGGAGAAATACTCGATCAGGTTATATGCGTACAAAAAGATATTGGAGAGAGAATCAGCAATATTGTAATGATGGGTATAGGCGAACCTTTGGATAATTTTGATAATGTTATCAAATTTCTGGAAAACGTAAACCATAAAGACGGATTGAATATCGGTTTTAGACATATATCCTTATCTACATGCGGACTTGTTGATAAAATTTATAAATTAAGCGAATATAATTTTCCGCTCACCTTATCTATTTCTCTTCATGCACCTACCGATGAAATCAGAAAAACGATTATGCCTGTTGCAAACAAATGGAATATCGATGAACTTTTAAAAGCATGTAAAAAATATATTGAAAATAGCAGTAGACGAATCAGTTTTGAATATGCTATTATTAAAGATGTAAATGATACTGTCGAATGTGCAGTAATTCTTGCCGAAAAACTTAAAGGTATGTTGTGTCATGTGAATTTGATACCAGTTAACAATGTCGAAGAAAATCAATTTGTTAAACCGGATAAAACAAGAATACTCAAGTTTAAATCTGTTCTTGAATCAAAGGGAATAAATGCAACAATCCGGAGAGAATTAGGTAGTGATATAAGTGCTTCTTGCGGACAGTTGAGAAGAGCGAACAGTTAACAGAAACGAGGTGGTTTTAATGAATATGTCGGCACGTACTGATAAAGGTCAGGTGCGTAGTGTCAATGAAGATAATTTTTATGTTTCTGACGGAGATTTCACCTATCTGGTGGTAGCCGACGGTATGGGCGGTCACAAAGGCGGTCAAACAGCAAGTAAGATGGCAATAGAAAATGTTAAAATGTTTTTGTGTGAAAACAGGATGAAAAACAATGCTAACATAAAAGAAACATTATTGCAGTGCGTTGAGAATGTGAATCTTGCAATTTATAAAAAGGCATCATTGGATGACGAACTTGCCGGAATGGGAACCACTTTGGTGATTTTATATAAGGATAGAGATACCGCTTATATTGCTAATGTTGGCGACAGCAGATGTTATCTTGTGAGAGACGGAAATATTAAGCAGATTACAAAAGATCATTCTGTAGTTCAAGAACTTTTTGATAAAGGTAAAATAGAACGTAAGGATATGAGAACACATCCTAATAAAAATATGATAACACGTGCTGTTGGTACAAACTTTAGCGTGAAATGTGATATATATGAACTTTCAATTGAAAAAAACGATGGATTTATACTGTGTAGTGACGGACTTTCAAATATGCTTGAAGATGAAGAAATACTTAATGTATATATGAATTCTTCTGATACAGAGGATTGTGTTGACAAACTTATAGAAAAAGCAAATGAAGCAGGGGGCACTGATAACATAACTGTTATTGCTGCTAAACTTTGATTATACGAGGTGTATATTGAATGGTAGGTAAAATTTTAGGTGGTAGATATGAACTTTTAGAAAAAATAGGATCCGGTGGTATGGCTGTAGTATATAAAGCCAAATGCCTTTTACTTAACCGTATTGTTGCGGTGAAAATTTTACGTGATGATTTGGATAGCAGTGATGAATTTTTGAAAAGATTTAATATTGAGGCACAATCTGCCGCTTCACTTACAAATCAGCATATTGTTTCTATATTTGATGTAGGAAAAGACGAAAATATCAACTATATCGTAATGGAATATGTTGAGGGGCAAACTTTAAAAGAATATATAAAAATTCATTCTCCGATTGATTGGAAAACTTCAGTTAAAATTTCAATGGGGATTGCAGATGCGTTATCAGAAGCACATAAAAAGCATATTATCCACCGCGATATTAAACCACAGAATATTATTGTAACGGAAGATGGAAACATCAAAGTAACTGATTTTGGAATTGCTCGTGTGTCATCAGGGGCTACTATTTCTGTTGATGGTGATGTACTTGGATCTGTGCATTATTTGTCGCCTGAGCAAGCAAGAGGCGGATATGTTGATGAACGCAGTGATATTTATTCATTAGGCGTTGTTATGTATGAAATGCTTACAGGTAAGGTTCCTTTTGACGGTGATACTCCTGTATCTGTTGCTATGAAACAAATTGAGCAACCTCCGGTAAATCCGTGTGAAATAATTGATGGAATACCGGAAAATGTTTCTGCAATTGTTTTAAAGGCGATGAGTAAAGAAACTTCCGGAAGGTATTCGACTGTAATAGAAATGTACGATGATCTGGAAAAGGTGCTTTCTGATCCCAATTCTGTTGTAATCGAAACAAAATCAAATGATGAATATATGGATGAAGCCACAAAGAAAATTCCGCCAATTAAGATTGATAATGTTGTAATAGATATTCCTGTTAAAGACTCTAAAAAAACTGAAAACAAAAAGATTTCAAACAGTGATAAAAAAGCCATTGTAAGTGCGTTAATTACTTCTTTGGTAATAGTTCTATTGCTTTCTATGTTTGCTGCAAAAATGCTTTTCCCGGGATTTAATCCATTTGGTTTTCTGGGAAGTAACAAAGAGGTTGAAGTGCCTGATTTGATTTCTAAAACTGTTGAAGAAGCAGAAGCGTTTTTAGAAGATACAAACTTTACTATTATCGTTAAAGAAAGTGTAGAAAACTCTGATAAAGAGGCAGGAACTATTATTGGACAATATCCTAAAGCGGGCCGCAAGGTAAAAGGTTCACAGTCCATAGAAGTTACCGTTGCAAAAGGCGGCAGTGTTATTAAACTTAAAAATTATGAAAACAAAGAGTTTTCAGTTGCTGAAAGTGAATTGAGATCGCTGGGAATAACTGTTAAAATTGAAAGAACACATAATGAAAACATTCCGGTTGATTATATTATCTCGCAATATCCCGCAAAAGGTACTTCGCTCGGTGAGGGTGATGTTGTAACACTTTATGTGAGCGATGGTGTAGGCGATGGTGAAGTTGTCGTTCCAAATCTCCTTGGTATGACAAAGTCAGAAGCCAAACGACGTATCGAACAGGAAAATCTTGTTGTGGGTTCGTTTGATTATCAGAATTCTTCAAAAGCAAAAGATACAGTTATCAAACAAAGTGTGCCGGGTGGAGATTCTGTAGAAGAAAAAACAGTTATAAATCTTGTTTTGAGCAATGGCGAAGGCGGCAACGATGAAGATGTCCCTACAACATCAGGTAATGTAAAAGAAAAAACTTTATTTATTACTTTGCCATCTGATAAAGATGAAGTGACGGTAAAAATTACTTCGAACGGTTCTACTGTATATGAAGGAATTCAATATCCTAAAAAGAATCCTGATTTTGTAAAAACCGTGTCAGGAAGTGGAAATGTTACTTTTGAAATATATATTGATGGTTCAAAAGTAGCATCACAGAATGTAAATTTTGGTAATTGATATGTCAAAAGGAATTATATTAAAGGGAATCGGGGGATTCTATTATGTAGAAACCCCCGATAAAATAGTTGAATGCAGAGCAAGAGGGATTTTCAGAAAAAATGATATAAAACCTCTTCCGGGAGATTTGGTTGAAATTGAAGAACTGGATGATGGCAGCGGAAGTGTAATAAAAATTTTCCCAAGAAAAAACCAATTTGTACGTCCGCCTTTGGCAAACGTAGATTGTTTGGTTATGGTTGCTGCTGTTGATAATCCCAAGCCTGATTTGAAATTCATTGATAAAATGCTTGTTATTGCTGAATCTAAAGGTGTAAAGCCTGTTATTTGCTTAAACAAGTGTGATTTGGAAGTCGACTACAGTCAGATTTCTGATTTGTATAAGCATATTGGCTATACGGTTATAGAAACAAGCACTATAAACCAAAAAGGTATTGAAACTCTAAAATCTGCCATATCAGGAAAAATCACTGCTTTTGCAGGTTTCTCCGGTGTGGGCAAATCAAGTTTGCTTAATGAAATATTTGGTGATTTAAATTTGCTTACTGGTGATGTAAGCAAAAAACTTAACAGAGGACGTCACACTACACGTCATATTGAACTTTATAAAACTGAAAACAATTCTTATATTGCTGACACTCCGGGGTTTAGTATGCTTGAGGTTTATGATGTTGAATATGATGATTTGCAGAAATTTTTTATTGAGTTTGGTGAATTTGTTCATGAATGTAAGTTTTCCGGGTGTTCCCATTTGGGCGGAAAACAATGCGGCGTTATTCGCGCAGTTGAAGATAATAAAATTGCTCAATCACGATACGAAAATTATTTAGAGTTATATAATGCTTTAAAAAACAGTAAGGAGAATTATTGATATGATATTATCACCCTCACTTTTAGCGGCAGATTTTCTTAATATGGAAAAAGATATACGTTCAGTAGAAGAAGGTGGAGCACAATACTTGCATATTGATGTAATGGACGGACATTTTGTGCCAAATATCAATTTTGGGCCTGCTATGGTTTCATCCTTAAAAAAGTCTACTGATTTAGTACTTGATGTACATCTTATGATATCTGAGCCATTAAAATATGCAGAAACATTTTTAAAGGCTGGGGCAGATATTATTACGGTTCATACTGAAACAACACCTGATATTGTTACATTAAAAGAACTTACAAAAAAGTATAATAAAAAATTAGGTGTCGCAATAAATCCACCAACTGATATAAGTGAAATAGATCCATATCTTGAGTATGCAGATATGGCACTTGTAATGACGGTTAATCCAGGATTTGGCGGTCAAAAATTCATTGATGATTGCGTTGATAAGATCCGATACATAAAGAATAAGAAAAATGATATTGATATACAGGTTGATGGTGGAATAAATCTTGAAAATTTATCACTGGTAATTGAAGCGGGGGCGAACATCATTGTGGCTGGCTCGTCTGTATTTAATACTGTCAACCCTGTTGAAGCATGCAAAGAATTCTTTAAAAGAGGGAATGAATATTGAAAGCAGCAATAATAGGCGGAGGCGTTGTTGATAATTATATTGCTTTTGCTGAAGAAGTAAAAAAATGTGATTATATAATATGTGCGGACGGCGGAATCAGGCATTTAATAAATGTCAACATCCCGCCGGATCTGTTTATTGGTGACAAAGATTCTTGCGATTTTGATAAAATTAAAAATACATCAATACTGAAATATACGAAAGTGATTTTTCATAATCCGGTAAAAGATGATACAGATATGCAACTCTGCATAAAATGGGCATTAGATAATAACTATAACGAAATAGTTCTTTTTGCTGCTATTGGCGGAAGAGTAGATCATGAAATATCAAATATATTTAACTTGAGATACATTCTGGAGTCTGGAAGAAAAGGAATGATTTTCTCTGACACAGATCGTATTTACTTAATCAATAATAACATTACTGTTAAGCGAGAGATAGGTTACTATCTTTCCTTAATACCAATAACCACAACAGTAAGAGGTGTTACTGCAAAAGGTCTTTTATATCCTCTTGAAAATATAGATTTAATTCAAGGAACATCGTTGGGAATCAGTAATGAATTCATTTCTGAAAATGCCGAAATTTCTGTTACAGACGGTTTGTTACTTGTTATTGTTTCAAAAGACAGTTTAAACTAGAATAAGGATGATACTATGAAAGAACATATTTATACTATACCCATAAATGACGCATTTGATAAGAATTGTGAATGTCCTGTATGTCAATTTATGAAAAATGAAGAGAAAAATCTAATAGAATACACATTAGGCGCAAGTATGATGGAGCCTGATGAGAGAGAACGTTCCAACACCACTGGTTTTTGCAAACATCACTTTTCAATGCTTCTTTCACAACCAAACAAACTTAGCCTCGCTCTGGTTCTTGAAACACATCTGGCAGAAATTCGTAAGTATATAGAGAATGATATTTCAGCAATCACAAGTGCAAAAAAGTCAATTTTCAACAATGATAATGTATCAAATAAGATTACTGAAAAATATGAAAAAATCAGTGATGGGTGTGTTATATGTTCAAAACTTGAAGATATAGAAAATAAATTTATCGACAATTTAATTGAACTCTACAAAAAAGAAGATGAATTTAAAAACAAATTTTTAAATTCAAAAGGATTTTGTATTCCGCACTTTACAAAACTTGTAAGTTATGCTGACAAGGTTCTTAAAGGTTCAAAACTTAAAGAATTTTATGATGCTATATATAAGATAGAAATTGAGCAGTTAAAAAGAGTTCAGGAAGATATTACTTGGTTTACAAAAAAATTTGATTTCAGATATGCAAACGAAGATTGGAAAACGTCACGTGATGCTGTTCCGCGAACAATAGAAAAAATTATTGGCTATGTGGAAGGAAATGCCGAGTGATATGAAAGCGGTTATTGTAGATTACAGAGTTGATAAAGAAATTGTCAACTCGATTGAGAACTTAGGGCTGGATGTAATTTTTACTACAAAAAATACAGAGGTTTCTCCAGAACTGTGTGGACACGCAGATATGCAAATCTGTAAATGTTCTGATTCAGTGTTTGTCTGTACTCCGTCCTGCTATGAATATTATAAAAATGTCCTTAAATGTTTTAATGTCAAAATTATTAGTGGTAATTCTTCTCTTGGCAGTAACTACCCATGGGATATTGCATATAATGTAGCGTGGATAGGGAAGTCAGCAGTTCATAATTTTGATTATACAGATTTGTGTATCATAAATTATTTTTCAGAAAAAAATGTAGATATGATAAATGTTTCTCAAGGATATAGTAAGTGTAACATTTGTTTTGTTAAAGATAATGCTGTTATCACTTCTGATAAAGGTATCTATAAAGTTTTAACAAGCAATAATGTTGATACTTTACTTATATCTGAAGGAAACATTGATATCTTGGGATGGGAATATGGTTTTATCGGTGGCGCAAGTGGAAAAATCAGTAATGATTGTCTTGCTTTTTGCGGTGACATATCTATTCATCCCGATTACACGAAAATCAATAATTTTTGTTCAAAGTATGATGTTGAATGTGTTTCTCTTTCCCATAAACGCTTAACAGATATTGGTTCTTTAGTTTTAGTTGATGATACTTTAGTATAATAGAACCTTTTCGGCGTATACTACCTTTGGAGGGAAGTGAACGCATTGTGTTTTACGGTTGAGATTGATGATAAACATTTTCCGAATATTTATAGTTTTATTAGCAAATTAAACACATCCGAGATAATATATATGAGCAACGAGTATGATATGCCAACGTATAGTGATAGTGGATGTTGTTACCGTTTTGAGTTTGATAACAGTTCTGTAAACACTATAAGTTATATACTTGCTGATTTGATTAAAAGTGATTATTTAAGAAAATATGCTGATGTGATTATTGATACAAACTATTACGGGATCGATTCAAACGATAAAAAAGTCCTCGTTTCTTCTATAGTTGATTATTCAGACACGGATGAACTGGCGTACATTATTAAGAGTTTCATAATTGAAAATATGCATATACATCTTGGCGGATTTACTCTTTTCAGAATGAAAGAATATCTTTCAAATTTTGAAGATGAAATAGAATTTGCTGTAGATGAGTATATCGAACAAAAACGTTATAATGATTTTGTTAAATTTCTTAAATTTTTTGTTGATATTCAAGCCTCATCTTTTAAAAAAATCAATATAGTCATTGATAAAAAAGGTGAATATATATTGATGGACGAGAACGGTATCCCTATTGATAAAAAGTATTTAGACAGTTCATATTGTGAAATTGCTGCTTTGGACGATGATGAGTATGTAATGCTGAATGATATTATTTCATTGGCACCAAAGTTTATAACAATTCATTGTAAAAAGAAAAACGAAAATATCGAACCAGTTAAAATGATTAAAGAGATTTTTGCTGGAAGAGTTAATTTTTGCAACGGTTGCAATTTATGTGAATAGGATATAAACGCTATTGAATTATAGCGTTTTTTAATGTTATTCTTTACAATGTTTATATTGACTCTCTTGTGAAAAATTGTAGAATTTTATATTGATAAAATATTGACTTTAAAAATCTGATAATATATAATATCTTATATAAAATTGTTTGAAATTATATATACATTGGAGGAATTGAAATGCAGAATAATATACGCCCCGATTCAATGGCACGTATCAACACTCCCGAACTTGCTGAAGCATTTATTGACGAACAGATTGCACTTGTGCGTGAGCAGGTAGGGGACAAAAAAGTTCTTTTGGCGCTTTCCGGAGGTGTAGATTCTTCGGTAGTTGCAGCACTTTTAATAAAAGCCATCGGCAAACAGTTGGTTTGTGTTCATGTAAACCATGGTCTTATGAGAAAAGGCGAAAGCGAAGAAGTTATAGAAGTTTTTAGAAATCAATTGGATGCTAACCTTATTTATATTGATGCAACCGATAGATTTTTAAATCTTTTAGCTGGTGTTGAAGAACCTGAAACCAAACGCAAAATTATTGGCGGTGAATTCATTAAAGTATTTGATGAAGAAGCAAGTAAACTTGAAGGCATTTCTTTCCTTGCCCAAGGTACTATATATCCTGATATTTTAGAAAGTGATGGCGTAAAGGCACATCATAATGTCGGTGGATTACCTGAAGATATGCAATTTGAACTTGTTGAACCTGTTCGTTTGCTCTATAAAGACGAGGTTAGAGTAGTTGGTAAAGCATTGGGACTTCCATCTTCAATGGTTGACCGTCAACCATTCCCTGGTCCCGGTCTTGGCGTTCGTTGCCTTGGTGCTATTACTCGTGATCGTCTTGCTGCACTTCGTGAATCAGATGCTATTCTTCGTGAAGAGTTTGATAACGCTGGTTTAACTGATAAAGTTTGGCAGTTCTTTACTGTAGTTCCTGATTTTCGTTCTACTGGTGTGCGTGATGGTAAGCGTGCTTATGACTGGCCTGTAATTATCCGTGCAGTCAATACCGTAGACGCTATGTGCGTTACTGTTCCGGAAATTGATTGGAATGTTTTGAAAAAAATAACAGACAGAATTTTATGCGAAGTTCCCGGTGTTTGCAGAGTCCTTTATGATTTGAGTCCGAAACCTAGTGCCACAATAGAGTGGGAGTAGAAATTAACCCCTTGAATCTTAATTCAAGGGGTTAATTTTTTATCTAAGATATTAAATTTCAAAATCCATACAATTTCTTGAAGATGTAAATGGGCGAACTTTTGTATCTGCTACGGCGACATGTTCTGGATGTGTTGCATAGAACTTCAAAGCGTTTTCATCAACAAATGTTGAATCTAGCATCAAATCCACATTTGATGTAGAAAGCCCTTCTGTGTAAACTTTAATATCAATCAAGCCTTCAATCTTTCCTTTTAGTGTTTCAAGACTTTCTTTGATCTCTGCTTTAATCTTTGATTTTTCATCTTCGGAATAATCTTTTAAATTCCATAAAATTATGTGCTTAACCATTTTAATCATCTCCTTAAATACGTGGAATTATATCATATTTCTATTGTTTTGTCAATCTTCAACAACAAAGAATGAAGGTAAATAAAGATATTTTACCAAACATATATTGACTTTCACAATTTATTGTGTTATCATACTAAAGTGATAAAGTGAAAGGGGCGTCTGATATGAAAAAGTTCGATTTTAACAGAACTGAAAATCTGTATAATGCCATTTTGAGTCTGGAAAATGCTGAAGAATGCAAAATATTTTTCGAAGATATTTTTACTGTTAAAGAACTTCAGGATATTTCTCAACGTTATGAAGTGGCTATAATGTTGGATAAAGGCAAAAGCTATAATGAAATATGCGAGGTTACAGGCGCAAGTACTGCCACCATAAGCCGCGTCAACAGATGCCTTATGTATGGAAACGGTGGTTATAAAACCATACTTTCGAAAAGAAGCAAAATGGAGGCAGAATAATGGATATCAACTATTCGGTTATTAACAGCGACGAAAAAGCTATTTTTAAAATGCGGTCCCTTTATAAGAAATACGGATATACGCAATTCAAAATGAGTAAATTCGAAGAATATGACTTATATGTAAGAAATAAAGATTTCTTGGTATCGGAAAATATTATAACTTTTACTGATACTGACGGTAAACTTATGGCTCTTAAGCCTGATGTTACTCTTTCAATAATTAAAAACACAGAATGCAAATGCGGTCAGGTGCAGAAAGTTTTTTATGATGAAAATGTATATCGCGTAAGCAAGGGAACTAACAGTTTTAAAGAATTGATGCAAGTTGGTCTTGAATGCATTGGTGATATTGATACATATAATATTTTTGAAACCATTATGTTGGCTGCAAAAAGTCTTGAAAGTATATCAGACAGTTATGTTCTTGATATATCCAATATGGATATCGTTTTAACTATAATAAATGACCTGGGCCTTGATAATAAGAGCAGAAGAGAAATAATTAAATGTATAGGAGAAAAAAATATACATGAAATAATTGAGATATGCGAAGAAAACAATGTTGCTCCAAACAAGATGGAATGTCTTGTTAAATTGGTTTCTTTATATGGTGACACTGATCATATTATCGAAGAATTAAAATCTCTTTCTTCGACTGAATGTTCAAAAGCCGTTAATGAACTTGAGCAAATAATTTCGCTTATTAAAAAATCCGGATTTTATGATAAAATACGCATTGATTTTTCAGTAATCAGCGATAATCATTATTACAACGGTTTTGTATTTAAAGGTTTTATAGAAGGGTTGTCATCTTGGATACTTTCAGGTGGTCAGTATGATAATCTTATGAAAAAAATGCGTATCAATTCAGGCGCAGTAGGATTTGCGGTATATCTTGATATGCTTGAACGATTTGAAAATACTGATTCTCAATATGATGTTGACAATATTCTTTTATACGATAACGATACGAGTATTTTTGATTTAAATAATGCAATTGACGGTATTGTAGAGTATGGAGAAAGTGTTCTTGCATCTAGAATTGTACCTGAAAATATCACATATAAAAAATTGATGAAATTTTGTGGAAACGGGGGAGAAATCATTGAAGTCAATGCTTAACGTGGCTTTGCCTAAGGGCAGACTCGGTCAAAAAGTTTATGATATGTTTGAAAAAGCAGGTTTTGAATGCCTATCCATAAAAGAGAATAACAGAAAACTTATATTTGAAAATCCTGAACGCGGTGTCAGATATTTCTGGGTAAAACCATCCGATGTTGCAATATATGTAGAACGTGGTGCCGCTGACATTGGTGTGTGTGGAAAAGACATTTTGCTTGAATATGAACCTGAAATTTATGAACTTCTTGACCTTGACACAGGAAAATGCAGAATGGCAGTAGCGGCAATGGCGGATTTTCGTGATGATACTAGAAAAACTCTCAAAGTTGCCACCAAATTTGCTAATATTGCAAAGAATTATTATAGTAAAAAAGGAAGAGATATTGATATTATTCATCTGAATGGATCTATAGAAATTGCTCCAATTTTAGGGCTTTCCGATGTGATTGTAGATATTGTGGAAACAGGAAGCACATTAAAAGAAAACAATCTTCAGGTTTTCGAAAACATCGTTCCAATAAGTGCCAGACTTGTTGCAAATAAATCAAGTTATAAATTTAAAGAAAGCCAAATTCGTACACTGGTTGATGATCTCAATAACCAAATTACTCGAGGTGATAACTAATGATAAAAATACTTGAATACGGTAAAATCAATAATAATGAAATTTTTGCCCGTCAGGAAGATACTGATAACGTTGAGAAAATTGTATCCGATATAATAGCAGACGTAAAACAAAATGGAGATTCTGCACTTTATAACTATGCCAAAAAATTTGATAAAGCAACCATTTCTTCATTACGTGTAACAGAAGAAGAAATTAACGATGCAGTAAAATCAGTTGATGCAGAATTTATACGAATCCTTGAACGTGCCGCAAAAAATATACGTTCTTTTCACGAAAAACAGGTGCGTACAAGTTACATAATATCTGAAGAAAACGGAGTTGTTACAGGACAAAAAATTACTCCGATTGATAAAGTTGGATTATATGTTCCTGGAGGTACTGCAGCATATCCGTCTACTGTTCTTATGGACTCCATTCCCGCCAAGATTGCAGGATGTAGCGAAGTTGTTATGGTTTCACCGCCGAACAGTGAAGGAAAAATCAATCCTGTAATACTTGCCGCTGCTTATGTGGCTGGCATAGATAAAATTTATAAAACAGGTGGTGCACAAGCAATAGCAGCGCTTTCTTATGGTACAGAATCTATTCCAAGAGTAGATAAAATTGTTGGTCCGGGAAATAAATTTGTTGCTGAAGCAAAAAAACAGGTGTTTGGTCAGGTGTCAATTGATATGATAGCCGGTCCAAGTGAAATTTTAATTATTGCAGATGAGAAAACCAATCCAAAATATGCTGCATCAGATTTGCTTTCACAAGCCGAACATGATAAGATGGCAAGCGCTGTATTGATTACAGATTCAATGGAATTAGCTCACAAAATAAGCGCTGAACTTGAAAAACAGATTCCAATGCTGGAGCGTAGTGAAATTGCTAGGGTCTCTATCGATAATAATGGGAAAATTATTGTTGTTAATGATTTAATGACTGCTATTGAAGTTTCAAATGAAATTGCTCCGGAACATCTTGAGATTTGTGTTGATAATCCATTCGATTATCTGGACCAGATTAAAAATGCCGGAAGTATTTTTATGGGTAGAAATTGTCCTGAAGCACTTGGTGATTATATGGCGGGTCCAAATCACACTTTACCTACCAGTGGTACTGCAAGATTTTCCAGTCCTTTATCTGTAGATGATTTTGTAAAAAAATCTCAATACACATATTATACAAAAAAAGCACTTGAAAACATTGCTTATGATGTTGAATACTTTGCAACTAAAGAAGGTCTGACTGCACATGCAAAAAGTGCGGTTATCAGACTTGAGGAGTGAGAAAATGAGCAGATTTTTTTCTGATAAGCATAGTAATCTTATTGCATACACGCCGGGTGAACAGCCTAAAGTAAATAATCTTATTAAATTAAATACAAATGAATCACCATACCAACCGTCTGTTAAGGCGATAGAAATGGCATCAGAAGCAGCAAAAAAATTAAACTTATACTCTGATCCTTGCGCAAGTGAATTACATAAAACTTTAGCAGGTGTTTTAGGGGTAAAACCGACGCAGGTTTTAGCAACCAATGGTTCTGATGAAATATTGAATTTTACTTTTATGGCATTTTGTGATAAAGAACATCCGGCTGTATTTGCAGATATTACTTATGGTTTTTATCCTGTTTTTGCTGAACTTAACGGTGTACCTTATGAGCAAATTCCATTAAATGAAGATTTCTCCATAAATATCAATGATTACATAGGTATAAACAAAAACATTTTTATTGCTAATCCTAATGCACCAACAGGAATAGCATTATCAATTTCAGATATTGAAAAAATTGTTATTTCTAATCCGGATAATATCGTGGTTATTGATGAAGCGTATGTAGATTTTGGTACAGAAAGTGCTGTGAAGTTAATAGATAAATATGATAACCTCATTGTTACACAAACATTTTCAAAATCGCGTTCATTTGCAGGCGCAAGATTGGGCTTTGGTGTTGCATGTGAAGATTTAATTAACGATTTAAATACAATTAAATACAGCACTAATCCATACAATGTCAATTCAATGACTATGGCTGCAGGTATTGGTGTGTTGAATGATGAATCATATACAAAGTCAAATTGTCAGAAAATTATTGATACTCGGAAATATGTGGCAGAACAACTTTCAATTCTGGGATTTGAATGTACTGATTCAAAAGCTAATTTTATTTTTGCAAAACACAATAAGTTTTCCGGAGAAAAAATTTATCAAATGTTACGTGAAAATAATATTTTAGTAAGACACTTTGACAAAAAGCGTATTAAGGATTATAATCGTATTACCATAGGTAGCAGGGAACAGATGGAAATTATGATTTCTGTGCTAAAAAAATTATTATAAAGGATTGAAAAAAATGAGGATTGCTGAAATCACGAGAAACACGTATGAAACACAAATTGAACTTAAAATTAACTTGGATTCTTCAAAAAACACTTCAATAGATACAGGCTGTGGTTTTTTAGATCATATGCTTACTCTTTTTTCAAAACATTCCGGTATCAGTTTAAGCGTTGACTGTAAAGGTGATACAAATGTAGATTATCATCATACTGTTGAAGATATAGGAATATGCCTTGGAAGTGCTTTGAAAAATGCTTTGGGTGATAAAAAGGGAATTACACGATATGGTAATTTTATTTTACCTATGGACGAGTCTTTGATTTTAAGTGCCATTGATTTGTCAGGTAGGGGAATATTGATATATGATTTGGATGTTCCAACAGAAAAAGTCGGAGATTTTGATACCGAATTAGTTGAAGAATTTTTCTACGGCTTCGTAAGAAATTGTGAATGTTCTCTTCATATAAAAAAGATTAACGGAACAAATTCGCATCACATTATAGAAGGTGCTTTTAAATCGGTTGCAAAATCATTAAAACAGGCTATTTCTATTGATGCAAATATTGCTGATGAAATTCCTTCAACGAAAGGGGTACTATAATGGTAGCCATTATTGAATATGGTGTCGGTAATTTGTTTTCACTGAAAAGTTCTTTGGATAAAATCGGTGTTGAATCTATCGTGACTCGTGACAAAGAAGTTATATCTTCAGCAGACAGAATAATTCTACCCGGTGTAGGTGCGTTTGGTGATGCTGCCATCAAATTAAAAGAAAGTGGTTTATTTGATTATTTAAAAGAACAGGCATTACTTGGCAAACCAATTATGGGAATATGTTTGGGAATGCAGTTGCTATTTGAAAAAGGTTATGAGTACGGCGAACATGAAGGACTTGGTTTGATAAAAGGTTCTGTTAAACCTATTTCTGATGTGATTGATAAAAATCTGAAAATCCCTCATATAGGATGGAATGCACTTAAATTTACAAAAGCATCAAAAATATTTAAATATATAAACGATGGTGATTGTGTATATTTCGTTCACTCTTTCTACGCGTGTGAATGTGATGAAAGTATAAGTTCTGTTTCTGAATATGGTGCAGAACTAACTGCTTCGGTAGAGTCTGCTAATGTGTATGGATGTCAGTTTCACCCTGAAAAAAGCGGTGATGTGGGGCTCAATATTTTAAAAGCCTTTTGTGAATTGTGATTGAAAGGAATACATATATGAAAATTTTTCCAGCAATAGATTTGTTTGATAAAAAAGTGGTTCGTCTTTATAAGGGCGATTATAATAATATGACGATATACTCAGAAAATCCTGTTGAAATCGCAATTGATTTTAAAAAACAAGGAGCAGAATGTATACATATTGTTGATTTGGAAGGAGCAAAAAGTGGCGAAACACCAAACATTGATATTATAAAAAACATTGTTACCGAAACAAATATGTTTACTGAAGTTGGCGGTGGAATACGTTCCATGGAAGTAATTAAAAAATATATTGACATAGGTGTTGATAGAGTTATTTTAGGAACCGCAGCAGTCACAGATGAAAACTTCTTAATCGAAGCGATTAAAACTTATTCTGACAGCGTTGCAGTAGGCGTTGATATTAAAGATGGATATGTTGCTATTAAAGGTTGGACAGAAAAGAGTGAATATTCTTTTAATGAGTTTATGCAAAAGATGCAGGATCTGGGAGTTAAAACAGTAATTTGCACGGATATTTCAAAAGATGGCGCAATGCAGGGAACAAACATATCTCTGTACAAAGAACTTTCAGAAAAGTTTAATATAAATATAATTGCATCAGGTGGTGTATCATCAATTGAGGATATACAGAAATTGTCGGATATGAATATGTATGGTGCAATAATTGGAAAAGCGTATTATACTAATTCTATCTCATTAAAAGAAGCGATTGAGGTATCAAAATGATTACAAAAAGAATTATTCCATGTTTGGATGTTAAAAACGGACGTGTTGTAAAAGGCGTAAATTTTGAGGGGCTGTCTGATGTTTCTGATCCTGTAGAACTTGCAAAATATTATAGTGAAAATATGGCGGACGAGTTGGTTTTTTATGATATAACTGCATCCAGCGAAGGAAGAAAGTTATTTACCGATATTCTTTGTGAAACTGCCAAAAATGTATTTATACCATTGACAGTTGGTGGTGGTATTAACACTCTTGATGATTTTGACAGAGTTTTAAAATGCGGTGCAGATAAAGTAAGTGTAAATTCGGGTGCTATCAAAAATCCCGATCTTATTTATCAGGCTGCTAAAAAATACGGAGATCAATGTGTTGTTTTAAGTGTTGACATTAAAAGGGTAAACGGATGTTTTAGAGTTTTTGCTAAAGGTGGTAGAGAAGATACCGGTATAGAGGCACTTGAATGGATAAAACGTTGTGTGGATATGGGCGCAGGGGAGATTGTTGTTAACTCAATTGACACAGATGGTGTAAAAGGTGGGTTTGATATTGAGATGCTTCATGCTGTTTGTGAAGTAGTGAATGTCCCTGTAATTGCATCAGGTGGTGCTGGTTGTATTTCTGATTTCACAAAACTATTTAAAGAACTGCCTAAGGTGGATGCAGGACTTGCTGCTTCTATTTTCCATTTTGGGGAAGTTAAAATACGTGATTTAAAAAATGAACTCAAAAATAATGATATTCTTGTAAGAATATAGGAAAGGATCTGTTATGATAAATTTTGAATCTCTTAAATTTGATGAAAAAGGACTTATACCTGCTATTGTTGTAGATTATGTAAGTAAAAAAGTTTTTACGCTTGCATATATGAATGAGGAAAGTCTTAAAATTTCTTTAGAAAAAAAATTAACATGTTTTTATAGCCGCTCACGCCAGGAATTATGGCTTAAAGGAGAAACCAGTGGGAATTTTCAACACATAGTATCTATTAAATCAGATTGCGACGGTGATGCATTAGTGATAGAAGTTGTCCCTGATGGTCCTGCTTGTCATACCGGCACTTTTTCTTGCTTTGAAAATAAGTTGTGGCAAAACGAAGAAATAAATGATTTTTCATACGATGATCTTTTAGAACTTATAAAAGGGCGTAAAACTAATAAGCAAGAAGGCTCATATACTACATATCTCTTCGAAAAAGGTATTGATAAAATACTAAAAAAAGTAGGTGAGGAATGTACTGAAGTTATCATTGCGGCTAAGGCTGATGATAAGAAGGAAACTATATATGAAATTGCCGACCTTGCATATCATACAATGGTACTTATGATAGAAATGGGAATTTCACTTGAAGATATTCATAAAGAACTTGCATCACGCCACGTTATTGATCATAAAATAAAACAGGAAAAAATGACTAAATAATTATAAAACAAAAACTCTGTATGAAACTATACAGAGTTTTTGTTTTGATTTAAAAAAAATGGGTATAATATATATGTATTTTGTTGCAATTTTCCTTTGTTTATACTATAATTAAAACATACAGTTATATTTTGACAGGAGATGTATTTATGAAGATTAAAGTAGGAATAGTTGGGTATGGTAATTTGGGACGAGGCGTAGAATGTGCCATAACATCTTCAGGAGATATGGATTTAGTTGCATTGTTTACAAGACGCACACCTGAAAACATTATAACTTATACTGATATTCCTGTATATCATATAAGTAAAGTAATTGAAATGAAAGACAAAATCGACGTCTTGATATTATGTGGGGGAAGTGCAAATGATCTTCCGCAACAAACTCCTGAATTAGCAGAACATTTCAATGTTGTTGATAGTTTTGATACTCATGCAAAGATCCCAGAGCATTTTAACAATGTTGATTTGGCAAGTAGAAAAGGTGATAAAATAAGTTTGATATCGGCAGGTTGGGATCCGGGAATGTTCTCTCTGAATCGTGCGTACGCTCAGGCAATTTTGCCAAATGGAAAAGATTATACATTCTGGGGCCGTGGTGTCAGTCAGGGACATTCAGATGCAATTAGAAGAATTCACGGTGTTAAAGATGCACGTCAATATACTGTTCCCGTTGATACTGCTATTGAATCTGTAAGAAATGGTGAAATGCCGGAACTCACAACCCGTGATAAGCATATTCGTGAATGCTATGTGGTTGCAGAAGATGGTGCTGATTTAAAAGAAATTGAAAATGCAATTGTTACTATGCCAAACTATTTTGCTGATTATAACACAACAGTAACTTTTATTACTCAGGAAGAATTGGATAAATATCATAAAGGGATCCCGCACGGAGGTATGGTGCTACGCTCTGGCACTACCGGATTTAATGACGAACATAAACATATTATTGAATACAATCTCACATTAGATTCTAATCCCGAATTTACATCAAGTATCCTTGTGGCATACGCAAGAGCGATATATCGTATGTATAATGAGGGTGTAAGAGGTTGTAAAACAGTTTTAGATATAGCACCTTCTTATATGCATCCAGCTTCATCAGAAGATTTAAGAAAAAACTTATTATAATTTTTAAGGAGAATAAAATATGGCAAAAAGAATTCCAAAACAATACCCTTTAATGACAAGTTTAAAAGAACTTATGGAATATTCCGTTAAATGCTATGGGGATAAGCCTGCTTTTAAGTTCAATGGAGAAAATGGTGTAATTCAAATATCCTATTCTCAATTTAAAAATGATGTTGAGGCAATGGGAACTTATCTCTATAGTATCGGTATTAAAAATAAACACGTTGGCCTTGTCGGAGAAAACAGTTATGAGTGGATTGTAAGTTATTTTGCTGTGGTTTGCGGCGGTGGAGTTATTGTTCCTGTTGACAAAGAACTCAAAACCAATGATATTTGTGAACTTCTTGAAAGAAGTGATTCTGAAGTATTTATTCATGCGAACAAATTTCAGGAAACTGCTGATGCCACTAATGGTATTACCTGCCTCAACCTTAAAGATTTTGATTCATACATATCTAAAGGAAATGAGTTGAAAGAAAGCGGTGCAACTGACTTCTTAACTTCTGAAACAGATTCTGAAAAACTTTGTACCATTATTTATACTTCAGGAACTACCGGAAAACCAAAAGGTGTAATGCTTTGTCAAAAAGGATTAGTAATTGATGCTGTTACAGCATGCGATTTTGCTGATCTTATCGGAGGAAATCTTACTGCTTTGCCAATTCACCATTCATTTGCATTTACTGCTTGTATTCTTGCTGCATTGGTTCAGGGCGTACCGATTTTTATTAACAAAAGTTTAAAAGACTTGTTTAAAGATTTAACGATTGCTAAACCTTATCATTTTCTTGCTGTACCAATGATGCTTGAAGCAATTTACAAAAAAATCAATAAAGCAATTGACAAACAGGGGAAACGCAAACTCATCAATACTGTTATTAAACTCAACAAAGTTCTTTTGAAATTGGGAATTGATATAAGACATATATTATTTAAACAGATTCGTGAATCTTTTGGCGGAAATCTGCAGTTACTAGTGACCGGCGGTGCTCCCGCTAACCCCGCAACTTTACAAGGTCTTGAAGATTTAGGCTTTATTGTTTTAAATGGTTATGGAATTAGCGAGTGTTCACCAATTGTATCTGTAAATGCTACTTACGATTCAAGAATAGGCAGTGTCGGTAAAATTTTAAGAGGCGGAGAAGTAAAAATCATTGATGATGAAGTTTGTGTTCGCGGAGATATTGTAATGCTTGGATATTACAAAGATGATGCCGCTACAAAAGCTGCATTTAATGGTGAATGGTTCAAAACCGGTGATCTTGGATATTTTGACAAAGATGGTTTCCTTTATATAAATGGACGTCAAAAAAATCTTATTATTCTTGATAACGGCAAGAATGTTTCTCCTGAAGAACTTGAAA
>JAZNPF010000007.1:0-46794 GCA_045589495.1 Clostridia bacterium
ATCCATAATTCTCTCCTATTCTCTATATATGGTACTTAAAATATTACTTTTTGAAATTAAGTTTTGATTCTGTACCTTTAACAAGACGTACAATATTTGCTCTATGCATAAAGAGCGCAAGTGCTCCCATAGTAATCGAAAGAATTACAAAGCCGATATCTTCGCCATGCATCAAAATTACTGCTATCGGGAAAATAACACACGCAATACAGGAACCAAGTGATACATAACGGGTAATTGCCATTATAGCAATTGCACATACAAAAACAATAAGCCCGATTTTCCAGTCAAGCATAAAAATAACCGCCGCAGATGTCATTATCCCCTTTCCGCCTTTAAATCCAAAATAAAGAGGAAAGTTGTGACCGAGTACAACACAGATTGCAGCCACATATACAGGTAATACACTCTCACCTGATGTAGCAAAAATACCAACAAGTAATCGAGCAATCAAAATTGCTATAACACCTTTCAAGGCATCTCCGAGCACAACAATTACCGCTGCACCTTTTCCGAAAACACGCAAAGTATTGGTTGCACCGGCATTTCCGCTGCCCTCTTTACGCACATCTTTACCTATTGCTTTTGACACTAATATAGAAGTGTTAAGACTGCCAATCAGATATGCAGCAACACCGCATATTACACACAATAAAATTATTGTCATTGTAGTTTTCCTTTCAGGTATATTATTCGTCTTTTTTACGTTCACGTATAATGAACTTAATCGGAGTGCCCTCCATACCAAAATATGAACGTATCTGGTTTTCAATATATCTTACGTACGAAAAATGCGCCAGTTGTTTATCATTTACAAAAAGAATAAACGTAGGCGGTTTTGTACTTGCCTGCGTGATATAATAAATCTTTAAGCGTCTGCCCTTATCCGACGGTGGCTGGACTTTTGTAATTGCTTCGTTCAAAACATCGTTAAGAACACCTGTGGAAACACGCATTGCGTGTTGATTTGAAACATACGTAATAAGGTCAAAAAGTTTTTCTACTCTTGAACCTGTAAGAGCAGATATAAATGCCACTGGGGCATACATCATATATGAAAGATTGTTCAATACAGATTTTCGGTAGTTTTCCATAGTCATAGTTTCTTTTTCTACCAAATCCCACTTATTTACAACCACAATAGCCGCTTTACCCTGATTATGAGCATATCCGGCAATTTTTGTATCTTGCTCTGTTACACCCTCTCTGGCATCAATAAGAATCAGAACAACATCACATCTGTCAACTGCCGCCAAAGAACGAACCACACTGTAATGTTCGATATTTTCGTCAATCTTTCCACGTTTACGCATACCGGCAGTATCAATAAATGTATATTTCTGTCCGTTGTGTTCGTATTTAGTATCAATTGCGTCACGGGTAGTTCCGGCGATATCACTTACTATAACACGTTCTTCGCCAAGAATTCTGTTTATGAGTGATGATTTTCCCACATTTGGTTTACCTATAACAGCAACCTTGATTGTATCATCCTCTTCACTGTTGTCAACCTCAAAATCAACATATTCAAAAAGTTTATCGAGTAAATCACCAACGCCAAGACCGTGTGTTGAAGAAATGGTCATGGGTTCATCAAGGCCAAGATTGAAAAATTCATAATACGCCATAGGCGGCTCACCGGCATGGTCAACTTTGTTGCAGACAAGTACAACAGGTTTTTTGCTACGCATAAGCATAGTAGCAACGTCTTTATCTGCCGCAGTAAGACCATCGTGAATATCAACCATAAAAATTATAGCATCTGCCATATCAATTGCAAGGTCAGCCTGACGTTTCATTTGTTTCAAAATAATATCATCATTTCTGGGTTCTATACCGCCAGTGTCTATAAGAATAAATTTCTTATTAAGCCACTCGCCCTCTGCATAAATTCTGTCACGGGTAACACCGGGGGTATCCTCTACAATCGATATGCGTTTACCTATTATTTTATTAAACAAAGTGGATTTGCCCACGTTTGGTCTGCCAACTATAGCAAATACAGGTTTTCTCATTTAACTTTTCCTCTCATTCCAGTATACTTTCCACAAAATCATAACCGTCATTTTCAACGACACGCACCTTTATGTTAAGTTCTTTTTCAACATCTTCCAAGGTAGTGTCATCCAAAAATATCATAGCGTCATCTTTGAACATATTCCGTGCAAGCAAAAGTGTTCCGGTTAATTTTTTATCTTTCAACTGATTTATAATATCTCTGCCGCACAATAGTCCGGTAACCGTGATTCTCTCTCCAAAGAAATCGTTTTTGATTTTATAAACATCAACATCAATATCCGGATGTTTGCATCTTATTTTATCTACAAATTTATTTATATGATTATATGCAATGAATCCTGTGGCAATAATTTTTTTGTTTCCGTTTGATACGGTTTCATCCGCAAGTGCAGTATCGATTTCATAATCAAGCGATGCCATCATACCTACACCGTTTTCTATCTGCGGAAAATCCTCGTACGATTCATACGGCGGAATATCACGTTCAGCCATAATATAGAATTCATCCGCAACATATACCACTCTTGTGCCAAATTTATTATACAACATATTGGAATATTCTTCAATAGTATCAATCACATTTATAGCAATTTCTTTTGTTACAGGTGAAAGTTCATAAAGCCCTTTGCGGTGCTTTGATATACCAACCGGAACAACCGATGCACTGTGAACCGCAGGCATAAGTGAAGATAAATCTTCAAGCGATTTTCTCAAAATATCGCCGTCATTGACACCGGGGCACAAAACTATCTGCGCATTCATCGTTATACCGGCTTCAGAAAACCGTTTCATAATATCGAGTATATTATCCGCATTTTTATTGTGAAGCATCATTTTACGGACTTCACCGTCAGTTGCGTGAACACTTACATTTATAGGACTTACGCGCATATCTATAATACGCTGAATATCTTTTTCTTTTAAGTTTGTAAGAGTTACATAGTTCCCCTGGAGAAACGACAAACGATAATCGTCATCTTTAAAAACCATTGTGGAACGAACGTTTTGCGGAAGTTGGTCCATAAAGCAGAATATACACTTGTTTCTGCAACGGCGTGGTTCATCTATAAGTGCATTTTCAAATTCAACACCGAATTGCTCATAACAGTCATTATATATCTCTATCTCTTCGTAATCCCCATTTTTCTTAATCACCCCGACAACATAGTAGTCATCGGATGTCAAATACTTAAAATCAAGTATATCCTCAAATTTATGACCGCTGATATTATCTATTATATCTCCTGCTTCAATACCGGCATCATACGCAATAGAATCAAATTCTACCGATTTTACAACCGCCTTGTTTTTCATTTCCTTATCATCCTTTTATAAATTCTGCAATCTGTTCGGCATTATCCGCTATAAAAACATTCGGACTTTTTTTAAGTTCTTCAATATCACCAAATCCGTACGAAACGCCTACTCCGTCAATTCCAAGTTCTGCCGCGCTGTCAAGATCGTACATACGGTCACCTATCATCACAACGTCTTTTACATCTTCTATTTTAAAATGGTCTAATGCCCGTTTTATCAAATGTACCTTTGACGTATCTTTTTCGTGCATTGTTACTCCGACATTCAAATCTATATATTTATCAAGACCGAAATGCGGAACAATAAGATCAATATATTCCTGAGGTTTGGCAGATACCACGGCAAGTTTAACACCGCAATCCTTTAAATTTTTCAACGTTTTTTCAATACCATCGTAAAGACTCATCTCATATATGCCGGTTACAGAGTAACGCTCACGGTATAAATCTCGTGCTTTTTCAGCATCAGCCTCATTCAAACCGAAATATTGCGAAAAGGCATATACAAGTGGCGGACCTATAACACGTCGTAGACTTTCATAACTGTTATCTATTGGAACACCAAGTTTTTCAAACGCATATTCAGTGGATTTAAATATCCCTTCCTGAGTATTGCCGATAGTTCCGTCCATATCAAAGAATGCATATTTATATTTACACATTGTTTTCTCCTGAAAATAATAATTTATCTTAATTTTACAATATTGTGTTTTTGCTGTTGATTAAGTTGACATTGCAAATTCAATGCACAAAAACTGAATGTTTAGATGCCAAATACCATATACGGCAATTGTATCACAAAAGTGTAGGAACGTCAATTCGGATATACCAAATAATGCAAATAGTATTGCATATACAGAGAATAAAAATGACAGTACCAAATTGATACTGTCATTAAAATTGAATTAGTCTGTAAGGTTATCAAAATATCCCTGAACAAGAACAACCGGTGTTCCTTTATCACCAGAACCGCTTGTAAGGTCACAGAGCGAACCAATCAAATCTGTTATACGACGAGGTGTTGTTCCCTGAGACGCCATATTACCCACAAGGTCACCGTCTTTTTTACGTATAGCCGTTTCGATGGCTTTTTTAAGTTCTTCACCTTTTAAATCAGCAAAATCATTATCTGCAAGATATTTAAGTTTGAGTTCATTCGGTGTACCCTCTAAACCGCTTGTATAAGCAGGTGATACAACAGGGTCAGCCAACTCCCATATCTTTCCTACCGGATCCCTGAAAGCACCATCGCCATATACCATAACTTCTATATGTTTGCCTGTGCGTTCAATGAATTGTGCCTGAATACTATTTACCAAATCAAAACATTCGTGAGGGAAAAGTTTGATTGTATCTTCTGTTGATTTATTAGAACCAAGCAAGCCGTATTTCGCATTATAGCCGCTGCCGTTAACTGACTTGGAAAGAATTTCGTCAAGTCCCACAACACGTTTTGCACCTGCTGCATTTAAAATGCGTTTTGTTCTTGCTCTGCTGTGGATATCACAGTTCAAAACACTGTCTGTATAATTTAATATAACGCGCGCATCATTTGCCAGAATAATTTCAGCCTCTGCTCCGCATGAACGGATTAAATCGCCGTAATATTTAATATAGTCAACACCGGTAAACGGATGCGGATTTTCACCGAACAATTCACGGTATTTTGCTTCAGTAAGAACATCTGAATACGGGTTAATTCCTGCTTCATCAAGTTGGTCCAGAGAAACGAGCGCATTACCAACCTCATCACTTGGATAGTTAAGCATAAGAACAACTTTTTTAGCACCTTTTGCTATACCCTTAAGACAGATAGCAAATCTGTTACGGCTCAGTATCGGGAAAATCACACCGATTGTTTCACCGCCAAGTTTATTTTTAACATCTTCTGCAATAGCATCAATAGAAGCATAATTACCCTGAGAACGTGCAACAACTGATTCTGTGATTGCAACAACGTCTTTATCATGAAGTTCAAAACCTTCAGCCTCAGATGCTTCAACAACACTGTTTACAACTATACCTGCAATATCATCGCCCTCTCTAATGATAGGGCATCTTATACCTCTGGAAACTGTACCAGTTTTTCTAACCATATTAGTAACCTCCCGGTTCTTGACATTTAACTACATAGATATTATAATACATTTATACGTATTAGTAAAATAGATATATCTTACAACGGTTATAAGGGGTGCTTATATGAAAACAAAACTTGATTATTACCGCATTTTTTACGAAACTGCACGTTTTGCATCATTTTCTAAAGCGGCTCAACATTTGTATATTTCCCAATCCGCCATTTCTCAATGCATACATCAATTAGAAAGTGATTTAAATGTGAAACTTTTTTCGCGTTCACGAAGAGGTGTTGTTCTTACAAAAGAGGGTTCATTACTTTTCCAAAAAATTGAAACTGCAATGCAGGCGATTGAACAGGGTGAAAATTTACTTGAAAGATTACAGCATTTAGAAAGCGGTGCGCTTACTATTGCAGCAGGTGATACAATTACAAGTCATTTTTTACTCCCCTATCTTGAAAAATTTCACTCTTTATATCCGCAAATACGAATTGAAATGGCAAATTCATATTCATCACATATGATTGAATTTGTAAAAGATGGAAAAGCCGAACTTGCTTTTGTTAATCTCCCCACAGATGATGAAGAACTTTGTATTGAACCGTGCCTTGAAATACACGATATATTTGTATGCGGTGCTGATTTTAATTTGAAGAAAAAATATACTTACGCAGAAATAGCGGATTTACCTTTAATATTGCTGGAAAAAAACTCATCATCAAGAAAATTTCTTGATGATGAGTTTGAAAAAAACGGAATAACACTGTCACCTCAAATTGAGATTGCTGCACATGAACTGCTTATACGTTTTGCCTCTATCCATCTTGGTATATCATGTGTCGTTGAAGAATTTTCAAAAAATGCACTTGAAAGCGGCATTATTAAATCTTTGAATATAACACCCCCACTTCCATCACGAAGTATAGGGTGTGTATATATTAAAAACAACCCGCTTTCATTGGCGGCACAGGCATTTTTAAAACTTATAAAAGAGCGTATATAACATACGCTCTTTTTTTGCCCTTAATATAGCATATATCCTGCAGCAATACCGATTACCGCCGACATACATATTATAGCGATTGGATGAACCTTTTTAAATGCAAGAACTGTCATCACACCAAAAATCGCAAGTGAAACATAAAATGAAATGTCGCTGAATATCGCTAAAGTAATACCGGAGGCAAAAAACACGGTTTTTCCAACAGATACAACCGCAGCACCGATAAGACCTACCGTAGCAGGTTTAAGCCCTGACATACATCCTTTAACAATACTGTTTGTTTTAAATTTTTCAAAACATCTAGCCACGATAATAATTATTATAAAAGACGGAAGCACTACCCCCAACGTTGCAGATATTGCTCCTGAAATACCGCCCAGTCGTGTACCAATAAACGTTGCCATATTGACAGCAAAAGGTCCGGGTGTAGATTCGCTTACTGCAATAAAGTTTATAATCTCCTGTTGGCTAAGCCATGCCTTTTTTAAAACTTCCTCCTGGATAAGTGGAAGCATAGCATATCCACCGCCAAATGTAAAAGCACCTATTTTAAAAAAAGTCAGAAAAAGTACGAGGTTTATCATAACTTATCCCTCCCCGTTCTTATCAAAGATGTAACAAGTCCTGCAACAGCACAAGATACTATAATCAAAAGGACATTGACATCAGTAAATGCAGATACAATGAAAGCACCCGCCATAATAACATAAGATGCAACTCCTTCGGGTGCCTTTTTATACATACCCCACAGTGCTTTGAGCAATAGTGCAAGTACGCCTGCACGTATTCCGTTAAAAGCGTACTCAACCGCTTTTATTTCCTGAAAAGCCGTAAGGACATACGAAATAAGTGAAATAATTATGAAAGACGGCAAAACCACACCTAAGGTTGCCATTACAGATCCCCAAACACCTGCTGTCTTATACCCGATAAATGTAGCAGAGTTAATTGCAATCGGTCCGGGAGTAGACTCGGCTATTGCAATAACATCGAGTATATCATCATCTGATATCCAGTTGTTATTTTCCACAGCCTCTTTTTGAATAAGCGGTATCATTGCGTATCCGCCGCCAAACGTAAATGCCCCTATTCTGAAAAATGAGCAGAACAGTGACATCAACAGTTTACGTTTGCCAATTGTTTTATTCTCCATTCGTTAAATCTCCTTAATTGTTATTTACGCCAAGTATGCGGAGAAAACAGTATCAACATCGGAAAGACTTCCAGTCTGCCGACAAGCATATCAAATATGAAAACGATTTTTGAAAGTGGGCTGAAAATAGAAAAATTCTGTGTAGGACCAACCATATCCAGACCAGGACCCACATTGTTCAGCATAGTTGCAATTGCCGTAAAATTAGTTGTAAACCCAAAATTATCAAAACTGACAACAAGCATAGACGCTACAAAAATCGCTGTAAAAGACACAAAAAAGACATTTATCGAGCGCATTACCTCATGATCAACAAATCTTCCGGTGAGTTTTACTTTATGAACACTGTTAGGATGTGCCGCAAGTTTTATTTCTTTAAACACACTTTTTATCAGTATAAGTATTCGGGATACCTTCATACCACCACCGGTACTTCCTGCACAAGCACCTATAAACATCAGCAACACAAGTATTGATGTGGACAAATCCGGCCACTGCACAAAATCTTTTGTCATAAATCCTGTGGTAGTAATTATTGAAGCAACCTGAAATGCACTGTGCCTTAAATTCTCTCCAAAAGTTGTATACAAATTACGGCAATCAAAACAGATTATAAGTGTGGCAGCAACAATTATCATCAAATAACTTCTGACTTCCTCAGATCGAAATCCTGTTTTGAATTTCCGCATAAGAACAAGATAATATACAGAAAAATCAATACCGAATATTATCATAAAAATAGTAATAACCATTTGCAAATATGGTGAATAACTTACTATACTGTCATTTTTAACTGCAAATCCGCCGGTGCCCGCTGTACCAAACGCAGTAGTAATCGCCTCAAAAAGAGGCATATCACCAATCAGCATAAGAATTATCTGCAAAAATGTAAGACCTGTATATATTCCATATAAAATCAATGCACTCGATCTGACCTTCGGCACAAGTTTACTTACTGACGGCCCCGTACTTTCAGCACGTAAAAGATGCATATTTTTACCTCCACAAAGTGGCAGAATTGCAACCAAAAATACAAGCACACCCATACCGCCTATCCAATGCGTAAAACTCCTCCAGAAAAGCAAACTTTTTGGAAGTACCTCAATATCAGTAAGTATTGTTGCACCGGTTGTAGTAAATCCTGAAACGGTTTCAAACAGTGCATCTATATAATTCGGTATATATCCAGATATTACAAATGGCAATGCACCGAATATACTCATCAACATCCAACTCAATGCAACAGTCACAAAACCTTCTCTTGCATACATAGATTTATTTTGCGGTGACTTAAAAGAACAGGCAATTCCTGACACAAGGCACAAAACAGAACACAAAATATAAACCCACGCATAAGGCTCATTATAAATAATTGTGCACAACAAGGGTAACAGCATACAAACTGATTCAATTTTAAGTACCCATCCCAGTGTAAATATAATTATACGATAATTCATACAAATCCTCTTATTCTAAAATGTCGCTGATATCGTCAAGTCCCTCTATAGTAGTTACAATTATAACGGTATCTCCGTGTCTGATTTCATCATGACCTCTTGGAATTATTATCTGTCCGTTACGGTTTATGCACGCAACCAGCACATTTTTCTTTATAGTCAATTGCTGAAGTGACATTCCAACAACAGGCGAATCCTTACTTATATGAAATTCAAGTGCTTCTGCTTTACCATCCAAAATACGATGCATAGTTTCTATATTACTGCCAAGTGAATTCTTCTTTGCGCGCACAAATTTAACTATATAATCTGCCGCAGTATCCTTAGGATAAATAATTGTATCAAGATCAAGTTTACTTATAACTTTATCATAAGCCGTTCTGTTGATTTTAGTAATAATTTTACATTTTTCCGATTGGCTCTTTGCAAAAAGAGAAAGGAGAATATTTTCTTCATCAAGATTTATAAGTGAAACCATTGATTCTGTATACGCAATTCCCTCTTCCAGCAATATTTTATTATCTGTTCCGTCCGCATTTACAATTTCCGTTTTTGGCAGCAGTTGGCAAAGTTCTTCACACCGTGTAGGATTTTTTTCTATTATTTTAACTTTAATACCGGTTTGTGATAGACGCTTTGCAAGATAATAAGCAGTATCTCCGCCGCCCACAATGGTTGTATCTTTAACTCGGTTTGTCTTAATTCCTATTCGTTTGAAAAATTCGCTGCCTTTTTTAGGTGCAGCAACGATACTTACAAAATCACCTGAACGTATTATGAAATCACCACCCGGAATATACACGTCATCGCCACGTTCAACACCGCACACAAGGATATAGCAATTAAGTGATGACGGAATATCCGCAATTCTGTAATTATCAAGCACAGAACCTTCGGGAACTTTAAATTTAAGAATTTCTACTCTTCCCTTGGCAAATGTATCTATATGAATAGCAGTTGGGAACCTGAGCACACGTGCAATTTCGCTTGCAACTATCTGCTCCGGATTTATAACCATAGCAAGACCGAGGTCATCTTTAATGAGTTTAATTTCTTCTGTATATTCAGGTTTACTTACACGTGCAATAGTCTGACAGTCACTCATCTTTTTCGCAATAAGGCATGCCAAAAGATTTATCTCATCAGACCCCGTTACAGCCACAAGAATATCAGCATTCTTTATACCAGCATCACTTAAAGTTTCAATACTGGTGCAGTTACCAACAACGCCCATTATATCATACGCATTTGTAGTTTCTTTTACTGCAAAACGGTTTGTATCAATAACTGTGATGTCATTATCTTCTTCATAACTTAGTTTTTCGGCAAGTTTCTGCCCTACTTTTCCGCATCCTGCAATAATAATATTCATAGTATAGCCTTTCTTTATCACATATCTTTCACAAGATTTTTAATCCATTTTCCGCTTTTTAAACGTCGGGATATGAGTACAGTTTTAATAATCTGTTCAACAGCCAGAGTTATATAGGTATATTCAATTGGAATCTTGAGCACAAGACCAAAAATAATCAGCAGAGGCAATGAAATCCCCCATACGCCCATAAAATCAAGCAATAAGCAGAAACGCGTATCGCCTCCGCTACGCAGACTTCCTACCAGATTGGTAAAAACATACGAACGTATTATAAACATAAAACCTATATTAACAAGTATGATGAAAGCGGTATTTCTCACCGCCGCATCTACATTAAACACGTTCAGCGCAACCGGTGCTATCGCTATGATTGCAAAACACATAATAATACCAAGCACCCACGACATAACAGAAAATCTTGAAGAATAATCTTTTCCTGTTTCAATGTCGCCCTCGCCTATTTTATTTCCTATCATCACAACTCCGGCATTACCCATACCAAACATAAATATGCACATCAGATTTTCAATAGTTGCGGAAATACTTACTGCTGCAACGGTATCAGTTCCCATTCTGCCATATACAAATGAATAAAGCGAAGTTCCCAGACCCCATATAAATTCATTCACAACAACAGGGGCACATATAACAAAAAACCGTTTTAAAAACTCCCCGGTTATACCAGTGAAATCCTTTATTTTTATACGCAAATCAGGTGAATATACCGTTAAAAGAACAAAAGTAACAACCATTTCAATTACTCTTGCAATAGTTGTAGCAATAGCAGCACCGGGAACACCCATGGCAGGCACACCAAAGTTACCGAAAATAAACATATAATTAAAAAAACCGTTCAGACACAATGTAATAAACGACATCAAAAGCGGTATTTTAGTTCTGCCCACACTCTTAAGTCCTATCTGAAGTGCCATAGAAACAGATGTGGGTATATAACTTATAATAATCACCGCAATATACGAAATTCCTAATCTTATAACTTGAGCATCAGTTGTAAATACCCGCATAATAAGTCCGGGAGCAAATATTGCAGGAAGCATAAAAATCAATGCTGTTATGCAACCGCAAATAATATTTATAACAAGAACTTTTCTTATATTTGCAATATCACCCTTACCCCAGAATTGTGATATAAAAATTCCTGAACCACTGCAAAATCCGAAAACCATAAGGTTTAATATAAAATAATACTGATTTGCAAGCGAAACCGCCGCAATTGATTCTTCACCAAGTCGGCCTATCATTATATTGTCCAGAAAATTTACACCTGACATCAACAAATTCTGTAATGCTATAGGAATAATAAGCATCCATGCCGATTTTAAAAATATTTTATCACCAAAAGTTCTTTTTATTGCATGTACCATACGTCACCTCATATATTGGCGGTAAATATAACTGTCATTATCGGGCAATACTTGATTACTCTGCTTCACTCACAGTAAGTTTTACCTTAACTTTTGTATTTTCACCAAAATAAAACAGTCCGTCCGGAAGAACAATATTCTTCTCTATTTCCACACTTTCACTTATTTGAGAAATATCTATTACTTCTGTATACACTTGCTCAACAGTGCCTAAAGCGCTTGTCTTTCCCTTGACAAAGATAGTCTGCGGTTCACATTTTGCAGTTACTTTTTTGCCGTCCACATTAGTTTCTCCACTCAATGCAGGCACAACCTCAACAGCTTTTGCAGAGGAAACAGAACAATAAACATCAGTATATTCAACATTCTTGATTATGGAAGTATTGTTGATTTCCTGACCGTTTTCGTTATAGAGTTTAATCTTGTATAACCCTTTTATATCCTCAGTTGAATCAGTCAAATCAACAGTTATACTGCAAGATGCGACTTCATTTAATGCCATCTGAGGACCGGTAAGTTTAACAACGGTGGGATTAACAGTAATATCATCTATTGCGTGTTCAGGAGAAACTTCACCTTTTGTAACTATTTCAATTTCTCTTTCCTGAGTTACCACTTTGTCAACAACAACAGTACAGTAATTGGGTTTTATCTGTGTAACTTCAATACCATCTGTTG
This sequence comes from Clostridia bacterium, assembly GCA_045589495.1. GTDB lineage: Bacteria > Bacillota > Clostridia > UMGS1810 > UMGS1810 > SIG455. Next base: position 12,468 of record JAZNPF010000007.1, read on the forward strand.
AAAAATCAACACTGATAGGCAAAGTGTAAGTTCCTGCATCTGTTATTTTGCCCATATCAATTGAAGCGTATGCTGCACTTGAGTTTATTGCAGATACTATTCTTCTTCTGCCGCTGATTTTAACATCAGCATCATCAGCAGATATATTTAGTATAACAAGTTTTCCGTTTTCAAAATCTTCTGAAAGATTTTTCTGAACAACAGTAATATTTGACACCCATTGTGTAAAAACGGGATTTTCCTGATAAACAACATAAAACCATATAACGATTGCCGCCACAAGTGAAGCAATTTTTAAAAACCAGTCAGTTTTATAAAATTTCATTTTTTCTTCACCGTCCAATTCTTAAACTTTGCCTTGGCAAAAGATGCGTCCGCTGATTTATTATCACTCATGAATTTAACGAGTGCTTTGTTGAGAGTATCTGCGGTTAAATTCCTTGTCAATGCACCGTTTGATGCAAGAGAAATCTTCCCTGTTTCTTCAGATACAACTATAGCGATACAATCGGAATATTCACTTATACCAATTGCTGCTCTGTGCCTTGTACCAAGTTGCTTATTTATATTATTATTGTCAGTAAGCGGCAGTATACAAGCCGCAGATTTGACTTTGTTTTCACCGATAATAACAGCGCCGTCATGCAACGGAGTATTGGGAATAAAAATATTTATAAGCAGTTGCGAAGATACATCTGCATTAACATCTATACCCGTTTTTCCGATTTCAGCAAGTTTCGTTCCTCTTTCAACAACCATCAACGCACCGATACGCTGTGATGACATATAATCTGCCGCTTCCGTTATCTGACTTGCAATGTTTTCAACATCATACTCTTCAACTGCAGAAAAGAATTTGCCAAAATTACTTGTACCCACTTTTTCAAGAGTCCTGCGAAGTTCCGGCTGAAACACAATCAGAATAGCCATCAATCCAACCTGCATAACGTTTGCAAGTATGTAGTTAAGCGAGTTAAACTGCAACCATCCTGAAAGTTGTGTTACAACAACAAGTATAACAATACCTTTCACAAGTTGCGCTGCTCTGGTTTCACGCACCAGTTTAGCACCTTTATAGATAAGATATGCAACTATAATAATATCAAGTATATCACGTATACGAATCATACTGATATTATCCGTAATATATCCAAATACTGTATTCATACATACACCTCCGCTTACAAATTCTGCCGCAGTCTTTCATAAGCCATCACGGCACACGCAACAGCAGCATTCAAAGACTCCGCTTTACCCACAATAGGTATTTTTATCAGTTCTGTACTCAGTTTTATGACTTCATCGTTTATGCCGTTTGCCTCATTTCCTATAACAACAGCACACTTTTTCTTAAAATCCACATCATATATAGATTTATTGCCCTGAAGTGAGCCTGATATGATATCTACTCCGTGATTGCATAATTTTTTCAAAATATTTCTTTCCGAATCATCAAAAAACACAGGCACATTGAAAATACTTGCCATAGTAGAACGTACAACTTTGGGGTTATAAATATCAACACAATTCTCGGAAAGAATTATCCCTTCCGCTCCGCAAGCATCAGCAGTACGGATAATTGTGCCCATATTCCCGGGGTCGGCAATACCGTCAAGATAAATGTAAAAACTGCCTGTAACATCAAATTCACAGTGTTCGGGCATATTGACTACAGCAAGTACTCCCTGAGAATTAACTGTGGTTTTAAGTACAGAAAATGCTTTATGTGAAAGTTCATGTGTACATATTTTATCCGCAAAAGAAATATCCGCCCCCTGTTCAAACAATGCATATTCAATGTCCGCACCATTACAAATGGCATCACACACAAGGCGTTTGCCTTCGATAACAAACTGTTTATGTTCTTTTCTTCCGCTACGGTCCAGCAGTTTTTTTGTATGTTTTACAATTTTATTTGATGTACTGTCAATAAACATATCTTATTCCCTTACAAAATGATATTTTATATATTATATCACCAATACCATAAAAAATAAAGTGCTAATTTGAAAAAAGCACCATATTTTCAGAAAAAATACAGTGCTTTTGTAAACATAAATATCGATTAAAGTGCAGCCTTTGCTTTTTCAACCAATGCTGTGAATGCAGCAGGGTCTGCAATAGCAATTTCAGAAAGCATTTTACGGTTCATGTTGATACCTGCTTTCTTTAGACCGTTCATGAACTGTGAGTAGTTGATACCGTTCATCTTTGCAGCAGCGCTGATTCTTGTAATCCACAGTCTTCTGAAATCTCTTTTTCTCTGTTTTCTGCCGATGTAAGCATAAACCAGAGATTTCATAACGGCCTGTTTTGCAGTTCTGAACTGTTTGCTTTTTGCACCTCTATATCCTTTAGCGAGTTTTAACACTCTTTTACGTCTTTTTCTTGTGGCCAATGCGCCTTTTACTCTTGCCATAGTATATTAACCCTCCTGTTCCTTATTTCAAAATCATTCTCTTGATTGTAGCCTCATTTGCAGGTGAAGCATAAGCGGTTTTTCTCAAACCTCTTTTTCTCTTTGTAGATTTTTTGTTAAGAATGTGGCTTCTGAAAGCCTGTGCACGCTTAACTTTACCGTTTTTAGTTACTTTAAATCTTTTTGCACTTGCTTTGTGTGCTTTTAATTTAGGCATTTTGTTTTCCCCTTCCAGTTTTTATTTTTAAGTAATATATTTTATTTAGGTGAAACTACCATAAACATATTCCTGCCCTCGAGTTTCGGATTTTTCTCAACATTTCCCTGTTCAGCAATAGCCTCAGAGAATTTATCAAGTAAATCTTTACCCAAGGATGTGTGATGCATCTCACGTCCTCTGAATCTGACGGTAATCTTTACTTTATCACCGGATTTAAGGAATTTTTTAATGTGGTTAACTTTAGTTTCAAAATCATGCACATCTATCGACGGAGAAACTCTGATTTCCTTGATGCTTACTACTTTTTGATTTTTCTTTGCTTCTTTGTCACGTTTAGCAAGTTCAAATTTATACTTGCCATAGTCCATAATTTTGCACACAGGCGGTTGAGCCTGAGGAGCAATTTCAACTAAATCAACACCTGCATCGGCAGCCTTTGAAAGTGCATCTGCAATAGACACTATACCGAGTTGTGAACCGTCGGTATCAACCAATCTGACTTCCTTTGCCCTGATTTGCTCGTTAAGAGCCAATTCCTTGTTACTGATAATAAAGCACCTCCTAAAATTTTGTCCGCATAAAAAAATGAGCGAATATACTCCGCCCACTTATCACAAATACAATAAGTATTAACCTTACCGATACCTTTAAACCGTAAGGTGAGAAACGGACTTCTACTTAATTTACCTGCATATTATATCACATTGATTTTACCTTGTCAACCACTTTTTTCAAATTATTAAAACAATTTTTTACTGTCAAGCATAAGGGTAACGGGTCCGTCATTTAAAAGTTCAACTTTCATATCGGCACCAAATATACCGTGTTGAACTTCAAAACCTTTTTCTTTAAGATACGAAATAAATCTTTCATACATTTCATTTGCATAATCAGGCTTTCCGGCAGAGGAAAAACTGGGGCGTTTTCCCTTTCGGCAATCACCAAACAGAGTAAACTGCGAAACCACAAGGATTTGACCGCCTATATCCTCTACACTTAAATTCATTTTTTCATCAGCATCCTCAAAGATGCGAAGCCCGCACACTTTATCTGCCATATATATTAAATCATTATCTGTATCATCATCGCACACTCCGAGCAAAACCAATATTCCTTTTCCGATTTTGCCGACAATCTCTCCGTCAACACATACCGATGCGTAATTAACTCTTTGCAATACAACTCTCATATTTTTCTCCCCAATGTATTATTTAATATTCAAAAACATAATAAGTAAAAATCCGTACACGCTTGTGTACGGATTTTTTATCGGAGTGACAAGACTTGAACTTGCGGCCCCTAGACCCCCAGTCTAGTGCGCTACCAGCTGCGCCACACCCCGATACCTTTGATATTATAGCACGGCTTAAAACAAAATGCAAGTCTTTTTTTCATTTTTTTCTAACTTTTTTTGAATTGTGATATTATTATAGTTTTATTCACCTTTTTGTTGACGTTTATGCATCTTTTGCCAGTTAAAATACGCATAGATGTCATTAACAAAAAACATCACGAAACACATAACCATAGCAAGATAGGATATACTCTCAAAAGATGCTACAATCCAGAGAACTATCAAAACAATATCATTCAATGCATAAGCCAGCGCATAATATGGTGAACGACAAAACATAAGATATGACGCCACAAAACTTGTTGTAATAGAAATTGTGCTTACAAAAAGTTGTGCATTACCGAAGTATTCAAGCATAAAATAAAAAACCACTGTAACAAATATTGCCAAAATACTCATAAATATTATGTGTGCTTTACTCATCCTTGTAATCTTAACCTCATTATTTCCATTCTTATAAGGATGGCGCAGCCACGAGATAATTGACATAAAAGCAATCGGTGCCGTCATACAAAGATATGTAATCATCTCCCCGTAATACTTCAGTTCCCACGATACAACGGCATATAAAATTGCAAATATCACTGTGAGTATCTGTCCGAACACATCACCTCTGGCAACAAAAATCAGTGCCGTAACACCAACTAATGATGCTGAAAGTGACATAATGCTAAAATCCTCTCCAAAAACCGATGAAAACGATACAGTGCACACCGACAGAAGCCACAGACACAATTCAAATTTTGTAAGTCTTTTAAACGGGCTTATCAAATTCACATTTTTCCTCCAAAACACATATATAAAATTACTCATTATGCGTATCCACAATTAAATCCGCATAAGAGAGCCGTATCACTTTTTCCAAATCATACGGTGACACTTCAACCTGATAACCTATTTTACCGGCACTGAAAAATATACTTTCAAAATTCTTTGCAGTGCTATGAATTGTTGTTTGGAAAAACTTTTTCATACCTATAGGCGAACATCCGCCGTGGATATATCCGGTAAGAGGTAGAAGTTCTTTTGATTTTATCATTTCAATAGATTTCTCCCCTACTGCTTTAGCCGCTTTTTTTAAATCAAGTTCTTCTTCAACCGGAATCATAAACACAAAATTACGCCTGCTTTTCCCGACCGTAACCAAGGTTTTAAAAACCTTTTCAGGATTCTGCCCCAGTACAGATGCTACATCTGTACCGCTTATTACACCGGTAGACAGATAATCGTATCCCTTATACTCTATCTTCTTCTGATCAAGAATACGCATTACATTTGTTTTCTCCACAGTATCACTCCGCAATATTATAAGATTTCACAAAACGATTTTATTAAATTTTGAGATTAGACCGAGCAAACCTGACTTTTCATAACCACACAACTTTCTCTTTGCATTTAACCTTGGAAATTAAGATTATTTTGGTCTTTATATCCAATTATTTTAGCCGGAATGCCTGCCACAATAGCATTTTCCGGAACATCTTTAACAACAACTGCACCTGCTGCCGCCAAGCTGCCTGAATGCATTGTGATATTTCCAAGAACTTTTGCGCCACAAGTAACTGCAACATTATCTTCTAAAACCGGAGGACATTCTCCATTTTTATAACCAATAGTTACCTGTTGGTATATTCTGCAATTTTCACCTATTTTTTTAGCGGTTATAATAGTGGAAAATCCATGCTGGATATACAATCCACCACCTATATCTTCTGTGTATATGTATAAACTTTCAACAGGTTTCCATAATATACGTGCAATTGCAAAATGCACCCAAGCCGCAAAAGAACGAGATGGATTTTTCAAACGATGCTGAATAAGATTTCTGAATTCCTTTTTATAAGTCATATACCAATTAAGTGACTCAAATAAACCAAATTTTATTTGATCAATTTCATTCCATCTGGCAACATCCTTTTTTATCAATCCATTTTGTTTAGAGCATAATACACACAAATATACAGGAAGTGTTCTAATGTAGTTTAACCCTGCAAACATTCTTTTGGCAATTCCCGGCATTTCTATTACCTCTTTCTATTCAAAATATATAATAGTTATAATTATTTTCAGCAACATTCAACATGTTAGTATTACGTAATATTTTAAAAAATTTTTGAACATTCATTCAAAGTAAAGCTAAGTTTACCAAAATTCCCTCTTGCAAAACTATATTCACAAGATGAAGTACACTATCTTCAGATGACATAACTTTCCTCAATGCCAAATTTAGTTTTGGTCGCAAATCGCAATAGTACAAATCAAGAATGGGCAAAAAGCACAGTTCAAACTGAACCGTTGTGTTTTAATTAAAGCAGGTTAATTTTAAAACCGTTATCAATAGTATTACACCCTTGCGCCTGTCCCTTCACTGCCGAAAAATTCACTATACAATCCTGCGTTTGAAACGGGTTCATTTTTTATGTATAAATGGAATGTGTCACCCATTTGCTTACACTTGAAAACAAACTCACCTTTCGTTGTTATGATTTAGTTTAATAGTTCATTTTGTTCTTCAGTTTCTACACCTTCACAAATAACTTTTATGTTTAAACTGTGTGCAAACGCAATGATACAGAGGACAAATCCTTTCCTTTTTGATTATCAGTTCTAAACAGAAATGATTACGGACAGCACGAAAAATCTCCTTACTGTTTTTCAAATAATGTTTCCAACTTTGTAACAGGCATCGGTCGGTAAAAATAGTATCCTTGAAGCATATCGCAACCGGCATCCACTACTATTTTTTTGTGTTCTTCTGTTTCTATTCCTTCACACAGAGTCTTGAATCCTAAGTCATGAGCAGTTCTGATAATATTTTTAAGAATTAAAAAACCTGTGTGATTCGTTGCATTTTGTGTTATTGATTTATCAATTTTTACAATGCTTATATCAAAATCTGATAAATCGCCAAAACTTGTATATCCTTTGCCAAAATCATCAAGAAGAATTAAAACCCCTTTTTCTTTTAATAGAGTTAAATTTTTTATCATTGTGGCTTTTTCATCATCATTCAGACTTTTATCCTCAAGGATTTCAACTGCAATACACGAATATTTAATACCATATTTTTCTATAATATTTATTATATTTTCCGCCAAGTTATTGTCACAAAGAGTGTACCGTGAAAAATTGATTGTATATACATACTTGGTACGACTTTCTTTATCGTTAGAAATCCATTTGCAATTTTTTTCAAAGATGTAATAATCAAACTTCTCGTTTAATCCGACATTATTTACCGCCGACAGAAAAAAGTGCGGAGTTAAAACTCCCTCCGTCGGAGAATTGAGTCGTGACAGGACCTCAGCTCCCACAATCTTATTTGTTTTTGCATCTAAAACAGGCTGATATTCAAGAAAAAATCTGTTGTTGTCAATCTCGTTTTGAATATTGTTCTCAATTTTGATTTTTCTTTCAAACTCTTTCCCGTTTGAACTATCCCATTGACAGTATAAAACATCTTTATCTTCTGCCATACTGCAAGCCTGTTTTGCTCTTGAAAGAGCAGTTTTGAATAAAACTTCGGTTGAACTGGTCATGTGGTATCCAAAATTTATACGGACAACATTAACTGCACCATGTTTTATAAAAATCTCATTGATTTCTTCATAGCATTTATCAATACACTGTGTTATTTCACCTTCTACCAATTCATTTAAGGCAACAAAATTCTCATTACCATAAAGAGAAATCTCTCCACCGATAATAAGGCAAAAATGGTTAAACAGAATTCTTTTGATCTGTTCATAAATTCTGACAGCCTTTGATTCCGGATACAGTCTTTTCATACTGTCAAGGGATATTGAAATGTATACTACGCAACGATTCTTTCTCAAAGCCCCCGCTTTTTCAAAATCATTTTCTATTTTGCCTATACCGCAAAAACTTTTCTCTGATGATCCTTTTGACGTTTTTACAGATTTCATAGTAAAGTACAGACCAATCAGTCCCATTACAAGAAAAAACATTGCAAGGATAGTTATAATCACATAAGGGTATTCAAAAATTTGCATTTTGTAAACTCCTGCTATTTATTTTCTAAAAATAGGAAACTCATTCGTTCCCGATGTCCTTTTAAGGTCTAAATCCAACGCAACCTTCATACATTTTTCAATGTCTTTTTTGGCTGTCTTTTTTCTTCTGATGATTTCCTTTGCCAAAAAGAAGGGGCTAAACGTAAGCATCGCTTTTAAAACATCCGCCTTTGACACACCACATCTTTTGTATTCGGCTAATATCTCAAAAAGTGCATAGTTTATACTATTATTGTCAAAGTTTTTTGCGGTTACTCGTTTTAGCCATTTGGCATATTCAAGGAATCTATATATATCAGCATCTTCCTTAAAATAAATTCCGCTGATATAAAACTTTTGCATTTCTTCATCCATTTCCTGTAAAAGTGATGCATAGTATTTATTCTGAATTTTAAGTACCTCTGTATGTTGTCTTTCAATGGTAGTGCTTGTAATTTGCTTATCGTGAAGCCGATATATCAAAAGGCACTCCGGAAGAATCTGTATTTTCAGATTTTCCGCCGCCATTCTTGTCCATAATTCAAGGTCCTCTGTACAGGTAAGGATTGTATCATAATTAAACTTCTTCATAACTTCAGCCTTGGCGATAACACCGGGATGAAGTATTGGATTTGCCACAAGAAGCATTGCACGTAAAGCATTATTATCACATCGTCCACCGGCACCGCCCGATGCATACACGCCGTTTTTAACAGTCATAAATCTGCAAGAGGATAATGCTACATCACTATTTTCTTCCATAAATTTATATTGCTTTTCAAATCTGTCGGGAAGGCAGATGTCGTCTGCATCCATTCTTGCTATGTATTTGCCCCTGCAAAGAGAAATAGCCTTGTTAAGAGATGTCGGAAGTTTCAAATTAACTTCATTTGTATGCACTTTTATTCTTTCGTCTTTACGGGAAAAATCAGCAAGAATTTCACCCGTAGCATCTGTTGAGCAATCATTTATGATAATAAGTTCCCAGTTCTTAAAAGTCTGTTTTATAACACTTTCTATTGCTTCTTTAAGATATGTTTCCCCATTATATACACTCATAATTATTGATATTTCAGGCATCATATAAACCTTCACCCTTTCTTCAGGAATTTCTTGATATTTTTACACAGATTAAGGAAGTAAAATGCTGTTGTATAACATTTCTTCTTCATAAGTAATATAGACACCCGACTTTTTAGTGAGATGTTTTCAAATTCTGCACATGCAATTTTTTCTGCATGTAAAGAGTTTGTGATATTCTCCTTAATCGATTTAATACTTTTAAAGTGATTGCCTTCTGCCGCTGATGCTAATATTGTAAAACACATAAAACAAGAATAACGGCAAAGTTGCTCTTCAAAATCAATCACTTTTTCTATATTCTTTTTGCATATTTCATTTATAACATCTTCAATAAGATAAATTTGCTTTGTGTTGAACTCTTTAGATATTGAATCCTCTCTAACAGTGTATAAATACGCTGTTTTTTTACTTAAATATACACTTTTTGCATTAAGGTAACATGGAACTGTGCAACATAAATCTTCACCCAGTGATATTTTTTCGCTAACGCCCAATTGAAGAGGTGTCAAAAGTTCTCTTTTTACTGCCTTGCCTGACAAATAATATGAAATATGATTCATATTTTTGTCCATGAGTAATCTTGGATAAACGTGTTTTTCAATGTCTTTTTCATCATAAAATCCTTCATCAAGACAATCATTTGTGATATTTACCGTCTGACCGTTTTTCACCCATCTGTATGAGAAAGATACAATTTCACATTCTGTATCACTTATTATCTTATATGCACATTCCAAAGTATCCTTTTCAATAAGGTCGTCTGAATCAAGGTTGAACACATATTCACCCCTAGCAACCTTTATTCCGGCTCTTCTTGCACTTGCAAGTCCGCCGTTTGTTTTATGAATTACTTTTATACGGGCATCCTTCTCTTTGTAATCATCGCAAATTTCAGGACAGGCATCAGGAGAACCATCATCAACCAAAATAAGTTCAAAATCAGTAAAGGTCTGATTTAAAACACTCTCTATACAATCGGATAAATATTTTTCAACCTTATACACAGGTACTATTACAGAAAAAAACATATTTTTCACCTATTTACTTCTTAATCCTACAAGTAATTTTAACAGAAAGTACAATCTGTACTTCATACCATACGCAAACACCCTTTGCTTAAGCGGCAATGTTCCTATGGGATAGGTTTTAAGTGCACTTACAGTTAAACTATGCGAGCACACCGACTTCAATCTTTTCTTTAAATCGGTATATTTAATACTGTTATCTGTGGCATTCATTATTTCCTGAGAGCACAACACTCTGCACATTGCCTGCCAGAATCTGTATATATAAATCTGATATTCTTCAGGTTTAATATCTTTTTTTAATCTTTTTTCAACCTCACCTACAAAAACAAGACTTTTTTCAAATCTGTCTTTTTTATATGATTTTGAAATTGAATCCTCGTTTCTGCAGTAGTTATAAAATGCTTCGCATATACCCGTCGCCTTCTCTATGCAAGATATGAAATCTATCATAAAAAGTGCATCTTCTGAAAGTTTCTCCCGTTCCGATTCAAAAACAATGTTATTTTTCTTTATTATTTCGTGCCTGAACAGGTTTTTCCATATACTCATCCCATATTTGCTGTCATCAGCATCTTCAGGCAAAGCACCGATAATGCCCATTCTCAGTTTTTTAAGTTCTTCTTCGTTTTCAAAATGTGTATCCTTATCAAAATATGTTTTTCGGATACACTCACCTGCTTCACTGAACATATTTCCATCTACAAACAAGACACCGGACATTACAAGATCTGAATTATATTTTACCGCTATCTCATAAAGAGTTTTAAACATATCCGCATCTACAAAATCGTCAGAATCTGCAAATCCGATATATTCGCCCGTTGCAATTTCAAGTGCAGCATTTCTTGCCTTGCCGGCACCTTCGTTCGACTTGTGAATAACCTTTATACGAGAATCTGCCATCGCCATTTTATTACATATTTCAAATGATGAATCAGATGATGAATCATCCACAAGAATTATCTCAATTTCTTTAAGAGTTTGATTCTTTAAAGAGTTTATACATCTTTCAAGATATTTCTCCACATTATACACAGGAACGATAATGCTCACTTTCGGCTGCAGCACGTTCTCACCTCACAACTAATTTTTCATATTCTTTAATTAAAATATCAGCGTATGTTTCAACACTTAAAATGTTGTCTTTTTCTTTTTTACAATTCTCTTTGAGGTTGTTGAAGTAATCCTCATTTTCAATTGTTTCTTTCAATTTAATTGCAATTCCTTCAGGTGTTGCTTCGTTTACAAGTGTACCGGTAATGCCGTCTTTTACAAGTTCAGCCATCCCACCGCTATTCATTGTAACAACGGGTACACCCATACAATGTGCTTCAAGAATGGAAAGCGGGCAGTTTTCGTAACATACTGATGGTAGCAGAAGAACTTTTGCATTTCCCATAAGTTCAGTAAGTTTGTCGCCAGTAAGGAATCCCGCAAGTTTAATATTTTCTATATCTTTCAGCAATTCCTCATCAGGCCCGCTTCCCGCTACTACAAAAGTATATTCGGGAAGAAGTTTTGCCGCACCTGCAATATTTTCAATACCTTTTTCTTTAGAAAGTCTTCCTACATACACAATATAGGAATCTTCCGTCCGGTCATTATTTGTAAACTTTTCTTTATTTATGAAATTATGTATCGTCTTGGTTTTACCTTTATAATATTCTTTTGCCAACAAAAGTTTATTTTCAAGGAAACTACTCGGACAAACAAACAAATCTACTTTTTTGTAGGTTTTAAGCAGAGAATAAAATTTTGCCTCTATAACACCTATAATACTCTTAACAATGGAGCCGTGAATACACTTATTCTTAATGCAGTTAATATGTGAACCTTTAACACATTTTTCACAAGGAACATTTTGGTCAAAGTTATAAAGAAGATGATTCGGACAAATCATCTGATAATCATGCACGGTCTGAACAAGCGGGATTCCTTTCTTCTTTATTCCGTAAATTATGGATGGAGTAAGTTGAAAGTTTATATTGTTAATATGAACTATATCCGGCTTAAAATCGTCAATTACCTGCATGATTTTCTTCTTAGCCTCAAAAGAATAAATTATCTTAAAAGGATACAAAAATCTGGCTAATCCTTTTGAGTGAAAATCCATATTCTGCGTGTACAGCATCACTGAGTTCCCTACTGTATTATTTTCATCATACATTCCAAAATACTCAACTTCGTGACCAATCTTTTTAAGATACTGGCCAAGATAAAGCATATAACTTTCGCTTCCTCCGCGAGGATAAAGAAATTTATTTACCATCAAAATTTTCATAAAAGTGCTTCACTTTCCTCTTCTGTATTAGCCTTAGAAATATAACCAAACATTTTAAATTCAGTACGGCGTACATTTTCTTCAAAGTTATTTCCCATCATCAGCATTGCAAGAACTCCGGTTAAAAGCGGATAGTTCATAGTATTATCAGTTGTAGATACAATTATAAGATAAAGGGTAAGAATGAATGTAATGATGGCGTTTTCTACATTTCCTTTTCTTCCAAAATACAATACTCTGACCAAAGTCATGGATACAAGCCATATAATATAACCCCAAAAACCCAAATCAATGAAATGCTGAAGAAAATCATTATGAACAGATGCAACACCAACACTCATAAATGTATTTAACTGATAGGTTAAAAAGCCAATTCCGTTACCTAAAAACCCAGGGTTGAATTCGTAAAAATCATCTACCGCATTATAAATTTCAACACGTCCGCTTGTGTTTATTCCTGCCTTTTCAAGAAGTTCAAAAGCATCCATCTTTATAAGTGCAATATATCCTATAAGCAGGATAATCACAACAAATGTAAAGAATATAACAAGTCTGCTCGCTGTTTTTTCGTTATACCGTGCAATAAATTTTAATATATAGCCAAATACAAGTGCTATTGCAATTGCGATTATCGCAATTCTCTTAAATGCAGATAAAAAACAGAAAAGATTCAAAAAAAGCAAAATAAAATATATTATGTTTTTCTTGGGACTATAAAACATATAAATTAAATATGCTCCAAGACAAAATGCAAGTTCGTGGATTTCCGCCTGAACAATAATATCCCCCGTTACCCCCGCAAATGTGGTTACAAGAGTTATAAATTCAGAGATATAATTTCCAAGTCCATTTTGTGCAATAACAGTAACTATCATTAGAATATTTGCAATTAAAATGGCTACAAGATTATACCATACACCTCGTTTTCCGAAAATATAAAGTAATGCACCTGAACCCAAAGCAAAGGACAGCATATTCGCATATATAAAGGAACTTGAAAGTCCTCTTGAAATAACACCGACATCTACCGTTTCCATAAACCATATAAACAGAGATACTATTGTAGTGACTAAGAGCGGAATACTGTAAATACAAGCATCTTTAAAAGCCGTAAATCCTCTTGGAATATTAGGCTTGTATAAAAACAAAATAGTTGCAGAGCCAAAGAGAACAAGGGCAAATGCATGGCGGTATGTAACATGCAGACCTACATCAATGTATTCATTGAGAAAATAATACATCATTACTGTTACAACCACAAAATAAAAGTCTTTTCCTTTTTCAAGAATTTTATTTTCCACGCTTTCTTGCCCTCCTTTCTTTTATAGCAGACTCTTACAATGAACTTTTATCTTTCAAATCTGAAATATAGTTCTTTTTGTTTTCAATTGCTTCAGAAAGCAATTTTCTTGCCGTTTTGTTTTCTTTAAATGTTTCAGCAATACCAATCTTATATTCAATCACAACATCTTTGTGTTCTTCTCTTTCGTCAAGTCGTAGTCTGAACAATCTCATTATATCTTCAACAGTAATGTAATCAGATTCCTCTGTCAGCATAACAAAACTACCATTACCGTTATAAACGTACTCGGTCTTTGATTTGCCAAAAACTTCTTTTATTTGATTTGTAAACATCTTTATAATATCGTCACCCGTATTCCTTGAATACTCTGTGTTGATATGCATCAGATTAGAGATATCAACCATACAATACACGACACCGTCATCAAGAAGTTTTTTGTCTTTGGCTTTTAAGTATTTATCAAGATATGCTCTGTTATTGAATTCGGTAAGATGGTCTGTATAGAAAATATAATTTACTATATCTCCTGTTCTTCCTAAAACAATTGCACCTCCGCAGCAAAGAATCATAAGGAAGAAAAATGCAATTGCCGTATATAGAGGGACATTGACGCTTTCTCTTACAGATGCCGATGACAAAACTGAAATATAACTTGCGCCAAGGTATTTGTTGTATTCATTATTAGTTTTCATCGTGGTATCGTAAAGATCCACCAGTTCATTTAGAAGCGTATCAATCTCATTCTCAACTTCTTTTCTTATTTCCGAATATTGCGCATCACAAAGTTCAGTACACGTCAAGTCTGAGGATTGGCAAACGCCGCCGCAATTACCCGTACATTGTGTGAATGTGTCTAAAATATAATTGCAGTACGCAGAGTCAATAATTGCGTGATCTATACTTTCGTTGCGATCTCTCCAACTGTAAATCAATTCATCGTATGTTACAGTCTGATCTCCCACATAGTCCTGAACATTCCTCTCATGAAGATTGTCAAGAATATATTCATAACTTATGTTGGTATTACCTGACTCTCTCATTTTCTTAACATAAGCATCAATTACAGTAACAAGATCTTCAACTATACTTTTATCCTTTGTATTTGAAATATTGTTGTTGTCAATTCTTGTTGTGTAATCAGAAATGAGCACCGACTTATTTTTGGTAATCTGATACTTGTAAATCTTTGAGAAAAGAGATGAAACATTAACTTGCCTTAAATAGTTAAAGTCATCTACAAGTTCAGCAAAGGATACACCCGTATCGGATGATCTGTAATAACTGTTCTGCTCAATTCTCTGATACAAAGTATTGATCGTATTATCAATGCTTGTGTCTATCAGTTCCATCATCTCGATAAAATCGTAATCATTTTTATTAAGATTTTCTATGGTGTTATTTGCAGGAGCCACATTTACATACTTCTGACTGAACTGCTCAAAATAAACATCCAGCGTTTCATCAAGTATTGTTCTTGCAAATTCAGGACCTTCACCGCTTGTTGAAGAAAAGGAAACAATAAATGTACTGGGTTCATATATGTATTCTTCGCCTTCTTCAAGTTTTGCATCTTTCTGTGCTAACTTGTCCTGGTCCTCAATAGGTGTTATATTGATTCTTGATATAAGACTGTCAACCGAATAAATACCCGTAAGCCCCATTTTATCAACAACTTTTGACATCACAGCAGATGATTTGATTTCATTTACATCAAGTTTATCCCCGGTTGGTGCAAGTCCTTTTTCCGCTTGTTCATCATTATAATGAATAACTTCGGACGCTATATATGTATTTGATGTTGAAAGTTTAAAATAAACTGCATAAGTTGCTAAAAGGCAAAAAACTATGATGAATGGCAGAAGTTTCTTTAAATATCTTATAATCTGAAAATTTTTCATTGTCATCCTCCCTTATATAATTTATGCCTTTTTGGGGAATTTCTTCGAAATCCGATGAAGCACAAGCGAAACATATACAAAAACCGCAAACAATACAAGTGTTTCCAGTTCACTCATAAACGAAATCCCGTAAATACTTACTGCAATACACTGATTCATTTTATGACGTGAATACTCTCTCCCCGCATTTATTGCTTCTTTCTCAAATCCCTTGATACTCTCATAAATAGAATCTATCAACGAATCTGCAGACAAATAAAGTTGCGGTTCCTGATTACCTGAAGATATTTTATCAATAACCAGTCTATTATCCATAATTTCCTTTTCATTGGATGCCACATAATCACTAAAGTTTGTAGCCATAACAGACAGTTCATCAACGCCGACTTTCGTTCTGCCCATATAGTATTTACCCGCCTGATCCCAAGTAGGAACAAGCACCACTCGTGTCATTTCCTCGCTGTACATATCAATCGCCTGATTACAAAGTTTATACGATGCATCGTTTTTCTGACGGTCAAAATCAACATTTTTATTATGATATGACAATCTGTCAACATATCCGTTTTTATCTCTTACAATGCCGTTTTGCAGAATAAGTGCTCTTAAATTCTGATTTATCTGGGTTTCCTTAAACTGATGTACTTTTCCTGCAATAGAGTTAAATGTGCTTCCGTTTTCAGTAACAAAACTCGGATTTTTTACAGCCATACCGTACAAATAATTTAGAACAGCCTGCGTTTCCTTGTCAAGATATGACACTATATCCATATACTCCATTTTACTGAAGTCAGGCTTTTCAGAATCAAGACTGAAATTATCCGTATATTTCTCTATGTAGTATTCCTTATACGCTAAAGTTATCAGCTTAATAACATTTTCTGAATCAAGGTGGTTTGTATCTTTTGAAGCGTGGTATTCTACCGCAAACTCTGTGGAAATATGATACTGCGATTCATCACCGACGCCACCTTGCACACAGGGATAAACTACAAGGCAGTTTTTAAGTTGTTTTACCGTAACATCTTTAAGAGCACCCTTTTTTATGGCTTTTTCAACAACTTCGTCGCTGATAATTTCTGCCATATTATATCTTGTACCGTTGGAATTGAGTGCTTGCGATGCTTCTGAATAATTCAACGAAATAATTGCATGAACGGACTTTTTAAGTTCAAAATGATTAAAAATCCCATATATCATAGTAGTAATAAAGCACACCAGAATTATCCATGCATTAAAATATTCTGCAGTTTTAAAAATTTGCGTACGTTCTGTATGATTTACATTTTTAGAGCGAAAAAATATTATCGCTACTGATGCCAAAAACAACACGCCTACAATTAGAATAATCAATTTTTGCATTATACCGGTAAACAATTTACATCCACCTCCCGAATTAAAATTTATTGATATCGATAACAACCAATTCTGGCTGATTATTTATACGAAAAACATTTGAATTTTCAAGACCTGAACTTACGATAAGCGGTCTGCCTGCTATATTATATCTGCCATAAACAAAATCGCCTTTTCGTTCAGGGAATAACCCACCCTCGTGTGTGAACAATGGGCCAAGTACAGGGATACGCATAACACCACCATGGGTATGTCCGCAAATCATTAAATCGCCCCAAAATTCAGGTTGAAACTCTTCGAATATAAATGGCTCATGGACGGCAGTAATCTTAAGATTATCTGTATTTTCATAAATATAATCCGCAAAGGCTTTTTCTGAATAGGACCAGAATGAAGAAGGGTTCGAGGTTAAAACTCCGTACACATCAATTGCCATATTTTTAACCTTTATTGTGTCTTTTTCGTTTTTCAGGACCTTTATCCCCGCATTTTCAAGTTTTTTTTCAAAAGAATCTTCAAATTTCAGCAGTGCCGTTTCATCACGCTCACTATTATAAAATCCGAATTTCTTATCAAGTTCTTTTTCATTAAGCGGAAAATCATAAATACTCTCTACTTCATTGTTACCATATACATAATATGAAGGAGCAATTTTTGACAGTGCCTTACCCAAAGATACTGCATAATCGGCATCTTCCTTGGCAGAATCTACCATATCACCTGTACAGATTATTAAGTCAGGGTCCAATGCTTCAATACGCTCCAAAAGTTTTTCGTTATTTTTACCGTAATATGAATTGTGCAAATCCGATAACTGAATAACGCGCACAGCACTGTCAACCTTAATACTGCTTGTTGTATAAAAAGTTTCTCTGAAATTTCTATTGCCGATATAATTGCACATAACAACAATAATAGCCGTTGCAATGCAGACAAAAATCATACCGATGACAAAGAATTTTACAGCTTTGATATTCTTTTTTGTTTTGGGGCTCAAGATACTTTTACTACTCTTTTTTAATATTTTAACTTTCTTTCCTGCGCCCACTATGGAATAAATGCATGACAACAGAGGCCCCTTACATTCTTTCTTAAATAGTTTTATATCTTCAGCCCCATGATAGTAAACAACGACTTGCTTTTCGCCTTCACGCTCAATTTCAAATGTATCTGCCCATCTGTCATAGAACTCATCTGTTGCAAATTCTTTGAAAAGTTCTTTTATCTTATCCTCATATTTTTCTGTTTTCTCAATGTTTTTTATATTATCCATATTGAACAAACCTTTACTTTTTATTTTTCATAGAGTTTGCGTGTTGCCTCAGCAACATCAAACCAACTATATTTATTTAAAATGAATTCATCTACACCAACTCTTAATTTTTCAACAAATTCGCTGTCATCACACATATACTGAAGTTTTTCTGCCAAATCATCCACATTTCCCTTTTTAAAGTAAATCGCCCTGTCTTCAGCAACCGATGTGTTTTCGGGAATATCCGAACACAAGAGAGCATTCTTATATGCAAGCGACTCTAAAAGGCATAAGGACATACCCTCAAGGTCGGATGGCAATACATTGATATAGGCATTTGAATATATTTCGTTTAAAATATCACCAGATACAAAACCGGTAAAAATAATATTGGGATTTCCTGCTGCTTTTTCCTTAAGCATTTTCACATAATCATCAGTATCACTTGTATCACCGGCGATAACAAGTTTTTTATCTGTTGTGATTTTGCCGTATGCATCAATAAGATAATGAATCCCCTTTTCAGCAGTCAGTCTTGATACAACAGATATATATTCACCTTTTTTAAGTCCGTACTTTTCTGTAATAAGTTCAGCATCTTTTCTTTGAGGGCGGCTTATTCCATTATGTATAATAGTTGTTTCCCGGTTATATGTTTCTTTGAAATAATCGTAAGCAGCCTGGCTAAGCACAATAACTTCATCTGCATATTTTGCAAGAATTTTTTCACCGAATTTTATATATTTGGATGCAAAACCCTTTCCCCATTTTTCTCTCTGCCAGTCAAGTCCGTGAACCGTGGCAACGCATTTTTTGCCGAAAAGTTTTGGGATCCAGAGTGCTGCACACGGTCCTTCTGCGTGAAAGTGAATTACGTCATAATCCTTAAATGAGGCAGATATTGCCGCTGTAAATGATGCTATCATTGCAGCAAAACCACGAATATTAAGTGTCCATGCATTTTTAATTTTTACACCTTTGTACATTGTGTTTAAAACGGTTCCCACATATTCATTTTCAACCTTATCAGATGAACGGTTGTAACAAGTAACATCAAGTCCCATCTCAACCAGTATCGGACATAGTGTTGTAAGAACATTTTCTATTCCGCCGCGTCTTGACGGAACGACCTTGTGCCCAATCATAGCAACTTTCATTTTCTTCACTCCAAATTTGATTATCGACCCGTAGCTGTAAGCATAACTATAGGTGTTTTAAGCATAATTTTCAAATCATTAAGATATGTTCTTGTCTGTATGTATTCAATATCCATTTCAACCCATTGCTCAAATGGAATGTCATTTCTGTTTTTGGAAATCTGCCATGTGCAGGTTATGCCGGGGGTAACAAGAAGGCGTAACCTTTGATAATCAGTATAGAACTGAACTTCTCTCGGAAGAGGCGGTCTTGGTCCCACAAGAGTCATATCCCCCTTTAAAACATTAAAGAACTGCATAAGTTCGTCAAGCGAAAGTTTTCTTAAGAACTTGCCGACTCTCGTTATGCGGGGGTCTTCCTTCATTTTGAACACGGGACCGTCCATTTCGTTCTGCTTTACCAACTCTTCAATCATTTTATCTGCATTTACCCGCATAGTTCTGAACTTATACATATAAAATTCTTTTCCGTGACGTCCTATTCTTATCTGCTTATAGAAAGGTCCGGCACTTGGATCGTCAATCACAATAACAATTGAAATTATAATCATCAAAGGCAGGAAAAACAATAAAATCAATGTTGCAAAAAAGATATCAAAAAGTATTTTCTTGTGCCAATATGTTGCATAAGATTTTTCGATAATTGCTTCTAGTTTTTCTCTTGTTCTTGCATCAACTTTGTCACGTTCAATATAAGGCATTACAGCACGCTTCTTTCTGATATTTTAATTAAACAATCAAATTCTGTTTTTCTGTTTTCTGACAAATAAAAATTTTTAAAAGTTATATTTTTGTCTTTAAAATCTATTTCGCTATTGTCTAAATATCCGGGATGGAATAAAACCTCTATATCCTTATCGTATTTTTTTGCCATTTTTACATACTTTGGC
Organism: Clostridia bacterium; assembly: GCA_045589495.1. GTDB lineage: Bacteria > Bacillota > Clostridia > UMGS1810 > UMGS1810 > SIG455. Next base: position 32,725 of record JAZNPF010000007.1, read on the forward strand.
AAAATTTTATTTACTCTTTTTTCATCCATTTTTCCTGAAAAAAGTATTCCAAAAAAATACGATGTCGGTATTTTATTTTTCTTTAACTGCTTTTTGTTTATCATCCATAAAAAATTAAGAAGCCATTGTTTAATAATATTTATTGGGCTATATGTAAAATACAGCGATGGTGTTTTTATATACGGCAAAATAGGTTCTGCAGGAATTCGCATATACTCTAAATCTATTTTTTCCTCACTCAAGACTTTAAGTAATGCTTTGAATACAGCAGGTATCATATATGTATGCTGATGGCTGTCTATAGAAAATGGAACATCTTCAGATAAAATGCTTTTCCAGAACAAAACCTGCGCTTTAATTTCTTTATAAACCTGAGCCTCAAATTTTTTTCTGTTAAATAGTCCCAATTTAAACAGTCCGCCAAAGGTGTGTTTTAAATTCCCGTTTTTGTCTGCAATTAAATCTATTTCAGTGGCATCTGCCATACACTTCCCTTCAACAAGGTTCAAATGCAGAGAAATCCGAATGTTTTTGTTATTCTTTATTTTATGTAAATCAATCTTGTCAAAGTTAGGAAACACACTCACTTTATTAAGCGCACCTTCGTTTATGCACTGCTGTACATGCGCAGATGCACTATCGCATATTCCATAATCGTCAGCACAAAAATATATCATTTAATTTTCACCTTCTGTACCAAGTTTGATAATAACAGTATCACCTACGATTGCCACACAATCCTTTGAGGGCCATTTCTCCATAGATTTTACGTCTTCTCTTTGGATAATATTTTTCTTTTCTTCGCCGCTTACAAATTCATAATTTTTTCCACAATAATCGTTAAGAGCACTGCATAACACACTCTGCCCTACTGTTTCATCATCTGCACGGATTATATATCCATCTGTTATTCCGGTAATATCCGGCGTAAGATTCACACTATACGCATCACTATTATTAAGAGCGCCAACAACAAGGATTTTATCACAATTTTCAGTTTCAGGAGTCTGTTCTATCCGGTCTGCGATACGGATTAAAACTCCATAAGACTTTTCATAAGCCATTTGTGCTTTGTGGTAACTTACATTTGATATAACAACTTGATTTATTACTATTGCCATAGCTGTCAGCAATATAATCCAACACTTGATACAAGCGTGTTTTTCGTTTGTCTTTGTTCCTCTTTCATAAAGCACCAGGAAAAACAAATAAAATACAGAATATCCCATAAGCATTAGATTGTGATAATCAACACCGGCATTCACAAAAGCAAGTGCACCCGCTCCCATTATCAGCATAAAACACAGAATAACAAGCAAAAAGATGTTAGCAGGATTTTTATAAACCTCATTCTTCACTATGTATTTAACATAATGAAAAAGTGTAACAATTAAAACTAAAATATTTAAAACAACGTATACGTTTATTCCTTTTGATAAATCAAAGAAGCAGTTCATAAAAGTTTCCTTGATAACATAAAAGGATGCAAGTAAATCAATGTTTGATAATGATGCAGATGAATTGATTCCCTGATAATCAAGCAATCTAACAGAAAAAAAACTAAGAATTACTTTGAGTATGATGCCATATAATGCTACACCCAAAAGCCCTGACAAAAGCATAAACACACCTTTTTTAAAAGTAATTTGAAAAGATGCGTTGTGATAAATTGTTTCATCAATCAGTTTGAATATAACCAACATTATTGTAACTGTTATATATGCCTGGTAAATACCGGTTGACAAAGCAATAAATACCGCAGAGAGAAAATATCTTGGTTTTTCCCTTGTTAGATATAGTGCTGCAAGGACGGAAAAGAAAAATGCAATACTATAACCGTCAGCCACATAGTTATACATCATAACCGAAGTAACTGTTGGAAAGGAAACAATTACTGCTCCTATTAAAAAAGCAGTGATTTTTTTCTGCACATTAAGTATTCTGCAAATACATACGCTGCTTAAAGCATGAAATACAATTGCTATGATACCATTTAAAAACGGCAGATCATAAAACGAACTGAAAGAACAGACAACAGGTAAAAACCATCTTCCAAGAGCAATCATATTCTGCGAATCATGTCTGAATACTAACGAATCCCAATTAGGAAGCCAGTTTGTTATTTTATATAAATGTGCAACTAGCCCCACTGTCAGAGCCGCAAAAAAACAAACTCTCCATTGAGGCAAAATATATGAATTAAATTTTTTTAATACTTTTTCAGGCAAACTTACCACTCCAGCCATTTAAGTTTATGTAAAAATTTTCCGTACAATTTATCGTACAGCCTTACACCTATAATACGCTTAACGAATAATGTCCGTTTTGCAGTTGGTGATATCCAGGATGCGCAAAAATGGTGTATGGAATAAGTGTTTTTAGTTATTATTTTTCTACCGGTATAATATTTCATAGGACAAAGATAATCTTCCGGCAATATATGTATCCCCATAAAAATCTGGTCTTTAATATTGATATCCATCCCAAGCCTTTTCATAGTATTTGTGTTTCTGTCAGGACAAGGGGTAAGGTCATAAGAGCCGTCAGATAGTATAAAAGATATATAGTCATAATCAGCCAGCAGAGCAGCAATCAATTGATTTCCCTTTTCACAGGCAAACCCAAGCCCCGTAGAAATTATTCCGTTATCGTCAAATCCCATATACCCGTTTTCTTTAATGAGTTCATCAAGAGGCTTTATAAGTTCAACATCTGTATCAAGATAAATTCCGCCTTTATCATACAAAACCTTCAGTCTTGCAAAATCACTTACAAAAGCCCACTTTCGTGCATCATACGCCTCCCTGGCATATTTGTTTTGATTTATATCAAAATTATCTTCATTTATACAAACTATTTTATAATCGGGACAGTATTTTTTCCAACTTTCAATGCATTTTTCGGAAAGCGCAGGCATTTTGCCTTTTCCAAACCAGCAGTAGTAAATTACTTTTGGAATACTCATTGCTTTTTCTTCCTCCTGTATAATTGAAGAATAGTTTTAAAAGCAGATTTATTGAATATGAAATTTATAAGTAAATATAATACCACAATCCATACTGAATGGACGAGTCCGTTTATCAGCAATTGCAAAAAAGAAACTCCACTGAATGTGTCAACAAAAAATACAACCATAATCACTGCAAAAACGGCAGCGTTTGAAATTAAGATTTTATATGTACTCATCTGACTTCTTTTAAGGACTTTTCTGTTTGAATAGTGGATTGTTACTATTCCACGGTACACAAGTGCCGCTATCGTTCCGAGTATTGCACCGCATATTCCCATATACATAATTGATATGATGGAAACCGCTATGTTTATAATCATTTCCCATATTGCGTATGAACGGGTTTTTTCAAAATCGCCTGAATATTCAATAATTCCATTGGCGGGCATTTTAACATTTGCAATTAAATTCATTATTACAAAAAGTAATACAAGAAATGTATTTGTATATTCAGCATCGTTTATTCCGCTTGTATATATCTGTATCAAGGGTAATAAAAACACCGCCATAAGAGTGTATATGATACAAGTTGTCATTATGTAAAAAGTTTCGTATACATTAAACAGTTTGTCAAACTTTTCTCTGTCTGTATGAAACATCTGTCCTAACGCAAAGGTAAAAGACGAAACTATACTTGTTATAAAATTCTGCACTTGAGAAAAGAAAATATTATATATGGCATAAATGCTTACTGCCTTAAAATCACAAAGTACGGAAATAAGTATCACATCAGTATTATTGAATACCATTCCTGAAAGTTGATGTACCAAAACCGAATTTTTTTGTGAAATAGCATTAAAATCAGGTTTCGCCTTTAAATCAAGCCATTTATATCTGCGTTTGGCATAGAAATATAAAAACGCAAGTTGAACAAGCGACATTATACAATAAACCAGTTGAATAAGAATGAGGCTGTCTGTTAAAAGTAAAACAAGTATTTTTCCTGCATTTGAAGCAATCTGAAGAATTGTTTCTGCATTGTTTATTACATACTTTCTTCCGTCAACCTCCATAAGTATTCTGTATTTTGCCTGGACAAAATAACTGAATAACGCAGGCAAAGCAGTTAATATAATTATTAAAAACACTACATTACTGTCTATTGATGTTGGTATTACATACGCATATACAACGGCAATAACAAGTACGATAGCAAGATAGATTATTCCTGTTCTTATATAATAAGAATTAGTAGCAGAAAGAACTTCACTTGCACTCTTATAATCTTTTTCTCCTATTCTTTTATAAAGAGCCTGAGTTGTAGCAAGACCCACACCTGCTTCTAAAAGGAGCATATATACGAAAATCTGTTTTATGGTTGAAAGTACACCGTTAACCTCTGAACCAAAATTTTCAAGATATAATCTCGGCAAAAGAAAACTTAAAGATATAAGTACAAACTGATATACAAGTGACGATACCAAATTATGTTTAACTCTTGAATCTTTGTCAGCCAATGCGCCACCTCCATATCATAAATCAAACAAAAAACAACCCGGATTTTATCATCCAAGGTTGCTGTCTGTCAATCATATCATAAACTGCCTCAGGCGATATCAAAAAGCGGTAATCAAAACCTACTTTTCGGCAGATTTTATCAAATTTTATATCATCTTTCCTAATTACAATATTATATCACCAATATGCAGTTATGTCAATATATGAGGTCTAATTTCAGCGCTTTAAACACGAATAGTTTTCATGATTTGAAAATTGCTCATACACAGTTGGAAACATAATATTCAGTTGCATTTTCTTTGGCGATTATTTTACCGGGGTTTCCCATAACAATACTATGATCGGGAACATCAAAATTAACATAGGTAAGCGGAGCAATAAGGACATCGCTACCAATCTTAACATTTCCTACAATAACGGAATTTGTTCCAATCCAACAATTGTCATTGATAATAGGAGTGCCTTTTCTTTTTCCGCGGTTTTCAATTCCTATTGTAACACCAGTACCGAGATTTATATTTTTGCCCAATTTCGCATCGGGATGAATGATAATACGACCAAGATGCCCTATATATAGCCCTTCACCAATGCTTGTCCTGGCAGGAATCTGAATTTTCGTCTTATTGGACAGATGCATAAGTCTTAACATATAAAAAAGTTTCAAAGGCAGAAACCTGCACATATTTGCTTTTCTGAATACAGATATATATTTTATTTCAAGAGGTCTGAATATCTTCTTTAAAATAGGTTCTCCGTTTTCTCCATAATATCTGTATAAATCTTTTTTAAAAACACTATTCATTACTGCTTCACACTCTTTTTTCTTATGATTTTATAAATATTTTTTGTATACAACGGAACTATTATTAAATATTTATGCATTCTTTCCTGCTACATATCCTGTAGAAAATGCTATTTGCAGATTAAATCCGCCTGTATAGGCATCGGTATCTATTATCTCGCCGGCAAAAAATACTCCGGGAACAATTTTAGACTCCATTGTTGTCGGGTTTATCTCTTTTACATTTACTCCGCCTGATGTTACAATTGCCTCTTTTATCGGACGAAAACCTGAAATTTCAAACTCAAGATTTTTAAGTATGCTTACAAGTTTTTTTCTCTCCTGCTTTGTTATCTCATTGATCTTTTTATGAGCATCAATTCCTGAAAGCATAACAACGACCGGAATAAGTTTTTTTGGAAGCAAGGCGTCAAGAGAATTGATGAAATCTTTGTTTTTCAGTTCATTAAAATCACGCAGAATCCGTTTATCCAGTGTTGATTCGTCAAGTGCCGGCTTCAAGTCCACCGAAAGTGTGTATCTGGCGTTTTTACGAATATGAGAACTTGCACTCAAAATAACCGGGCCGGAAAGTCCGTAATGCGTAAAAAGCATTTCCCCGAAATCCTCATATACTTTTTTGCCGTCTGACTTTAAAGTGACTGATATATTTTTCAATGACAATCCCTGAAGTTCGCTTATAAATTTTTCTTTGACTACAAGCGGAACCAAAGAGGGTTTTAAATCTATTATTGTATGACCGAGTTCCTTTGCAAAGGTATATCCGTCTCCGGTAGAGCCGGTTAAAGGATAACTTGCACCACCGGTGGCTATAACAACGCTATCGCACTTAACAGCCCTTTTATCAGCCAGAACAACAGTTTTTGTGTTATCTCCATTTAAAATTATCTTTTTGACGGCAACCTTGACAATCTTTGCACCAGAGTCTAAAACATACTTTGCAAATGCATTTACAACATCTTTAGCCTTATCGCTTACGGGGAATACTCTCTCCCCTCTTTCTACCTTTGTTTCGACACCTAATCTTTTCAGCAAATCAATAAGTTCAGTATTTGTAAAAGAGTAAAAAGCACTATATAAAAAATTGCCGTTTACTGGTACATTTTTTATAAATTCTGAAATATCAGCATTATTGGTTACGTTGCATCTGCCCTTACCGGTAATAAGAAGTTTTTTACCAAGAAAATCGTTCTTCTCAAAAAGTATTACCTTTTTTCCGTCCGCAGCAGCAGTTGCGGCTGCCATCATTCCGGCAGGACCGCCTCCAATAACGGCAACACGTCTGTCATTGTTCATGCTTTTCATACACCTCATATTTATCCCAGATATTTTCAAGTTCTTCAAAAGTATTTCTTACCGTGTCTTTATTTTTTAATACAAGTGCAACAATTATGGCATTTATAATGCTTAAAGGTGCAACAAGAGAATCCACAAAATATGACATATCACTTCTGGCAATAAGCGAATGTGTAGCAAAAGGTATAATCGGTGAGTTCATACTGTCAGTAAGTGCAACAACACTTGCACCTTTTGATGCCGCATACGAAACTGCCTTTACAGTTCTGCTTGAGTAACGTGGAAAACTAATTGCTATAACTGCATCACGCTTACCAACACGAAAAAGTTGTTCAAATGTTTCACTTGCAGAACTGGTACTTATTGTTTTTACATCTTTAAATATCAGATTAAGATAAAATCCCAAAAACGATGCAAGTGATGAGCAACTTCTTGTGCCCAATATGTAAATTTTGTCAGCGTTCGCAATGGTATCAACAGCAGCAAGGAATTCCTTTTCATCAAGGTTTTCAACTGTCTGACGAAGTTTATCAATATCCGATTGAATGATTGTTTTCATAACATCACTTTCGCCAATCTTTGCAGTTGTAACTTCCATACGCTGAACGTTGGTAAGGCGGTTGCGGATAATCTCCTGCAATAATCTTTGGAGTTGGGGATATCCATCATATCCAAGTTCCACAGCAAAACGAACTACGGTAGATTCGCTTACACCGGTTGCCTTTCCAAGCCCGGATGCCGTCATAAATGCAGCCTTATCATAGTTATCAAGTATATACGAAGCAATATTACGCTGACCTTTGCTCAGTTCGTTCATCGAATTTTTAATATGAGTGAGTACATCTTCACAAGCCATATTTGCACCCTCGTTTCTGTTTATCGAAATACTATATTAAGGAAAAAACCCCAATGTCTATTGGGGTTTTACAGATGAATTTAATTCAAATGCGTATATAATAATTACGCTTTGGTTACGTTAGCAGCCTGAGGACCTTTTGCACCTTCGATTACTTCGAACTCAACAGCTTCGCCTTCCTGAAGGGTTTTATAACCTTCCATAGTGATAGCTGAAAAATGTACGAATACATCGCCGCCTTCTTCACACTCGATGAAGCCATAACCTTTTTCTGCGTTAAACCATTTAACTGTACCTTTTTGCATTACTTACTTCCTCCTAAATATGAGCAGTATCCTTACCACTCTTTAAAAAATAATTCGAGTAGTAAAACATTTGCTACTCACATATTCCAATATTACCATATCTTGATTTTTTTGTCAATCAATTTTTGGAAAACCATCATTATAATTTTAAATACTTTTTTTGTGTAAAACAGACAAACACATCATAATGTGTAATATATCTGACCGACAGTTTTGGCAGATACATTTATTCCAAAAGTATCGGTTATTTCTGTAAAAAGTGCATCGGTTTTAGTTTTTTCACATATAACCTTAACTGTTACAGATTCTCCGTAATCAATATTCTCGACCTTAAAATCACCTGTTTTAAGTATATGCTCAACCTTACTTAAAAACGTATAATCACAATTTATCTCCATAATATCACAGATGGTTTTTTTCAGTAATCCGCACTCTGTAAGACAATCTTTAGCGGCTTTTGTATACGCCCTGATAAGCCCGCCCGTACCAAGCAAAGTTCCGCCAAAATATCTGGTTACAACACACACACAATCCGTTATACCCTCATTTTCAAGCATTTCCAGAACAGGAAAACCGCCTGTTCTGGTAGGTTCACCATCATCACTGTATTTTTTAAATCCGTTATTTAGTATAAACGCATACACGTTGTGGCGTGCACTGTAATGCTCTTTTTTAACTAAAGATATAAACGCCGCTGCTTCTTCCTCGGTTTCAACATGGCACATTGTTGCAATAAACCGCGACTTTTTTTCAGTTATTTCAGCAGTTGCTTTCTTCTTAACTGTTATATACGTTTTTTCCATGACAATTCCTTTTTATAAATCATATTTGCTTATTCGTATCTGTCTATCATTTCATTACTCAAAATATTTATTAAAAGAATAACATAATTATGAAAAACTGTCAACAACCACAAAAATCAGATTACATAAAATTGCATTATCAAATTCACATAAATATCTTGTGGAATTTGATGAAATATGTTATTATATTTGTGACAGAAAGTGAGGGCTTGCAATGAATATAGTATTACTTACCGCATTAGGTGTCGGGGGTGCCACCGTAATAGGCGCAATAGGCGGATTCGCCTTTAAAAACATTTCACACAAATTCAGCGATTTAATTTTGTCTTTTGCAGCAGGAGTTATGTTATGCGCCGCTTTTTTCGGGCTCATTCTCCCATCTATTGAACAAGGTAATACATTTTCTTTAATACTTTGCATAACGGGAATATTTTTTGGTGCACTTATATTGAACTTTTTAGACAAAATAGTTCCCCACCTTCACAGACTATCCGGTACAGAAACCGAAAACCATACCGATGCAAACGACAAATTAAGTAAAGTTTTACTTTTTGTAATGGCAATAGCAATTCATAATTTACCCGAGGGAATTGCAGCAGGAGTCGGATTCGGAACAGGCAATATTGCAGACGCACTCACTATTGCAGGCGGTATTGCTCTTCAGAATATACCCGAAGGTATGGTTATAATTGCCCCGATGCTTGCTGCTGGAATGAACAAAAAGCGTACACTTATGATTGCTTCGTTTACCGGTCTGGTAGAAGTCATAGGAACATTTATAGGATATTTTGCAGTAAGTATATCTACTACTGTTCTGCCTTTTGCTCTTGCATTTGCAGGCGGAACTATGCTTTATGTTATAAGTGACGAAATGATTCCCGAAACTCACTCGCACGGAAGCGAACGCGGTGCAACTTATGCACTGCTTTTAGGTTTTTGCCTTATGCTTATAATGGATTTCTTTTTGGGATAAACTAAATAAAAGGAGTTAAAATAAATGAATATTACAGAACAAATATTTCAGGCAGGTGTAAACGACTATAATATAGATTTATTTGAAGGTCAGTATGCTGTTGAAAAAGGAATGGCATATAATTCATACATTATATGTGACGAAAAAATTGCTGTATTAGATACTGTTGAGAAAAGTTTTGGTGATGAATGGCTTTCCAATATAAAAAATATTATCGGTGATAAAAATCCGGATTACCTTATTGTTCATCACATGGAACCAGACCATGCCGCAAATATTGACAGATTTACCAAAGAATACCCGAACGCAAAAATTGTTTCAAACGCAAAATCCTTTGTAATGATGAAACAGTTTTTTGGTTCTGACTATATTGATAATCAAATCGTTGTTGGCGAAGGCGATTCTCTTTCTCTTGGGACTCACGAATTGACCTTTATAACAGCGCCTATGGTGCATTGGCCCGAAGTTATTTTAAGTTATGAAAAGTACACAAAAACGTTATTCTCCGCAGATGCTTTTGGCAAATTCGGAACACGCGATGCAGATGAAGACTGGGCTTGTGAAGCACGTCGCTATTATTTCGGTATCGTCGGAAAATACGGAGCACAAGTGCAATCACTTCTCAAAAAAGCAGTGAATCTTGAAATTGACAGAATATGTCCACTTCACGGTCCTTGCCTTACTGAAAATCTCTCTTACTATATCAATCTTTACAACACCTGGTCGTCCTATCAGCCTGAAGAGAAAGGTGTTGCAATATGCTTTACTTCCGTTTACGGCAACACCGAAAAGGCTGTTAGAATGTTGGAGAAAGAACTTATCGAAAGCGGTTGTGAAAAGGTTGTCGTTTCAAATCTTGCAAGATGTGATATGGCAGAAGCCGTCGAAGATGCTTTCAGATATGACAGACTTGTTCTGGCAACAACCACATACAACGCTGGGATTTTCCCGTTTATGAAAGAATTTATTGACCATCTTACAGAACGTAATTTTCAAAACAGAACCATATCAATTATAGAAAACGGAAGTTGGGCTCCAACAGCAGAAAAAGCAATAAAAACCATGTTTGAAAAATCAAAAAACATCAACTTCACCGAATGCGGCGTACACATTAAATCTGCTGTATCCGATGATAATATTGCAGAAATTTCGGCACTCGCAAAAGAACTCTGCAAATAAAAACATACAAAGGAGAATGAATTATGTCAGCAATAAAAATTACAAAAGATAATTTTGAAAGTGAAGTATTAAACTCTGATAAACCCGTTCTTTTAGATTTCTGGGCAAGTTGGTGCGGTCCGTGCAGAATGGTGTCCCCAATTGTTGACGAAATTGCAGACGAGCATCCTGAAATAAAAGTAGGAAAAGTAAATGTGGATGAAGAAAGTGAACTTGCAACTGCATTCAAAGTAATGAGCATCCCCTCACTTTTTGTCATTAAAGGCGGAGAAGTTGTAAACAGCAGTGTCGGTGCAAAGACAAAAAATCAGATACTTGAGATGATATGAGAGGGTTATTCAACATGAACAACCATATATATGATGTAATTATTATCGGCGGAGGTCCTTCTGGATATACTTCTGCCATATATACTGCAAGAGCCGGATTTGACACTTTGGTTTTAGAAAAGTTTTCTGCCGGCGGTCAAATGACTCAGACCTCACAGATTGATAACTATCCCGGTTTTGAAGAAGGCATTGACGGTTTTACGTTGGGATTTAAAATGCAAAGCGGTGCAGAACGCTTTGGTGCAAAAACCATTCAAACAGAAGTTTTATCTGTCAATTTGCAGAAAAAAATCAAAACAATACACACCGACAGTGGTATATATTTCTCAAAAACCATTATAATTGCAACAGGTGCAGAGCACAAACATCTCGGCTTGGAAAACGAGGAACAGTTAGTTGGCCGAGGTGTCGGCTACTGTGCAACTTGTGACGGAATGTTTTTCAAAAACAAAACCGTTGCAGTTGTAGGCGGAGGAAATTCTGCCGCCGCAGATGCAATTTTCCTTTCCAAAATATGCGAAAAAGTAATTGTTATTCACCGCCGTGACACATTAAGAGCAACAAAAATTTATCACGAACCGCTTATGAAAGCAGAAAACGTTGAATTTATGTGGAACTGTGTTGTTGAAAAAATATTATTTGAAGAAACAGTAAACGGTTTAAAAATCAGAAATACTATTACAGACAATACAAACATCATATCATGTGACGGAGTTTTTATAAGCATTGGCAGAAGTCCTGAAACATCGATCTTCAAAGGGCAGATAGAACTTGATGAGTTTGGATACATTATTGCCAATGAAACAACACAAACCAATTTAGATGGTGTATTTTCTGTAGGTGATGTACGAACAAAACCTGTTCGCCAGATAGTAACAGCCGTTGCAGACGGAGCGACCGCAGCACATTATATTGAACAATATCTTACGACAAAAGGAGAATAAAACTATGGAAAATTGGAATGGTTTTACTTTAGAAAGAGAAACATTTTCAGGAAAAGAACTTATAACTGTTTTCCCCAAAAACCCAAACGGAAAATGGGCAATCAAAACCGAATACTTTGACGCATTTCCAGATGTGCAAATTAAACTTCTTGAAATGGGATATCATATATTCCACATAAAAAACATAACACGCTGGCACAAGTGGGAAGACACCGAAGCAAGAGCAGAGTTGGCGGAATATGTACAAAAAAAATACAATTTAAGCAAAAAATGCGTTATTATCGGTATGAGTTGCGGCGGTATGCAGGGTATTTATTTTGCCGCAAAATATCCGCAATACGTATCTTGTATGTATTTGGATGCACCTGTGGTAAATCTCCTCTCCTGCCCTGCGGGATTGGGCAAAGCAAATGATTCTATGATGAGCGAATTTGAAGAAAATAAAGGAATGAATTTAACCCAACTTTTAAGTTACCGTGAGCACCCGCTTGACTACATATCCGATTTAGTAAAAAACAATATTCCCATTATTCTTGTTTCAGGTGATGCCGATACTGTTGTTCCGTATGATGAAAATGGTATTTTTGTCAACAATGCGTATACAAAAAATAACTGCACCATAAAAACCATCATAAAAAACGGCGGTGACCATCATCCACATAGTCTTGAAGATAACACCCCAATAATTGAATTTATCAAAAAATATGACCATGAATAAAAAAAGACTCGTACTTTTAAGTACGAGTCTTTTTTTATATTGGATTTACTTTCGTCTTTTCAATACATTATATTAAATTCTATATCCAAAACAAAATTATTTCGCTGCTTTAATTGCTGCCTGTGCAGCTGCAAGACGTGCAATCGGCACACGGAAAGGTGAGCAGGATACATAATCCAAACCAATTTCGTGGCAGAATTCTACAGACACAGGGTCGCCACCATGCTCGCCGCAGATACCGCAGTGCATTTCGGGACGAACTTTTTTACCCATAGTAACAGCCATTTCCATCAACTTACCAACACCAGTCTGGTCGAGTTTAGCGAATGGATCGTTCTCGAAGATTTTAGCGTCATAATAAGCATCAAGGAATTTACCTGCGTCATCACGAGAGAAACCGTATGTCATCTGTGTAAGGTCGTTTGTACCGAAGCAGAAGAATTCAGCCTCTTTAGCAATATCATCAGCAGTAAGTGCTGCACGAGGAATTTCAATCATTGTACCAACTTCATATTTGAGGTCAGCACCAGCCGCAGCGATTTCTGCATCAGCAGTTGCTACAACCATTTCTTTAACATATTTTAATTCTTTAACTTCACATGAAAGCGGAATCATAATTTCAGGAACAATTGTCCAGTCTGCGTGTGCTTTCTGAACATTGATTGCAGCACGGATAACTGCTTTTGTCTGCATCTTTGCAATTTCAGGATATGTTACTGCAAGACGAAGACCACGGTGACCCATCATTGGGTTGAACTCGTGAAGTGAAGCAATGATTGCTTTGATATCTTCAACAGTTTTGCCCTGAGCATCAGCAAGCGCTTTGATGTCTGCTTCTTCTGTGGGAACGAATTCGTGAAGCGGTGGATCTAAGAAACGGATTGTTACGGGGCATCCTTCAAGTGCTTCATAAAGAGCCTCGAAGTCGCTCTGCTGATAAGGAAGAATCTTTTCAAGTGCTGCTTCTCTTTCTTCAACAGTATCTGAACAGATCATTTCGCGGAATGCAGCAATTCTTTCAGCCTCGAAGAACATATGCTCTGTACGGCAAAGACCGATACCTTCAGCACCGAGTTCACGTGCACGTTTAGCATCAGCAGGTGTATCTGCGTTTGTTCTTACTTTGAGTGTTCTGAATTCGTCAGCCCAAGCCATGATTCTGCCGAATTCGCCTGCGATTTCAGCATCAACGGTAGGAATGATTTCACCGTAGATGTTACCTGTTGAACCGTCGATAGAAATATAGTCACCCTCAACATATGTTTTGCCTGCGAGTGTGAATTTTTTATTTTCTTCATCCATGTTGATATCGCCGCAACCGGATACACAGCAAGTACCCATACCACGCGCAACAACCGCTGCGTGAGATGTCATACCGCCACGAACTGTTAAGATAC
>JAZNPF010000008.1:0-5043 GCA_045589495.1 Clostridia bacterium
CATTAAGACATCCGCATAGGCTATTAATAGCAACTATTAAAGCAAAAATTCGTTTCATAGTTAAATTCCGATTTAGCTGTGTGAAGTTATGCAATTTGATTGGAATCTCACGGGCCAAGAGTGATGAGGTCCCATTAGGGCAAGTCTTTCATTGTTGGAGCGGGGCGGAAAACCGGGCTTTTAATATACGGCGATGTGATTGGATGGTTGCGTTTTCATGTTACACCGAAGACGTAATAAACACGCGCCATCCTACCTTCTCATCCCTTTCCACATATCCTTTCTCCTGCAGATTCGCCAACATCTTCTGCAAAGCGGAGCGATTGACCCCGACCTCTTTCTGCAGATATGCAAGTGTCGCGCGATTCTCCGCCTGAAGCGCACGCAGAATCTTATTATATGTCTCTGTACGGAAAACTATCCTCTGACCGTCATACCACCACACCTTGCTGTCTCTCTCGGTCACAAACAGAACATCATTCTTGATTTCTTCTGTTATCAGACTGTTCATGTATTTATGGAATGGTCTGATATCCTTTAACGAAGCATTTGCACCATCAGCCGGAGCCGAACCCACCACAAGATCAGCACGATGCAACGCCTCCAGATACTCCTTCTTCGATCTGCTGCGAACCACAACCATAGGATAACCGTGACGAGCAAGAATATAATTCACCATCATACGGGCAATACGCCCGTTGCCGTCCTCAAACGGGTGAATGCGTATATACCTGTAATGGAACATAATCGCAAGTTCAGCAGGCGTAAGCATACCCTCCTGCTCTGCCTGATTGTACCAATCTACAAGACCCGCCATAAGCGCAGGGGTCTCCTCCGGCGAAGCATACTCAAAGCGATCCCCATAACGCGTGATCACACTGTTCGGACGAGTCTTATACTGACCCGCGTGAACCACATAACTCGTCTGCACACCTCCCGGAAGACTGCGATACACTGTATAATCCTCACGCAGCAAAGTGCGATGCAAAGTCCTGATGAAATTCTGAGTCAGCGGAATATCCTTCACCCCTGACTCCTCCTCCATCATCTTCAAAGCCACATTGCTCGCACTCATATCCTGCACGTCCTTCAGGTCTGCCTCACCGATCACCTTGCCGAAAAGAAGCAGAATCTCCGTCTGGCCATACGTCAAAGTATTTCCCTCAAGATGGTTACTGTTGTAGTTAAAATCCACAGTAAACCGCCTCCTGAGGCGATTGCGGTCCTCCTCCGAGAGAGGAAGCAATTTCTGCCACTCTTCTAATGCTGATTGTAGTTTCTTCTCTTCCATGTTTCTTGTACCACTATATTGTGTGGTAAGTGTACCACTGTTTTGGGTGGTAAATATACAAAAGACTTATGAAATAGCAAAAGGAAACCGGACTCTTGACATTGAACGTATATTCAAATATACTTCTTTAACCTCTAAGATATCTCTTTAATTGTGATTTGATGAAAAAAAACTACATTTGTGTTATGAAAGTCACCTGATTTATTAACGCAAAACTAATATGAAAGAGGCAATACTCGCGGTCAATGCGGCCAGCATCGCGATACTTCTGTTCTTCACGGCCCTGCTGCTCGCCACTTCAAGATATCATGGAGCACGAGGATGGGCGGCTCTTGTCACTTTTGTGCCGACGGTGCCGGTGTATCTGTATAACTTTACACGTATGATGGGGTGGCACGGAGTGGCTCTGTTCATGTTTCCGATTTCCTTTTCTGTAAATACTTTGCTGATGCCGCTGCTATGGCTGTTTGCGAGGATAAACTTTGACCCGGATTTCAGATGGCGACCGGTGCACCTGCTGCATTTCCTGCCGGCGATAGTCTTTCTTGTGCTCGGATTACTCACGCCTGAGGCTCAGAAGATGAATACCATAAGGTATGAAATGGGAGGTGATGACACGTGGTACGGCGAGGTCAACACCATGCTTGTCTCCCTTCAGATACTTGTTTACTATCCTGCCATATTCATATATCTGTACAGAAAGAAGAAAGCGATTGCAGACACGACTTCCGATGCGGAATGGGTGCAGAAGTTGTGGATTCCGAGGTTCATGATATTGTTCTTTGTCCTTTTCGTGATTGTCATGGTGTGCTATGAGATATGGCCGAGGACGGATGCCTGGCTGATACAGATAATAAATGTGATAAGCATGACATATCTGGTGTATTGTGCGCTTACAAATCAGTCGATGCCGGTGTCTGCGACTGACGAAATGCCTAAGGAACAGGATGCTCCGGCAATGTCCATCGAGCAGATGCGGAAGGTGTGTGATGCGGCTTCGGAGTATCTTGCCGCAAGCAAGGCCTATCTGAAACCGGATATTTCATTGGCGCTTTTCTCGAAAGAGGCTAATGTTTCCCAAAGGACGCTCTCCCGCGCGATCAACGGTTATCTTAAGATCAATTTCTTTGAATTCATCAACAGAATGCGTGTCGAAGAAGCAAAGCAGAAACTTATGGATCTTGAGACATCCGGTTATAACATAGACAGCATATATGAGGAGTGCGGTTTCCGTTCGCGTTCATCGTTCTTCATGGTCTTCAAGAAAATCGAAGGCAAGTCTCCTGCCGCATGGCTTGAGAACAGGAACAAACATGCATCTTAGTCCAAATTACCGAAGTTTGTACTCGTTTGAATGTCCGATTTTACAGATTTCGGACATTTTTTTATTTACTTTGCGACAAGCGAAGCAACAGCCGAAAGAACTGAGAACACTTGCATTTTTGAGATTTTTTGCTAAATTTGCGGATAAGAAGTGTTCAAGCTATATTCCCGGAAAGCGAATCTGGTAAATTTTATGGAAGGGAATGGCGCGGTTCTTCACGCTTTTTGCATATACCTTCTGTATATCCATATGCGTGGGCTGTTGCTTATTTTAATCCAAGGGTTTTACCAGAACCTGCTTTCTTAGAATAAGCCGATGGTTCCCACGCTTTCTTTATTTTATTAATCTGTCTAATGGGGACCGGACAGGGTAAGTAAGAACCGATTATGAAAAAGATTCTACTCACCACTGCCCTACTTGCGATTCTCGCAGGTTCTAATCCAATCCATGCACAATCATGGCTGAGAGGCCTCGGACGCGCCGCTGAAAATGCGGCTAAGAGGGCTGTGGAGAAAAACATTGAAAGGACCGTAGAAAAGGCTGTCGATAAGTCGTTTCAGGCAGCCGAAAATGCCACGGAAGATGCTATAAACAAAAGCATTGAAGAGTCGGAGGCAAAGCGGGAAGCCCGACGGGAAGCGACTCGGGAACAGGAAAACACGCAGTCTTCCCGACCGGCTGCTGCAACGTCCCAGCCTGCAGATGCCCCCGACAAGGCAGCCGCCCGTGCAGAAATCATACAGGCGTTTTCAGCACGAGGGTCAGGCGGCACGCCGTTCTATCCTATTAAAAAGGGGATTGTCATGACTTACGCCAGCAGCACGGGGAAAGGAAAGCCTGATTCATACACAAGGTCAACTATTACTGACGTTCAGTGGCAGGACGAGCGTAATTATTCGGTGACCACATCCTCTGAAATTCTTGATGCAGATAAGAATCCTATGACATCCGCCCCATTCACTGCCGGTGCGAAAGTGGAGAACGGAATCGTTACATACGACCCCAAGACAATGGCAGGGCAGTTGACCGAAGGAATGGAGATAAGCGGAGATCATTTCTTCCTCCCGGACAACATAGTCGTAGGTGACAGATTGCCGGACTATACGATGACGGTAAGTATTGCAGGCATGAAGACCGTGTCCGAAAATACGGGGATTTCTGTAACGGGGCGGGAAACAGTGACAGTAAGCGGCAGCCAGATCGATTGTTATATAATCGAAAGCACTGTCGCGACCTCCGCTCTCGGCTTTAAATCGTCTATGACGCAAAAAGTCTGGTACGGAAGAGGTGTCGGACAAGTAAGGTCGGAAAGTTACAACAAGAACGGGAAACTCATGAGCCTGAGCGAACTTGTAGAACTTGAAGGGTATTGACATTCTAAAAATCATTGAGCATGAAACGTAATTTTACTTTCGCACTTTTGTGCTTTGTTGGAATGATGGTATCTGCTGCCTGTGACTTCAGCGGATTAATGGATATGGAAAATCTTGACAATAAGGAAAATCCTGACTTCGGTGACGAAGAAAGTGGAGAAGGCGAAGATAACGGAGATAGCGGTTCTTCGGGAACAGAAGAAGATACCTACATCGATCTGCACAAACTTAAAAGTTATATGGAACTCGAGATGTCTGAACTGTATGAACAGCATCCTTCCGGAGTTTTTGAGTTCCGCATCGGAACGAGCGATGATGACTTCTCGAGGGCAGACAATTGGGGAATCGCAAAAGCTGGAGACGGCTCCATTGGTTATTACACCTCGCACTATGGCAACTACCCGAAATTGGAACTTGCCGAGGGTGAAAGCCTTCATCACCTTTCAATCTGGGACAAGGACAAAAATCCGGACCTCGTATTCGAGCATCATGAACAGCTGATAGGCACCGATATGATTGAAACGATCATCGGATACGATTACGAACAGGACGATGATTACGAAATCAAGGATATTGAAACTGAGTTGAAGATTGCCTCATTCGGAGCAGCCTATAGGATAACCACTGCATATTTCCTCAAGTTCTACAATGCATATCGTGATTTCGGTCAGAAGGACAGATTGGTGAATGAGGGTTCCGAAACGGTAGCAGGAATACCAGTAACTAAATATGTCGATAGAGAGCGTGCCGATTATGTGACCTTTGTCATGGAGGCTGTCACAGAATATTATATAGATGCTGACGGCAACTGCCTGAAATATGACGTAAATGTATCGCGTGACGGGGGAGTGACCTTTCAGGGACTATACAGATATGAACTTTTTGAAAGATCGGAAGCCACATCTTGCGACAATATTGTAAAAGCATGCTACCCGCATGTCAATGGTTTGGATGGGATCTTCAAGAACACTCACACTTTGTACAACGGAGGCTGGCCGACAGAGATGTATTGTAGTACCACATCGCTTGACGGACTTTACGATTGGAATATATGT
>JAZNPF010000009.1:0-4062 GCA_045589495.1 Clostridia bacterium
TAAAGTTATTGTCAATTTTTATATTGTAAAAATTTCTTTTTTTTGATATAATTAAAAACCCACGAAAAATTTTTACTTTGATTTACATATATTCTATAATGTTTTTATTTGAAAGGGTATGAGTTTTTAATGTACAATTTATCAGATATATGGACAGAGGTTTTGGAAATTATCCGTCCGGAGATTCCGGAAGTTTCTTTTAATACCTGGCTGGAAAATATTGTGCCGGTGAGTTTTGACGGTGAAATTTTGACTATTGAAGTTCCTCTTGCAATAAATCGTGATATGGTTTCAAAACGTTTTTCGGAACAGATTAAAAATGCATTTCTTTATATGTCTTATAACGTTGAAGAAATCAAAATTCTTATCGCTTCCGAAAGAAAGAGTGAGGGTGTGCGTCTTTCAGGCTCATCTTATACACCTTCTTTTGCAGTTGATGAAGAAAGCAACTATATTTTAAACAAAGACTATACTTTTGATTCATTTGTTGTCGGTCCGTCTAATGAGTTTGCACATGCGGCGTGTTATTGTGTTGCGGAAAAATCTATAAGCCTTCACAATCCGCTTTTCCTCTATGGAGGTACGGGACTTGGAAAAACTCACCTTATGCACGCTATAGGTAACCTTGTTCTGGAAACGGCGCCTGATAAGAAAGTTTTATATGTTTCGAGCGAAAAATTCACAAACGACCTTATCAACGCAATCCGTGACGAAAAAACAGAGCAGTTCCGTCAAAAATACAGAACTATTGATATTCTTATGGTGGACGACGTTCAGTTCTTCTGCGGAAAAGAAACAACACAGGAAGAATTTTTCCACACTTTTAATACTTTGTTTGATGCCGGTAAGCAGATAGTTTTATCAAGTGACAGACCTCCAAAAGATTTGCAGGGACTTGAGGACAGGCTTATAACACGTTTTGCTTCAGGACTTTCAGCATCTATTCAGTTGCCTGAACTTGAAACCAGAATTGCAATACTCAAGAAAAAAGCAATGATGTACAATATTGACGTAAGTAATGACGTTTGCCAGTATATAGCGACCAACATAACATCTAATATTCGTGAGATGGAAGGTGCTATGAAAAAACTTGTTTCATATCATCAGTTAATGAATAAAGAAATTACACTGGAACTTGTTGAGGAATCAATAAAAGATTTCAAAATGGAGAAAAAGAAAAATATTACTCCTGAACTTATCCTCGATACGGTTGCAAAGCATTATAACTTGAAAATAGCGGATTTGCGGTCTGACAGACGTACAAGCGAACTGGCTTATCCACGTCAGGTTGCAATGTATATATTAAAAGAACTGACAGACCTGTCACAGACTGCCATTGGCAAGATTTTAGGTGACAAACATTATACTACAGTTATTCACGGTATACGTAAAATTGAGGGTGACCTTATTTCAAATTCAAAAACACATGCAGCGGTCAACAGTATACTCGATGATTTGGAAAAATAATCCATGTGGATAACTTTGAAAGGCTTTTTTATCAGTAATATAGGGACGTGATTAAGTTTTAATATAAAATTTAATCACGTTTTTTTATTAACTTTCCACATTGATAATATGTGATGTCAATTTATGTAAAAAAATACTGTTGATAAGTCAATTTTTCAATTACTTTTAATCAACGGCTTATTATAACCGTTTTTTCAAGCATTTATACGCATTAAAATACTTATCCACAGTATCCACATATACTACTGCTACTGATATTTATTATTATTTATATATATTATATTATTTGTTTATATAAAAGCAAAATTATGAACAATTTTTGCAAACGAAATCAACTTTAAAAGCATATTAAAAATAACGCAAAAATTACGTTTAAAACATTGACTTTTTTGCTAGTTTTTGTTATAATTATTACATTAAAATAAAGGGAGAATTTATATGAAATTTATCTGTGATAAAGATATTTTAAATGAGTGTGTCAATACTGTTTCAAAAGCCATTGACCCTACCAATGTAAAGGAACTTTTAAGGGGTATTAAAATCGATGCTGAAGAAGAACTCACTTTCTTTGCAACCGATAATGAAATCAGTCTGGAAACATGGGCTGAGGCTACCGTTAAAGAAAAAGGTTCACTCGTTATTGACGGAAGAATATTTTCTGATATTGTTAAACGTATGCCAGAGGGTAATATAACTTTTGAAACTGTCAGCCAGAGCGAAGTTAAAATTTCAGGCGGAGAGGTTTCTTTATCATTACTTTATTTGCCGGCAGACGGATTTCCGTATATGGAAAGAGTTGAAGATGGAAGAACAATAAAAATATATTCCAAAGATTTAAAAAATGTAATTAAATATACTGTGTTTGCTCCCGATGCTGAAAGCAGTATGCCTATACTTAACGGAATTAAATTTGAAATTAAAAATGCTTCTATGAGAGCAGTTGGACTTAACCGTTACCGTATGGCTATGCGCAACCAGATTATTCCTGAAACGGGAATTGAATATATGGAATTTGTTGCACCTGCTAAAATGCTTAATGATTTGAATAAAATTTTAAAAGATGATGATAAAATAGTAACAATTTCTTTAAAAGATGATGTTGTAATGTTTGAATTTGAAAGAACAACTGTTACAACAAGACTTTTAGAGGGAGAGTTTATTGATTATAACAGACTTATTCCTAAAGAAACAAATGTAAAATTCAGAATAGATTATGATAAAATATCGCAGTCTGTTGACAGGGCATCTGTTATTATAAATTATGACGATCCTAAAATACCGATTATATTCGACATTAAAAACGGAGTTCTTAATATAGACTGTTTTACAAAGCGCGGACAGATTCACGATAAGATTTCTGTTGATACTGATGCAGAACTTAAAATAGGTCTTGGTGCAAAACTTTTAACTGATGCTATCCGTGCAATAGACACTAACGAAATTTATTTTGAATTTAAAGATGAAAAAAGCCCTTGCAAAATTATGCCTGTTGAGGGAGATTCGTTCTTGTATATAGTACAGCCCAGACAATTATAAAAAAAGGATTTTAATATGGAAGAAATTAAAATAACAAGTGAATTTATAAAACTTGACCAACTTTTAAAGTTTGCCAATCTTGTAGAAAACGGTGCAGATGCAAAATTTTTGGTTCAGAACGGATATGTATCTGTAGACGGTGAGGTTGAACAAAGACGCGGAAGAAAACTGCGCGGCGGCGAAGTTGTTGAAATTGATTATGAAGGTCAAAATTTTTCTGTAAAGGTCATGGCAAAAGAAATGTAATCCACATATGGTTTTAAAATAAAAATTTGAGGCATATATGAATTACATTTCTTTTGCCTAAGGTGATACAATGCTTATAAAAAATTTAAGAATTGAAAATTTTCGTAATTTCAGTTTTGAAAGCGTTGAATTTTCTGAAAAAGTAAATATATTTTACGGAAAAAACGGTCAGGGTAAAACAAATCTTTTGGAAGCGGTTAATTATTTTACAAACGGAAAATCATGCAGAAACAATATGCGTGAAAAAGATGTTGTAAAATTCGGTGAAGAAGGATTTTCTCTTGCTGCTGAATTTGAACTTAAAAAAGACGGAATGAATTCTCGTTCGGTTTATGAAAAAATAGATTTTAAATCTAAAAAAAGCATTTATATAAACGGACAGCCGGTAGAAAAATTAAGCGATATTTTAGGACTTATTGATACAGTTTTATTTATGCCGAATGATTTGAATTATATTTTGGGCGCACCTGCGGACAGAAGAGGATACATAGATTCTTTTTTATCTAAAAACAGAGCAGGATATTTTAAATTGCTTTCGTCTTATATTTATGTGCTCAAACAAAAAAATAATATTTTGAAAGAACATAAAAATTCAGAGCAGATTGAAATTTATAATGAAAAACTTTATGAATACGGGTCTAAAATTTGTGAGATTAGAAATAATTTTATAAAAGTTTTTTCTGATTATGTTTCAAAAATATATGCAGACATTTCAGAAAATAACGAAAGTGTTGAATTTATTTATAAACCTAATATAGAAAATTATGCAGATAAAGATTCTTTTTTAAAGATTTTAGAAGAAAATAAAGAAAA
>JAZNPF010000010.1:0-16749 GCA_045589495.1 Clostridia bacterium
CTACGATCCGACTTAGTCGCTTGAGCTGAGCGAGCAAAGTGATATTTCCTCGTAGCCCGTGCTGTCGTAAAGCTTTTTAGTTATTTCCTTGAGCTTGTCAATACTCTTTTCTCTTATTGGGCGGTATATCATACCCGCCTGACAGAATCTACAGCCACGTATACACCCACGGAAAACCTCAAGCATAATGCGGTCATGAACAACCTCCATATACGGCACTATAACCTCTTGAGGAACAAACATAGTGTCAAGGTTTTCAACAACTCTTTTACGGACTGTTTGGGGTACGCTTTTATCTATTGGCTTGATTGATGCAACAGTGCCGTCATCATTATACTCAATATCATAAAAACTCGGAACATACACGCCGTCAATTTTGGAAACCGCACGGAGATATTCTTCTCTCGGTGCACCGCTTTTTTTCCATTCAGCATAGGCATCCATAACTTCCATCATAACTTCTTCGCCTTCGCCAAGCATATAATAATCAGCAAAATCAGCAAGACATTCTGCACTGTATGCACACGGTCCCCCCATAACAACAAACGGATCACCGTCACGGCGGTCTTTCTGAAGTTTTGGTATACCCGCAAGGTCGAGCATATTGAGTATGTTTGTATAACTCATCTCATACTGAAGTGTGAACCCTAAAAAATCGAAATCTTTTATTGCATCAAAAGATTCCAGTCCGTAAAGCGGTATATTGTTACTTCTCATCTTATCTTCCATATCCGTCCACGGGGCAAACACTCGCTCGCACCAGGTATCTTTACGGGAATTCAAAAGATGGTAAAGGATTTTAAGACCCAGGTGCGACATCCCTACCTCGTAAATATCAGGAAAGCAAAAAGCGAACCTTATATCAACATCTTCAGCATTTTTATGAACACTGTTAAATTCATTACCTATATACCTCGTAGGCTTTGATACCTCGGGTAATATTTTATATACCATTTCTTTTGTATTCATTTGTTCCTCCTGATAATCTGCCAACCGTAACATCCGGTCCGTATTCAACAATTCCGTCTATGACATCACCCTGTTGCAATGTGCCGAGCAAATTCATTTCATCGTCATACACGAAAAAATGGCAGATATAATTATAAGCAAAATAATCCGTCAGCGATATTGCCAAAACATTACGCATAACCGCATAATGCTTAACTTTAAGTACATTTGGGCAACGGTCAAATTCTTTTGAGTATATCATCTGCCTTAAAAAAAGCAGACTTTTTCTCTCCTCTTTTAAATTATACAACAAAAACGCCGAGATAACAAGAAGAGAAATATTATATTTGCTTAACAAAAAGAAAATAATCCCAAAAACAGCGAGCAAAATGGCAGTTATACGCGTAAATTGTACAGAAAGCCTGTGTGCTTTTACATATCCGCATTTATATGTAAAAGCATTTTTCAAAAAAACACCGCCGTCAAGCGGCAGAGCAGGAAATATATTGAGCACAAAAACAGCGATATTTGACAACTTGAAAAAGTTAATGTATTCCGAAGAAGAATATCCGCTAAAAAAACAAATCAGAACAAAACTTACCATCGGTCCGGAAGCAGAAATAATCATTGAATGGACAGGGTTAATTATATTTTCTGTACAAAGGTTTACTCCGTATGGCATAAACCGCAATCCAACAACTTTTTCCCTCAGCAGAACACACGCTATATAATGGCCCGCCTCATGAAGTAAAACAGAAAAATACAAAACTGCCAGACTTTGTATTTTACCGACGCAGTACGCAATAAATACAATCAGCACAACAAAACTGTCTATGTATACATACTTTGATATTTTAATTTAAAACATCTCCAGACTCATCTATGCTCCATTTTTATATATTTTTCAGGATCCGTAGGTTCGTCATCAACACGTACTCCAAAATGCAGATGCGGTCCCGTAGTCACACCAGTAGACCCCACTGAACCTATAACTGTGTCTTCCGCCACAATATCGCCTTGGGCAACGTAAACTTCGTCAAGATGTGCATAGAAAGATTTTATGCGTTCTGTATGCTGAACAAGTATGCAGTTTCCATATATATCGTGAACATTTACTTCTATTACTTTTCCGGGGGCAGTAGTTATTACCGCATCACCCCTGTTACCTGCAATATCCACTCCATAATGGCTTGCGTCCTGACCTGACACGGGATGCTCTCTAAGTCCGAATGGCGATGTTACTTTCCCGTTAAGCGGAATAA
The DNA here is from genome assembly GCA_045589495.1 of Clostridia bacterium. GTDB lineage: Bacteria > Bacillota > Clostridia > UMGS1810 > UMGS1810 > SIG455. The sequence continues at coordinate 2,211 of JAZNPF010000010.1, forward strand.
CCATATTTACATTTTCAGGGTATACAAATTCCTCAGGCGCCGCTTTTGCAACTATATCCAACCGTTGTTCAACCGTTTGAGGTTCAGAATCTTCAGGAACTACAATTTCTTCTTCATTGTTTTTGTCTATCGCATCATAAAAGGTGTTCCACATCACATTATTTTTAAGCACCGGATATTTATCACTCAAACGTTCACACATTTGCGCAAAATGTGTTTTTGCAAGTTCTATATCACTGCTTACTGTCAATGTTTTTGCTATATAATCTCTTATAGCAGTCTGAGTTTCAGACAAAGGCAGACATACTAAAAATGCAGAAACACATATAATTACCTGCCACACAAATTTATTTGTACTTTTATCAGTTTTTTTAATTTTCGATTTTGTCCTGCGTGTTCCGTATCTTATATTCTTGCTGTGCATTTAATCATCCCCTTTCTATCAAATATATTCTCAAAGGGATAATATTATGAAACACTCAAATTATATTGAAACCATCAAAATTTTGGTATATAATATAAAAAGAACGGAGGAGATACCATGAAGCGTTTTATTTGTATATTACTTACGTTTATTATTGCCTTCACCACTGTCGGCTGTGAACAGGATTTGAGTTTACTCAACACTCTTTTCACTGAGCAGTACCAGCAAATTGTATACGACGGCAATATGCACGTATACTATCTTGATGTAGGTCAGGCTGACAGCATATTCATTCTTCTGCCAAACGGGGAAAATATGCTTGTCGATGCAGGAACAAAAGAAAGCGGCAAAGATATTGTAAATGTTCTTGACAGTCTGGGCATAACCGGAATTGACTATCTTATAGGCACTCATCCCCACACTGACCATATAGGCGGAATGCAGCAGGTTGTCGAAAATTTTGATATAGGCGAAATTTATATGCCCCAAGTTTCAAGCAATACGTCAACGTACAAAAACCTTATTAAATCTATAAAGAAAAACGGTTACACAATAACAACCGCAAAAGCCGGAGAGCAAATTTTGTATGATTATAACCTTGATGCTACAATCGTTGCACCGAACAGCACAACATACGAAGATATCAATAACTACTCTGCCGTAATCAAACTGACATACGGATACACTTCATTCGTGTTCACCGGTGATGCCGAAAAAATATCTGAAGACGAAATACGCACAAACATAAAATGCGATGTTTTAAAAGTGGGGCATCACGGGAGTTCATCATCCACATCTAAAAACTTCCTGAAGAAAACATCACCATCATACGCAGTAATATCATGCGGCGCTGACAATGATTACGGACATCCTCATAAAGAGGTTATAAAAAGACTTAACTCTTCCGGAATATCAACGTACAGAACTGACTTGAACGGAACAATTGAAGCAATTTCAGACGGTTACACAATAAAATTCAATACAGAAAGGTAAAATGTGGTATGAATATTACAATAGACAGAATAGAAGGCGATTTTATAGTTATCGAAGCACCTGACGGAAATACTTACAATCTGCCAAAATCTCTTTTCCCCAAATGTAAAGAAGGCGATGTTTTTACAATAAAAAAAGATGACGACAAAACGCGTCATCAAAAAAATGATATAGAAAATCTAATGGACGGACTGTTTAAATAATTCTTAATAGCACATACAAAAAGAGAGTTGTTACTTAAAACAACTCTCTTTTAATCTGTTTTGAATTAAACTAATTCGATAATAGCCATTTCAGCAGCGTCACCGCGTCTGGGGCCAACTTTCAAAATACGCGTATATCCACCGTTACGCTCTGCATATTTGGGAGCGATTTCAGCGAACACCTTGGTCACAACGTCTTCTTTTGTAATAAAAGCTAACGCCTGACGTCTTGAATGGAGCGTATTATCCTTGCCCAATGTAATCATTTTCTCTGCAAGGCTTCTTACTTCTTTAGCCTTTGCAAGAGTTGTTTCGATTCTGCCGTTCTCCAGAAGTGAAGTAACGAGATTGCGAAGCATTGCCATTCTATTATCGGTTGCTTTACCTAATTTTCTTGTTCCGGGCATATCAGTACCTCCTTTTTACAATAGTTATCTAAAACGTTAAATGCTTAAAACGTTTATCTTATTCGTCGTAGTCTTTAGCAAACGTAAAGCCAAGTGCAGCAAGTTTGCCAATAACTTCTTCCAATGACTTTCTGCCAAGATTTCTTACCTTCATCATTTCGCTCTCAGATTTGTTAACCAAATCTTCAACTGTGTTGATGCCGGCACGTTTGAGGCAGTTGAATGAACGTACAGAAAGATCAAGTTCTTCTATAGTCATTTCAAGAACCATATTCTTTTTGTTATCCTCTTTCTCAACCATAATATCTGTGTTCTTAATCTCATCTGTGAGGTCAATAAACAGACTCATGTGGTCATTGATTACCTTAGCACTCAAAGAAAGTGCTTCTTCAGGAGTGATGGTACCGTTTGATGTAAGTTCAATAGTGAGCTTATCATAATCGGTTACCTGACCAACTCTTGTGTCGGTAACATAATAGTTAACCTTTTCAATTGGGGAATAGATAGAGTCAACGGGAATTACACCGATGATATTCTGGATCTTTTCCTTATTCTTTTCGCTGGTAACATAACCTCTGCCGTTTGAAAGAGTGATTTCCATATACAGTTTTGCACCTTCGTCCAATGTAGCGATGTGCAAATCGGGATTCAAAATCTCTACTTCATGATCGTAGCGGATATCCCTTGCGCAAACCTCACCGGGGGTATTAGCCTCGATATAAACGGTTTTTGTTGTATCGGAATGAACTTTGGTTATAAGTTTTTTAACATTTAAAACTATTTCAGTAACGTCTTCTTTTACTCCGGGGATAGTGGAAAACTCATGAAGAACGCCATCAATTTTAATGCTGGTAGCAGCACTTCCGGGCAAAGACGAAAGCAAAACACGTCTTAAAGCGTTACCGATTGTGGTACCGTAGCCACGCTCTAACGGTTCAATCTCGAATTTGGCGAAGGTGTTGTCTTCACTTTTTTCTACACATTCAACCCTTGGCTTTTCCATTTCAATCATGCTATAATCCTCCATTCCGGCTTATTGATAACATAAAGTAATCCGATATTCTCTGCCGAACAAACGGCAGAGAATTCTTATTACACCGTTATACAAAATGATAAGACAATTATTATTTAGAGTACAACTCTACGATCAAGTGTTCTTCAACATCGAAATCGATATCATCTCTTTCAGCCAAAGCAATAACTTTACCTGTAAGAGTGTTTTTGTCCATATCAAGCCATTTCGGAACTATTCTTGAAGAATTTGCTTCAACGATTTCTTTCATTCTGTCAGAGCCCTGTGTCTTTTCCTTAAGAGAAATCACATCGCCTACTTTTACACGATATGAAGGAATGTCAAGTTTTTTGCCGTTTACAAGAATGTGACCGTGGTTAACCAACTGTCTTGATTCTCTTCTTGTATTAGCAAGACCTAATCTGAATACAACATTATCCAGTCTTGATTCCAGAATCTGAAGGAGATTTTCACCGGTAACGCCGGGCATCTTCATTGCTAATTCATAGTATTTATGGAACTGTTTTTCCAACATACCGTAGATGAATTTAACTTTCTGTTTCTCGGTAAGCTGGCGTCCGTACTCACTCTGCTTTCTTCTCATAGGTCTGGGATTTCTGTTAGATGATTTGTCAATACCCATAACAGAAGGCTCAATACCTAAGGTCCTGCATCTTTTCAATACAGGTTGCATATTTCTAGCCATTTGTTTATCCTCCTAACTTCAAAATTAAACTCTTCTTCTTTTGGGCGGTCTGCAACCGTTATGAGGAATAGGTGTTACGTCTTTAATCATACTAACTTCCAAGCCTGCGGTCTGCAAAGCGCGGATAGCCGCTTCTCTGCCGGCGCCGGGGCCTTTAACATAAACCTCTACTGTTTTCAGTCCGTGCTCCATAGCAGCCTTAGCAGCAGTTTCTGCAGCCATCTGCGAAGCGAAAGGTGTGCTCTTTCTTGAGCCACGGAAGCCAAGGCCGCCGGAACTTGCCCATGAAAGTGCGTTACCTGCTGTATCAGTGATAGTTACGATTGTATTATTGAAAGTGGAAGCGATATGAGCTGCTCCACGTTCAATATTCTTCTTTTCACGTCTTTTACGTGTTCTTTTTGGTTGAGCCAATTCTTATCCCTCCCTGATTATTTCTTCTTACCAGCGATAGTCTTCTTAGGACCTTTTCTGGTACGTGCATTGTTTTTAGTATTCTGACCTCTTACGGGCAGACCGCGTCTGTGACGCAGACCACGGTAGCAACCGATTTCGATAAGTCTTTTAATATCAAGAGCTGTCTGTCTACGAAGGTCGCCCTCAACAGTGTAATCTCTGTCGATGATTTCTCTGAGTTTTGCTACTTCTTCGTCTGTCAAGTCTTTAACTCTTGTATCCGGATTGATACCGGCTTCACTTAAAATTTTCTTTGAACTGGGAAGACCGATTCCAAAAATATAGGTAAGGCCAACCTCAACTCTTTTTTCTTTTGGTAAGTCAACGCTTGCTATTCTCGCCATTGAATTTTCACACCTCCTGTGTTTGTTTCGCTTTCCTTGTATATTCATTATAAATAACTACAAGGTTATAAAACGCATCTCACGTTTTATACAGCCGCCCCTGTAAGCTATAAACAATATCTAAAATCCAAAGTCAAAGCAAAGTTTTAATTAACCCTGTCTCTGTTTGTGCTTAGGATTTTCACAGATAACCATGATGTTACCTTTTCTTTTGATAATTTTGCATTTTTCGCAAATCGGTTTAACAGATGGTCTTACTTTCATAATTACATTACCTCCATTTAATTTTATCGTGGATTATTTTGCCCTCCAAGTAATGCGGCCTTTGGTAAGGTCATAGGGTGACAGTTCAACTGTCACTTTATCACCGGGCAAAATTCTGATAAAATTCATCCTGAGTTTGCCCGAAATATGAGCAAGAACCCTGTGCCCGTTTTCAAATTCTACTTGAAACATTGCGTTTGGCAGAGCCTCAATGACTGTGCCCTCAAGTTCTAATACATCTTCTTTAGCCAAGATTAAAACCTCCCTAATAATTATTAACTCTCCGCGGTGAGATTACCTCTGAATTCTGATAACGCTCTGCGGATTGCCTTGTCGGTTATTCCGCTTTGCAGTTTTTGACAAACATCACTGCTTGACGTACCTGCGTATTCAATATGCTTTATCTTTTTCTTCTTTGGTTTACTCACTTTTCTGTTTTTACCGTCACATAAATATAAAAATTGGTTTTCAACTGATAAAACTACAAAACATTTACCCTTTTCCCTGCCTGATACGGCAATAACGAAATCTCCGGGTTTAATGTTCAAATTCTATCACCTCTGTAAATCAGTAAGCAATTCGGGCTCACCGTCTGTTACCAGAACAGTGTTTTCATAATGTGCTGCCAATGAACCGTCTGCGGTAACGACAGTCCAGCCGTCACGCAAGGTGTTGATAGCATACCCGCCTTGGTTAACCATAGGCTCTATAGCAAGGGCCATCCCTTTAACGAGCCTTATTCCATGTCCCGCTTTTCCGTGATTGGGAATTTCGGGATCTTCATGAAGATTTTTGCCTATACCATGCCCACAGTAATTTCTGACAATGCTGAATCCGTTTTTTTCTACATAATCCTGAATTGCTGCAGATATTGTGTAGAGCCTTTCTCCGTGACGTGCATACTTAATACCTTCATAAAAACTTTGCTTTGTAACATCAATGAGTTTTTGTGCCTCATCAGAAATATTACCTACAGCATAAGTTCTGCACGCATCACCGTGATAACCGTCTATCACAGCACCGATGTCAAGACTTATGATATCTCCGTCTTTTAACTTTTCAGCAGACGGGATACCATGAATTACAACATTATTTACAGAAGCACAGATACTTGCGGGGAAGCCGTTATAATTAAGGAAAGACGGCTTCGCTCCTTGACTTAATATAAATTCTTTTGCAATTGTATCAAGTTCTTTGGTTGTCACTCCGGCTTTAACGTAAGGTTTAAGCGCTTCAAATGTTCCATACACGATTTTTCCTGCACGGCGCATTTTCTCTGCTTCTAATGATGATTTGATATAAACCATAATTTATCGCTCCATACACTTAAACTAACTCGTAACCGATAGCCTTGAAAACTTCCTCCGTAGTATGGCGAACATCTTCTTTACCAACAACAGTAACAAGTTTACCCGTTTCCTCATAATACTTAATAAGGGGTTCGGTCTGTTCATGATAAACCGCCAATCTCTTTGCGATTGTTTCGGGATTATCATCTGCTCTGGTAACAAGCGCTTCGCCACATTTGTCACAGAACTCACCTTTAGCAGAGGGATTCATAGATACGTGATATGTTGCTGCGCATTTCGGACATTCTCTTCTGCCCGAAAGACGTTCCATAATAACCTCGTCATCAACATGAAGTGAAATAACATAATCAATATTCACTTCTTTATCATCCAACGCTTTAGCCTGTGCAATTGTACGGGGAAATCCGTCTAATATAAAACCGTTTACACAGTCTGGCATAGAAATGCGTTCATCCAGAAGACGGATAACCACATCATCGGGAACGAGCTGCCCGTTGTCTATATACTTTTTAGCCTCTATACCTACCTGTGTACCACTCTTAATTGCATTTCTTATTATAGCACCTGTGGAAATAGCAGGAATCGAAAGTTTTTCTTTTAATTCTGCTGCCTGTGTTCCTTTACCAGCACCCGGTGCACCTAACATAATAAGTTTCATATAACCACCTACAGTCTTAAATGATTATTCTAAAAATCCTTTGTAGTGGCGCATTAACATCTGAGATTCAATCTGTTTAACAGTTTCAAGTGCAACACCAACCATGATGAGCAATGAAGTACCGCCGATTGAAATCTGGAATCCGATAAACTTACCCATAATTAAAGGTAATGCTGCGATAATACCCAGGAACAGCGCACCTGTAAGAGTAATCTTTGACAAGATTCTGCTTATAAAGTCGCTGGTGGGTTTACCGGGACGAATACCGGGTACAAAACCGCCATTCTTCTTCATGTTATTTGCAATTTCAATAGGATTGAACTGAATTGCAGTATAAAAATATGTGAAGAAGATGATGAGCAATACATACATCACAATATAGAACCATGAACTGGGTGAAAGAACATTAAGAACTTTTAACCAGAATCCGCCGGTAGGAGCACCGAACAAGTTCATAAGTGTGGAGGGGAATGCCATTATCGACATAGCGAAGATAATAGGAATAACACCTGCCATTGACACTTTAATCGGAATATGTGTGCTCTGGCCACCGTACATTTTACGGCCAACCATACGCTTTGCATACTGAACAGGGATACGTCTTTCTGCATCGTTGATAAATACAACGAATACTACCATAGCGATTGCAATAATTGCAATTGCTATAAGTGCCCAGATATTGAGTGCTCCGGCCTTGAAGTTATTGAACAGACCGATTACACCTGAAGGAATACCTGAAACGATACCGGCAAAGATAATCATTGAAATACCATTACCAATTCCGTTTTCAGTAATCTTTTCACCCAACCACATAAGGAATGCTGTACCTGCTGTAAAGGTAACAACAATTGTGATGAATGACAATATACCGGGGTTTTCAACTGCGCCCTTAATACCAAAGTACAATCCTGTTGCCTGAATAAGCGCGAGGATGATTGTACCGTATCTTGTCCAAGAAGCAATTTTCTTTCTGCCCTCTTCGCCTTCTTTTGACATACGCTCAAGAGCAGGGATTGCTACAGTTAACAGCTGCAATATAATAGAACTGTTAATGTATGGGGTGATACTCATTGCAAAAATTGTTGCATTTGAGAACGCACCACCGGAGAAAGAATCCATCAAAGCGAACAGTGAACTACCATCGCTGACGAGTTCGGCAAGAGTTGCGCTGTTAAGACCGGGAACAGGAATAAATGTACCGAGTCTGAAAACTGCGAGCATTAAAAGTGTGAAAAGCATTTTCTTTCTCAAATCAGGGATTTTCCAAGCATCTCTAATTGTCTGAAACACTTTATATCACCTCTGCCTTTCCGCCGGCAGCTTCGATTTTCTCCTTAGCACTTGCTGTGAATTTTGAAGCCTTTACGGTAATTTTTTTATCAAGTGTACCATTACCTAAAACTTTAATTCCATCACATACTTTTTTAATAACGCCCGCTTCTTTCAATGCTTTTGCATCAACAACTGCACCGTCATCAAAAATATTAAAATCGGAAACCTTGACTTCCGCATATACTGTTGCAAAAATGTTTGTAAAACCGCGTTTGGGAAGACGTCTGTATATAGGCATCTGTCCACCTTCAAAGCCCAGTCTTACGCCACCGCCTGAACGAGCGTTCTGACCTTTGTGACCGCGACCTGCTGTTTTACCGCTACCGGAACCGTGACCTCTACCAATTCTTTTAGAGTTTTTTGTTGTACCGGGTGTGGGAGCAAGTTCATATAATTTCATGCAAGGCACCTCCTTTTTTATTAGATTTCTTCTACTTTTACCAAGTGATTAACTTTTTTAACCATACCTCTTATTTGAGGTGTGTCGTTATGAATTTTTTCGCTTCTGATTTTAGTCAGACCTAAAGCAGCAACAGTTGCAATCTGATCTTTTTTGCTACCGATTGTGCTTTTGACTAAAGTAACTTTTAAATTAGCCATTTCGCTTTACCTCCTCAAATATTTTAAACGCTCAAACTATTAACCTAACAATTCTTCAACGGTTTTGCCTCTGAGTTTTGCAACTTCTTCAGCAACCATCAAGTTTTTAAGGCCTTCGATTGTAGCATTTACCATATTACGAGGATTGTTGCTGCGCAGTGACTTGGTTCTGATATCACGGATACCGGCGAGCTCTAATACTGCTCTAACACCGCCACCTGCGATAACTCCTGTACCTTCACCGGCAGGCTTTAACAATACTCTACCTGCACCAAACTCACCGATAACTTCGTGAGGGATTGTGGTATTTACCATGGGAACGGTAATCATATTTTTCTTTGCGTCGTCGATAGCTTTTCTTACAGCGTCCGGAATTTCAGCAGATTTACCTGCACCGGCACCTACGTGACCGTTACCGTCACCAACTACTACCAATACGCTGAAACGCATTGTTCTACCGCCCTTTACAGTTTTAGCAACACGATTGATGCTTACAACCTTTTCCTGTAAATCTAAAGTACTTGCATCTATTCTTTCCATAAAACTGGCCAAACCTCCTTTTTCTTAGAAATCTAATCCGCCTTCTCTTGCGCCGGCGGCAAGTTCTGCAACTCTACCGTGATAGATATAACCGCCACGATCGAAAACTACCTGCTTAATACCTTTTTCGATAGCTTTCTTTGCTACTGCAATACCTACTTCTTTTGCAGCTTCTTTGTTACCACCGTTGGTAATCTTTGCTTTTACATCGGCATCGAGTGAAGAAGCGGATACTAAAGTAATACCTGCAGTATCATCAATGATCTGTGCGTATATATTGCTGGAACTTCTGAATACGTTAAGTCTGGGACGTTCAGCAGTACCGCTTACATTTTTTCTTACGCGGTAATGTCTTTTAATTCTCTGATCGTTACTGCTCTTTTTATTAACCATGACCATAACTCCTTTCTTAAAAAGTAAATCTGTATCTCCGCCATATACAGCGGGATTAACTTTTTCAGGATATGAAAATCAAAATGGGTTTCAAGAAATACTGAATTATTTCTTACCGCCTGTTTTACCTTCTTTTCTCCTGATATGCTCTTCAGCATATTTAATACCTTTGCCCTTGTAAGGCTCGGGGGGACGTTTCTCACGAATCTGCGCTGCAATCTGTCCTACGATCTGTTTGTCGATACCTTTAACGATGATTGTGTTGGCATCGGGTGCCTCCAGTGTGTAATCGTCAGTATCTTCAAACTCTACCGGATGAGAAAAGCCCAGGTTGAGAGTTAATTTCTTTCCCTGTTTTGCACAACGGTAACCAACACCGTTGATTTCGAGTTTTTTCTCGAAGCCATCTGTAACACCAACAACCATGTTGTTCAAGAGTGTTCTTGTCAGGCCGTGGAAAGATCTGTTTTCTTTTTTATCATTAGGTCTGGTCACAACGATCTGTGCACCATCCTGTGCAATAGTTATTTCCTTACGGAATTTCTTTGTTAAAGTACCTTTAGGGCCTTTAACCACTACCTCGTTCTCAGGGCTTACTTTAACTTCAACACCTGCAGGAACGTTGATAGGCATATTTCCTATTCTTGACAATTATCTCACCTCCTGAAAGTCATTACCAAATAAATGCTAATACTTCGCCACCTACGTTTTCACTTCTTGCTTTTTTATCGGTCATAATACCTTTTGAAGTTGAAATGATAGCGATACCGAGACCTCTTAATACTCTCGGAAGTTCATCTTTACTTGCGTATACTCTCAAACCGGGTTTTGAAATCCTCTTGAGTCCTGTGATAACTTTCTGTTTGTTAGGACCATATTTAAGAGTAACTTTTATAATGCCTTGCAGTCCGTCTTCTATAACTTCATAACCTGCAATATAACCTTCTTCCAGCAAAATCTTAGCGATTTCCACTTTAACCTTTGATGAAGGGATACTAACGGTTTCATGTTTGGAAGAATTCGCGTTTCTGATACGTGTGAGCATATCAGCAATCGGATCTGTTATCTGCATTTTGCTACCTCCTTTTTTGTAGTCTGTAGTTCTATATTATTTCGTCCGGTCTTACCAACTTGCTTTTCTAACACCGGGAATCTGACCCTTATAAGCCAACTCTCTGAAACAGATACGGCAAATGCCATATTTTCTAAGGTATGCGTGGGGTCTGCCGCAGATTTTGCATCTGTTATATTCTCTTGTGCTGAATTTCTGCTTTTTCTGCTGCTTTAATATCATTGCCTTTTTAGCCATGTATTGTTACCTCCCCTCAAGCCTTTATAAACGGTGCACCCATCAGCGAAAGAAGTTCTCTTGCTTCTTCGTCTGTGTTTGCTGTTGTAACGAATATAATATCCATACCTCTGATTTTGTCTATCTTATCATAGTCAATTTCCGGGAATATAAGCTGTTCTTTAATACCCAGCGCGTAGTTACCGCGGCCGTCGAAAGAGTTTGCACTGATACCATGGAAGTCTCTTACACGGGGAAGAGCAACTGAGAACAGTCTGTCCATGAATTCGTACATTTTTTCGCTTCTGAGTGTTACTTTGCAGCCAATGTTCATGCCTTCTCTGAGCTTGAAGTTAGCAACAGATTTTTTTGCTTTAGTAATAACGGGTTTCTGGCCTGTTATAGCAGCAAGGTCTGAAACGGCAGCTTCAAGTGCTTTTGCGTTATCCTTAGCTTCGCCTACACCGATGTTAACAACGATTTTTTCGAATTTAGGAATCTGCATGGGGCTTTTGTATCCGAACTTCTCCATCATAGCACTTCTAACTTCGTTTTCGTATTTATCTCTAAATCTTGCCATTGCCGAAAATCCTCCTCTCAATCAAAAATTATTTCTCAAATACTTCTGAGCAGTTTTTGCATACTCTTACCTTTGAACCGTCGTCGAGTAATTTGTAACCGATACGGGTTGCTTTACCGCAAGAAGGGCACACGTGCATAACTTTGCAAGCGTAAAGTGCTGCTTCCTGTGTGATTATACCACTCTGGTCACCCTGTTTTCTGGGTCTAACATGTTTTGTAGCCATGTTAACACCTTCAACGATTACTTTTCTTGAAGCGGCGTCAACTGATAAAACTTTGCCTTTTTTGCCTTTATCTTTACCGGAGATAACAACAACGTTATCACCTTTTTTAATGCTTACTCTGTTTCTCATTTATCGACACCTCCTTAAAGTACTTCCGGTGCTAATGACAATATCTTCATGTACTCCTTCTCACGAAGTTCTCTGGCGATGGGGCCAAAGATACGAGTACCTGTCGGGTTTTTATCATCTCTTATAATAACAGCTGCATTTTCATCGAATTTGATGTAAGTGCCGTCAGATCTTCTAAGACCTTTTACACTTCTAACTACAACTGCTTTTACAACGTCACCTTTTTTAACAACACCGCCGGGTGTTGCTTTTTTAACAGAAGCAACTACTACGTCGCCAATGTTGGCATACTTTCTGCGGCTACCGCCTAAAACTCTGATACACATAAGTTCTTTAGCGCCTGTATTATCGGCAACTTTTAATAAAGTCTGCTGTTGTATCACTTAAACTCTCTCCTTCCATTAAAAGATTACTGAGCTTTCTCGGTAATTTCAACCAGTCTCCATCTCTTATCTTTAGAAAGTGGTCTTGTCTCCATAACCTTTACTCTATCGCCTACTCTTGCCACCTGATTTTCATCATGAGCCTTCAGCTTATAAGTTCTTTTCATAATTTTGCCGTAAAGCGGATGCTTAACGTTATATTCAATAGCAACTACGATGGTTTTGTCCATTTTGTCGCTTACAACTTTACCTATACGGGTTTTTCTGTAATTGCGTTCCATTTACATGTTCCTCCTCTCTTATTAATTAAACAGTTAATTCTCTTTCGCGAAGGATTGTTTTAACTCTTGCAATTGTACGCTTAACATCGGTTATTCTCTGAGGGTTGTCAAGCTGATTTGTAGCGTGCTGGAATCTCAGATTGAACAATTCAGCTTTCAACTCTCCTAACTTCTGGTTCAGCTCCATGTCGGTAAAATCTCTGATTTCATTAACCTTCATTCAAATCACCGTCCATTTCCTGAGCAGCAGAAATGATTTTGCATTTTACAGGAAGTTTGTGGATAGCGAGACGCAGTGCCTCTCTTGCAACTTCCTCATCAACTCCGCCGATCTCAAATAATACTCTGCCGGGTTTAACAACTGCTACCCAGTATTCAGGTGAACCTTTACCGCTACCCATACGAGTTTCAGCAGGTTTTTCTGTAACAGGTTTATCCGGGAAAATTTTGATCCATACCTGACCGCCTCTCTTTGTATAACGAGTCATCGCTATACGGGCAGCCTCTATCTGGTTGCTGGTAATCCAAGCGGGTTCTAATGCCTGAATACCAAAATCACCGTTAGAAACAGTATTGCCGCGAAGCGCTTTACCTTTCATACGTCCGCGCATTACTCTTCTGTATTTAACTCTTTTTGGTAATAACATTGCTTATTTACCTCCTTCACCGTTTGCGCCTTTAGCGGCTCTGGGAGCTCTTGCAGGTCTCTGACCACCCTGACGGGGTGCTCTGTTAGTTCTTGGAGCACGCTCTTCTTTGCGTTCTCTGCCAAACTGTGCACTTGCATTGAGGATCTCGCCTTTATAAATCCAAACTTTTACGCCGATTTTGCCGTATGTTGTGTCTGCTTCATAGAAACCGTAATCGATGTCAGCTCTGAGTGTCTGAAGCGGAATAGTACCTTCATGGTAGTGTTCGCTTCTTGCAATTTCAGCACCGCCCAAACGACCTGATACACAAGTTTTGATACCTTTAGCACCCATTTTCATAGCGCGCTGCATGCACTGTTTCATAGCACGTCTGAAAGAAATTCTGCGCTCTAACTGTGCAGCGATGTTTTCAGCAACCAACTGTGCATTAACATCAGCGTTTCTAACTTCAACGATATTGAGAACTACAGTTTTACCGATAAGGTTCTCAACTTTTGCTTTAACTTTCTCTTTTTCTGCTCCACTGCGGCCGATAATGATACCGGGTTTAGCGGCATGAACGTTAATAACAACTCTGTTATTTGCTCTTTCAATTTCAATAGCAGCAATGCCGGCAGCAAAAAGTTCTTTCTTTAAGAATTTTCTTATGTTGTAATCTTCTACAAGATTATTACCGAAATCTTTTTTGTTAGCATACCATTTGGAATCCCAATCTTTGATAACGCCAACTCTTAATCCATGCGGATTTACTTTCTGACCCAAAATCGTTACCTCCTTTGCTTAGTTCTTTTCCTTCAACACAACTGTGATGTGTGAAGTTCTTTTTCTGATTCTGAACGCTCTACCCTGCGCTCTAGGTCTAATTCTTTTAAGTGTAGGACCCTGAGTAGCATAGATTTCTGCAACGTAAAGTTTTTCAACGTCCATTTCGTGGTTGTTTTCAGCATTAGCAATTGCAGATTTTAAAAGTTTCTCAACTAACTCAGCAGCAGCTTTAGGTGTAAACTTCAAAACTGCCAGAGCTTCGCCTACGGATTTATTTCTGATAAGGTCGATAACAACCTTTACCTTTCTGGATGAAATACGCGCATAGCTTAATTTAGCTTTTGCAACTTTCTGTTCCATAGTTAATCCTCCTCTCGTGGAATTTCAGTTACCATTATGATTGATTATTTGGATGTTTTTGAACCTGCATGACCTTTAAAGGTGCGTGTAGGAGCAAATTCTCCCAACTTGTGTCCTACCATATCCTCTGTTACATATACCGGCACGTGTTTTTTACCATCGTGTACGGCGATCGTATGTCCGACAAAATCGGGGTAGATTGTGGAAGCTCTCGACCATGTTTTGAGAACCTTTT
>JAZNPF010000011.1:0-37661 GCA_045589495.1 Clostridia bacterium
CTTGAAGACTGCGGATATATGTCGCGTGTGTCTGTTGTGCTTGACCCAATCTTTAAAAAAGTGGGTTTAAGCGGTAAGTCAGTTATTCCTTTTGTAATTGGTACAGGCTGTGCAATCCCTGGAGCTATGGCTTGCCGTACAATCCGTAACGAACGTGAACGCAGAGCAACTGCTATGTTGGCACCATTTATGCCGTGCGGAGCAAAACTTCCTGTTATTTCGCTTTTTGCGGGTGCGTTTTTTGCTGATGCTGCCTGGGTAGGACCGCTTATGTACTTTGTGGGAATTGTTATTATTTTCTTTGGTGCGTTGATAATAAACAGAATTACCGGATATAAGGCAAAGAAATCATATTTTATTATTGAACTTCCTGAATATAAATTACCGAGTTTGAAACGTGCATTTGGTTCAATGTGTGCACGTGGATGGGCTTATATAGTTAAAGCGGCAACAATAATTCTGCTCTGTAATACTGCTGTGCAGATTATGCAGACATTTACATGGACTTTTTCTGTAGCTGAAACTGCTGATGCATCAATTCTTGCATCTATTGCAGGGCCATTTGCTTATTTACTTATTCCTATTGCTGGTGTTCTTTCATGGCAACTTGCGGCTGCTGCCGTTACAGGTTTTATAGCAAAAGAAAATGTTGTAGGTAAACTTGCAGTTTGCTTTGTGGGACTTGAAAATCTTATAGATACTGAAGAACTTGCGCTTATGGAAGGTGCCGGCGCAGAAGTTGCTGCTGTATTTGCTATTACTAAGGTTGCAGCACTTGCGTATATGATGTTTAACCTCTTTACACCACCTTGTTTTGCTGCAATAGGTGCTATGAACGCCGAAATGAAGAGCGCAAAATGGCTTTGGGGCGGTATTGCTCTCCAGATTTTTGTAGGATACACAGTTGGATTTTTCGTATACCAGATTGGTACATTGATTACAACCGGTGGCGTTGGAGCAGGTTTTGTCCCCGGACTTTTAGCGGTTGCGCTTATGACGGCGTGGGTTGTTTATCTTTGTGCTAAAACGGATAATAAAGTTATGCCACTGTCCAAAAGTGCATAAGGAGATGCTTATATGCAAAATTTGATTATTATTCTTATACTGATTGTAATTATAGGTGTTTCGTCACATTATGTTTATAAATCAAAAAAAAACGGTAAAAAATGTATAGGTTGCCCATCTGGATGTTCAGGTGACTGCAAAAACTGTAAAACGCAATAAAAATAGTCCCGTAAGTTAATTACGGGACTATTTTTATTAAAATTCTTATCTCTGGTTTTCGTTTCTGTTGTTGTTCTGGTTATTCTGATTGTTCTGGTTGTTCTGATTTTCGTTTCTTTTTTCGTTGTTGAGATTTTTCTTATCCATTTTTAAATCCTCCTTAAACTTGTGATACTTGAGGTATCGATTATAGTGTTACCCAAAAAAATAATTTAATGTATAAAAAATATATAAATACTTGAAAACAATACTAAAATAGTGTAAAATTGAAAATAGTTAAATTATTGAAAGGTATGGTTTTTCTATGAAAAACGTTTTAAAATCATATAATATATTTACTTTGATTTTCCTTGCCGTAATATTGTTGACGGTTATTTTTACACCAATATACGGACTTGGAGATTTGTCTGAATATACATCTGTTTTTGAAAGCGTAGGGTTGTACAATTCTTCATCGGATGCGTATGCGATTGCGCAGAATTATGGCATATCACAGCCTGATGGAAGTGAAAAATCCGTTTTTCATATTTTCCTTATGCTGCTGATATCAATCAATAAACTGCTTTTTTCAAAAACGATTTTTAACATACATTTTATAAGTATAGTATATTCTTTTATATTTATTATAGGTATGTATTTTTTGCAGAAAAATTTGAGGTTTGAAAAAGATTATCTTAATTACGTTTTTTCTGCACTTTTGGGACTTGTGTTTCTTGATTTGGGATATATTGCATATTTCAATTCATTTTATACAGATGCGCTGATGTTTGTTCTTATTATTGCACTCGTAGCACTGGCAGTTGCATCGGCAAAGAAGTTTTCGTATGTTAAGTTGATTTTATTTGCCATTTGTTTGTGCTTGTTTTCGTCGATGCGTTTTTCTTCTGCAGTTACTGTGCTTTGTGCATCTGCCATATTGTTTTTATTGTCACTTATGATAAAACGCAAGGGGAAAATTGCAACGGCTATAGTTTCGGTTGTTGTGGCGGTTGTATCTGTTTTTTATATGGTGAATGCAACTGTTCCCGCGCGTGATATAAAACTTTATAACCTTATATATAACGACCTTGCGGTTGAAAATGAATCGGCTCCGGAGTTTTTCGGAGTGGAAGGAACAAAACTTTCGGAAAACCCTGATATTTCAGAAATGGAAGAGGCAGTTGACGGGATTACTTACGGAGATGTTTTTAAATATTATGCTTCACATCCCAAACAGTTTACTTCTAACATCAAATCAGCAGCAAACAATGCTTACTTTCTGATTCAGGATTTTGCGTCATATCACGAGGCCGGTGCCTATTACGGTGTGCGTGAGGGAATGACAATTAAAATATGGAATTTTTTAAAAAGACGTGTTCTGCCGAACGGATTGTGGGTTATACTTTTATTTATTGCTGTTTATGCAGTTGTTGCAGTGCGTGAATATCTGAAAAATAAAAAAGCAGGAGAATTTGAAAAAGCATATATTTCTCTTTTTGCCGTAATTCTTCCTGTCGGTGCACTTTCGGAAATTGTGGCAACCGTTTTAACTACTGGAAAAATACTTATAAGCAAAAATATGTTTGTGTTCGGGATATATTTTGATTTAATGATTATAACTGCTGTTGTTTGGACAGCGGCAACGCTTATTGCACGAAATAATGCAATTAAAGAAAAATACGGAGTAAGACAGTAAAAGGAGAGAGAAAATGAAGAAAATACTTGAACTTTTGGAAAATGACAGTACTTTAACTGCTGAGCAGATTGCGGTTATGCTTGGCAAAAATGTTGTTGAGGTTAAAGAAGCTATAGAAGAGTATAAGAAGAATAATGTTATAGTTGCAAATAAAGCAGTTATAGACTGGGAAAAAACAGATAAGGAGTTTGTAACTGCACTTATTGAACTTAAAGCAATTCCGCAGCGCGGTGACGGATTTGATAAGATAGCCGAACGTATATATCGATATCCGGAAGTTAAGTCACTTTATCTTATGGCGGGCAGATACGACCTTATGGTTATTATAGAGGGCAAAACTCTTCAGGAAGTATCTTCATTTGTGTCACGCAAACTTGCCACTATGGAAGGTATTACCGAAACTGCGACACATTTTGTTTTGAAAAAATATAAATCCGATAATATTATATTTGGTGATTCCAAGCAAGACTTGAGGGAGGTGATGAGCCTGTGAGTGCGTTTAATCCTGAAAGTTTTATCAATGCTAAAGTTGCGCAAATGCCTCCGTCGGGAATAAGAAAGTTTTTTGACATTGTAAGTGAAATGAAAGACGCTATTTCATTAGGTGTTGGAGAACCTGATTTTGTAACTCCGTGGCACATCCGTGAAGCAGGAATATATTCTCTTGAAAAAGGGCATACGTATTATACTTCCAATTCAGGTCTTATGGAACTTAGAAAAGAAATCTGTAATTATGTGAAAAAGTTTGACCTGGAATACGATACAGATGAGGTTTTGCTTACTGTAGGTGGTAGTGAGGGCGTTGATGCTGCAATCCGTGCTGTTATAGGAGAGGGGGACGAAGTGCTTGTTCCTGAGCCGTCATTTGTGTGCTATAAACCTTGTGTGACTTTGGCAGGCGGAACGCCTGTTACTATACAGACAAAATCTGAAAATGCATTTAAACTTAAAAAAGAAGAAGTTTTAGAGAAAATTACACCTAAAACAAAGATGCTTGTACTGTCATATCCCAATAATCCTACGGGCGCAATTATGACACGTGAGGATTTGGAGGAAATTGCAGAAGTTGTTAAAGAACATAATATTCTTGTTCTGTCAGATGAAATTTATGCTGAACTCACTTTTGGGGCAGAGCATTGTTCAATAGCATCATTGCCGGATATGAAAGAGCGTACGATAGTAATAAACGGATTTTCAAAATCGTTTGCTATGACTGGGTGGAGATTGGGCTTTACTCTTGCAAATAAACATATAACCAAGGCAATGACAAAGATACATCAGTATGCAATAATGAGCGCGCCTACAACATCACAGTATGCAGCCATTGAGGCGCTTAAAAATGGTGAACAGTCTATAATTGATATGCGTGAGCAGTATGATTACCGCCGTAAAGTTATCACAGACGGATTCAACTCAATGGGACTTACGTGTTTTTCACCTCTTGGCGCATTTTATATTTTTCCGTCAATAAAATCAACCGGTATGACATCGGAAGAATTTTGTGAAAGACTTCTTATGGAACAGAAAGTTGCATTAGTTCCCGGTACTGCGTTCGGAGAGTGCGGTGAAGGATTTGTGCGTGTTTCTTATGCTTATGGGATAGACAGAATAAATGAGGCTATGGACCGCATCAAAAAGTTTTTAGAAAGCAGGTAAATTATAATGTTCAATATAGTTTTAGTTGAACCTGAAATACCGCAGAATACCGGTAACATTGCACGTACGTGTGCTGCTACGGGGTCAAGATTACACCTTGTGCGTCCGCTTGGGTTTGAAATAGACGATTCCAAACTGAAACGTGCAGGTCTTGACTACTGGCATCTGCTTGATATCACTTTCTATGACGATATAAATGATTTTTTTGCAAAGAACCAAGGTGGCAGATTTTTTTACAGTACAACCAAGGCGGTTCATAATCACGACGAGGTTGAATACCATGATGGCGATTATATAGTGTTCGGTAAAGAAACGAAAGGTCTTGATGAGGCACTTTTAAAAGATAATCCTGAAACGTGTATACGCATACCTATGGTGGATGGTGCCAGAAGTTTGAATCTTTCCAATTCTGTTGCTATAGTTGTGTATGAGGCACTTCGGCAGAATAAGTTTCTTGCTCTTAAAAGAAAGGGCGAACTTACTAAATTCACTTGGTAATAAAGGAGAATAATATGAAAAACATCAAAATTATCACAGACAGTGCATCTGATATTTCTTTGAAACTGGCAGAAGAAAATGGAATACACATCATTCCGTTGAATGTTTCTTTTGGCGAAGAAACTTTTAAAGATGCCTATGATATAACTACAAGAGAGTTTTATGACAAATTGAAAAACTGTACAGAACTTCCTAAAACAGCACAGGTAAGTATAAATGATTTCGTGGAAGTTTATAACCAATATGCAGACTATGACATTATATATGTAGGACTTTCTGCAAGAGCCAGCGGAACATATCAGAATTCTTTTATAGCAAAAGGTATGGTGCAGGAAGAAAATCCTGATATTGATATTACCGTTATTGACAGTAATAACTTTACCTACGGTTATGGAATGTGGGTGCTTATGGCTGCTAAAATGGTATCTGATGGGGCATCACATGACGAAGTGGTTGATTACCTTAACGAAAAACTTGCATATTCTGAAATTATGCTGACTGTAAGTTCACTTGATTTTCTGCAGCGCGGCGGAAGAATAAGCAGTGCGGCAAAAGTTGTTGCAAATGTTTTGGATATTCATCCTATTCTTTGTACTGAAGACGGTATGATAATGAGTTTTGCCAAAGCACGCGGCAGTAAAAAACTTGTTGATAAAATGACAGATATTGTTTCAGAAAGAATAGGGGATTGCCATATCATTTCTTTGCTTCATACAGATTATCCTGAAGCAATAGAAAAAATGAAAACGTCATTACTTTCTAAAATACCCGATGCCGAGTTTTTAGAGGCGGAGGCGGGTTCGTGCATAGGCACACACGCAGGTCCCGGGGCATTCGGTATGATTTATGATAAGAAAAAAGATATATAACACAATGAAAAACAGCCCGCAGATGCGGGCTGTTTTATGTTGTTATTCAAGTTCAATCAAACCATAGTTGCCGTCTTTACGTTTGTAAACAACGCATTTGTCATTTGTATCGGCATTGTTGAAAATGTAAAAAGCGTGACCTAACAAATTCATTTGAAGTATTGCTTCTTCAGCGCTCATAGGTTTATTTTCGTATTTTTTGGATTTTACTATCTTAAACTCGGATTCTTCTTCAATCTGAACCTCGTCAATTACAAAAGCACCTGTTTTAAGTTTCTTCTCAAGACGTGTTTTCTGTTTGCGAATCTGACGTTCTAAAACATCTATAGCCTTGTCGATTGCAGCATACATATCATCATTTGAAATTTCCGCCCTGAATATCATTCCGTCGTGATAAACTGTTATCTCTGCGATGTGATTATCCTTCTGTACGGAGAAAGTAACTGTGGCATACGCACTTTCCGGGAAAAATTTTTCAATGCGTTGCAATCTTTTTTCAGAATAATCTTTTAATCCCTGAGTAACATCAATTTTTCTGCCTGTGAATTTAATGTTCATACCAACAACTCCTTTTTCCTTATATAGAGATTACTCTCTAATATATATTTACCCTTATTTTAAGGATGTTAAACAATCTTTTTAAGATGCCTTGTAACGTGGCAACTTATATTTACTGCTGCAGGAAGTCCTGCTATATGAGTCGGCGCAGTTTTAATAAAGACGTTGAGTGCGGTCTGTGTGCCTCCAAATCCTTGAGGACCTATTCCTAATTTGTTTATGCGTGTAAGGAGTTCTTTTTCAATATCTGCATAATATGGCTCTGCGTTGCTTTCGGCATCTGCAAGAGCACGCTTTGCAAGTGTGGCGCACGATTCAAAGTTTCCGCCGATACCTACACCCACGACTATTGGCGGGCAGGGGTTGCTTCCTGCTTTGCTTACGGTTTCAACAACAAAATCTTTAATTGCTTCAATTCCCTCTGACGGAGAAAACATTTTAAGTGCACTCATATTTTCGCTGCCGAATCCTTTTGGCGCAATAGTGATTGTAATCTTGTCACCTTCAACAAAATAGTAATGAATAACGGCAGGAGTATTGTCGCCGGTGTTTATACGCTTTATAGGATCAGACACTATAGATTTTCGAAGGTTCCCCTCTGCGTATCCTAACCGTACCCCCTCGTTTATTGCGTCGGTAAGGTTGCCGTCTATATGTACATCACAACCGATTTCCACAAAGAAAACAGCCATTCCGGTATCCTGACATATAGCCATTTTTTTGTTTTTAGCAATATCAGCATTTTCGATTATTTTAGAAAGTATATCTTTTCCGGTTTCAGATTTTTCGTTTTTGTATGCAGTTTTTATGCTGTTTAAAATATCACACGGCAAATAATAATTTGCCTCTATACACATATTTTTTACAGTGTTTGTAATTTCACTTGCGGATATTATTCTCATCTATATTAACTCCTGACGTATCTGTATATTTTTATAATATCATACAACATCATAATTATCAATATAATACATAAAATTTAATTATGGCTAAAGAGAAGCATCATTTGGATGTTAAGGAAATACTTGTTGATTTTTTTACATATATTGTGTATAATATTTTATATAAGACTTATAGGAGGCTGCGCTATGAATTGGATGAACGAGTATGAAAAATGGTTGGCATCATCGTATTTGGATACTGAAACAAAAACAGAACTTGAAAAGATTAAAGATGATGAAAATGAAATAAAAGAACGTTTTTACAAAAATCTTGAATTCGGAACTGCCGGACTTCGAGGAATTATTGCTGCAGGAACTAACAGAATGAATATATATACAGTTCGTAAAGCAACACAGGGTATAGCGGCTGATATCATTAACTGCGGTGAGGTTGACGGCGGAGTTGTAATTTCGTATGACAGCCGTTTGAAGTCGTACGAGTTTGCTATGGAAACTGCAAAAGTTTTAGCGGCTAACGGAATTAAGGCATACGTTTTTGATGAACTGCGTCCCGTACCTGAACTTTCATTTGCAGTGCGTCATCTTAAAACTGCAAGAGGAATTATGATTACGGCAAGCCATAACCCGAAAGAATATAACGGATATAAAGCATACGGTTCTGACGGAAGCCAGCTTCCGCCGGAGTCATCGGATTATGTTACATCTATTATAGACAGCATAGATATATTTGAAGGCGTTAAAATCATGGACGAGGCTGACGCAAAGGCAAAAGGACTGATTGAAATTATCGGTGCAGAAGTTGACGCAGCATATTTATCCGCTGTTAAAGAGCAATCTGTAAATGAAGAAAATTATAAAACGCTTGGAGATAATTTTAAAGTTGTATACTCACCTTTCCATGGTTCCGGTAACAAGCCTGTAAGAAAAATACTTGAAATGACAGGTCTAAAAAATGTTACTGTTGTTCCCGAACAGGAACTTCCGGACCCCAATTTCAGCACGGTTAAATCTCCCAATCCAGAAGAAAAAGAGGGTTTTGCTCTTGCTATTGAACTTGCAAAAAAAGAAAATGCAGACCTTATTTTTGCAACTGACCCTGATTGTGACCGTATAGGCGTTGTTGTTAAAACTGCAAAAGGTGATTATGTAACATTAAACGGAAACCAGATGGGTGTTCTGCTTACTGAATTTATTTTAAGAAATAAAAAAGCAAAAGGTACGCTTCCGTCAAACGGAGCACTTATTAAAACTATTGTGTCGACTTCCATGGTTTATCCGATAGCAGAAGAATATGGTGTTAAAACTTATGATGTTTTAACCGGATTTAAGTTTATCGGAGAAATGATAAAAGATTTTGAAGAAAACGATTATTATAATCAGTATTTGTTCGGATTTGAAGAAAGTTACGGATATCTTGCAGGAACTCATGCAAGAGATAAAGACGCTGTTGTGGCATCAATGCTCGCGTGCCAGATGGCAGCGGATTATAAAGCACGTGGTATGACACTTTATGAGGGGCTTATAGACCTTTACGAAAAGTACGGATACTATCTGGAAAAAACCGTTACAAAAACTTTTGCGGGCATAGACGGTGCAGAGCAGATTAAAAATATAATGGAAAAGTGTCGCACAAATCCTGTTAAAGATATCGACGGTGTTAAAGTTTGTGAGATGTGGGACGTTAAAAAAGGAACTGTGCTTATGGCAGACGGAACAGAAAAATCTCTTGGATTGCCGTCATCAAATGTTTTAAAATTCATATTTGAAGATAATTCCTGGTTTGCAATGCGCCCATCGGGAACAGAACCTAAAATCAAGTTCTATTTTGGTGTTTGCTGCAACGGTTTGGACGCTGCAAATACTGCTTTGGAAACATTCAGCGAAAAAATTTTAAAAATCATGTAAATTATGCTTGCATTTCAAAAAAATGTGTGATATAATATCAAAGGTTATAAATGAGATTAACTCTGATGAAAGAGGTGAACAATACATGAGAGAAGGAATACATCCCGATTACAAAACTGCTACTGTAAAATGTGCATGCGGCGAAGTTTTTGAAACAAGATCTACAAGAGAGAGTATCAACGTGGAAATTTGTTCTAAATGCCACCCGTTCTATACAGGTAAACAGAAACTCGTTGACACTGGCGGTAGAGTAGAAAAATTCAGAAAGAAATTCGGCATGGACAAATAATTTTGTTATGTCAAAGTCTCCATTTATTACCGGATGGAGACTTTTTTGTTGTAATTTGGTAAAGCATTGATAATTGCTTTTTAATAAATATATGAAAAGAGATTGCAGATGAACAGAAGAGAAGATTTAAGAAATGTAGCAATAATTGCACACGTTGACCATGGCAAAACCACTTTAGTTGATGCTTTGCTTAAACAAAGCAGTATATTCAGAGAAAATCAGCAGGTGGCAGACCGTGTTATGGACAGTAACGATCTGGAACGTGAGAGGGGTATTACAATTTTATCTAAAACCACCTCTTTAATTCATGATGGTATCAGAATAAATATAGTTGATACTCCCGGACACGCAGATTTTGGCGGTGAGGTTGAGCGTGTTCTTAAAATGGTTGATGGCGTTCTGATACTTGTGGATGCTTTTGAAGGATGTATGCCGCAGACACGATTTGTTCTTAAAAAGGCACTTGCTTTAGGTTTGAAACCTATTATAGTGGTAAATAAAGTAGACCGTCCAAATGCACGTCCTTATGAAGTTGTGGACGAAGTTTTAGAACTGTTTTTAGAACTTGAGGCAACAGATGAACAGTTTAATGCTCCTGTTGTGTATGCATCCGGTCGTGACGGCTTTGCGTCGCTTTCACCGGAAAATCATGACGGCACCATAAATCCGATTTTTGATGCTATTATAGAGCACGTACCTGCACCTGAAGGCGATAGTGAACAGCCTTTGCAAATATTGATTTCAAATATAGATTATGACGAATATGTTGGTTCTATGGCGATAGGCAGAGTTGAGCGCGGTACTGTTAAAACGGGTCAGCAGGCAGTTATATGCAGAAAAGACGGTTCAACATCATCTATAAGAATCACAAAAATGTATCAGTATGACGGGCTTAAAAGGGTAGAGGTTGAATCTTCTACAGTTGGTGATATTATAACTTTAGCCGGTGTGGCGGATATCAATATTGGTGAAACTGTTTGCGATGTAAATACACCCGAGCCGTTGCCGTTTGTAGATATAGACGAGCCTACAGTTTCTATGAATTTTCTTGTAAATAATTCACCTTTCGCAGGCCGTGAGGGCAAATTTGTTACATCACGCCATCTTCGTGACAGACTTTTCAAAGAAATGGGTACAAACGTAAGTCTTAAAGTTGAAGAAACTGACTCGGCTGATTGCTTTAAAGTATCAGGCAGAGGTGAGTTGCACCTTTCTATTCTTATAGAAACAATGCGCCGGGAAGGATATGAATTTCAGGTTTCAAAGCCGGAGGTAATCAATAAGATTATAGATGGAAAAGTAATGGAACCAATGGAACTTTTGTACGTAGATGTTCCGGAGGAATATGTTGGTACCGTTATAGACAAACTCAGCAACCGCAAGGCACAGATGATAAATATGGCAGCAGACCCAGCCGGTGGATATACAAGGGTAGAGTTCACAATTCCGTCAAGAAGCCTTATCGGTTATCGCTCTGAACTTATGACTGATACACGAGGAAACGGTATTATGAACCATGTTTTAGAGGGGTATGAAGAGTATAAAGGTGAGATTATTTCTCGCTCAAGAGGTTCGCTTATCGCTTTTGAAGATGGCGAAACAATTGTTTACGGTTTGTTCAATGCACAGGAGAGGGGCAGTCTTTTCCTTGGTGCAGGCGAAAAGGTTTATGCCGGGATGGTTGTTGGCGAAAATGCTAAAGCGGGCGATATAGAAGTTAATGTGTGCAAGAAAAAACACGTTACAAACACTCGTGCAGCAGGTTCTGATGATGCACTCAAACTTGTTCCGCCAATACAGATGTCGCTTGAAAACTGTATAGAATTTCTTGCTGATGACGAACTTCTGGAGGTTACTCCCGAAAGTCTGCGTATACGCAAGAAAATTTTAGATAAATCTTTACGTGCGAAAGCAAAAAGCAATAAATAATATTGGTGGTGATAAATATGGTACAGTTCGGAAATAACTGGGATAGTATTCTAAAAGATGAATTTGAAAAAGAATACTATCTTAAACTGCGTGAATTTTTAAAAAATGAATATTCACACCATATTGTTTATCCGTCTATGTACGATATTTTCAATGCTTTTAAATACACTGATTATAATGATGTCAAGGCTGTTATTTTAGGGCAGGACCCATATCATGAGCCCAATCAGGCTCATGGGATGGCGTTCTCCGTAATGCCGGGCGTTCCGACTCCGCCGTCATTGCAGAATATGTATAAAGAACTTCAGGATTCTTTGGGGTGCTATATCCCAAATAACGGTTATCTTGTAAAATGGGCACAGCAAGGGGTGCTTTTGCTCAACACAACTCTTACCGTAAGAGGTGGTCAGGCAAATTCGCATAGTCAGGCTGGGTGGCAGATTTTTACCGATAACGTTATTAAAAAATTGAATGAGCGAAAAGAACCTATGGTATTTATTCTGTGGGGAGCAAATGCCAGACGAAAAACAGAATTTATTGACAGAACAAAACACTATATTTTAGAGGCCCCGCATCCGAGTCCTCTTTCTGCATACAGGGGCTTCTTTGGCTGCAATCACTTTGCAAAGACAAACGAAATACTTGAAAAACTCGGTAAATCATCAATAGACTGGCAGATAGAAAATATTTAATGGAGGCAATGGTATGAAAAAGAACGGATTTACATATAAAGTTCTGACAACTTTGTTTGCTATTATTTTTTCTGCAGAATACGTGTATGCCGTGCCGGCATATTTTGAACCGACTCAGTATGTTCAGCCTGATGGGAGTGTTATAGACCTTTATACCTATGGTGATGAATATTATAATTTCATCGGTGATGCTGACGGGTATATGCTTGAAAAAGATGAAAACGGAAAGTATGAGTATGTTACATCTAACTCTCCTGCTATGAGGATGTCTGCCTTTAATGATTCGGATTCCCGTCCTGCAAATGCAGTCAAGGGATTTGATATGCGTGACGAAACATCTGAGCCTTTGATAAATTCAATATATCCTTATACTTATTATCCGCCGATATCTTTGTTCGGCACAGAAGGTG
This sequence comes from Clostridia bacterium, assembly GCA_045589495.1. GTDB lineage: Bacteria > Bacillota > Clostridia > UMGS1810 > UMGS1810 > SIG455. The sequence continues at coordinate 12,608 of JAZNPF010000011.1, forward strand.
AAAATACACAGATATTCAACCTTATTACGATAGCGGTTGAATTCAATGATGTTAAATTTCCTCAAACCGGTTTTAGCGGAAAAGATATTTATGACAGAATCTATTCTTCTGAAGAGGGTGTCATAAGTGTAAGGAATTACTATGATGAGGTTTCTTCGGGAATATTGCAGGTTATTCCGGCTTTTGAGGTGACGGAAGATGATTTACAAGAAGACGGATACGGAAAAGTAGCAGACGGAGTTGTAAAAGTTGTTATAGACGGCAATCATCCCGATCCGCAGACATACAGTGGCAAGGAGCAAGATGAAGTCATTGCAAAAATTATAAAAGATTCCATAGACATAGTTGATGAATATATTGATTTTAATGATTATGATATAGATACTACATTAGATGTAAATGGAAAAGGATTTCTATGGGATTATGAACTTGCATTTTGTTTTATAATCGCAGGGCAGGAAGCATCAGCGGATAAAACAATTACTGATAATAGCGTATGGGCACACAGATATTATGTTCCCGGCGGTATTGTGTGCGACGGACTTAATATATTTGAAATATCAGACATAATAAATGAAAAAGGAGAAAATGAAAGTCTGCTGTCTACTTATGCAATGATGGGTGCGATGTACGATACCACCAACCCTATGGGAATAGGTGCACTCTGCCATGAAATCGGTCATATTATCGGATTCCCTGATTTGTATAACACAGAAGGAACTGAAGATTACGGGGCTGTAGGCACATTGAGTCTGATGGCGAATGGCAGTTGGGGAATGCAAGATGCAAATGCCATACCTTCATCTATGCCAACTTATATTGACCCATGGTGTAAAATAATTGCAAAATGGTATAAATACAACGAAATTGCACCAATAAACATTGCTGAACTCGCTGACGGATATACACCTGTTACAAAAATTTTACCCTTGTTGTCTAATAAAACAGGGTACAGATGTGTAATAGTAAGAACAAATGAAAGTAATGAATATTTTATTCTTGAAAACCGTGGTTTCGCAGGCTTTGATGAGGCTTTGAAGTATTTAGGTGTGGGTCAGTATCCGCCTCTTACATCTTCTGGAATTGCGGTGTGGCATATAGATGAAGATATCATAATGGAAAATATGGGAGATAATGCCGTGAACACATCGGATGAACCGGGGATTTCGCTTGTCCGCAGCGGTTTTGGTTCAGAATTTTATAACAGCAGTAAACCTTTGTGGAGTTTGGGCATGAACAGACTTTCATACTTTGGGAAAATTTCGTATCCGAGCAGTGCACTTAACACTTATACAGATTCATCGGACAGCGGAGTTGAACTGGAGTTTTTGTCACCGTCAACAGATGAAATGTATGTCCGTTTTGGAAACAATAAACGTGTAAAAAAAGCATTATATAGTAATAATGAAAATGTTTCTGTAAGGCTTTTCAATACGACTGACGCAGAAGTAACTGTTACTCCCGTGGTTGCAAAATATAATGGGACTACACTTGATGATATTGCTAAACTTACCGAATTAACACTTGCTCCCGGAGAAACCAAAAAAACCGATATCAAATCATTCTCTATAGAACGTGCACGAAAATATAAAGTATTTGGTATTGATTTCAGCAATTTGAAACCTGAGTTTGAACCTTTTTATTTTGAGATGCCATAAGTAAAACTTCTCTTTTTTGTTAAAATCAGTTTTTTTGTAAATAATTAAAAAAATTGATAAAAGACCTTGCATAATAGATGTAAAAAGGGTATAATTATATAGACAAATATTGTTAGGAGGAGAAATATTATGAATTTATTTATAATGAAGGCATTGGCAGAACCTGTTGCAACTGCTGATGCGGCTGCTGCCGGAACAGGTGCTATGCTTTCTTCATTGTTGGTTCCTGTGCTTATGCTGGCGGTTCTTTACTTTTTGATGATCCGTCCTCAGCGTAAGAGAGATAAACTTACAAAAGAAATGCTTGCAGGTCTTTTAGTTGGTGATAAAATCATCACTATCGGTGGTATCCACGGAAAAATCGTTACTATTAAGGACGATACTTTAGTTATCGAAACCGGTTCAGGAGCAGAGAAATCTACTATCAAAATCAGCCGTTGGGCAGTACGTGAAGTAGTTAAACCTGCCGAAGCATAAAAGTTAAGGGTATAAATTGTCTTTGTCCGAATATGCATATAGTATAAACTGTTTATTCGGAGGGGACATAAAATGCCGAAATTTGATTTTTTTAATGCGACAGATACCGGATATGCTTCACCGCTTAATTTTATGTCGGTATTGAAAAGTTTAATGATTTCATACGGATTTACATTTGCGGTGTTTGCGGTGTTTGCATTGTTGCTCACATACACTTCAATGCCTGATAGTATCATCGGCACAGTAGTTTTTTTAACTATGATTTTTGCCGTAATGCTTGCAGGATTCACGGTTGCACGCCGTGCAACGTCACGCGGGTGGCTTAACGGTGCTGTGGGCGGAATGCTTTATGTGGCAATACTTTACATATTGGGTGCTCTGTTCGTAACAGGCTTTGTTTTTGACAAGCACGTCGTGATGCTTATGATAATAGGATTTTTATCCGGTGCATTTGGCGGAATTGTTGGAATAAACATGAAGAAGAAATAATTTTCAGGAGGAAACTAAAATGAAACACATTAAATCATTGAACGAAAATGTATTGAAAACAAGTGCTGCAAAAGGCGGCTGCGGCGAATGCCAGACATCTTGCCAGTCTGCTTGCAAAACTTCTTGCACAGTAGCAAACCAGAAATGTGAAAACGAAAAAAGATAATTTTATCTGCTTAATTTTCAGGCGGTCTTTGACCGCCTGATTTAGTTTGTAATACGATAGAAGGGATTTTTTAATTATGATACATAAGTTCAGCAAAAACGGCACAAATATCGTTGCTGATGTGTATAGCGGTGCTGTTCACGTAGTAAGCGATGTAGTGTATGATTTGCTTGATTATATTACAGAGGATAACCGCACTCTTACCGATGAGATTGTTAAAACACTTTCTGCTAAACATAGCGAAGAAGATATCAGAGAGGCTTATGAGGAAATATCATTCCTTGCGGAGAAAGATTCACTTTTTTCAAAAGATTTTTATTCCGGTGTGGTTAAAAACTGGAATAAGCAATCAGTTGTCAAGGCACTTTGTCTGCATATAACTCATGACTGCAATATGCGTTGTAAATACTGCTTTGCAGACACGGGTGAGTATGGCGGTAAACGCTCTTTTATGAGCAGTGAAGTTGGCAAAAAGGCAATTGATTTTGTAATTGATAAATCTGCTGACAGAAAGAATATTGAAATAGACTTCTTCGGCGGAGAACCGCTTATGAATTTTGATGTTGTAAAAGACATTGTTGAGTATGCCAATGCAAGAGCCGAAGAAACGGGTAAAATATTCCGGTTCACAATTACAACAAATGGGTTGCTTTTAAATGACGAGATTGAGCAATACATAAATGAAAATATGGGTAACGTTGTTTTAAGTATCGACGGAAGAAAAGATAAGCATGATTATATGCGTCCGAGAGTAGGCGGTCAGGGTACTTATGATGATATTCTGCCAAAGTACAAAAAAATCGCTGAAAGTCGTAATCAGGATAATTATTATGTCCGCGGAACATTTACTTCCAATAACCTTGACTTTGCAGAGGACGTGCTTCATCTTGCTGATGAGGGATTTGAGCAGATTTCGGTTGAACCGGTTGTTCTGCCTGATAATAATGAGTTTGCTTTGAAGAAAGAGCATTTGCCCCAGATTTATGAACAATATGATAAACTGGCAGATGAGTATATCAAACGCAGAAAAGGCGGCAAGGGCTTTAATTTTTTCCATTTTATGATAGATTTCACTCAAGGACCTTGTGTATATAAGCGGTTGAGTGGATGCGGTGCAGGGCATGAATATGTTGCAATCACACCTGAAGGCGATATTTATCCGTGCCATCAGTTTGTAGGTAATGAGCCGTTTAAAATGGGTAATGTGTTTGACGGTGATATGAATGCCGAAATACGTGACAGATTTATGAAATCAAACGTGTATACAAAAGAGAAATGTGCGGATTGCTGGGCTAAATTCTATTGTAGCGGCGGATGTTCTGCAAATGCACATAATTTTAATGGCGATATTGATAAACCGTATGAAATTGCCTGCGATCTTGAGAAAAAACGTGTTGAATGTGCAATGTACATAGCGGCAAATAAATAAAAAAGATGTTCTCGTTCATAGAACGAGAACATCTTTTTTATTTGCAAAATTTTTCTATATAGCTATCTATTGCATTGTTTATGATATTTATTGCAGCTTCTCTGCTGCTTACTTCGTTTACAGCAGTATCTTTATTTTCAAGATTTTTGTATACAGTGAAAAAGTGACGCATTTCTTCAAAAACATGCGCAGGAAGTTGCTCAATGTCTGTATACATATTATAGTTAGGATCGTTAAATGGTATGGCAATGATTTTTTCATCATTTTTGCCGTTGTCAATCATAGACATAACACCAACAGGATAGCAACGGACAAGTGTAAGCGGTTCTATATCTTCCGAACATATAAGAAGTACATCCAACGGGTCGTTGTCATCACCATAAGTACGGGGAATAAATCCGTAGTTAGCAGGATAATGAGTTGAAGTGTACAAAATTCGGTCAAGCATAAGAAAACCGGTTTCTTTATCAAGTTCGTATTTCTTTTTGCTGCCTTTGGAAATTTCAACAACACATACAAAATCTTCAGCGTTAATTCTTTTGGGTGAAATATCGTGCCAGATGTTAGACATATAACAAACTCCTTTTATAAATAATGATAATTTTATCACAAAAACATATATACGTCAATGGGATTTTAAGAACCTGCCAATACTTTTTTTCATAATATAAATTATAAAAAGGAGGGAAGGGCGTGTGAGTAGAAAAATATTGGTACTTGGCGGAGATATGCGCATAGTTGCGCTTGCAAACAGTTTTTATTTCGACGGATATGATGTGACGGCTTACGGTTTTGATGACGATACGGAATTTGAAACGGGTATAATTAAAGCAACTTCACTTGCTGAGGCACTTGCTTTAAAAGACATAGTCATAACTGGCTTGCCTGTTACAAACGATGACATTACTGTTCGCACACCGCTTTACAGCGGAAAAATATATTTTTATGATGTGCTGAAATCAATGAAAAAACACCAACTTCTTATCGGTGGAAAGATAACTCCAAAAATCAAAAATCTCTGTAAAATATACAATATTGAGGCAATTGATTATTTTGAAAGAGAGGAACTGACTGTTTTAAATGCTATACCTACAGCCGAGGGATCAATAGAAATTGCAATGAAAATGTTGCCAATTACTGTTCACGGAAGCCGTAGTCTGATACTTGGCTTTGGCAGAATCGGTAAAGTGCTTGCTAAAGATTTAAGTGCACTTGGTGCAAAAACGTATGTTGAAGCAAGGCGTTTTGATGATTTGTCCTGGATAAATGCGTATGGATATAACGGCATATATCTGCCGCAACTGAAAGAGCAACTTCCGGCATTTGATGTAATATACAATACTATACCGCATCAGATTTTAAGCGAGGATATGATGAAGTATATCAGAAAAGATTGCCTTATAATTGATCTGGCATCTCTTCCGGGTGGCGTTGATGATGAAAAAGCAGCAAAATACGGACTTAAAGTTGTGCATGCACTGTCGCTTCCTGGAAAAGCAGCCCCAAAGACATCCGGAGAAATAATTGGGCAGACAATTTTAAATATTCTGGCGGATCTGGAGGTGTGAAGTATGAAACTCAAAGACGTTAATATCGGATTTGCTCTGACGGGTTCGTACTGTACTTTTTCGTCGGTTATACCTCAGATAGAAAATCTTGTTTCAGCGGGGGCGAATGTGCATCCTATAATGAGTGAAAATGCAGCGAAAACAGACACACGTTTTGGTAAAGCAGAAGATTTTAAAAAGCAGATAGAAGAAATTACCGGTAAAAATATTATATCAACAATTTTTGCCGCAGAACCAATAGGTCCTAAAAATATACTTGATATTATGGTTGTTGCACCATGTACCGGAAATACAATTTCCAAAATTGCCAATGGCATAACAGATACAGCTGTTACAATGGCAGCAAAGGCAAATTTGCGTAATGAAAACCCTTTGGTTATTGCAATTTCAACAAATGATGGACTTGGTGCAAGTGCAAAAAATATTGGTATGGTTCTTAATTTTAAAAATGTATATTTTGTTCCGTTCACTCAGGATGATCCTGAAAAAAAGCATAATTCATTGGTTGCACGCATGGAACTTATATTGCCGACATTGGAATATGCACTTGACGAAGTTCAGATACAACCTGTACTTTACAGATAAAAAATCAGCGGTGCAACATAGTGCGCCGCCGATTGAATACATATTATTTTTATTTTGATAATTTTTCAATTATAATATCTGCTATTCTTTCAGATGCGTGTCCGTCACCGTAAGGGTTTGCGGTACGGGCAATTTTTTCATACATAGCATTGTCGTTAAGAATAGAGTTTGCCAGTTCCTTGATTTTTTCTTTGTGCACGCCACCCATTAAAACTGTGCCTGCTTCAACTGCTTCAGGACGTTCTGTTTCGTTACGCAGAACTATTACGGGTTTTCCTAAACTGGGCGCTTCTTCCTGAAGACCGCCGGAGTCTGTCATAACAAGATAACATCTTGCCATTGCGTTATGGAGTTCTTCAACATCAAGAGGCTCTATAAGGTGTATTCTAGGATTGTTGCCAAGAATTGAAGTTGCCGTTTCACGCACTGCTGGATTCAGGTGCATAGGATATACAACCTGAACATCAGGATTTTCGTCTACTATTTCTTTGATTGATGTGCAGATGTTTTTCAAAGGCTCACCTAGATTTTCTCGTCTGTGGGCAGTAACAAGGATAATTCTGCTGTTTTTAAAATCAAGTGATTTTAAAGTTTCGTCATTGAAAACATAATCTTCCTTAACTGTTGTCTGCAACGCGTCAATAACAGTGTTTCCTGTTATGTAAATACTGTTTTCATCAACATTTTCTTTCAAAAGATTGTTTTTGTTGGATATAGTTGGAGAAAAATGAAAATCTGCAATAGCACCGGTGAGTTTTCTGTTCATTTCCTCGGGAAATGGTGAATACTTGTCGTATGTGCGAAGCCCCGCTTCTACGTGACCTACTTTTACCTGATTATAAAACGCAGCCAATGCACCTACAAAGGTTGTTGAAGTATCTCCATGCACAAGTACAATATCGGGTTGCGCCTGCTTTATAACATCATCCATACCGATAAGACCGTTTGTTGTGATACTCAAAAGAGTCTGACGGTCTTTCATAATGTTGAGGTCATAATCCGGTGTAATATCAAATATTTCAAGTACCTGATCAAGCATTTGTCTGTGCTGAGCAGTCACTGCAACTATAGACTGAATTTCTTTACGCTTTTCAAGTTCTTTTACAAGCGGTGCCATTTTGATTGCTTCGGGACGTGTTCCGAAAACCGTCATTACTTTAATCATTGGAATCTCCTCCGTTTTCATTTTCAAACTGTTCTTCAAAATTGTGTTTTATCTGTTCTGTTTGCCAGGATATTAGTTTGCTTCCGAACACAAGCAGCAGAAGAACAACAGATATCATTAAAAATGCAGTCTGAGCGCCTTGCTCGATTAAAACTACTGCACTTAATCCTAAAAGCATTGCGATTACATAAAGTATTGCAACTGTCTGCTTCTGAGAAAATCCCATATCCATAAGTTTATGGTGAAGATGTCCTCTGTCAGCCCCCATAATCGGACGTTTGTCGTGAATTCGTCTTATGATAGCCACACTTGTATCAAATATAGGCAGCCCAAGAATCAAAAACGGGATAATGAATGAGATAATTGCATAACCTTTGAACAAACCTTGTATGCATATAACAGAAAGTATAAATCCTAAAAAGGTAGAACCGGTGTCGCCCATAAAGATTTTTGCAGGGTTAAAGTTATAGGGTAAAAATCCTAAACATCCACCGGCAAGTGCAGCAGAAATAACTGCAACTGTAGGCTCTCCGGCAAGAATTGCAATGAAAAAGAGTGAGAATGTTGCAATAGATGAAACGCCTACTGCAAGACCGTCAAGTCCGTCTATAAGATTAACCGCATTTGTAACGCCTGCAATCCATAAAATAGTGATGGGTATACTTAACCATTTAAGAGGGAGTATACCGCCGCTTACAATGAATGACGGAACGCTTATGGCAGTTATCTGTACACCGTGACATACAACAATAATTGCAGAAATAATCTGGACAAGAAGTTTTATAGATGCTCTGATTTGTTTTACGTCGTCCAATATGCCGATTGCCACAATAAGCAACGAACCTATAAGTATTCCGCGCGTCTGTGAATCAATTTCAGCAAAGGATATTACAGCAACCATAAACCCAAAAAATATTGCCAGTCCGCCAAGACGGGGTATGGGTGATTTGTGAACTCTGCGTTTGCCGTCAGGCACATCGATAGCGCCTATTTTACACGCAAGAACTTTTACAAGCGGAGTCGATGCCAAAGAAACGAAAAAAGCAATTGAAAAGCACAGAACCAATGTAAGTACATTCATAATATATGCTCCTTTTATCTGTTTACAAAGCCGATTTTTCTGTATGTTTTGGAAAGAGTTTTTCTTGCAACATAAGCAGCGCGTTCAGCGCCGCTTTTGTATATTGTTTCAAGATAAGCCTTGTCGTTTATAATGTCAGTATATTTTTCTCTTACTGGTTTCAAGTGTTCAGAAACAGCAGTGCCGACAGCCTCTTTGAATGCACCGTATCCAAGACCGGAGAATTCTTTTTCTGTTTCTTCGACAGTTTTTCCCGTAACACTTGTGTATATGTTTATAAGGTTATTGATGCCGTCTTTTCCATCTTTATATACAATTTCATTATCACTGTCTGTAACAGCACGTTTGAATTTACGCATAATAGAATCGTGGTCATCTAATATTGATATAAATCCGTTTATGTTAGGATCGGATTTGCTCATTTTTGAGGTTGGTTCCTGCAGACTCATAATTTTTGCGCCTGCTTTGGGGATAAATGGTTCGGGTACTTTGAATGTTTCACCAAAGGCATTGTTGAAACGGATAGCAATATCACGCGCAAGTTCCAGATGTTGTTTCTGGTCGACGCCGACGGGTACAAGGTCTGTCTGATAAAGCAGAATATCAGCCGCCATGAGTACGGGATATGTAAAAAGCCCTGCATTTATGTTTGTTGCGTGCTTTGCAGATTTGTCCTTAAACTGTGTCATTCGGCTGAGTTCACCCATATATGTGTTACAGTTCAGAACCCATGCAAGTTCAGCGTGAGCAGGAACGTGTGACTGGAAGAAAACAAGGTTTTCTTCTCCGTCAATTCCGCATGCCAGATATTGAGCCAAAAACTCCATACATCTTTTACGGAGTTGTGCCGGTTCCTGACGAACTGTGATAGAGTGCATATCAACTACGGAGAAACAGCAGTTGTAATCGTACTGAAGTTCAACCCAGTTTTTCAGTGCGCCGAGATAATTTCCGAGTGTGACACAACCTGTAGGCTGAATACCTGAAAATATAATTTTTTTATCATCCATTTTAAGTGATACTCCTTGATTATTTTAATTCTTCGGCAAGCAAATCACCGAGTATTTTAATTCCTTTATCTATCTGCTCGTTTGTTGCAGTTGTGAAATTGAGTCTGAAGCAATTAGATGGTTTTGCGGCATCTACCATAAAACTGTTTCCTGGAACAAATGCCACTTTACGTTCAATTGCTTTGCGCAAAAGTGCACCGGTATCTGTGCCTTCTGGAAGAGTTACCCATAAGAATATTCCGCCTTCGGGACGTGTGTAAACTGCTTTTTGGGGGAAGTGTTTGTCCATAGCGTTGAGCATTGCATCACATTTTTCTTTGCACGAAGCACAACCTTTTGCAATGTGTGCATCCATATCGTTCTGGTTCATAAACTCTGAAATAATCATTTGTGAAATAAGCGGTGTGTGAACGTCATTTGCCTGTTTTACAACGATTATTCTGTCCATAAGGTCTTCGTGACCTACAAGTAAACCTACACGCATACCGGGTGATAACGTTTTTGAGAACGAGCCTACATATATAACTCTTCCCTCATTATCCATTGATTTGATTGTAGGCACTTCTTCACCGTAAAAACGGAGTTCGCCATAAGGATTATCTTCTAAAATAAGGCAATCATATTTTTGAGCAAGTTCCAGTAAAGCCTTACGTTTTTCAAGTGACATTGTTATTCCTGTAGGGTTCTGGAATGTGGGTATTGTGTATATAAGTTTGATTTTGTTGGTTTTTAAAATTTCTTCAGCAGCAACCAGATCCATACCGTCATTTTCTACGGGCACACCATAAAGCGATGCCTGATATGAACGTAAAGAATTAAGAGTACCTACAAATGTAGGACTTTCAACAAGTACGCCGTCACCGGGATTGAGTAAAGATTTTGCGGCAAGGTCAATACCCTGCTGAGCACCAGTAGTTATAATTGTAACATCCCCGTCTGTGCCGATGCCCTGTGTTTTATTTTTAGCAACAACCTGTTCGGTAAGAGGCGCATATCCTTCTGTAATTCCATATTTAAGGGCAAATGTGCCGTTGTTTTTTAATATATCGGCAGAAATTTCAGCCAGTATATCGGTGGGATATACTTCGGGTGAGGGGATACCCCCGGCAAATGAAATAACATCTGCCTGTCCCATAAGTTTGAACATCTCTCTTATAGCAGATGCTTCCAAAGGACGTACTCTTTCAGCCAAAGATTTTTTAATATCAATCATTTTATAAAGCCTCCAAAATAAGTATCGAAATAATCTATCAACATATTATATCACGAAGTGCTCAAAAAAGCAATAATTGACATCAAAAAATACTTGCACTTTCGAATAAAAAGTTCTTGACTTTGTATAAAAATGTTGCTATAATAATTAAGGTCGAAACGGAGAGGTGGTCGAGTTGGTTTAAGGCGCAGCATTGGAAATGCTGTGTGCGTTAATAGCGCACCGTGGGTTCGAATCCCATCCTTTCCTTAGAAAACACCATATCCGTTTTGGATATGGTGTTTTTAATATGAGGGGATTCGAACACTGAGAGGGCAATTTGCGAAAAGAAAAAGCGAAGATTTTTCAGCAAATTGATGCGCAGACCGGTAGCGAAGCCAAAGGCTTGGGTGGTCAAGCAAGAAGGATACGAAGTATACTTATCCCATCCTTTCCTTAGAAAACACCATATCCGTTTTGGATATGGTGTTTTTAAATATGAGGGGATTCGAACACTGAGAGGGTATAAAAATGATAGTTCATCCATTTCCGCCGTTATATAACGAAAATTCAAAAGTTCTTATTCTTGGCAGTTTTCCGTCGGTTAAATCAAGAGAACAGATGTTTTTTTACGGACATCCGCAAAATCGTTTCTGGAAAGTGATGTCTGCAGTTTTTAAAAGTGTGGAGCCAATATCAAAAGAAGAAAAAACACAGTTTTTGCTTTCGCACGGAATTGCATTATGGGATGTGATAGCGTCTTGTGAAATAACGGGAAGTTCTGACAGTTCAATAAAAGATGTTGTTGCAAATGATATTTCAGTGATTTTGAAATCAGCAGATATTCGCACAATATATGTGAACGGAAAAACAGCGGAGAAATATTTTAATAAATATACTAAAAAAGTGATTGGCAGAGATGCAACATGCCTGCCATCAACATCGCCTGCAAATGCGGTGTGGTCATTGGATAAACTTATTGAAAAATGGCGTGTTGTATCACAAAATATTTGAATATTGACAATATATTTGCTTTAATTTAAAATATACGTATAAATTTATCCGGAGGAGTTATTATGAGAAAAACTTTTAATAAAGAAAAAGGTCTTTTGGTTTTGGGGATGTTGTCGGGATTTGTTTCCATAATATTTTCGGTTATCATATTTTGTATGGATAACGGCAGTTGGGAAAATTCTTTGCAATACGGTGGAGATGCTTACACCGGAATACAAAATGCAGCGGCACAGACAGCCAATAATATTCAGGAGTTGTGTGATGTTTTGAAAATAGGATTCGGAGCATTGCTTTTGGTGGCCGGAATTGTTATTGTATGTTGCTTTGCACTTAAAATTAAAAGTATGGATTTATCACAGGATTTTTCTGACGATGTTGAGATAAATATGAATGACCTTCTTGAAGCACCTGTGCAGGAACCGATTATTACAGAAGAATTTTTTGAAACGGAAGAGATTCCGGTTCCGGAAGATGAAATGTAAAGATGAAAGCCACGATTTATCGTGGCTTTTAATAATTTATACATATATCGTCAAAAATTAACCTTTTCCTTGCAATAAGTAAAGTTTAATGATATAATTATAATGGTTAAATTTGTGAAAACAGAGGTTTATGTATGAAATCTGTAATCTGCGTGCTGGTTATTAGCGACACACATAAAAATATATCAGATGCCATTGATATTATAAACCGCAAAAAGCCTGATTACGTATTGCATCTGGGTGATCTGGCGGAGGATGCGGATGAGATAAAACATATATTTCCTGAAACAGAGGTTATAGGTGTTTGCGGTAATTGTGATTGGTTTTCGTTTTCGAATTCACCTACGGAGCGTATGCTTGATATCGACGGTGTGAAAGTTCTTATGTGTCACGGACATACTTATAATGTGAAAAACGGCATCAGCACATATATTGAACATGCAAAGGAAAAGTGTGCTGACGTTGCTCTTTTCGGGCATACACATAAGCCTATGCTTGACAATATGGGTGATGTTATAATTATGAATCCGGGGACAGTTGACACTTACGGATGGATAGAAATCAAGGACGGAAAAGCAAATGCACGTATGTGTGCGGCTGAGGAATGAATATGGCTGAATTCGGTAAAAATATTCTATATTTTGAAAATGTCACATCTACATTTGATGAACTTGCAAAGCACACACCAGAAAACGGACTAACTGTTGTTGCGGATAAACAGACAGGCGGAATAGGGCGCAACGGTCGTGTGTGGGTTTCCAATATTGGCGGAGTGTATTTTTCTTTTTATATTCTGCCCGTTGGTGATGCACAAAACATACCTTTTCTTGCAATTGTCTGTGCGTTGGCTGCGTATAACACAATAAATCGATATACACCATGTGCAATTAAATGGCCTAACGATATTGTTACAGACGGGAAAAAAGTTTGCGGCATACTTACAAAATCAGCATTTTCCGGAGATAATTCAGTTTATGTTATGGCCGGTATCGGCATAAATGCAAACAATACAGACTTCGGCGAACTTGATTACAGAGCAACTTCTCTTAAACTTATTATGAGCGAAGAAATTGACCGCAATAAACTTGTAGAAGAATTTTTTTGCGAATTCAATAAAATATACCACGATTTGACTGATGAAGAAATTATAAAGCAATATAAAGAGGCTTGTATAACACTCGGCAGCCATGTTGCAGTGCATTATAATACAGACGGAACTGTGTTTGAGGGTAAGTGCACAGATGTGCGTTCCGACGGAACATTAGATGTTGAAACTGAAAATGGTGTTGTCAATGTTAATTCGGGTGAGGTTTCTGTTCGCGGAGTATACGGATATGAAGGAGAACGTTATGTATAAAGAAACAGACAGTAAAAATACGGGCGGATTAAAAATAATAATTGCATTTGTTCTGCTTGTTTTTGTAGTACGTATGGTGTTGGCGATACTTCCCGTGTTTCAACTTTTAAAAGATGTTGCTTATATGGTTGTACTTGTTTCATTTGTATTTATACTTATTAAACGGTATATGTGTTCATACGAGTATGAACTTACAGAAGATGCGCTTATAATTACAACGCAACTCGGCGGAAGAGAAAGGGCGCATACTGAAATTTTGTATGATACTATAGAGTTGTTTCTGCCTGAAGATGACGAAAAACTCAAATCCGTAAATGCACAGACACGTACTTTGTGCACAAGGGCAGATAATAAATATGCCGTTGTTTTTAATATGGCAGAGGCAAAAGTGAAAGTATTATTTGCACCATCTGATAAAATGGTGTCACTTTTAGAAAATAAAATACATTCTGCTGCTCGAGGAGGCGCTGAAAATTGATTACAACAGTTAAAGACCAGAAAAAATACGAAGAGTTTATTACAAAACATTACAAATCTCATTTTATGCAAAGTCCTATGTGGGCAAACGTAAAAGATAACTGGAAGAATGAGATTATTGTAAGTGAGGATGAAAACGGCAACATCAAAGGAACATTAAGTATTTTAATCCGTAAAGTCCCTTTCTTTAAAAGTACACTTATGTATGCACCCCGCGGTCCTGTCTGTGATATTGACGATGAACAGACCATGCGTGAACTTATAGAGGGTGCCAAACAGAAAGCGAAAGAATATAAAAGTTACGTTCTCAAAATCGACCCTGATGTAGAGATTGAAAACGAAAAATTCGTTGCCCTTGCTAAAAAGATGGGCTTTAAATTTAAAAATGCGTCAAAGAATTTTGAAGGTATTCAGCCAAGGTTCGTATTCCGTCTTGATGTTAAAGATAAAACAGAAGAAGAACTTATGGATATTTTCCATACAAAAACAAGATATAATATACGTCTTGCCGTTCGCAAAGGTGTAGAGGTTACAATAGGCACGCGCGAAGACCTTAAAACTTTCCATGATATTATGGTAGTTACGGGCACTCGTGATGAGTTTGTTGTTCGAACACTTGAATATTTTGAAAAGATGTACGACTGTATGGCACCTGAAAATCTGCGTCTTTACCTTGCACATTATGATGGTAAAGTGGTTGCGGGAACTCTTGCCATTCTTTACGGTAATAAAGTATGGTATCTTTACGGTGCAAGTTCAAACGAGTACAGAAATGTTATGCCAAACTATCTGCTTCAGTTGGAAATGATAAAATGGGCACTTGAAAACAAATGTGACATATATGATTTCCGCGGTATTTCTGGTGATATTGATGAAAGCAATCCGCTTTACGGACTGTACAGATTCAAAAAAGGGTTTAACGGTAAATTCACAGAGTTTGTCGGTGAGATGGACTATGTGTTCTCTCCGCTTATGTATTTTATGGTTGAACACGGAGAAAAAATATACCGTGAACTTCGTAAGAAAATCTACCTTTTGAAAGGTCAGAAATAATATGAAACAGTATGTGATAAATAAAGCCGATTTAATTCATAATGTAGGCATTATAAAAGATATGGCGGGCGATACCCGCATTATAGCCGTTTTAAAAGGCGGCGGTTACGGATTGGGTATTGTTGAGTTTGCTGAAGTTTTGAAAGATAACGGAATAGATTTTTTTGCCGTATCGGAAGTAGATGAAGCAAAAACTCTGCGTGATGCCGGTTTCGATAATGATATTTTGCTTTTAACTGCTTCTGCGGTAGAAGATGATATCAAAATGTGTATTGATTTGGGCGTTATACTTTCTGCCGGCTCTAGCGATGCGTTTGAAAAAATATCTGCAATTGCAGGTGAAAATTCGGCACGCGTGCATCTTAAAATAGATACAGGCTTCGGCCGTTTCGGCTTTTCTTGTGATGATATTGAAACGGCGGCAGAATGCATAAAAAAATATGATAATGTAAATGTTGAGGGCGTGTTTTCGCATTTTTCATTCTCATTTTCCTACAAAAGAGCAGACGTTTTACTTCAGTATGACAGATTTTTGAATTGCATAGAAAAACTTGAGAATAGCGGAATAACAAATCTTTTGAAACACATTTGCAATTCGTGTGCTTTTTTGCAGTATAAGGATATGCATCTCGACGCTGTGCGTGTGGGCTCTGCTTTTCTTGGCAGACTTCCGCTGATAAAAAATTATGGTCTTAAACGTATAGGAACTATGCGATCAAACGTTATAGAAGTTAAAACTCTTCCATCAGGTTATCACGTGGGTTATGCAAATACGTATATAACAAAAAAAGAAACGAAAATTGCTATTGTGCCAATAGGCTATAAAGACGGCTACGGAGTTGAAAAAAGCCGTGATACTTTCAGACTTATGGATATTGCAAGATATATTTATAACGACTTGCGTATGCTTGGAAAGAAAAACACGGTTAATATCGGTGGTAGATTGTATCCTCTTATAGGAAGAATAAGTATGTATAATATTATTGTTGATGTTACCGGCTCTGATGTTAAAGTAGGGGATATTGTTGAAACTAATGCAAATCCTATACTTGTCAGCAAAGATGTTGAAAGAATTTACGAATAAAAAGAAAAGGTGATGGATGTGTCTTTACCAATTAACGAAGGTATATCAAAATATATATCACGCGGAAGAATTTCTTTTTCTATGCCCGGTCACAAAGGAAGGGGTGTAATTGATGGTAAAAACATATTTAAACTTGATGTTACAGAACTTGATGATACTGATAATCTTTTGTCGCCGCAGAACTATATAAAAGAAAGCAAAGAAAAACTTTCAAAGATTTACGGAACAGTAAGTTCACATTATCTTCTTGGCGGTGCCACAAGCGGTATATATTCTATGATTTCGCTTGTTGTTGGTGAGGGTGATAAAATCATTGTAGACAGATTTTGTCATAAGTCGGTTATAAATGCAATTATTCTTCGAGGTGCAGTTCCTGTTTATATAACGCCGGAATATAATTACCAATTCGGATTTACCGGCGGGATTCTGCCTGCCGAAGTTGAAAGTGTGATAGAGTCTAATCCGGACGCAAAAGCGGTTATTATAACGTCACCTACATATTATGGTACGGTGAGTGATATTGAGTCAATAGCGCGTATCGTACATAAAGCAGGTATGCTTTTTATTGTAGACGAGGCACACGGTGCACATTTTCATATTTCAGATAAATTGCCCGATAACGCAATAAAGTGCGGTGCTGATATGTGCGTACAGAGCATACATAAAACTATGGGCGCATTATCCGGCGGTGCACTTTTGCATATAAATACCGATAAATTTGATTTGTGGCAGATTGAGGAAGTGCTTTCTATGTATCATACATCGAGTCCCTCGTATGCTGCACTGTGCGTGTTGGAAGCGGCAGTTATGGGGTATGAACGCTTATCTGAAAAATATTCTGCTTTGATAAGTATGATTGATAAATGCCGTGCTCTTGTTAATGCCGAAGCCAAAGCGTATTGGATTGGCGAAGAACTTACAGGCGGCTGTGCTGTGAATGCAATGGATAAAACAAGAATAGTTATAAACTTTTCTAAATTGTCTATAACGGGGTATGGTATTGCAGATATATTGCGCAAAAAATATAAAATAGAGGTTGAGATGGCGGATGCACATAATATAGTGTGTATTGCTACTGCATATAATGATGTTTCTGATGTTAAGAAACTTGCAAAAGCGATTTTGACGATAACTAAAAAAATGTCAGTAAAGCCAAACAAAGCAGACGATATGCGTCTTATACCGCCCCGTATCGTAATAACTCCGAGAAAGGCTTATCTTTCTTCGTATGAAACAGTAGATATGGAAAATGCAGCAGGAAAAGTTGCACGTACAATTGTATGTAAATATCCGCCCGGTGTGCCGATTTTAGTACCGGGAGAAGAGATTTTGACAGACCATATCAGACTTATTACCGATACACTTAATATGGGTGGAACGATAACTGGTATAGAGGATGGTTATAGAATAAACGTACTTAAATAGTTTTTTTATGTGGTTAAGGTCAAAAAGATTAAAAATGGATTTGCTGCATTACATTTTTTATCAGTCATAATATTCTATTTCAAATAAAAAATAAAAAAATCAAAAAAACTATAGACATATTAAAAAAAACGTGATATAATATATCACGTTAGTCGCTCTTTTACCTTAAGAGAGTGCTGATGCTGATGTAGCTCAGTCGGTAGAGCACTACATTGGTAGTGTAGAGGTCACCGGTTCGATTCCGGTCATCAGCTTAAAAAAATAAAAGCACTCGTTTGAGTGCTTTTATTTTTTGCTGAAAGCCAAACCGGAACAAGTTTTTATTGTTCCGGTTTTTAGTATGACGTAATACAACAATTTTTATAATTTTTGAAATTAAGCCTTGATTTTTCAATTACTGTGTGTTATACTGTTCAAGTAGTTTGCGATATTTATGCGGATATGGCGGAATTTAAGTGACACCCCAAGAGTGCTTATGCACGATTGGTGTGGTGGAACTTATGCCAGAACTTCCTCTGAAACGAGCACCCACATACGGTGCGATGATGAAGAGTGAAGTTTACGGCTAGAAAACTTATATTTTAATCTATGTTCATATTATTATGCGGATATGGCGGAATTGGCAGACGCGCATGGTTCAGGTCCATGTGAAAGCAATTTCATGCAGGTTCAAGTCCTGTTATCCGCACTCAGACCAAGACATTTGTCTTGGTTTTTTGTTATCAATACAAAAGGGGACTTTTATATGCGAATGAGGAAAAAGAAACACCTTGGAGAACGATTGGAAAACTGTTCCGATTTAATAATATATGATATAAGCAAATATGATGGCGATATAAAATCTGTTTTTAACAATGACAAGCCACTTCACATGGAAGTAGGATGTGGAAAAGGTGGATTTATACTTGAAACCGCAAAAAGAAATAAAGACATCAATTTTATTGCAGTTGAAAAAAACAGCAACGTATTAGTTCTTGCTGCGGAAAAGATTAAAAACGAGGGACTTACAAATGTCAAGTTTTTAGCAGGTGATGCAAATATGTTGTACGGCTTTGAAACTGAAACAAAATGTGATGTTATATACATAAATTTTTGTGATCCGTGGCATAAAAACAGTTATCGGCGCCGTCGTTTGACGCACAGAAACCATCTTGAGTTATGGGAAAAACTTTTGAAGAAAAACGGTGAGATTCACTTTAAGACCGACAACAAAAATCTTTTTGAATTTTCACTTAATTCATTTTCCGATTATGATATGAAATTAAAAAATATCACTTTTGATTTGCACAACTCTGATTTTGAAGGAAATATTATGACGGAGTACGAAAAACTATTCTCTGAAAAAGGTCAGCCTATATACCGATGCGAAGCCATATACAGATAATAAAATTTGTCAGACTAAAATATATATTTGTTTATGAAGCATATCCGTATGTATGAGAAATAGGATCTTCAAAAAACGGAATATGTGGAGGATTGAATGTAAGCACAACAAAGCACAACGCAATAAAACATAAAACAAACAGTGCGGTTTTGGGTGATTTACACATTATATAATCGTTTTTGAAAATATACAATTCTATAATATACACCAATGCATCAACTATAAAAAATATTGCAATATTAACCCAATCAGGTATAGAGCCGAGTATTCCATTGAGGGTATAATACAACACAGGAATCATAGTTATTCCAATTATTGCACCAATTAGTTTTATGCACCAAAAATTTTTATAATCATCTTTCATAAACCGCTTTTGAATAAAACTGAATATAAACATTGGAAAAAACAACAGTTTAAGATGTTCGAATATTGATTCGTTAACTGCTGAAAACAGTGCTGCAAATGCACTTTTGCCACTCCATTCAAAAAGAAAATGCAGAAGCACTCCCACTATTGCCGTAAAGACAAACCCTGCGAATTGCCATACTGATAATGATTTTCTCATAATTACCTCCCAATACATATTTACAGTAATTATATTCAGCGTATGGTTTTAAAAGCACACAAAAATATCACCTCACATAAAATAAATTAGAGGTGATGTGATGAATACGTGCAGATTAACTGCTTCGATAACAGCACTTGCCAATGCGTTGTCATGTAAACTGAATGCAGAAGAACTTGCTTTGCTCGCCTCAATTCTTGTGCAACTGGGAGATACTTTGGTAACAATCGTTTCGCAAAGGGCATTATGCAACTCAAGTCATGAAAAATCAACAAACAAATAAAAACACTGCTGTGTATCACACAGCAGTGTTTTTTAATGATGATGATGGTGATGATGGTGGTGATGCCCCGCGCACGAACTTAATTCTATTAAGCAATTTTGCTCACTACATTCTTCCTCATCTGATTCAAGTTCTAAAGTTGCGTGAGTGATTGAATGTTCAATAAGTTCCTTTCGTACTTTTTCTTTTATTATTTGCGGTTCTTCTTCCGTTACAATATGCATAGTTGCATAATTTGTATTTCCGTCCATACTCCATATATGAATGTGGTGAACATCTTTTACACCGTCAATATGGCATATATGTTGTTTGATCTCATTAACATTGATTCCGCGGGGAGTTTTTTCAAGAAAAAGGTCAAGCACTTCTTTAAGATTTCTTAGTGCATTTATCAGTATAAATATTGCCACTCCCACAGACATAAGCGAATCAATAACAACAATATCTGTAAAGCGCATCACAACTGCGCCCACAAGTACAACAATCCATCCAAGTACATCTTCAATCATATGAAGATTAACTGCTCTTTGATTAAGAGAATTTCCGTCACGTGTAAAAAACGCAGCACTCAAATTTACTGTAACGCCTATTATTGCAAAAACAATCATACCGTCATATTTTATTTCAATTGGGTTTAAAAATCTGTTAATTGCATTATAGATAACCATAACAGAACCAAAAAGTAAAATCAAAGTTGTTATAACGCTGCCAATAACAGAATACCGTGCGTATCCGTATGTATAGTTGTCGTCCGGTTGTCTTTTACTCTTTTTTTCAAGAAAGTAAGACAAACCTATGCTTAAGGCATCGCCAATATCGTGTATGGCATCGGACATAATTGCTACGCTCCCGGTAAAAACGCCTCCAAAGAACTCAAATACAGAGAACGCAAAATTCAAAATAAATGCAGTAAAGATATTTTTTTCTGTTTTCATAATTCCTCCATTATATTATTTCGGCTAAAGACAAGAGAACAATTCTCTTGTCTTTGTTACCCAATATCATATACCATAATTTTATCGCCGTCAAGATTATGTTTGTGCATATCAACGGAACGTATGGTACTGTTATAATAAGTTGTATAATAATATATTCCTTTGTCGGTATTACAACATGATGAATAATTGGTCATTTCAAAACCGTTTGCTGTTTTTACGCATCCTTTTGGCTGATACACACCATACAATATGTGAAAAAATTGATGAAGAATTTCTGTTTCTGTTTCTCCGTATACAGAGTTTAATTTTGTAAAGCACGCTCTTATAAAACGGGAAACAGAAGAAAAATCGCCGGGCAGTCCCATAGCCCCCATACCCTTGCTGTAAGCATTTAATATGATGCTGTCTGAAAATCGGTTTTCAGGTTCCACCGGAGATATATTTATATAATTATTTAAATTAAACAGTTGCATATCAAACGTCGGATTATTGGTTAAAACACCTATGGGATTCTGATATATGTCAATTCCTTTGACGGTCTGTTCAAGCGTAACAGATTTTTCTTTATCTGAAATTATCCAGTGCAAAGGAGTAGGGGGGATCTGTTCGTTAAACTCATCATCTGTTATATTTATATTTTCAAGTAAGTTTTCCGCATCCGAAACAGTATTGCATTGTGTTAAAATCCACGGTATCAATTCATAGGATGCAATATTTGTTTTACTGCCTATTTTACCTCTGTACATCGCATTGTCAGGAAAGTTAAGTCCTGCTATACCAACGCCTTTTTCGTTTACGGCATCAAAATACAACGGAAAACCATTATAAGGCAACGCCATTCCTATAATTGCGTTATGATTTTGTATCTTTTTTCCGTTTGTAAATTCAAAGCAGTAATTGCGCGGCGTTATGGTAACTTTTTCGCCAAATGTGTGTTCATAATCGAGATTTCTTCCAAAATAATGGTCTTTAACAGTTACAGATACAGCCGTACACATAAAATAACCTCTTCCTCTTTTTTGATTATTTTATGCCTGAAAACAGATTTTAAAACGACATTTTAATTATTCAATAAGTCAAATTCCACCAATATACACACGAGTATTTTTATCCCCTCCAAAAAACCGTCAATACTCATCATTTCATCAGGCTGATGAACTCCGCCATGACCTTCAGGCATATCTGGCATCTGAGATTTGTAATAGGCTACCGTACCTATAGGATACGCATTTTTAAGTTTTCTTGCATACGTGCCTCCGGCAATTCTTGCTCCTTGTGCACCTTCTATTCCGGACACAGTTGCATATACATCTTCAAGGCATCTTTTAAAAGGATTGTCATCGTCAGTATCATATCCGGTACTTTCATCTGCACTTTCAAAATACCATTCATTTTCACAAACAGAGCAAACCTGCTTTTTTACATCCTCCAGATTATATGAAAGACCTATGCGGCAATCAAAGGTGAGTTTGATTTTGTTATCTTCTGTCATACGTACTATACCGTTGGCACATACCAGTTTTCCAAACTCCTTATCTTCGTGAGCGATTTTAAATCCATTTCCATAACAGTCCAAAAGATATTTGGATATATCTTCAAGGATTTTCAAATCATCATTCATAGCAGGACATTTCAAAAGCATATCTGTCATAATTTTTGCGGCATTCAAAGAAGTTTCTGCATCCATAACGTGTTTTGAAATACCTTTTGCTTTTATATATATTGTATTTTCATCTTTTGAAATTTGGAATTTGTCATTATCTGCACACGCAGTTGAAACCTGTTCCCACAGTTCGTGACTGTATTCGAGTTCTGCTTCCAACTCACCGAGAACAATATTAGCCGCTTCTCCGCCATGAAATTTTTTGATTTTATTCACATTGTTTTTGCTTGTTATATCAAACTTTATCATACTGCGTTCTCCGCAAATGCAGGGATACATAGCATCGGGAACAACAGACACGTCGGGCATAATTTCTTTTTTTGCAAAAGCAGTTATATCTTTCATGCCGCTTTCTTCGTTACTTCCGTTGAACATAACAAGTCTGCTTTTGAAATCAATATTGAGGTCACGTATAATTTTAGCGGCATACAACATTTGTATAACTCCGGATTTATCATCATTACAACCGCGTCCGTAAATATACCCGTCCTTTATAATGGGTTCAAAAGGCTTGCATACCTGCCATTTATCATCAACGGGAACAACATCTGTATGCGAAAACAAACCAATGGATTTATTTCCATCACCATAATAGGAAAGGGCATATCCGTCTGTGCGGTTGATATGAGTTTCAAAACCGTTATCTTCAAAAAGTTTTGCTGTCTTATCAAGCATTTGTGCACATTTTTCACCAAACGGTGCATCTGGCTTCGCTTCTGACTTTACAGATGGAATTTTTACAAGTTTAATTAAATCTTCTACAATTTCATTTTTATGATTATCTATATAGTTATCTAACTTTTTAATAAATTCATCATTACACAATTTCACAAAATCTCCTCCTATTAAATAGTTATACCCCTGATTTGATATTGATAATCAGGGGCAATATTTTTTATAAAAGTTTATTTTTAATAAGTGCAATAGTTGCAATCAATGTTGCAAAAGCGGAAACACCTATTGCAATCCAGAATGCGTGCGGTCCGTGTGCAAACGGAATTGCCTCGACATTCATTCCGTAAAATGATGCTATCATTGTTGGTACAGATAAAATAATCGTAAACGATGCAAGGTATTTCATTACAATATTCAGATTGTTTGAAATAATTGAAGCAAATGCGTCCATCGTGCTTGAAAGGATAGTAGAGTAGATATTACACATCTCAATTGCCTGACTTACCTCTATGAGTACGTCTTCAAGCAAATCCTCGTCTTCTTCATACAGTTTTATTATTCTTCCGCGGGAAAGTTTTTTGATAGTTGCTTCATTAGCCTTAAGTGAAGTTGAAAAGTAAACCAAACTCTTTTCCAGATCAAGAAGTTGGAAAAGTTTTTGGTTTTTCATTGATTTATGCAACTGCTTTTCCATATCTTTAGATACTTTATCAATTTGCTTGAGGTATTGCAGATACCTTACTGATACTCTGTAGAGCAATTGAAAAATAAAGCGTGCTTTCATATTTGTATACACGCCTTTCATTCTTCCAAGTGCAAACTCGGCAAGAATTGAATTTTCTTTCAGGCAAACTGTAATAATATTATTTTTTGCATATATAATACCCAACGGCATTGTGGAGTATATAATAGCACCGTTTTCCTCTGTAGCAAGAGGAATGTCTATAATAGTAAGTATCTGGTCTTCTTCAATATCGATATGAGAACTTTCTTCATCGTCAAGTGCAGCACGGAGAAAGTCCATCTCTATTCCCAGTTGAGCAGAAACATATTTGAGTTCATCTTCCTGAGGATCTGTCATATTGATCCAGCAATCTTTTTCAATAGTATCTACAGCGGTAATAATACCGTTGATTGTTTTGTATATATTTATCATCTGTTACACCGTCTTTCCTATATTTTATTTAGTGCCAGGGAAAAATCCGAGCAAAAAACCGTTCTCGGAAACCATACTGACGACATAGGAAGTATCCATAATCTCGCGCAAAAACTCTGCTGACG
The DNA here is from genome assembly GCA_045589495.1 of Clostridia bacterium. Classification (GTDB taxonomy): domain Bacteria; phylum Bacillota; class Clostridia; order UMGS1810; family UMGS1810; genus SIG455. Next base: position 37,109 of record JAZNPF010000011.1, read on the forward strand.
GGATAATTGATATATATGTAAGGGCAAGGACCGCAATGTAAACCCAGAACATTCCGCTTACAAAACCGAATAATCCGCCAAGCAGTCTGTTACATTGCTTGATAACGGGGATTTTGGCAAATACGTTAAGTACCTTAAACAAGAATTTTATAAGGAATTTTACAAGGATAACAGTTATTATAACCGATATTACGCCGATAATTACTGTTGCAAGGTTATTTGCAACGGTATCTGCCGCAGATTCAACACCTGCTTCAATAGGCTTTCTTAAAAATTCTGGAACAGAAGAAAGGTCGACTGCAGAAGAACCTATGGAATCAGAAAGTTTTTCGGTTACAAACTTACCCACAGGCGATTTTGCAATAAACTCCGTTATTTTGCTGTATGACAAAAACGCCACGATAACAGAAATCAAAAGAGAGCACATATTACTCAACGACTTGACAAAACCGCGCTTAAATCCAAAATACACACAAACCGCTATTACGCCTGCCAATATAATATCAAGTATCATATATATCTCCTCCCTTTTAATGTATATTCACATAATTAC
>JAZNPF010000012.1:0-12040 GCA_045589495.1 Clostridia bacterium
GATGTTCTTTTTCTAATTCTGAATGCTCTACCCTGCGCTCTGGGTCTGATTCTTTTAAGTGTAGGTCCCTGAGTAGCATAGATCTCTGCTACGTAAAGCTTCTCAACATCCATCTCGTGATTGTTTTCAGCATTTGCAATCGCAGATTTCAAAAGCTTTTCTACTAACTCAGCAGCAGCTTTAGGTGTGAACTTAAGAACTGCCAGCGCTTCGCCTACGGATTTATTTCTGATAAGGTCTATAACAACCTTTACCTTTCTGGATGAAATACGTGCATAGCTTAATTTAGCTTTTGCAACTTTCTGTTCCATAGTTAATCCTCCTCTCGCGGAATTTTAATTACCTTTACGATTGATTATTTAGATGTTTTTGAACCTGCATGACCTTTAAAGGTACGTGTAGGAGCAAATTCTCCAAGCTTGTGTCCTACCATATCCTCTGTTACATATACAGGCACGTGTTTTCTGCCGTCATGAACTGCGATGGTATGACCAACCATATCGGGGAATATTGTAGATGCACGTGACCAGGTTTTAATAACTCTTTTTTCACCTGCATTATTCATATCGATAATCCTTTTTAAAAGGCGTTCTTCCACATAAGGTCCTTTTTTAACTGATCTTGACATTAGTGAACCTCCTTCCGAAACATTTAAGTTTTACGCGGCAGTTTGTGCTGATGCACAAACTGACCGGCGAATGAATGTCAAGCAAAAATTATCTGCCGTTTCTGCGTTTAACGATAAATTTGTTGCTTGCTTTTTTCTTGGAACGTGTCTTGTGACCAAGAGTAGGTTTACCCCAGGGGGTAACAGGTCCGGGTTTACCGATAGGTGATTTACCTTCACCACCACCGTGGGGGTGATCGCAGGGGTTCATTACAACACCACGTACGGTAGGTCTCCAACCCATGTGTCTTTTTCTACCTGCTTTACCGATTGACATGTTCTCGTGATCGCCGTTACCAACTTCACCAACTGTTGCTTTGCAGTCAAGTCTTATCAATCTAACTTCGCCTGAGGGAAGTCTAACCTGTGCATAGCCGTTTTCTTTAGCCATAAGCTGTGCAGAGTTACCTGCTGCTCTAACTAACTGACCGCCTCTGTTGGGGAACAGTTCGATGTTGTGGATTAAAGTACCAACAGGGATGTTCTGGATAAAGAGTGCGTTACCGGGTTTGATATCGCAATCAGCACCTGAACGTACAACGTCGCCAACTTTTAAACCGTTGGGAGCGATGATGTAACTTTTTACACCGTCTTCGTACTCGATAAGAGCGATGTTTGCGCTTCTGTTAGGATCGTATTCGATTGTGCGAACAGTAGCGTTGATACCGTCTTTATTTCTTTTGAAATCAATAATTCTGTATTTTCTTTTGTTTCCCCCGCCTCTGTGACGAACAGTAATTCTACCGTATGAGTTTCTGCCTGAATGCTTCTTTAAAGGTTCAAGCAAAGATTTTTCGGGAGCAACCTTGGACAATTCCTCAAAGGTTGATACTGTCATAAATCTGCGGGCGGGTGATGTAGGATTAAAACTTCTTAATGCCATTCCTTATTCACTCCTTCTGCTTTATCTATTTAATTAAGCCATGCCTTCGAAGAATTCAATGGTTTTGCTATCTGCTGTTAATTTAACAGTAGCCTTTTTCCAGTCAGAACGTTTGCCCATGTGAACACCCATTCTCTTCATTTTTCCGCGAACTCTTGAAGTAGTTACCTTTTCAACTTTAACGCCGAAAATCTGTTCAACTGCTTTTCTGATTTCGATTTTGTTTGCGTTAAGGGCTACTTTAAAGGTGTACTTGCGATCAGCCAACTGATCCATGCTCTTTTCAGAAACGATAGGCTTTATGATAATATCGTGCATAGTCATTATGCATACACCTCCTCAAGTTTTGATACAGCGTCTTTAGTAATGATGAGTTTTTCGTGATTGAGAATCTCATATACATTAAGACTGCCTGTGAATGCAGTGCCAACACCGGGAATGTTTCTTGCGGATTTCACTACATTATCATTTTTATCGCATGTTACGATAAGTGCTTTAGAATTTACATTAAGGTTTGTGAGCATGTTAGCGATAGTTTTTGTTTTGATTTCTGTCATAGCGATATCATCAACAACTATGATTTCCTGCTCAGCAACCTTGCTTGAGAGTGCAGATTTAAGAGCAACTCTCTTAACCTTTTTATTAAGTGTATAGCTGTAGTCTCTGGGTTTGGGACCGAGTGCAATACCGCCCTTAATCCACTGTGGAGCACGGATAGAACCCTGTCTTGCACGGCCTGTACCTTTCTGTCTCCAAGGTTTAATGCCGCCGCCGCGAACTTCTGAACGAGTTTTTGTGCTGTGTGTACCCTGTCTCTGATTAGCCAGGTAATTAACTACAACCTGATGCAATACAGAAGTGTTTACTTCCTGACCGAAAAGTGCGTCGCTCAGGTTAATATCACCAACCTGTTTGCCTTCCATGTTATATAATGCTACGTTAGGCATAATGATTGTCCTCCTTTCCAACCGTTATTTATGCTTTTACTGTATCTCTTACGATTAACAAGCCGCCTTTGGCACCGGGAACTGCACCCTTAACCAAAATGAGGTTTTTATCGTTATCTACTCTTACTACATCAAGATTCTGAACAGTAACTCTTTCAACACCCATGTGACCGGGGAGTTTTTTGTTCTTCATAACTCTTGAGGGAGTTGAACATGCACCCAGTGAACCGGGTCTTCTGTGATAACCTGAACCGTGAGTCATAGGACCTCTGTGGCTGCCCCATCTTTTGATAGAACCAGCAAATCCTTTACCCTTGCTTGTGCCTGTAACGTCTACTTTTTCGCCTGCTGCGAAAATTTCAGCAGTAATCTGGTCGCCTACATTGTAAACTGCGCAATCATCGAGTCTGAACTCGCGAAGAACTTTCTTAAGAGCAACGCCTGCTTTTGCGAAATGTCCTTTCAAAGGTTTTGTAACTGCTTTCTCTTTTGCGTTTTCAAAACCAACCTGAATTGCGTCATAACCGTCGTTTTCAACAGTTTTCTTCTGAACTACGGCAACAGGACCTGCTTCAATAACAGTTACGGGGATTACAACGCCGTCTTCTGTGAAAACCTGTGTCATGCCGATTTTTCTGCCTAAAATTGCTTTCTGCATTTTTTCTTCCTCCTATTAGGTTATTGGTTGAAGCATTTTGCCCCAACATGACCGCCGTTTACGCCCGGCAAGCGGAAACTCAATCAGATCTGTTTGATCTCGATATCTACGCCGGCAGGCAAAGAAATCTTGAGCAGAGTTTCGATAGTCTTCTGTGTGGGTTCAAGGATATCGATGAGTCTTTTGTGAGTTCTCATTTCGAACTGCTCACGGGAATCCTTGTACTTATGAACTGCTCTCAAGATTGTAACAATCTCCTTTTTAGTCGGGAGCGGAATAGGACCTGAAACCTTAGCGCCTGTACGCTGTGCTGTTTCTACGATCTTCTGAGCCGACTGGTCGATGAGCTGATGGTCATAAGCTTTAAGTTTGATTCTGAGTTTTTGACTATTAGCCACTTTAGTACCCTCCTTCTGAGTATTTTTGTGCTTGACAGCCAGAAAAACTTCACACCCTGCCGGGTGTGTCACACATTATGCATTAATAATCCCAGTTCACAAGAACTGGGCATAATACACCTATCCTGTGTTCTGACGCCCAAATTCATGATTCGGACATTCTCCGCGGAAATTGTATCCCCAACGATACTTAACCTCCCGCATCATCGTCTGTCATATCACACACAGACCTATTTTACTACATTTTATCAAGGTTTGCAAGCATTTTTTTTGATTTTTTTGAAAAAATGCCGTTTTTTTGAAATTTCGTAAAAATTAAACATCTTTACTTTGCATTTATCCGGAACTTATGTGCACTTTTACAGAATATGTGCTATCAAAACATATTTTCAAATATTAAAGGAGAAATCACGGCATCGAAAAGTGAGCAAACACACATAATTGTATAAATAATAAGAAGAGCCGGAACTATACCCATAGCCGCCCGTGCTCCAATATCCCCTCTTTTGTGTCTGTCTGCCGCAAAGTTTATACATACAGATGCAGTAAAACAATGTACAGGCAAAACCAGTAATAATGACGGCACTACAGCAAGCAGAACATACGCAACTCCGTTTGACGCATAATTTAAAATAAGAAAGGCTGAAGTAAATCCGGTTGCAAATCCTTTTGCCGCCCCCACAAGCAGACAAGCCCATGAAATATACACTGTTGTTGAAAACAAAAAATATACCAATATATATTTCATATTTGATAACAGACAATTTTTGAATACTTCTGTAAACACAGCCGTTTTTCCGTCAGTAACAGAATCAGAAAAATAATTTACCAACAACTGCGCCTTTTCCTGATTAAGATTTATATATGAACTGCTTCCTATACATACTCCTATTACAAGCAAAACTATACACGCAATATATTTAACAGAATTATTACGTATGTACTCTTTCAAAAAACTCTTTTTCTTCAAAAGAATTCCCCCCTTGTCCAATAAAATATATGAACAAGAGGGAAATATAATTACTTGTTTTTGCCGGTTATATTGTTTTTCATTGCTTCCGCTTTTTTTGTACATACGTCTACAGCATTTAAAACCGCATTTCTGAAACCATCCGCCTCCAAAGAACATACGGCATCAATTGTAGTTCCCGCCGGTGAGCAGACCATATCTTTTAAAACTGCCGGATGTTTACCTGTATCAAGCACAAGTTTTGCAGCACCGAGCACTGTCTGCGCAGCAAGTTCATAAGCATCTTTTCTTTGAACACCGTTTTTTACTGCTCCGTCTGCAAGTGCCTCAATAAACATAAACACGTATGCAGGAGCGCTGCCATTTATTGCAATACATTTGTCAATCATATCTTCTCCTGAAGAAACTGCAGTTTTTCCGACACAAGAGAAAATTTTAACGGCCGCTGCAAGTTCGTTTTCTTCAACCTCGTCACTTGCGCAGATTACAGACATCCCCTCACCAACGCTCATTGGAAGGTTGGGCATAACACGTACAACTTTTTTCTTCTTTCCAAGACCTGCTTTGATATATGCTATATCGATACCTGCTGCGATGGAAATAAAAACCTTATCGTCTATCTGTGTTATTTTTGAAATTTTTTCAAGTACATCATCCATGGCGTTAGGTTTAACCGCCAGAACTATATAGTCAGAATTTTTTACTGTATCCTCAAGTTCGCATACATTTATACCAAGCGAAACGATTTCATCATTAACGCGCGGATCAGTTACATATACATCTTCGGCAGTAACTCCGCCGCGGATAACCATACCCGAAATTATAGAGCCACCCATATTGCCTGCGCCTATAAAACCGATTGTGCTCATATCAAATTACCTCTTTTCATTTATTTGTTAATGCAATAAAAAAACCTTGCTCCATAACAAAGCAAGGCCTTTTTATTAAATTAAGATGTCAATTATTTAACTGCGTTTTTCAAACCCTGGCCTACTTTGAAAGCAGGTACTTTAGCAGCGGGAATGTTGATAACTTCGCCAGTTCTGGGGTTTTTACCCTTTCTTGCAGCACGTTTCTTTGTTTCGAAAGTACCGAAGCCAACAAGAGAAATCTTGTCATCAGCAGCGAGTGTTTCTGTAACTGTGTCGATGAAAGCGTTCAATGCTTTTTCAGCATCTTTCTTTGTCATTCCAGCTTTGTCTGCGATTTTTGCGATTAAATCACTTTTTTTCATTTTTACATCCTCCTGAAAATTAAAAATACTACGGAATAACTTGATTATATCAAATAAAATCCGTTTTTTCAATCTTTTTTATAATAAAGTTATTATTTTGTTGGTTTTTCCCAAAAATCCCATATTTTATTACACAGATTGCCTAATTATAACCGCATAAACACTACATTTCATTAGTTTATCTTTAAAGTTTCCCACAAAGTGTTTATATAATCCAGCATTTCTGGCTTAAGGTTATGATATGCATTAGCATCATAATGCGTTGCAAAATCACCTGAATATCTATACAGAATATCCATTGCCTCCTCACCCATTTCGTCTATATAAGACTGATTTTCATAAACAAGGCTGTTCGGTGATGCATAATAGGTATATGTTGCATTCGCAATTGCAGGTTCTTCGGAAAGCATATAGTTAATGAAGATTTCTGCAAGGTCTTTGTTTTCGCAACATTTTGGAATACACATAGCGTCTATATAATAGTTGGTACGTTCAGGATAATAGAATTTCAAATCAACATTTTCAGCCTGTGCGTCTGCCATTGTAAAATAATCGCCGGCATAGTATGCACCTATCGCTGCTTCGCCCGATTCCATCATATTATATATCTCATCCATAACAAGACTGTACACCAACGGTCTTTGAAGCAATAATTCTTCATAGGCAGTATCCCACACAGAACGGTCATCAGAATTCACATCAAGACCGAGTTTATACATAGCCATACCAAAAGCGTCACGGGAATTGTTAAACTGAAGAATCTTATCAGCATATTTTTCGTTCCACAAAAGGTCCCAACTTCCTGTGTCCGCCTCGTCAACTTCATTTGCGTTGTAAATAACACCTATTATTCCGTACGCATAAGGAACGGTGTACTCACCATTGGGATCATAGTACAAACTTTTAAAATCTTCATCAATATATTTATAGTTTGGAATGTTGTCAAAATTCAATGGCAAGAGCATGTCCTCATCCGCCATACGAGCAATCATATAATCAGACGGGATAATAACATCATAACTTACTGCTCCGCTTGATATCTTGCTATACATATCTTCATTGGAAGAAAATGTGGTATAGTTAACTTTGACTTTAGTGCCGTATGTCTGTTTATACCAGTTTTCAAACTCTTTTATTGTGTCAAAACTGCCCTCACTGCCATCAGAGATATATTCACCCCAGTTGTATACATTCAAAGTTAAAGTTTCCTCACCGCCACAACCGGAAAGGCACAGGCTGCACAAAACAGCCAGAACAACAAAAAGTGCTGATAATTTTCTTTTCATTTGCTCCTCCTTTGAGATTATCTTACATTTATATAGTTCTTATTTTTCCTGTTTTTTCTTGTTTTACGCAAATTACGGCTATCTTCATTATCAATAAGATTATTGATGAGCAAAAGCGACAGTGTTATAAAAAATATTATTGTCGCAAGTGCATACATTTTAGGAGTAACCGTTTTTTTGGTCATACTGTATATACGTATGGGCAATGTCTGGAAATCATTTCCCGATGTAAAATAACTTATTACGAAATCGTCTAGCGAAAGTGTAAACGCCATAATCGCACCGGTAATAATCCCAGGTAAAATTTCCGGAAGCGTAACCTTGAAAAAAGCGCGAAAAGGCGTGCAACCCAAATCCTGTGCCGCTTCAATCAAAGACACATCCATCTGCTGAAGTTTCGGTAACACCTGCAATATAACATACGGCAGGCAAAATGATATATGTGCAATCAGGATAGTCCAGAAATTCAAACTGGTAGATGCTCCGAAAAGTTGACCGACAAACACAAATACAAGCATCATGGAAATACCTGTGATAATATCAGGATTAACCATCGGGATATTCGTAACTGTATTCATTAAAACTTTATACCATTCTTTTCTTATGCGGTAAATCCCAAAAGCCGCCGCCGTACCCATAACCGTAGAAAAAGCCGTTGCAGCAAAAGCAAGAATCACAGAGTTCTTTACGGATTCAAGAGTGCTTCTGTCGTTGAAAAGTTCCTTGTACCATTTAAGCGAAAAATCAGAAAACACAGAAAGGCTTTTAGATTCGTTAAATGAAAACACAAGTAAAATAACAATAGGAGCAAACAGAAACGCAAAAACAATCGCCGTATAAATTTTAGATGACAGTTTCGTGTTACTCACCCCCATAAACAAATCTTGAAGCATAATACTTCAAAAGTCCTATGCTTGCCAGCAGAATAATCATTAAAATAAATGCAATCGCTGCTGCAAAATGCAGATTATTTGCAATATACTGCCCTTCTATAGCATCGCCTATCAGGAAAAACTTGCCGTTGCCGAGTTTCTGCGAAATATAGAATGTGCTGACAGATGGGATGAGAACCATATTGATTCCCGACAAAACGCCCGGAAGACTAAGCGGAAAAATCACACGCTTGAGGACTCCAAAACTGTTGCATCCCAAATCACGCGCCGCTTCAAACAGTTTACTGTCTATCTTGACCATAATGGAATAGATAGGCAAAACCATATACGGAAAATAATCGTAAACCATTCCTATAACAACAGCCGCTTCTGTTCCAATAATACGCACAGGACCCAACCCCACTACTGACAACATACTGTTTAAAATACCTGTATCCTGCAGAATTGTCATCCATGCATACGTACGAATAAGGAAGTTCATCCACATAGGAATCATTATTAACGTCACAAGCATTTTTTGCGTTCTTGCCTTTGCACGTGCCATAATACACGCCAACGGATATCCCATAAGCAAACATATTACTGTGGAAATAGCCGCAAGTTTCAGAGAACGCATAAAAATAACAATATACGTACGAACTTCCCGAACAGTGCCGTCATCCTCTTTCAAATTACTTGTAGCAGTGAAAAAGCGCGTGATATTTTCTGTGGTAAACCTGAAATTATCATCAGTAAACGCATAGTATGCAACAAACACAAGAGGAACAACAACAAAAATAAGCGACCAAAAAGAATATGGCATCAATGCAATATTTGCACGGCCTTTTCTGTCTATCGGCTTAATTTTATTCATTATTACTCTTCCCTCCCCGGATCAGAAAGTTCATCCAGTTCGTTAGAATATGAAGAATAATCACCGAACATACCGGAATATTCAGATTTTTTCATTATATGAATAGCATCAGGGTCAAGTGAAATACCAATGCGTTCACCTTCATTTACAGAATCGGTAGTCTGAATCATCCATTTAAAACCGCCGATATCCACAATAATTTCATTATGGACGCCCATAAATGTTACCTGTGTTACGTTGCCGGAAAGCATACCTGAATTTTCAGGAACGATATCCACATCTTCCGGACGCACAACAACGTCTACAGGTTCACCCTCGGCAAATCCTTTATCAAGACACTGGAATGTATGACCTGAAAAACTTGCTTTATAATTTTCAAGCATTACTCCGTCGATTATATTACTTTCTCCGATAAAATCATCAACAAAAGCGTTTCGAGGTTCGTTATATATATCACAAGGGTGACCTATCTGCTGGATTTTACCCTCATTCAGTACAACAATTGTATCAGACATACTGAGGGCTTCCTCCTGGTCGTGAGTTACATATATAAATGTAACCCCCAGTTCCCTCTGCATATTTTTAAGTTCAATCTGCATATCTTTACGCAGTTTAAGGTCAAGAGCAGCCAAAGGTTCGTCCAGCAAAAGCACATGCGGTTTATTAACTATTGCACGTGCTATGGCAATTCTCTGCTGTTGACCGCCAGAAAGAGAATCAACAGAACGTTTGTCAAACCCTTTCAGGTTAACAAGTTCCAAAACCCTGCCAACTTCATATTCGATTTCCTTTTTGCTTTTTTTCTGTATCTTCATACCGAAAGCAATGTTATCGTATACATTAAGATGGGGAAAAAGCGCATATTTCTGGAACACAGTGTTTACCTTACGCTTGTGTGGCGGTATATTGGTTAAATCCTGACCTTCAAACAAAAGTTGTCCGCTGGTGGGCGACTCAAAACCTGCTATTAAGCGAAGTAAAGTTGACTTTCCGCAACCGGAAGGACCTAAAAGAGTCAAAAATTCATTTTCATCTACATACAAATTTATATTGCTCAAAGCCTCAGTAGTATCAAAAGTCTTGCTGACGTTTTTAAACTCAATCAGATGATTGTGCATTTCGCCTATCCCTCCTTTTAATCATTAAATTACAGTATCTTTAATTATATTATCAAACTTAAAAAAATTCAATATGTTTTTATCATTTTTATGATTTTCTGCAAATTTTAACGAAAAAAGTCGTTTAACAAGGCTTTTTAAATGTATTTACAATAAAAAATCACTTAAAATTCATATAAAAAAAGCACTTCTGTAAAAGAAGTGCTTTTTATGGGCCTTCAGGGACTCGAACCCCGGACCCACCGGTTATGAGCCGGTTGCTCTGACCAACTGAGCTAAACGCCCTTACTTGCTCAACGCAAATTATTATATCACTGAATTTGGCTTGTGTCAATACTTTTATCAAAACTTTTTAATATTTATATTTGTTTACATTTTATTGACGAATATTGACAAAAACCGCCATAATGTTACAATATAAATATATTATTCAAATGAGGTGTTCCTTATGAAAAAAAGGTTGTTTACCGCAATATTTACACTTATCATAATATTTATACTTTCAGGTTGCGGAGAAAAAATCTCAAATAAAGCATTGCAAAAGATGCTAAAAAATGACTCCGAATTTACACATATTGATCCATCATCTGTAAAAGCAATTACCGAAACAGAACTGGGTGAAAAAACAAAAGCGGTTCTGTTCAGTGCAAAAGAAACTGGTGATGCTGAACTGACATATCACATAGCGGTTGCAGACACAAAAAAAGACAAACTAACACCGGTTAAACCTGTTTATGAACCTTTACAGTTTTTTATGTCTGAAATATCTTTAAACCGTCCTCAAAATATGAATATGGATTTCTTTTTAAAAGTATGCGAACCTCTTTCAAAAGATGTGAACTATTTTGACGATGAACAGAATAACATTAAGTTTTTGAGAAACACAACGGGAAAAGACGGAATAATGTCAACAGAATCCGCCCAGAATTCATTGACGGCTATCGCAAAAGAACATTTCAGTGAAGATGAAATTGAAGATTTTCTGATTGTATTTGAAGAAGATAATGCAAATCCCCTGCAATATGCGGTTAAAGATATAGACTCCGTATATAGTTGGGAGTGGCTTCCCGAATCACAGTATCTTACATTTGCAAGTTCATCAACCAGCCAAGAACTTGAAAATGCAGAAAAGGAACATGGTCCTGCATACACGGAGAGCAGTGTGTGGATTGCTTATGACCTGAACAAAGAAAAGAAAGGTGTTTACAAAACAAAATCCGAATTGTACGAAGCAGTTGTCGGAAATGCCGATGGTATTGAAGACGAAGAAAAAACGCCCGAAGGTGTTTTAAAACTTGCAACCGTTACTGACAAATCACCATTTGCATATATAAACGGCGGTATACCAGTCGGTGCCGATATTGATATTGCAAGAGCCATTGCAGAAGAACTCAATATGGAACTTGAAATATCAACAATGTCACAGTCTGCCGCAATCAACGGTACAGCGAAAGGCACATACAATATGTCAATGGCAGCATATACAACATCTGTGGAAAATGAATCTATTCGTTTTACAGACAACTACTACGGCGATTACGTTATTTTACTCAACAAAAACGGTGGTAAAATAAATGACAAAATATGTACTGCACTGGCAACTTTAAAATCCGACGGTAAGATTGACAAAATCATAAGTGCCCATAATGCTGATAAGATTCCATCACCTGAAAACAAAAAAGACACCGCACCAAAAGAAGAACCCCAAAAGGCAGATGTAACTCAATCAAATGAAGAAAGTAAACATAATGAAAACGTCAACACTTCTATATCCTATCGCGTACGTAAAAGTGGTGATGACAGCAAATCACAAATAGGAGCATTTGCAAGTCTTGAAAACGCAAAAAAAGAAGCCAATGCTCATAAAGATGAAGGATATAAAGTCTACGATATGTCAGGAAAACTTGTATATACACCTTAAAAAAAACATAAAGCACTTGCAAATTGCAAGTGCTTTATGTTTTTTATATCAATTACCTGAAAAATGAAAAAATAGGCGTACAAAAACTGTACGCCTACATCAATTTGTCCCGGCAACTCCCTATCTTCCCGGGCGGTCACCCGCCAAGTATTGTCGGCACCACAGAGCTTAACTTCCGTGTTCGGTATGGGAACGGGTGTGACCTCTGCGTT
>JAZNPF010000013.1:0-5733 GCA_045589495.1 Clostridia bacterium
CGGAACAAAACTTACTCAGGTGATTGACACCATCAATACAGAAACAGGTGCTATCACATATAAAGATTTTCCGGTAGAAGGTATTGGATTATCTATTAGAGCAGATGTTTATCCGGAATACTATTATCAGAACAGTGCAACTGATTACAGAGTATTTTCAATCGGCAGAGATAGTGCCCTTGCATTTGACACAGCAGAAGGTACAGTGGGCTCTAGTGGCACATTACGTCAGGAAGAAGCGCTTTTGAAAGTTTACTCGTTTAAGCATTACTTATGTGATTCGTTTAAAGTTTTAGAGGGTAGAAGTGCAATGGATACAGAAGTCGGAAGTTTTACCAAATCCATTGATATTGTGAATTTTACAGACAAAGAGATTACACCAGTTGTTGTTATGGCTATTTATGATAGTAATGGATTAGTTGGTATAAACGGAGTGGATTCTGTAAGTTGCCCTGTCAATTCAATCATTACGGTTCCACGAACAGTAACCGATGAAGCATTAAAAACAAATAACAGCGGATATACATATAAGGTGATAGTACTTGATTCTTGGAATAGTTTAAAGCCAAAGTGTGAAAGTATTGATGGCGCGGTTATACAGGATTAATATATAAATAATCTGTTTGATAGAAATATTGTTTTGTAATTACGCCGTCCGTCAAATTATTGTTTTGACGGACGGCATTTGCTTATTTGTATATAAGAGGAAAGGACATCATTATGGAAAGATTTAATAAGAAGCCGGATCTGTCGCAGCTCACATTGCGTGAAAAAATAGGACAGACCGCAGTTATGCAGATATCTTGGTTTATAAACCGTAAGGATTTAAAGGAATATCTTAAGGATAATCCTATTGGAAATGTATGGCACAACGGAAATTTTTGTATGAATACCGCCAACTTATCCAATATCGTCGGCGGAACATTACAAGACAGCGAATATTATAGAAATTGGGCACTTGGTCTGCGCGACTATTTACGAATTCCGCCTATTCTTGGATTGGATCCCGTTAAAAAGGGCTTTGCAACTAATGTGGTTGATATTGTGAATGCTCCGTCTGTTGGCGCAACGAATTCGGAGGAACTTGCATATAGGTTTGGTCAGATACAGGCGAAGGCAGCCAAAGGCGTTGGTGCGAATCATTGCTGGTCTACCATGGTAGATATGCCGTCAAGGTTTTTTTCAGTTGCAATAATGAGGGCAATGTCAGATAAACCCGATACCTTGTGCAAACTGGCAAAAGCGATGATTAAAGGCACGCAGGATGAGGGCGCGCTGAGCACTGCCAAGCATTTTCCCGGATGTGACCCATATGAATACAGAGATGGTCATTTTGCACCTATGACTATAAACATTTCTCTGGAAGAATGGAAAAAAACTCAGGGTGCGGTTTTCCAGGAAATGATTGATGCAGGTGTAGACTCTATCATGTCTTCTCACACTGCATTTCCGGCAGTTGATAATCGAAAAAGCGGTGCTTCCGTACGTCCTGCTACAATTTCATATAATGTAATTACAAAACTTTTAAAGGAAGAGATGGGCTTTAAAGGCGCAGTTATTACCGATTCTATTGATATGGGATCTCTCATTGCTGTATTTCCTGATGTCAGTGATTTGTATGTAGAACTTTTAAATGCCGGTAACGATATGCTTCTAAATGTAAAAAGTTATGATTATATTGATATTATTGAAAAGGCAGTTAAAGACGGACGTATAAGCGAGAGCAGGATTGACGATGCGTGTGAGAGAGTTTTGAATATGAAAGAAAAAATAGGTTTATTCGGAGAGCCTGAGCCTGTTATATACAATGATAAGTTGTTAGAGGAAATTGCTGATTTTAACAAGACTGTTTCAGAACGCGCAATTACACTAGAATGCGATATTGAAAATCGTCTTCCACTTGATAAATCAAAAATTAAAAACGTTGCAATAATATGTTCCACGCATAAAGATAGTGGTTTTACAGCACTTGAAAGCATGAAGGAATCCTTTGAAAAACGCGGTATGAATGTGCATTTGCAGCGCCGTATTTCATCTTATGAAGAACGCGACCGTATTGATGCGGAAAATGATCTGATCATATACGCAGGCTACCTTGCCCCCCATGCACCTATGGGAGCGTCGAGTTTTTATGATAAGGAATGTGAAACATTCTATTATGCGTTCACTAGAGGTGAAGAAAAATCAATCGGTGTTTCGCTGGGCTCTGTATACGTTTATTATGATTTCTATACAAACGCAAAGACTTTTGTTCACGCATACAGTTTAGCACCTGAAGCAATGGAAGCATTTGTAAAAGCAATATTCGGAGAAATTCCGTTTAGAGGTATTATGCCATATAAGCCGGCAGGACCTCGTATACAGTAGGGAGGAATTCATATGATACTTGCAAACGGAACAATTGTAACTGATGATTTCAATTTAAAACGCTGTGATATCGAAATATCGGGAGAAAGGATTGTAAGGATAGGCGAAAATTTCGATGGCGATGAAAAAATTGATATGAATGGAAAATACATTCTTCCCGGATTTATTGATGTTCATATGCATGGTGCTTGCGGAGTAATAGTAAGTGATGAAAATCCAGATATTCAAAAAGTATTGAATTTTGAAGCAACGCAAGGAGTTACGGGAATTGCTTTTTCTCTTGCAGTATGCAAGTTTGAAAATATGTTAAAACAGATTGATATCGGAGTGGCCGAAAGTTCAAAATCAAAAGCTACAAAGATTTTGGCTATCAATGCAGAAGGTCCGTTTTTGAGCAAAAAGTACAGAGGCGCTATTGAGGAGGAGTATATTCTTACTCCCAATATTGAAAAATTAGATGAAATGATAGAGCACGGAAAAGGTCTTTTAAAAATTGTTGCCGTAGCACCTGAAGAAGAAAATGCAATAGAGTTCATTAGATACGCAGTAAAAAATGGCATTACAGTATCTGTGGGTCACACAAATGCAACTTATGAACAAACTATGGAAGCGATCAATGCGGGAGCGACACACACAGTACATACATTTAATGCTATGAGACCCTTTAGTCATAGGGATCCCGGAGTATTAGGTGCTGTGCTAACAGATAGCCGAGTAAATTGTGAGGCTATATGTGATTATATTCATTTAAATCCGGTGACGATTGATATGATTTACAAATTAAAAGGCTCAGAGCGTATGATTATGGTTAGTGATTCTGTAAGTGCGGCAGGTCTAGAAGTAGATGAGTTTGACTTTAACGGAAGAAAATGTACTGTTAAAGATGGTACAATAAGACTTCCTGACGGAACAATATGTGGAAGTTCAATGACCATTTTAGATGGTGTTAAGCATCTTATAAAAAAAGGAATTCCTATCGAGGATGTCTCTAAAATGGCATCGTACAATCCTGCTAAAAGTATAAAAAAAGAAAATGAAGTTGGAAGTATTTCTATTGGTAAATGTGCAGACTTAGTGGTTCTGGATAATGAATATAATGTTGAGTATACATTTATTAATGGTTCTTGTGTATATAGAAAAAACATTTAATTATACAATAAATAATTTTTTAAGGAAGTGTTTTTATGGCAATACCCAAACCCAAAAAATATATTGCGGATTTTGAAAAATTGGGCCTTGGAATGTTTGTTCATTTTGGTATGTATTCTCAAATAGCACGTGGAGAATGGATATATTCGCTTGGTGAACAGACCCCTGAAGAGTATGATAAGTTGTTTTACAACTTTACGGCGGAAGATTTTGATGCAGAAAAACTGGTTCTTACTGCCAAAAGCGCGGGATGTAAATATATCACGCTTACAACACGCCATCATGATGGTTTTTCTCTTTATGATACATGTGGTTTAAATGAGTATGATGCTCCACATAGTGCGGCAGGACGTGATTTGATTCGTGAATATGTAGATGCTTGCCGAAAGCATGATGTTGTACCGTTTTTTTATCACACAACTCTTGATTGGAAGAATCCTGATTATGAGAACAATTTTGATGAGTATCTCGAATATTTGAAAAAAAGCGTAGAAATTTTATGTAAAAATTACGGCAAAATAGGTGGATTGTGGTTTGACGGTAACTGGGACAAACCTGATGCAGACTGGAAAGAGGATGAACTTTATAAAACAATCAGAAAGTATCAGCCAGAAGCAATTATTGTAAACAATACAGGCCTTTATCGACTTGGTGAGGTTGGAAACGATGAGATTGATTCCGTAACTTTTGAACGTGGAACGCCTTCACCAATGAATCGTGAGGGGATGAAAAAGTACCTTGCTGCAGAAATGTGTCAGACTTTGAATGACCATTGGGGTTATGCTAAACATGATTTTAATTATAAGTCACCTAAAGATTTGATTGAAGACTTATGTAATTGCAGAAAGGTAGGCGCAAACTTGCTTTTAAATATCGGTCCTACTGAGCAGGGGGGAATTAATCCATATCACAGTGAACTGTTAAAAATAATAGGTAAATGGATGGAGTTGTATGGCGAAGCAATATATAACGGAAAACCATACGACGCAAGAGGAATGGGCAAAAACTTTATTTTGAAAGGTGAAAACGAGTTATATCTGTTTTTCTTTGATCTTGCAGAACGTGGCCATGAAAATGTAACTTATGCAAATAATACATCATATTATGGGAGTTATGCTTTTGGCGGCGTTACAGATGAAATAAAAGAAATTGAGTGGATGGACAACCAAGAAAAACTTGAATTTTATCAGAATAATAATGTACTTTCTGTTAACGCTACTGTATTTCCTCACGGAGTTTCAACCTGTGTGCGAGTTGCTAAGGCATATATAAAATAATTTAGAACAACAGGAGAATTAAAAGATGCTTACTCTAAAAATCATAGGAAAAGATGGAGAAGTGAGAAACGAGTGGAAAGGCATAAACATAAACGCTGAATTTGAAGGATGTCTTTCTGAAGACGATAAAATTATAGTTTTGTCAGATGTATGCGATTTTGTTGCATTGAAACTCGCGCCTGAACTTTCCGAAAGCATTGTTTGGATTCCCAACAGGAACTTTGAATTTTCCATACCACCTAAAGAACAGTTGGAAATCTGTTATCCCCCTGAAACATTTTCTGGGGATAAACATTTAATTATTGTGCGTGAACCTGAAAATGATGAAATATATGCATATCGCAATATTTCTATTAATCCGTATGATCGATGTGGTATGTCAAAATATTATCCTCATGTTTCTGCTAATTTTGTTACTCGTAATTCACCTAGTTTTTTTGCACGAAATGCGATTGACGGAGTTATAAATAATCAAGGGCATGGAAGATATCCGTATCATTCATGGTCAGGTGGTGCAAGAACCGATTTAGAATTCATATTGGATTTTGGTCGCGAAGTTGAGGTTGATAAGATAGTTTTTTATTTACGTGCTGATTTTGCACACATTCCTGAAACAGGACTACCTCACGATTCATATTGGAAAAATATTGATATAGAATTTTCAGACGGTGAGATTATTCAAGGCGAATTCACAATGGATAATACTGATTTAAACGAAGAGAATTCTAAAGGATTGGAAGTAATTTTTGATAAGAAAGTAACCAAATCAATTAAGTTATTGAATTTTAAACAAGCAACTGAAATACTGTCGTTTGCGGCATTGTCGCAGATAGAAGTATTCGGAAATATTATTAAGGAGGATTTGAGTAAAATGGAAGTACGTCAGGCATCAAACGCAAAAGATGTAAAACACTACACAACAGAAAGGCTTCGTGAGGAA
>JAZNPF010000014.1:0-2905 GCA_045589495.1 Clostridia bacterium
TAGCAGTACCCACCTTTTTGTGATTAGTTCAAATAAACAACAAACCCGAACGTTTCACCGATTGGTAAAAGGTTCGGGTTTGAATGCTTTGGTGCGAGAGATGGGACTCGAACCCACACGGCGTAACCACACGCACCTCAAACGTGCTTGTCTACCATTCCAACACTCTCGCGTGCCTGAGTATTATAACCCCTATGTAAGGTTTTGTCAATTGATTTTTTCCTCATTTAAACCGCAAAATAACCGGATGCCAACGGCACCCGGTTATTTGAATCATTGCACTGTTTTATGCTGTTTTTCTTCTTTTATCACAAATCATCACCGTGACAAAACCTGCTGCAGCAACAACCATAACAGCGCTCCAAAGGAACATATTGCTGCTGTCTGCGGTTTGCGGAGAAGAGATGCCGGAATCCGTATCTGCCTTAACCTCTGTCAGCACATAGGTACTAAAGTGATCCGTATCAAAGATAACATATCCGTCATCGGTAGTGATGACTGCGTGCTCTTCAGGCTCTCCCTCATCGGGCACATAAAACACAGTAAGATCCTTGTCTGCCAGCTCTGCAGGAACAGGAAGCTTTACAGTAAACACACCCTTATCCAGTTTGGTGATATTTGCGCCCAAAGTGCCGGAATAGAGCGTAATGTCATAGGCTGCATAGGTGTCTGTGCCAACTGCATTCTTAATGGCGTCGTTCTTGACTTCCTCTACCATTACTTTCGTATCCAAAGGCACAGATTTATCGGTAGTAGTAATTTCGATCTTGCTCATCAGATCGCCACCCTTATAGGACGGTTCGGTGAAGTTCTCAGTGCTTTCCGATTTGGCGATCACAAAAGGACACTCAATCTCACCGACCTTCAGCATGTAAAAGCTATCGCCGGCATTGGTAAAGTCAATATATTCTTCGGCATATTCCATAAGTTCCGGATCAAGTTCGCTGAACAAGCCGCCTACAGCAAGAGAAATGCCGCTGTCTGCTCCAAAGTAATCATCAATTCTCTTTTGCGCGGCTGCCATATAAGCTTCCGGAGTGTTAGCCGTGTCAGCCGGTACATAGAGCATAAACTTATAGGCAATACCGCCCTCAGTAGTCGCATAAACATCGCCGTCATACATAACGATCATATGTCCGCCGGCCTCGCTGTAGAATATACCGCCGCCACTGCCTAAGCGTGTGTCAATTCCGAAGGTAAACTTACCGCCGCCAACATCGTCCAGAAACTCCTTTGCAAAGTTCAGGGCCGTGCCGGGGTCATCCACACCGGTTTTTGCAACCGTTGCAGCATAATTAACTAAGTACAGGTCATCCAAAATGTAGAATTTCCATTTATCGGTGGTTTCGTTTTTCATTTTCGCAACCATAGCATCCACATTCTTCTTGATTTCCGCATCAGGCTGGGTATACTTTACATCCACATAATAGATCTCTTCTGTTCCGGTATTCCGATCCGTTAGAGTGATCATTGCTCGGTTAGGGTTGAAGGGCTCTTCATTGCAATAGGCCCATACTTCGTATTGATTGTCCTTCACGAGACTTTTGGCGATAGCAGAAAGCAGGAATTCGGAATCGCCGCTATCCTCAGGCGCATCCGCGCAAACAGTCCAAGTTTCGGTTGTCGTAATTTTCTTCATCACATCGGAGTATTTCTCCGGTGTGGGAATGACCTTAACACTACGGTAGAACAGGCAATAATTCAGGTTGCCTTCCTCGTCAATACCAACATCCTCGTATTTAAATCCATCGTATACCGCACGGTAACCGTCGGCAATATACTGCTCAATATAGTCTGCCTCAAAGACAGTGCCTGCAGGCGCAGTAACATCCAGGATAACTGCGTCGGTATACATATCCGGTTCGTCTTCCCAGTAGCAGGGATCAAAGATACCACCGGAAATAACAGTCTTCTCCGCAGATTCATAGATAGCCAAACCACCCGTACCACCCGAGGTGTAGCAATCGGTGATATACATCTCGCCGCCGTCCTGGCAGATGCCATTAAAATTACCGCCGTTGATGTAGAGTTTTCCGCCATCGGAATACAAGCCGCCGCTGCAGTGTCCACCATTGATGGTCATAATTCCGTTGCCGCTATTGGTAGGGAAGAAATTCACACCGACCTCATTCAATGTGACCGTACCACAGTTGTAAAGGTCACCGTCAATATAAAGATTTTCCAAAACAACGGTTGCGCCCTCTTCAATCAGCATACTGCCAACGATGCCACTATAAATATCAGTGCTGTTTGTAATGGTAACGTTGGCGCCGTTTTTCACGATAAAGCCATAATCGTAATCAGCCATTTGCGTGCAGAGATTGAAGCCGTTCAGGTCCACAATATGTGTACCGCCGTCAAACACGATGTCTTCATCGTAATCCAGATAATCCGGGTTCGGTTCTACACCCTCAGCCAAGGCAGAAATGTTGTCCAGCAGGGTGATCTTATTTCCCTCTACGGAAACAGTACCTTCCGGGAACTGCGATGCAATATCGCTGCTGCTTGTGAGCGTAACCGCAGATGTGATGAGAACACCTGACAAAGCAAGCGCAAGCACAAGCATAATGCCTAAAAACTTCTTCATAATGGTCCCTCCTTATGATATCTCATTTATACCATACAACATTTGCAAGTAAAATTCAATAGAAAACTGGTATATTTCCCTTGATTTTCAACTTATTTGGGCGTTTTATCCAATTGCATCGGTGATAAATGATGCATTTTGCAGAACAATATGGGGCTTATCACCGGATTTTTCCAGCATTTCAGGGGTTGTTTCACCGCTTAAAACCAAAATTCCCGTAACACCTGCATTCAGAGCAGATTTTATATCTGTATAGATCCTGTCTCCAACAACGGCAGTTTCCTCGGCTGCATATCCCCACTTCGCCATAGCCAGTTT
>JAZNPF010000015.1:0-30218 GCA_045589495.1 Clostridia bacterium
AATAGCCATATGCTTTACATCAGATACCATCTTAGACCAATAATCTGCAGATGATGAATTGAGCAGATTAAGTTCCATAGACAATTCAATATACGTCAGCAATTTATCACAGCCGGTTATACCTTTTGTTATGGTTTCACATCTGAGCCGTTTATCAGTTAAATTGCTGATTCTGTTTGCATCAAGCAGATATTCATATATATCCATACTTATAATCTGCATACGGTCTACAAGCGAATGTCTGTATTTTTTCGGGTACCTGTTTATATTTGATGTAAGCGTATATGTATGTTTCATAAGTTCTTTGGCTTTTACAATTACTCTTAAATCATTGTCTGCCATTTTAAATCACCCTAAGATACAAAGATATCAGATGCAAAGAGCAAAACCGGGCGCACACCGATACCGTAGTCGTGGTCATAGTTGTTGATGCTACCGTGCGGCGAAACGCAAAGTGCCCACCAATCATTTATGTGCTCCGGGGTAGAATCAGGTGTAGCAAGCCAAAACCAATCATCAAGTTTATGTTCATCAAAAACTTTCACATTTTCTCTGTAAAAATCGAACGTAGGCAAACTTATTTTGCTTGTCATATCACCATAGGTTTTTAACCCATCAAGGCTTGTAAGGTCCGTTTTAAATTCAAGCACATTTTCAGCGCCGATTGCTTTTTCAATCTTAGGTAAGATTTCTTTGTTCAGCCTTTTCAAAATTTTACTTTCTGCAAAGTTGTTATTATCCCCGTACGAAGAATTAAAAACGATTTCTTTTGATAAAACATAACAACCTTTGTCCGTGTCTTTTATTTTTATAAATTCCATACCTGCTAACGGGAATGTTTTTCCCGCATTGATTTCTAATAATTTCATTTTGATTTCCCCCTTATTTAGATACAAAGATATTAGATTTTAGGATACAAAACGGGCGCACACCGCCATAGTGGTAGTGGCTACTGATGTAGATGAGACCGAGCGGCGAAACGCATTTTATCCAGTCTGCATCATCATGCGTAGGTGTGCTGAACGCAGTTGCTAACCACCACCATTTACCAAGTTTGAACTTGTCCAAAATCCTTACATATTTACGATACAGTTCACACGTTAAAAGTGACATTTTGCGCTTGATTTTTCCGTAATCGTCCAATCCGTCATCAGATGTTAAATCAACCGTGTGCTCAACAATATTTTCTTCACCTACAATGTTTGCAATCTCTTTAGCAAAGTCATTGCAGATTTTATCAACATTAGATCCGTCATAATTGTTGTTTTCACCGAATTTTTCTGATTCACGTAATAGGGATTTAAGTATAATAACAGTTTCGTCACCCCTTTGTTCCAGTACAAAAAATTCATGCTTGCCGATTTTAAAAGGCTCTGCAACGGGAATGTCCGCAAGCAAGACGGACGGTATTCCTAAACATTTTTTTACTTCCTCGACCTGCGCATCGGTCAATGGAAAATTCTGACCGTTCAACGTTACGCTATTCTTAGGTTTAATAAGCAACCACTCCATAGTTTTTTCTCCTTTGTTATATTAAAATATTAAAATTTTACGATAGTGCATCCGGCTCATTATCTGTCCGGACTTTCATATCCGATTTCAAACCAACCATTTGCCAGACCGAATATAATAAGATATATTCCCGAAATAGCCAACGTTATTGTTGGTACCAACGAACCTGAATCAAGGGAAAACGCTGATAAAGAAAATATTATCAGCGCTATCCACTTTATGATTTTCAAGATAAAATTTTTCATATGTATTTCTCCTCATCCGAGCATCTCTTTAATCGCACTAAGTGCATCGAGTTTCTGCTCCTCTCCGAACTCGGGAAATATTCTGTAATATCCCCCATTTTCATTGCCTTCACGTGATTCTGTACTCACATTACAAGTACACTTTTCGCCAAAATCGAGATTGGCTCCGCAACGTAAACATTTTTTGCTATTTGCCATTATCAGAACACCTTTCTTACCCACACATAATTTTTGCCACCGCTCCTATCGGTACTAAAGTACCTACAAGTTTTATTTTTCCGCTTTGTACCAGTCCTTTCAAAAAGGGACGACCTATATTCAATACTTCACACGCTTGCTTTTGTGTCATAAGGCGAGGCACTCCCCTCTCTGTGAGGTCCGCCAAATTTTCGCGATATCCAAATGATTCTCTTGGCATATATATCAATTCCTTTCTTATCGTTTTTAGCAAACTCCTTCAGTTTCATCAATGGATAGTTTTCGATCTATCATGGCGCCGTTTAATTCCTGTTTTAAAAATTCCCTACACGCTTTTTTCAGTTCACTTTTTAAAATAAAAGGATAACCGTCCATATTCTTCAAAAAGTCTGTAAAATCATTTACAACGTCCGTCATAAATTCCGCATACTCTTTTGCCATTTTAATCCTCCTCATCCTTTTGCCAACAGTTCATCAACCGTGCAGCCCAACGCTTCCGCAAGTGATTTCCAGCGCTGACCGTAAAAATCAGAAACACCTTTTTCAACTCGGCTTATAGCCCCTTGGTCAATTCCTGACCTTTGTGCAAGTTCATTTTGAGTTAACCCTGCTTTGGTTCTGTAAAAGCCTAATTTGTTAGCCATATAAATCCCCCTCATTTTTATTCAAAAATTTTAGATACATACACATCAGATTTTAAAATACAATATGGACGAATACCATTGTGTTTACCAAAACGATTATAATGTTTATCACGGGAAATGATACCGTTAGGAGAAACGCATTTTACCCATTCAGAGTCATTTCTCGTAGGTGTACTGTGTGCCGTAGCCAGCCACCACCATTTATATAATTTGTGTTTATCCAACACATGTGTATAATTGCGGTATAATTCGGTCGTAAGTAACGACATTCGACGTTTTATACGACCATAATCTTTCAAGCCATCATCACTTGTAAGGTCAACTGTGTGTTCTATAAGTTTTTCGTTCCCAATGATTGCGCTTATTTCGTCTGCAAAACTTTCACAGACGTTATCTGCATGCGAATCAGTGTAGCAATTACCGTTCCACCAAGAATGAGGGCTACTAAAGGGTTCATTTTCTAAAAGCAGGTCTTTAAGTATTACTGGAACTCCTTTTGCGTGCATTCCTGATTCAAGTGTAATAAATTCGTAATTGCCGATCTTAAATGTTTCACCAACCTCAAAGTTACAAATTTTTTGTTTGTTGATAAGACTGTCTTTACAATAACCCAAAATTTCATGAATTTCTCTTTCAAATAAAGGCGTTCTAGTAAGTGTCGATAAAATTTCATCTTTAATTTCAGTTTTCTTGTTTTCTCTTGTATTCTTAAGTTTTTGTTCCATTCTAATCTCACGTTCTCCTCTCTAAATATTGAGTTTGCTTAACTAATGTGATATAATCACCTTGAAAGTGAGGTGATTATAAATGGAATTAAAGGCTCTTGAACTTGCCGTTACTTATACAGCATTAGAAAATTATATATCCCATTTAAAAACACTGCAGAAAAACGATGCAAGTATCAAATTAAAAGGTGAAATTGAATCTGCTATGTCTGCTCTCAAAAAAGTCAAAGCAGATTCAGAAAAGTCACCAAGAACATCTAAATATATCAGATAATAAAAATCATTCATTGCCTGTGTCTTCGGACTCAGGCATTTTTTCTGCCCCCGCATTAAACTCCGGTAAGTATTCCTGACGTATCTTTAAAACCTCACGCATAAGTTCTAATTCTTCAGGAGAACTTGAAACGATTCTTCTGTTTTGAATTTCTGCAATAAGTTTAGAAAAATCTTCCGCTGTTCCTGTTATAGTCAACATTCCCATCACCCCGCTTCCTCACCAAACAAATCATTAATCGTACAGCCTAACACCTTTGCAATCTCTGGCAGTTTGTCCGCCCTCGGCAAATTGGTATTATTTTCCCACATAGCAACGGTGCTTTGACCGACACCGACGCGAGAAGCCAATTCGTTCTGAGAAACACCTAATTCTTCTCTAAGTTCTTTAATTTTTATAATCGTCACCCCACAATCATTTTTTGTGTTCAAAAGTTTATTGAGTAATCATTTATTATGATTATAATATCACAAGAATTTTTCTTTGTCAACATTTAAAATGATTATTTTTTAATTTTATTTATTTTTTCTTTACAGTTATCATTTTTGATGATATTATTTATATGAAAGAAGGTGCGTTATGTTTAGAATTAAGTTAAAAGAATTAAGAGAACAACACAATCTCTCACAATATGACTTAGCAGACAAGTTAGGAATAAAACAAAGTACTATTGCAATGTGGGAAAACGGCACCAATAATCCACGTCACACAACACTTTTAAAAATTTCTGAATTTTTTAATGTTCCTATTGATTTTCTAACGGGCAATTCAGCATCAAAACAAAAAAATGCTTCTATCAGCGTACCCGTGCTCGGATATGTAGCAGCAGGTATACCGATAGAAGCAATTGAAGAAATATTAGATTATGAGGAACTTGATGTAAAACAGTTTAATCCTTATGAATCATATTTTGGATTAAAAATTAAGGGCGATAGTATGATGCCAAGAATACAGGATGGAGATACAGTAATAGTCAGATGCCAGCCTGATGTAGAAAGCGGTGAAATTGCTGTTGTATGCGTTAATGGTTCTGATGCAACCTGTAAACAAATAAAAAAGCACGATAACGGAATATCCCTTATCCCACTTAATCCATCACATGAGATTAAATTTTATACAAAAGAAGAAATTGAAACTCTTCCCATTACAATAATGGGAAAGGTCGTAGAACTGAGAGGAAAGTTTTAGAAGGAAGGAAAATATTCTATGAATTTTGATGCATACACCATTTACTTTTCGCTATTTGCTTCTTATTTCGCACTGAAGCCTATAGCATATATTTCTACGTTGTTACAACTCCCGTCTTTATTTATTGAAAAACACGTTTTTTTTAAGTATTATCAAATACCAATATGCATCTTGTCCGATTTATTCCAAATATATTTTATATGCTGTATTCCTGTCTATGGACTAAACTATAAATGGGAAAACAATTTAACAGTCACCATATTATCGTTACTCATAATTTGTTTTGCTATACTAACAAGTTTACCTAATACAGAAGGTAATCATTATTATACTGATGAAATTGAGAGTTACTTTGATAAGGTTTGTAATAATACACGTTATTCTGTCCGTATAATTGCTACAATTCCCATGTATATTATTTTGTTTTGTATGCCGCACTTGGTTTGGAAAACTCCTGTTGCTTGGATTATGAACGTCTGCTCTTTGATTTTACACATTCCCGTTATCGGATTTATAATCAAAGCATATATGCTTTTTACTGCATGTTACTATGTTTTGCCGATTATTGCACCCGTTTTGATATTCATCGGTTCACTGGTTATAGAAGCAATCAGGGATGTTTTCAGAAGTAATCAAGAGTAATAAGATATTTTTATGAAAGAATTATCAGAGCGAATATCTGCAAATTAAATAAAAAAGGATTGATAAACATGTTCGGGAAAAAACAAAAATTTGATTTGAATGAATACATTGCCATTATTTCTATTTTAGCTGAAGACGCATATAAAATTTGTGAAAAACAAATTGAATCTCTTAATATAAAAGATAAAGAGTCTTTGATGAGAGCGTTGGATTATACCAGATTATATTTCCTTTCGGATTTAATGGTTGCCTGGTTAGAACTTGACGATGACAGATATTTATTACAGAAAAAAATATACGGAAAATTCTATTCCGTATATCCTGATGACTTTTTAAAAAGCCTTAGTGATGCTATCCAATCTGATGACACTAAATTAGGAGATGTCTGCAGTTTTCTGGCACGAAATTTTAGTGATGACGCATCTGAGGAACTTTTGATTTTGACTTTTATCGGATCTAACTTGATGCCTTCTATGGAAACATTTTCCGATTTTTTAAAAGCAACAAAAAGAAAAAACGGATATTACATAGTTGATTATAATAAAGCAATTAGGAATATACAAAGTGCAATTAGGAGCAATTAGGGACGTGCCTATTTTATAAGTTGAAGGCAATAAAAAAGCGCTCTGCCGGAACAGAGCGCTGCACAGAAGAAACCTAAGCCTCTGCTGTAGATATGCTAATCGCATACCTATTCTAGTAAATACAATTTAGCATATCCTTTTTGTAATGTCAAGAAAGGAATCTTTTTATGAAAAAAAGAAAAGACGGAAGATATCAAAAAAAAATCACTCTGCCTGATGGCAAAACAAAGTTTCTTTATAGTTCTGCATCAAACGAAAAAATGGCAGTTAAAGATTTTAACGAGCAAATGCTTAATATTGAGCGCAAACGTGTAAATGATTTATTATTTAAAAATGTTGCTGACGAATGGGAAGACGAACATTTTCCAAGGCTTCAGAACAACAGTCTTAAAGCATATAAACCGGCTCTTGCATCTGCAAGAGATTTTTTTGAAAATTTTAATATAACCGAAATTAAATCAATTCATATTCAGCAGTATCTTGACCAATTAATAAAAAAAGGCTATGCTGCCAAAACAATAAAAAATAGAATGTTGGTCCTTAATCTAATAATTAAACACGCTATACTAAATGAATATATACAAATAGACCCGTGCCAAAGAATAAGTATACCTATAAATTTACCAAAGGCAAAAAGACAATCTGCAACTCAGGATGAAGAAAAAATAATCAGCAAATCAACAGATAAAGAGTTTGGTGTATTGGCATATTTGTTTTTAACTACCGGATGCAGACGTGGTGAAGCAGTTGCACTGCAGCCGAAAGATATTGATTTAAACGCAAAAACGATATCTATAAGCAAAACTGTTGAATGGATTGGAAATACCCCTCAAATTAAAAATTGCCCTAAAACAGACGCAGGTTTTAGAGAAATACCAATATCAGACAAGTTGATAAATTTGATTTTACCATTTATGAAACAAAAATATATTTTTGAAAATAAAAAAGGTGAATTGTTAGACAATTCCCAGTTTACACGTGGTTGGGGTAAATATATAAAAGAAACCGGGATAAGTTGTACCCCACACCAATTAAGACATTCTTACGCAACTATGTTAT
The DNA here is from genome assembly GCA_045589495.1 of Clostridia bacterium. Taxonomy (GTDB): domain Bacteria; phylum Bacillota; class Clostridia; order UMGS1810; family UMGS1810; genus SIG455. The sequence goes on from JAZNPF010000015.1 coordinate 7,072, forward strand.
TCGATGCCGGAATAGATGTAAAAACTGCTCAAAGATGGTTAGGCCATGCAGATATAAATACTACACTTGGAATATATACTCACATATCAGAAAAAAGGCTTCAAAAAACAACAAATAAAATTACAAAGTATATCGAAAAGAATTATTAACCGACTTAACTGTTTTTTTGACTACTTTTTGACTACTTACTATTGTTTATAATTATATATTTTGCATCACTTTAGAACACAATAAAAACAAAAGAAAACCGCCAATTTACTGCATTTATCAGTAATTTAGCGGTTTTAATTTTCACGGAGAAGGAGAGATTTGAACTCTCGCGCCGGTTTCCCGACCTATACCCTTAGCAGGGGCACCTCTTCACCAACTTGAGTACTTCTCCATACTCTGACTGCCATAGTGAGATGAAACAGTCATTTAGATATAAAAAAACGGAGAGGCAGAGATTCGAACTCTGGGTGCTTTCGCATCACTAGTTTTCAAGACTAGCTCCTTAAACCACTCGGACACCTCTCCAAAAGACTACGATAGATATAATAGCACATTTTTGTTTTTGTGTCAACACTTTTTTAGATGATTTTTAAAAAATTTTTTTATATGTAATATTTTGCCTGTTTACTCATATACATATTACAAATCAGACATGTACAGTTGAAGGAGGAAAATTCACTATGAGTGATTACAATGTGTACAAAGATATTGCCACACGAACGGACGGCAATATCTATATTGGCGTTATCGGACCTGTAAGAACAGGAAAATCAACTTTTATAAAAAAGTTTATGGACTCTCTTGTTATTCCGCATATTGATAACGCATTTAAACGGGAACGCGCAAAAGATGAACTTCCGCAAAGCGCTGCCGGCAGAACTATTATGACCACCGAACCAAAATTTATTCCTAACGAAGCGGTAGAAATCAATCTGTCAGACAACGCCAAATTCAAAGTGAGAATGATTGACTGCGTTGGCTACATAGTGAATTCCGCGATGGGACATATCGAAAATGATGCCCCGAGAATGGTAAAAACACCATGGTTTGAAAATGAAATTCCATTTTCCCAAGCCGCTGAAATAGGAACAAAAAAAGTTATAACTGATCATTCAACCATCGGAATAGTTGTAACCACTGACGGAAGTATATCTGATATTGAACGGCACGAATATCTGGATGCAGAAAACAGAGTTATTACAGAACTCAAAGAAATAGGAAAACCATTTATTGTCTTAGTAAATTCCACTGATCCTGAAAGTGATTCTGCTATATCTGTAAAAGAAGAGATAGAAAAACACCACGATGTAAGCGCAATGACAGTAAATTGTCGTGAACTGACATCTGACGATATCAATTCTATTATTGAAAGTGTCCTGTTTGAGTTTCCTTTGAAAGAAATTGCAATTGATATCCCCTCATGGATTGATGTTTTAGAAACTGATCATCAACTCAAAAAATCTATTCACGGCTGCATTCTTTCTTCAATGTGTAATATAGGTAAAATTAGCGAAACGCATAAAATTATAAATACATTGAAGTCGAATGATAACATATCTGATGTTAAAATATCAGAAATAAGACCGGGCGTAGGAACAGTTTCGCTTGAAATATCAACTGATGACAATTTGTTTTATAAAATCCTGGGCGAAACTTCAGGGCTTGAAATAGACGGAAAAGATACTTTGCTTTCTTTGATGAACGAACTGTCGGAAACAAAAAAGAAATATGACAAAATTTCATACGCATTAAAAGAAGTTCAGGAAACAGGATACGGAATTGTATCTCCGTCCATTGATGAACTTTCTTTGGAAGAGCCGGAAATTGTAAAACAAGGAAACAGATTTGGTGTTCGTTTACGTGCTTCTGCACCGAGCATTCATATGATTCGTGCAGATATCGAAACCGAAGTATCCCCTATCGTCGGCACGGAAAAACAAAGCGAAGAATTAGTACATTACCTCCTTAAAGAGTTTGAGATTGATCCGAAATCAATATGGCAAACAAATATTTTCGGAAAATCACTTCATGAACTTGTAAATGAGGGATTACACAATAAACTTTATAGAATGCCTGAAGATGCACAGTATAAACTTCAGGAAACACTCCAAAAAATCATTAACGAAGGCAGCGGCGGCCTTATTTGTATAATATTATAATTAAAGCGGTACAGAGAAACTTTTTTCTCCGTGCCGCTTTTTTATAATTACTGGTTTCCTTGACAATAAATTGAAATTATGTTAACATTCAAATACATTCCCGAAACAATTATTTTGTTTTTCCGAAAGGAACAAATGTGTATGAAAAAAACATTAAAATTTGAATATTTGTTCTGTATACTTACTTTACCTGCTCTTTGGTTGTCTTTTTCAAAGATGACAACTTTTTTTGCGGATTTATATAGTATAGAAATCAACAATTTATTTTCTTTAATCGGACTGATACTTGCTGAAATTCTTATTATTAGATATAGAAAACAAATATCCCGATATTTGTTCAAAGATATCAGTATAAATATCATCATTGTTTTCATAGCGGTATTTATTATTCTTGCATTTAATATGAAAACAGTATTTTTGAACGGATGCAAACATAATGAAAACATATTTTTGATTATTGGTGCAGGAGTGTTGTGTGGAATATTTTTTAGTTTACTTTTCAAAGAACTGATTTATTTATTCAGCAGGTTAAAGACTGTTACTTATTCAAAAAAAGATTTTGCTTTTTTATTGTGCATTTTAATTATATTAAATCTGGTTGCGATTGTTTACTGCAAATTTATGAAAAAGATTTTTGTTTGGGATAACGCAGGATATTTTACAAACGTACACAAACTAAATGAAATATTTCCTCAGACAGATTATTTTATTAGTGTTTATAAATCTATTTTTGAATTGGATTACAATTATGTTATTATGCTGCCTGCAAGTATTATGTGTAAACTGTTCGGAAAAAGCAGACTTGTTTTTATTCTCTCAATAATAAATTTTTATGTTTATCCGTTTTTTGTTTTAATATATTTTTTTGGCAAAAAAATTTTTGACATCTCACCATTGAAAAGTATTTGCATTATTTTATTTTTCCCTTATATCATATTTGCGGCAAATACTGGATTTATTGATATAGGAGGAGTAATCCCAATATTTATTGCAGTGATTTTGTATTTCTTCTGCAATCGTAATAAATATTCATTTTTAATAGGTGTTTTACTGGCAATTTCAATTTATATGAGACGTTGGTACTCATTTTTTGCATTGAGTTTTATTATAACCGTCTTCTTACACAGTGTTACAAGAAGAAACATAAAATGTTTTCTCGAAATCCTATTTTCATTCGCATTTATTCTGTTGTTTTTTACTCAAACTTTTGTAAGTGGCAAACTTATGGCTGATTACAAAAATATGTATGTTGCGTATAATCTGGGATTCCGGACGGATTTTTTGATTTTTACAAGATATTACGGATTGGTAGTTCCGATTTTAATTAGCATATATGTATTACTCAAACAAATAAAAAACAACAAATCAATTTGCGACGAAACTTTTATTCTGTTTCAAATGATGTTGATGCTTGTCATGTTTGTTTGTATACAAACTCATGGCCAGCAACATCTTGCACTATACATTCCGTTATTCGTTATACTTATGATGTCATTATTGTCAAAATCCAATAATAAGATCATCATTACTGCAATGCTTGTTTTATCAGCATTACAAACTGTCAATACTTTCATACCAAGGATTCAACCAACTTCTATAAAAGAAATTGAAAATCCGGCTGTTATACCTGATTTTTCTAATTATCCACCAATAGATAATAATGCCGAAAGTATCCTTGAAATCACAGAATATATGGACAAAGAAATAGGTGGAAAAGGTAAAACGGTATGTTTTCTGGCATCTTCACTCAATTTGAACTATGACACATTGAACAATGCTGAAATTTCACTTTCTGTAAATAAAAAATCTGCAATTGACAGGGAACAATATTATTTCCCTGTTTCCGATGTTGACAAACGTGATGGATTATCAGACAAATTATTTAAAACCGACTATATTCTTGTTCCGTCCGAACTTCAGATACATCTTTCTCCTGAAGAACAGAGAGTAATTTCTGTTCCTTATGAAGAAATCACATCAGGTTCAGGAGTTGGAAAAGCTTATAGAAAGAAAGATGTTTTCTTTACGCTTACAGACGGAACGGAAATATATTTGTATGAGAGGATAAGAGATATAGAACCTTCCGAGATAGTATCTATCAGCAAAAAAATATTTATAAACTAATTAAAAAAGAGTGGTTCCCCACTCTTTTTTAATTTCCTTTTTCGATACTGATTTCGTAAAATTTGCCAAGCAAATCTTCTACAACAATATTTTTCTTTTCATTCTCCGGTATATCAAGAACACAATTCCCCTCATGCATCATAACAAGTCGACTCCCGTATTCAACAGCAAATCTTAGATTATGAGTAACCATAAGAGTAGTTATCCCTTTTTCTTTTACAAGTTTATCAGTCAGTTCCATAACAGTGTCAGAAGATTTTGGATCAAGCGCAGCGGTGTGTTCATCAAGTATGAGTAACTCTATGTCGCACATATTGGCAATAACAAGTGCAAGTGCCTGTCTTTGCCCTCCGCTAAGTGCCCCTACTTTTGTGTTCATACGGTTTTCAAGACCTAAACTACACTTTTCAAGTAAAGTTTTATAGTATTCCATTCGTTTCTTATTTAAACATTTGGTGAGGCCATAAAACTTATTTTTATTATCGGCAAGTGCTAAATTTTCTGCAATTGTCAGATTGCCGCAAGTTCCTGCTTTTGGTTCCTGATAAACCCTGCCAATGAATTTTGCACGTTTATATTCTGAAAGTTTATTTATATTTTTATCATTAAACACTATATTTCCGGAATCTGGCGAAATTGTACCGCAAACAAGGTTAAGCAATGTACTTTTCCCGCTACCATTAGAACCGATAACAGACACAAAATCCCCTTTATTAACAGAAAAATTGAAATTGTCAAAAACAATGGTTTCATCAATAGTTCCTAAGTTGAATTTTTTTGTGATGTTTTCAAGCCTTAACATTCGCCCCACCCTTTTTGATTGATATTCTGCTCATAACTATTGCAACAGTAAAAATAACCGCCATTAAAAGTTTCAAATAGTTTGTCGGCAATCCAAGTTCCAATGCAATCGACAAGCAGGTTTTATATGCCACGCTTCCAAGTATAACCATAGTTGTTGTTTTCATAATTGAAAACTTTTTGAATATACTTAACCCTATTATCACAGACGCAAGCCCAAGCACTACCATACCAACACCCATTTGCGGATCTGCAGAACCTTTGGATTGAGCAATAATTGATCCTGAAATTGCTGAAAGTCCGTTTCCAAGTGCAAGCCCCAGAATTTTAATCTTACCCGAATCCACCGCTAACATTGTTACATATCGCGAATTGTCACCCGTAGCACGAAGTAAGATTCCTGATTTCGTTTTCAAATATAAATCCATAATAAACTTAACTGTCATAACTATGACAAACGAAACCAGAAGTATCCTTAAAGAATATCCTCCTAGATTTTCAGGAATCAATGTTGCAGGAAATGTATTAAAGATAGTTGGACTTCTGAAAAAAGAGGCAATCGACATACCACCCGTGCCCGCAGAAACAATTATAAGATTTACTGTGAGGAGCGATGTATACGTAAGTATTCCGCAAAGCAAATCACGGATTTTAAATCTGACATGCAAAATCCCCGTTACTGTTCCTGCTATTGCCCCCAACAGAAAAGAAACCAAAATACACATCCAGGGATTCATACCTTGCATAATCAATACGCCCGTAACTATCGCTCCCAAAGGCATAGTGCCGTCCACAGATAAATCGGGAAAATCAAGTATAGAATAAGTTATATATACGCCCATCGCCAGTATCGCATACATAAAACCTTCTTCTAAAGTTACTTTTAGTACATTTAAAAATATCTCCATAATCCAAACCTCGGTTATTTAATGCTGCTGATTTTCATTGAATTATTATATTTGTCAGGGATTTTTATGTCAAATACTTCTGCAACAGTTGTATTTATAACCGGTGTGGTTTCTGTGATAGTTGCTACCGGAACAGTAGATGCATCTGCACCATTTAAAATCTCACCCGCAAGTTCACCGGTTTTTCTGCCAAGTTCAACATAATCTATACTTACAGATGCAAGGCATCCTTTTTCTACTTGTTCAATTTCAGAACCATATACCGGTATACCGGCAGCATTTGCCTGTTCAACGAGAACAGAAAGGTTATTAACAACATTGTTATCTGTGAAATTATTGATGCAATCTACTTTTGCACAAAGCGATGATGCCGCCTGAGGAATATCAGATGCTCCCTGAACACCCTGAGCAATAATTTCAATTCCTTTTTGACGGGCAACAAGTTTCAGCACTTCCAATTGTGAAATAGAATTTGCTTCGCTCGTTGTATATAAAACACCAATTTTCTTTACATTCTGTTGTAAAGATGTTATTAGTTCAACCTGTGCATTGAGATCTAAAATATCACTTGTTCCTGTACAATTAGTACCGGTATTTTTAAGGTCATCAACAAGTCCTGCTGCAACAGGATCGGAAACCGCACAAAACACCACCGGAATATCAGTATTGATAGCAGCAGCATACGCAGAAAGTGCAGCAGGTGTTGCAATCGGGATAATAATATCGTATTTTTTTGCAACCATATTTTTAGCAATGGCATCACATGTTGCAGAATCAAAATTGCCGTTTTGTAAATCAATTGTAAGTTTGTCACCAAACATGTCTTTAAGAGCAGATTCTATTCCCTGATAGCAGTTATCAAGAGAAGAATGTGACCCAAACTGAATAACGCCAACAGTCATTTTTCCGTCATTACTTGCGTTTTCACAACCGGTTAAAGTTAACACAACCAAAAACAATGTCATTGTCAATGCAATAATTTTTTTCATTTTGATTACCTCGCTTTTAAATTTTTGAGTATAATCGGTTCAGTTTCAGGAACGCCATGCTTAAAATTTTTATCGCGAATTAAACTTAAGCAAATAAAAACACTCCTATCCCATAAACCTATGGGACAAGAGTGTAATAATCTCCTGCGTTGCCACCCAAATTCACTTGAACAACAAGTGCACTCACCGACATACCATCATATGTCTGCCACTATAACGGTTGGCTTCCGTCGCCCCTAACCTTTCGGCTCAGTTTGCCCTCCCGAGTCCATTCGCTCAAGTTTACATTGCCGCAATCCCACCGCCTGCGGCTCTCTTAAATGCATTTACTTAAGTTACTACTCTCGATCAACGGTTTATACTATTTATAGCACACAAAAAGTAATTTGTCAATAGTTTTTTAAAACCTGAAATCGCGTCTATTTGAATTTTTTATATCCTCAATATTTTTCTTTGCAATTTCTTTAACTTTATCATTAGGAATTTTATCAAGTTCGCGCTCTATCATTTCATAACCAACTCGTTTTGTTTCTTCTGTAGCATAGTCTTGCAAAAATTCCGTGAGTGTCATGAGAGCATTCGGATGACAGCAATTTTGTATCTGACCGTTTTTGCACAAAGTCATAAATCTGTCTCCTGTTCTTCCCTCTCTGTAACATGCAGTGCAGAACGACGGAATAAATCCCATTTCCATAAGCCAACGAACTACCTCATCCAATGTACGTTGGTCTGATACATCAAATTGCTCTGTATCATGAGGACGTTCTTCGCTGGTATAACCTCCAACAGACGTACGCGAGGCCCCGCTAATCTGAGATATACCAACAGACAATGCCTTTGCACGCACCTGTTCAGACTCACGTGTTGAAATAATCATGCCTGTATACGGAACAGCCATACGTATGCAAGCAATAATTTTTGTGAAAATTTCATCAGAAATTCCGTTATCAAACGCATCAGGATCAATATCGTCAGCACGTTTAAGTCTGGGGACGCTGATTGTATGAGGTCCAACACCGTGTACTGCCTCTAAGTGTTCAGCATGCATCAAAAGACCGGCAAACTCATATTTATAAAGTTCAAGACCAAACAGAACCCCAAGACCAACATCATCAATACCTCCCTCCATTGCACGATCCATGGCTTCTGTATGATATGCATAGTTGTGTTTAGGACCAGTTGGATGAAGTATTTCATAACTTTCTTTATGGTATGTTTCCTGAAAAAGTATATATGTTCCTATACCTGCTTCTTTGAGTTTTCTGTAATTTTCAACAGTTGTTGCAGCAATATTTACATTAACTCTGCGGATATCTCCGTTTTTATGATGGACACTGTAAATTGTATCAATACACTCTAAAATATATTCAATAGGATTGTTAACCGGATCTTCACCTGCTTCAATCGCAAGACGCTTATGCCCCATATCCTGAAGTGCAATTACTTCAGCGCGTACTTCGTCCTGAGTAAGTTTCTTTCTGGGGATTGTTTTGTTTTTAAGATGATACGGACAGTACAGACACCCGTTCACACAGTAATTAGAAAGATAAAGCGGAGCAAACATAACAATTCTGTTACCATAAAATGCAAGTTTGATTTCTTCCGCTATTTCATACATCTTTTTGATTTTGTCGGGCATTTCGCAAGCAAGCAAGACAGACGCTTCGCGGTGAGTAAGACCTTCACAGCGATATCCGGTATCAGTTTTTTGTGGTCTTGCTTTTTCTAAAATTGCATCAATAAGTTCTTCGTTATTCTTATTTTTCTCGGCATAAGCCAAAGTTTCCAGTATTTCTTCGTGCGAAATAAATTCTTCGGCTTTCAAAGATTTTGGATTGTAATTAGACATAATAAAACTCCTTTCTTATAAGTCAGATATTTATATCTTCCTTTTCAGACAAAATAAAAACGTACCCCAAAAAGATACGTATAAAACAAAATGGAATCGCATCTTTCACTTCAACAAACAGTTTTGGTGTCAGGGGATTTTGTATATTAAATTTTAGAGTATGCTGCCTTTGCCGTGATTCCGTCAAGTTTGCCAAGTGCTCCCGTAAGAGCATTTATAATGTCCTGTGGGGCATCAATTGCAACACTGATCAAGTTTATATTTTTAGCTTTATATGGTATTCCCATACGACCTAAAATATATTGTCCATATTCGTGAAGCAAAGCATTCAATTTATCAATACATCCGTTTGCTTCAACAACAATACTTATAACCGCAACACGTGTTTCCAACCACAACACCTCTTTTATATTATAATACCACACAATAAGTTTTTGTTCAATACCAAATATCAAATAACACCAAAATGTTCAAGCAGAATTTTAACTCCGATTGCAATTAAAATGATACCACCGGTGATTTCTGCTTTAGTCTTATATCTTGTACCAAAAACATTTCCTACTTTCACACCGCCACAAGAGATCAAAAAAGTGGTAATACCGATTATTAAAACACTAATCAGCGTGTTAGAAAAAATACTGGCATTTAAAATTTTTACAGGAACACAAGCAAAAGTTATTCCAACAGCCAAGGCGTCTATGCTGGTTGCAACTGCCATTAAAAACATTGTTTTTACATCAAGCGCCGCATTTTCATCATTATCTTCATCTGCGAGTGCCTCTCTTATCATATTTCCACCTATAAGAACAAGCAGTGTAAAAGCAACCCATGGTGAAATGGCCTCAATATAATGTTTAAAATTTGCGCCCAACAAATAGCCTATCAAAGGCATTAAAGCCTGAAACCCACCAAACCATAATCCGCATATACAAGCATTTTTAAAATCGACTTTTTTCATTGCAAGACCTTTGCACACTGAAACTGCAAATGCATCCATTGATAATCCTATTGCAAGAAAAATAAGTTCAAAAAAACCCATATTTACTCCTCTATATTCAAGTTTTAGTCAATATAATATATAAAATAATAAAAAAATTATGTCAATTTGAATTTAATATATTTGCGATCAACGATTTACAACCAATAAGAACATCATTATAGGTGTCGTCAAAATTACCTGTATACCACGGATCAGAAATGTCTGCATCTGATCCTGCAAATGATAAAAGTTTTCTTACTTTGCTATCAGGATCACCGCCTGTTATACGCAAAATGTTGCGTACATTCATATCATCCATCGCAATTATATAGTCATATATATGATAATCTTCTCTAGTCATCTGTACGGCATATTTTCCATTAACAGAAATTCCAAATTGTGAAAGTTTATTGCGTGTCCCATAATGAACAGGATTTCCGATTTCTTCCGTGCTTGTAGCAGCAGAAGCAATAAAAACTTCTTTCATCCCTGCCTTTTCAACCAGATCTTTCATAACAAACTCAGCCATTGGCGAGCGACAAATATTACCATGGCATACAAACAGTATTTTAATCAAATTCTTTCTCCTTAATCTATATTATCATAAGCACACCGCTTATTATCATACTCTTAATGTAAGAATATTTCGGCTCGTAAAACATTATTTTTCCCGTACAATGAGCGATTTGATGAGTTCAACTAAAAATGGATTATTTTTGAAAATGAATCAAGGGTATCAAGAGCACGTGATGAAAGGAATTCAACATCGTTTATCGACTGTTCAAGTCCTTTTAAGGAAACATAAGTTGATTTAGCGTTTTTATCATCACTTCCGGCAGGTTTTCCAAGTGTTTCTGTTGTGCTTGTTACATCTAATATGTCATCACGTATCTGGAACGCATATCCTACATCAGAAGCAATCTGTTCAATTTTTGTAAGTTCATCATCATCTGCCCCCGCAAGAACTGCACCAATCAGCATTGCACTTTCAATAAGTGCTCCGCATTTCAATTTGTGTATAAATTCAACGGTGTCTATTCCTACGGATTTTCCTTCTGATTCAATATCTGCAACCTGACCACCAATCATTCCGTATACCCCTGATTTAGTTGAAAGTATTTTAAAAGCCTTTGCAACTTTTTCACTTAACTCAATTTCAAAAGCACCGGAAACAACTTCAAAAGCATAATTCAAAAGTGCATCACCTGCAAGTATCCCCATCGTTTCACCATAAACTGCATGGGTTGTTTTTTTACCACGTCTGTACTCGTCATTATCCATTGCGGGAAGGTCATCATGTACAAGTGAATATGTATGAATGAACTCAAGCGCAGCCATAAAAGGTTCAACTATTTTTCCTCTTCCCCCAAACAATCGGTATGTTTCAAGCATCAACATAGGACGTAAACGTTTTCCGCCGGCAAGTACACTATAATTCATCGCTTCCAAAACGGTTTTTTGATGCCCCTTTTCCTTTGGAAGATATCCAATCAGTATTTTATCTATTTCGTTTGTTTTAGCCTGCATTTCTTCTTTGAAATTCATACAAATATCCCTTCTGTCAATAATGATTATAACAACAATAATATATCACGAAAAGATTACTCTGTAAAGTTATAATTTTAAATATTGTAAAAACTCTATGAATATATTATAATAAAATAAATAAACTCGAAAGGAAGATTGATTTGAGAGAAATTTCACCAAAAGATATTGAAAGAAATCCATTTGTCATGATTGGCGATGACTGGATGTTGATCACTGCCGAAAAAGACGGAAAACCGAACACAATGACTGCTTCATGGGGCGGTGTAGGTGTGTTCTGTGGAAAGGATGTTACTTTTACGTTTATAAGACCTCAAAGATATACAAAAGAATTTATAGATTCATCCGAAACTTTTTCAATTTCTGTCTTGCCGGAAAATTACAGGCAGCAACTGGCATATCTTGGAAAAGTCTCAGGACGTAATGAAGATAAGATAAAAAAAGCAGGTTTAACAGTTGAATACTATGAAAATACTCCCTATTTTGCAGAAGCGGATAAAGTGATCATCTGTAAAAAAATGTGCGCAAGCGATTTGAATTATGACAGTTTTATTCAGACAGAAATGTGCGATAAATGGTTTGCATCAAATGATTATCATACCATTTATATATCAGAGATATTGAAAGTACTTATAAAATAGTTAAATTAAGCCCCTTTATCATAAAAGGGGCTTAATTTAACTAAAATATGTTTGGTTTTCTTACCAACGTATTTGACAATACGTTGATTTAATAGTATATTAAATATATAATTCATTTTAGAGGTTATAATATGTCTGAAAAAAACTATAAGTATATTGATTTTATACGTGCATTTTCAATTTTTCTGGTAATTCTACTTCATTGTATATGTGATTACTATGCAAATACCGAAAACGTCGGAAAAGCATTGTGGTTTATCTTATCTTATGTTAACGAACTCTCAAGAATAGGCGTTCCGCTATTTTTTATGATAAGCGGATATTTGATTTTAAGTAAAGATATAACTGACATTAAAGAATTTTACAAAAAAAGGTTTTTAAAAATAGGAATACCATTTATATTGTATGATATATTATACTACATATATATGAACTTATCTTCGGAAAACAGTATAACCATATCCGGTTTTTTCAAAGATTTGGTAAATTGCGGTAGTGCATATCATCTCTGGTTTGTATACTCCATTCTTATTTTGTATTTAATAATGCCGTTTTTACAGATAATAGTCAAAAACTGTGATATGAAAAAACTGATATTATTATTTGTGATTTCGATTTTTCAAACTAGTATACGCCCGTTAATAAATTCACTTTTGAATGGTAGTTTTTATGTTTTTATTTCAGATGACGGCTTCAACGGATATATAGGATACGTTTTACTTGGCTATATCCTTGGTACTTACCAATTTAAAAATTACACCAAAAATGTTATATATGTACTTTCACTCTTAACTTTCATTATAACACCTGTCATCTCTGTAAACAGTGTTATTAAAACGGGGGAGTATTTATTTATAAGCGGCTATTCTTTGAACCACTATGTTGAGGCTGCAGGCATTTTTTTATGGTGCAGATTACATATAAAAAACACTGGAAAAACTATCAGTAAAATTTCTCAACTGTCATTCAGTGCATATTTGATTCATGTTCTATTTTTAGAAATAATGAAACCTCTTCCTATTGATCTCTCACCATCAGCAGTAATGCTGATGTGGTTTATAATTGTTTCAGTTTTAAGTTTTACCTGGAGCAATGCAGAACATACACTTAAATCAATCATAAAAACAAAAATTAAAAGGTGATATCATGAATTACAAAAAAGTTATTGCTTTCAGTAACACTTGTGTGCTCTTTGAACTTAATAACGGCTTTTTTGCATTAGTTGCAGTAGACGACGAAGAGGCAAAACATTTAGTTACAATATCAAAGTATGCAGAATCACATTTGAAACTGGCTGTTTTTGAAAAAGGTGAAAATATTTCTGAAAAAGTTCTAAAAAAAGCCGCTGATACACTTAAGTTGGGAGAACATATTTTTATATGCAAAGAACTTCCCGATGAATTAAAACATTTTTTACAGGAAGGTTATTAAATGAAACATAAAACATTTTCAAGAATTAACGATTTACCCAGCGGAAATGCAACTGACCTCATAACTGACGGATGCATTGTAATGGAAGGCGGCGCTTTCCGAGGCATTTATGTTGCAGCGGCACTCGATGCTCTTATGGAAAACAATATCAATTTAGAATGTGCTATCGGTGTATCTGCCGGTGCATTAAATGGTATGAATTATATATCCGGTCAAATCGGTCGTGCAGGAAAAATCACTTTAAACCACAGATTTGACAAGAAATATGTAGGAAGTCGTGTCCTTTTCAAAAAGAAAAGCATTTTCGGGTACGATTACGCATTTAATGATTTAATGAAAAAATATCCATTCAACCATAAACGTTTTGAAAGCAAAAAACAACGTTTTGTAGTGGTCGCCACGAACTTAATAACCGCAAAAGCAGAGTATTTTGAAAATGGTGATTGCGACATTTATAAAGTGCTTGAGGCATCATCTTCTCTCCCCTACATTTCGAAACCCGTTATGATTAACAACGTTCCTTACCTTGACGGAGGATGTGCAGACAAAATTCCGTATCAATGGGCAATCGATAACGGATATAAAAAAATTATCGTTGTAAAAACACAACACGACGGATACAGAAAAAAGGAGACATCTGAACGTTCAAAAAAACTTGCCAAAAAGGTATTTCGCAAATTTCCTGATTTTGCTTCATTATTATCAATCAATAACGAAATGTATAATAATCAGTTAGACACTCTGGAGCATCTTCGCAACGAAGGAAAGGTGTTTGTTATAAGCCCATCGAAGCCCGTTGATGTAAGCAGATTTGAAGATAATATCGAAAAACTTGGCAAACTTTATTATATGGGATATAATGACACGTTAAAACTAATACCTGATATAAAAAAATATCTCGGTATAAATTAACAGAAAGAGGTTGTGTAATTGGAAAAACTGTTTGAAGGGAATATACGAAGGAATTTTTTGAATTTTGCCATTCCACTTGTATTTTCTGCATTGCTATCGCAGGCTTATCATATAATTGATACTGTTATGGCGAGCAAGTTAATTGGGGATACTGCAGTAGCAGCCATCGGCAGCACATCTCCTTTTATTACACTTATTTCTTCTGTATTTTGGGGATATGGCACAGGATTTTCTGTATATATATCCATTTTGTTCGGTAGTGGTAACTACAAAAAAATGCTTAATGTAATTAAAACAAATTTAATAATTGAATTGTTTGTTGCTTTTTTCATTTCTGCGTTTTGTATACTTTTTTACAATCCTATCTTTGATTTTTTAAATATTGATGATAACATTCGAAAAGATGCTTTTGCATATTATTCCATATATCTTGGAGGTATATATATTCTAAATCTGGTGTGGTGCGGACTCTACATATCTAATGCTATTGGGATTTCACGAATGCCTTTCATTGCATCAGTGATAACCTGTGTACTTAACATCATAGCTAACTTTGTTTTGATCAAAATATGTGGATTAGGCGTTATCGGTGCTGCGATTGCAACCATTTTCTCGGCTTTATGCGTTGTTCTGTTTTACATATCTGCTTTTATGAAAATTTTTGGTAATATAGGACTGGAAATCGGTGGTCTTTATATCAGCAAGGAAGAAATTAAATCTACACTAACGTATGCTATACCATCTATGATGCAACAATCTATTATGTACTTTTGTACGATGATTGTATCCCCGCTTACAAACTTGTCAGGTCAAAGCGCTATCGCCGGATATACAATGAGTATGAAACTATATGATCTCAATGCAGGTGTATATCAGAACGCAAATAAAACAATTTCCACTTATGTTGCTCAATGTGTGGGTGCAAAAAAATATTCAATGATTAAAAAAGGCATTGGTACTGCACTTTTTCAAACTTTACTGTTTCTTGCGCCATTCCTTGTTGTAACAATATTCGGTGCTGATATCATTTCACGTTCCTTTTTGAATGAAATAACAAGTATCCATTATTGTAAGGTGTTTTTACAGTTCTGTATGCCGTTTATTTTCTTTAATGTTGTAAACAATACTATGCACGCTATTTTCCGCAGTTCCGGTTCAGGAAAATTTTTAGTTATTTCCACGTTTTTATACGCTGTTTCCCGAATGTTTTACAGTTATATATTATTTTACAAATACGGAATGTATGGAATATATGCCGCGGTTGTATTATCGTGGATTACCGAAGCAATATTCGGCATATCAGTATATGTTTCAGGAAAATGGAAATCTAATGAATACAAAGAATTTGAAAATAAAGAAGCAACGGTTTAAACCGTTGCTTCTTTATTTATATATAATCATACTAACATACTCATCACTATACTCAAATAACGCATTTTCTTTAAATGGTAATTTACCGTTAAGCGACAGTTCGGCATACACTGTTTCTGTAGTTGAACGTGAAAATTTGATATAACGTTCATCAGATACAGAAAACGAAATATCGCCATATTTGATTTCGGCATTCTGATTTTTAAGTTCAGCAAGTTTTTTATAGAATATTCGCAGTTCTTCATTTACATTATTCCAATCATAAAAGCCCCGGTTCAGCGGATCCTCAAAACCTTGCATTCCTATCTCATCACCATAATAAATACACGGATTTCCGGGAAGCATAAACTGCAAAAATGCTGCTGCCTTTTCAAGTGACAGTGCCTTATTCAGTTCATCACCACAAAGCTTAAAATTGGCTTTTTCTGTTTTATTAAAGCCTTCGCCTTTTCCGCTAATTTCAGTAATCACTCTGCACGTATCGTGCGTTGAAAGCAAATTCATAAGGCAGTCCATAACAGGACGTGGGTAATTTTCCGCTATTGTCATTATTCTTTCAGAAAAATCATTTCCGCTTATATACCCTTTTACAAAGCCTAAAATTGCATCACGAAACGGATAATTCATAACAGAGTCCAGTTCGCTTTCAGAGAAATATTTTCTGCGTTTACTGTAACTTATTTTGTTTGATGCGTCTTCCCAAACTTCACCTATCAAAAGTGCGTCAGGTTTAATCTGTTTTAATCTCTTTTTAAAAGCCATTATAAACTCATCGGGCAACTCGTCGGCTACATCCAGACGAAATCCGTCTGCACCGAGTTTGAGCCAGTGTGATATAACACTATCGTCATCAAATATAATATAGTTCATATAATCTTTATTCATTTCATCTACACACGGCAAGGTATCTATCCCCCACCACGATGTGTATTTATGAGGGTACTCCTCAAACATATACCAGTTTTTATACGGTGAATTTTCATTAGAACATGCACCGTTGCCAAAGATATGCTCACTGTCAAAATAAACACTGTTACTTCCGGTATGAGAAAACACACCGTCAAGTATTACTTTTATCCCAAGTTTATGTGCCTCTGTACAAAGTTTTGAAAAATCTTTCTCATTGCCCAAAAGCGGATCAATACGCTTATAATCCGCAGTATCATAGCGATGATTTGAATATGCTAAAAATATAGGGTTTAAATATATAATGCCAACACCAAGTTCCTCAAGATACGGCAATTTATCAGTAATCCCCTTAAGATTACCCCCATAAAAATCATTGTTTTCTATTCTTCCGGATGAGTTTGGCAGATATGCCGGTATTTCGTGTGTGTTCTCATGTAAAACATAAGGTTCCAATTTACCTGAAACATCAACCTCTCCCGACTTATAAAATCTGTCGGGAAAAATCTGATACATCACTTTACCTTTAAAACTTTCAGGAGTATCGTATTTCTTATCATAACACGTTATTTGCCAAAGTTCTCCCTCACCAATATTTGTATCTCTACCCTGTTTGTACAAATCAAACTCGCCATCTTGTGTACGGATATTAAAATGATAAAAATACAATCCGTTGGAAAAAAGTGAGAATTCAGTTACGTAAGTTTCATATTCATATTCATTTTCGTTTTTTTCCTTACAGAAAGGTAATATCATCTCAAAACCGTCTTCACGTTGCAAGAACAGGCGTACAAGCGTTGTTTTACAGGACTTGGGAATATCAATCCTTAAAACGCATTTTTCATCCTGACGGACACAACCAAATGGTGTTTTATGGTATTTGTTTTTGCTATCGTATAAAATCCTCATTTAAAACTCCAAACAGGCATAAGGAGAATATCTCCTTATGCCCTTAATTTTTAATATTTCATATGCCAGATATTGTCTGCATATTCTTTTACTGCTCTGTCTGATGAGAAAATACCTGCTTTTGCTATATTTACAAGTGACATACGAGCAAAATCAAGTTTTGATTTATAAGTGTTTGCAGCATCTTCCTGCGCACGAACGTAATCGGCAAAGTCTGCCAGAATCATATAGGCATCTGCTACACCAAAATCATTTGTTAAAAGTGAACGTGCAATGTCATTGAATTTAACACCAAGTTCTCCGGATGTCAGCATATCAATAACACGTTTGAGTTCAGGATTATTTTCCACGTACTCTGTGGGACGATATCCTTTTTGCCAGAGTGCTTCAACCTCATCTGCGTGCATACCGAAAAGGAACATATTATCATCGCCAACCTGTTCGTGAATTTCAACATTGGCGCCGTCTAATGTACCCATAGTAACTGCACCGTTAATCATAAGTTTCATATTACCAGTACCGGATGCTTCTTTACCTGCAATAGAAATCTGTTCAGAAATATCAGCAGCAGGGATAATAATTTCTGCAAGCGATACTTTATAGTCTTCTATAAACACAACTTTAATCTTATCACGAACCTGGGGGTCAGAGTTTATCATATCTGAAACCGCAACAATAAGACGGATAATCTGTTTAGCCATTACGTATCCGGCAGATGCTTTTGCAGCAAATATAAATGTTCGCGGAACATAATCACCATTCGGATTATCTTTGATTTTATTGTAAAGATAAAGAATATGCAAAACATTGAGCAACTGACGTTTATATTCGTGCAAACGTTTAACCTGAATATCGAACATAGAATCAGGATCAACATTTATTCCGTTTGCTTTGGCGATATAATTTGCAAGACGCACTTTGTTATTATGTTTAATTTCCAAAAGTCTGTTGAGCACTTTTTCATCATCAACATACTTAAGCAGTTTTTCAAGTTCGGTGCTGTCGTGCTTAAAGCCATCACCAATAAGTTCTTCAAGATAAGCAGCAAGTTCAGGATTCGACTGACACAGCCATCTGCGGTATGCTATACCATTTGTTACATTGGTGAATTTATCGTTATCAATATTATAATAATCTCTGAATATTCCGCTTTTTAAAATTTCACTATGCAGTTTTGATACACCATTTACAGTATGACAAGCAGCAAGACAGAGATTTGCCATACGCACTTCACCGTGAGCAATAACCGCCATATAATCAATCTTTGCAACATCGCCAGTATATATATTATTAAGTTGTTCAACAAGGCGTCTGTTAATTTCGCACACAATCTGATATACACGCGGCAACTGTTCTCTGAACAGATTTTCATTCCATCGTTCGAGTGCTTCGCTCATAACGGTATGATTTGTGTAAGTGAGCGTATCACAAGTGATTTTCCATGCTTCATCCCAACCATATTCGTGATCATCAACCAAAATTCTCATAAGTTCAGGAACACAAAGTGCAGGATGAGTATCATTGATATGAATAGCAATTTTATCAGCAAGATTATCCAATGTACCATAACGTTTTATATGGTTATGAACAATACTCTGAAGCGATGCAGAAACTAACAGATACTGCTGTTTTAAACGTAAAATCTTACCTGCTATATGGTCATCTGCGGGATAGAGAACTTTTGAGATAACCTCTGCCATAGTATTTTCTTCAAGGGATTTTGCATAGTCGCCTCTTGAAAATGCAGCCATATCAAATCGGTTTGCAGATTTTGCACTCCAAAGAACCAGTTTATTAACAGCATCCGTATCATAACCTGAAATATACATATCATACGGCACAGCAATAACAGAGTTATAATTGGTATGTGAAATTCTGTATTTACCATTATCATCCCATCCCGATACATCTCCGCCGAATTTAACTTCAAAGGATTCATCTTCTCTTGGATTAAGCCATACGTCGCCATAACTTAACCAGTCATCAGGGAACTCCATCTGCCAACCGTCTACTATTTTTTGTTTGAAGATACCAAATTCGTAACGGATAGAAAAACCCGTTCCCGGAAGACCAACGCTTGTCATAGAATCAAGATAGCACGAAGCTAATCTTCCAAGACCGCCATTACCTAATCCTGCGTCAGGTTCCATTGCATAAAGGTCGGCTATATCAAAACCGCATTTTTTAACGGCATTTGTAAATTCTTCTTCCAATCCCAGATTATAAAGATTATTACGCAAAGATGTGCCAACCAAAAATTCCATAGACATATAATAAACCTGTTTATCGTCATTGGCACGGTATTTATCGTGGAATTTTTTTCTTTTCTGGACAAGTAAATCCTTAACTACGCTGCACAATGATTTATACATCTGCTGTTGTGTAGCATCTTTGATATCGCAACCAAAAAGGCGCACACAAGCCTCAGAAATAAGTTTAACATTATTGTCTGTTTTAGGTGTAGTCTTTTTAACAGTTGATTTTGTTGCTGTACTTTTCGTTTTTGTTGTTTTTGAAGCAGCCGCTTTGGTAGTCTTGCTTTCCTTTGCTGCCTTTGTAGTCTTTGTTGTTTTTGCTTCTCCCATTTTTTACTCCTCTGTTACATTATTTCATTATATATTTTCAAATACTCCTGTACAGATGATTTCCACCCGCTGTTGTATTTGATAAGATTTTTTATATGTTTATTCCATTTAGTTTTGTCATGATAAAAATCTATACACCTGTCAATTGCACCAAGCATATCGTGTGCGTTATAGCCTTTGAATGTAAAACCTTTTCCCTCTAATGTTTCAACATTGAGAGGCGGAACGGTATCCCAAAGCCCACCAGTTTCTCGAACTATTGGCACTGTTCCGTAGCGCATTGCAATAAGTTGCGAAAGTCCGCATGGTTCGCTTTTAGACGGCATAAGGAACATATCTGCGCCAGCGTATACTTTATTCGCAAGTTCAGGATTGAATATTATGTTTGCCGACATTTTATCAGGATTTACATAAGCATTGAAATTAAACATATCTTCATACTTGGAATCACCTGTACCGATAACCACAAACTGCAAATCTCTCTGCATAATTTCGCCCATAACATATTCAACAAGATCTAACCCTTTATGTGATACAAGACGGGAAATCATTGCAACAACCGGAACATCCGGATTTACCGGAAGACCAAGCATTTTTTGCATTTCTTCCTTATTCTTTGCTTTACCGGAAACATTAGAAGCAGTAAAGTTTTCAAAAATCATAGTATCTTTTGCCGGATTATATAAATCGGTGTTAATGCCGTTTACAATTCCCTCTATTTTATACTCGTTTTCTTTAAGTATATCCTGAAGCCCATGTGCAAAAAATGCATGACGGATTTCATGTGCATAAGTTTTTGATACAGTAGTTATTTTATCAGAAGCAACTATTGCACCTTTCATAAAGTTTATACATCCGTCATAAGTAAGCATACCTCTCCAGTATTCATCAACACCAATAACGTCATTCATAAATTCATTAGGCATTTTACCCTGATATTCGATATTATGAATAGTAAATACCGTTCGTGCATTATCATAAACACCGTTATAAAGTGCTTTTTTCAGTACCGGTATAAGAGCCGTCTGCCAATCATTACAATGGATAATATCAGGATAATAATTAAGGTGGCGCATCGCCTCTAAAACTGCCATTGAAAAATATGTGAATCTCTCACCATCATCATAATGGCCGTAAATAGAATCACGATAAAAATAATGCTCGTTGTCAACAAAATAGTATTTGAGTTTTTTACTCTTGCTAACTGCTTTAAATATTCCAACGTGCTGTCTTCTCCAGGCAACCTGAACTCCAAAACTTGTAAGAAACTCAACTTCAATTTCCGGATTGTCCTTAATGCTTTTGTAGTAAGGTATAAATACCGATACCTCAACATCTTTTACCTTCGCCAATTCCGCAGGCAACGCCTGAGCCACATCACCAAGCCCCCCGCTTTTTATGAAAGGCGCAGCTTCGCTTGCGGCAAAAAGTATTTTCATATTGTTTCACCTTTCTTTACAATAACAGGGCTCTGTTTTGCACCAATAAGGCGTGTCCCTTCAGTTATAGTAACGTTTTTATCAATGATTGCATTTTCTATATATGCATCCTTTCCGATTTTTGTACCCTGCATAACTATAGAGCCAATAACTTTGGCACCTGTTTCCACATTCACATCACGGAAAAGCACAGAATGTTCAAGTTCTCCGCGTATAACACAACCGTCTGCTATAATACATTCATTCACAGAAGATGTATCCCCATAATATGTTGGAATTTCATCACGTACTTTGGTGTATATAGGTGATGCAGATTTAAACAATCCACCATGAACTTTTTCATCAGTAAGTTTAAGATTATTTTTAAGATATGTCGCAATATCGCGATTACGAAGAACTGTGCCTTCAAAATTATATACGTTGACAGTGATCTTACCTTCATTAAAGTATTTTTGCAAAAAGTCTTTTTCAAAATGGTAAAATCCTGCAGAAACACATTCTTCAACAACTTTAATAAGAGCCTCACGTCCCATAATAAACATACCGAATCCTACATAAGAATTTTTATCAGCGGGACAATTTACAGTAATTGATTTTGCACTTCTATCACGATTTATTTTAAAAACTGCCGGATAGTTATCGGCACCACTATGAGGTTTTGAAGCTATGGCTGTAATATCTTTACCGGATGCAATATGGTCAGCCAAAACATCTCGGTAATCAATATTACATATTGTAATGGTGTCAGAAAGAACGATATAATCTGTGTTTTGTGTTTTTAAAAAGTTGAGCGCGGTGTAAAGAGCCTCTAATTTCCCATGGTATACATCTGACCTTCCGAATGCAAACGGGGGTATTATGTATAACCCGCCGTTTTTACGGTTAAGATCCCACTCTTCACACGACCCTAAATGGTCCATAAGTGATTCATAATTGTATTTTGTAATAACACCTACAGATGTTATATTTGAATTTACCATACTAGAAAGAACGAAGTCTATCTGACGGTATCTGCCTCCAAACGGCAACGATGCAACAGTCCTCTTTGCAGTCAAATCGCCAAGAGCACCGTCGTATATATTAGAAAAAATGATGCCTGATAATTTTTTCATATTCAGTTACTCTCCTTTAAATTTCAAGTCAAACAACTTCATTTGGTTTCACAACACTATTTCTGTCTATTTGCTCATCTTTACCAACCACACTGATACCCCATTCATTTTCATTAAAATAAACAGGATCATCACCTACTTTGGCATTTTCGTTTATAACTGCGCCTTCACCGACTATGGCATATTTAATTGTTGCGCCTTTTTTAATAACTGCATCAGGCATTATAACACTATTGTAAATGTGCACATCCTCTTCTATAACGCATCCCGTAGATACTACAGAATGTTCAATTTTGCCTTTAACAGTACATCCTTCTGCAACAAACGAATTTTTAATTTCGCCGGTAGCAGATATATAACTTGATGGTTTTGCGTAGTTTCTTGCATAGGTTTTAAAAACTTTATCACGTATATTAAAAGTGCCGTCAAGAAGTTCCATGTTGGACTCCCACAAACTATGAATAGTTCCGACATCTTTCCAATAATCTGCAAACGT
>JAZNPF010000016.1:0-128075 GCA_045589495.1 Clostridia bacterium
GCTTTCTGCTTCTGCCATTAAAAATTCTGCTCCAAAGGTTTCTGCCTGACGGCGCATAGTTTCGGTAAGTTCTTTTCCGCTTATTTTTCCTAATCCCGGATAATTTACAACCTCATGTGTAATGGTAATCTGACCGCCAAACTGTTCTTTTTCCAGAACTAACACACGGTATCTTGCACGAGCCAGATAAATGGCGGCGGTAAGTCCTGCCGGACCGCCGCCTATCACTGCAACATCATATAAATTATCTTGAATTGTATTTTGCATCTTACTCATTATAACTGTCCTACGAGATCAAGACTCGGTTTTAATGTTTCAGCACCCGGCTGCCAGTTAGCAGGACATACCTGGTCGCCATGAGCATGAACAAACTGACATGCCTGAACCTTACGGAAGAGTTCTTCTGCGTTTCTGCCTACATTTCCGGCAGTAACCTCGTAGCCTACAATTTTACCTTCAGGATTTATGATAAAGGTACCACGCTCTGCAAGACCATCTGATTCAATTAAAACCTCAAAATCTCTTGAAATTTCATGAGTCGGGTCAGCAAGCATAGGATAATTGATTTTTTTAATTCTTTCAGATGCATCGTGCCATGCTTTATGAACAAAATGAGTGTCGGTAGATACAGAGTATATCTCACATCCCACATTTTTAAAATCCTCATACTTATTTGCTAAATCTTCCAACTCCGTTGGGCATACAAAGGTAAAATCTGCAGGATAGAAAAAGAACACGCTCCATTTACCTAAAATCTCTTCTTTGGAAACCATCTTAAAATCGTCTCCGTGAAATGCGTAAGCTTTAAAATCTGAAATTTCTTTGTTAATCAATGACATAATTTTATTCTCCTTTACTTTTTAATTTTATGCTTTCCAAAGACTATGCTGATTGCAAAAGGCATATACTGCTTTTACGCTGTCTCCCTTGGATAATGAAAAGTTTGCCTTCGGAGGCGTGTTTGGCGAAAGTCTCTTGTATTGGAATCCGTCATCACTTTCAATGCACACCCACTCGATATAATGCTGGGGTTCCATCGGATGTTCGACCGAACCGACTGAAACGGTTACCATATCACCTTCTGTTTTATATACGGGAATATGTTTTTCCTGGGATGCCTCCGTAGTTCCTGGAATTATCTCCTGCATATCTTCGCCGCAGCATTGTATTGAAACACCGCTATTTTTTATCATCGCAATAATATTTCCGCAATGCTTGCAAATAAAAAACAGTTCTTTCAAAACTATTCCTCCTTTCTACATAAAAGTATAACCAAGTCTGCTAAATAAATACGCAAATATAGGTTATACTATGGTTAGATTGGAGTGATAACTTATGGAAATTAGTTCCTCAAAACCTTATTTAAGGGGTTTTGTGGCGTATGCGCTCGCGGCATTTTTAGTAGGTGCTGTGGGGGGGTTTACTGCCGTGCTTGGCCCTGCATTTGTAAGTGATTTGAATTTGCCATATAATAACACAACGTGGACCGCTTTAGCGATGGCAGCTTCAACAGCAGCGTTTGCACCCATTCTCGGCAAACTGGGTGATGTAATAGGCAGGAAAGCAACATTATTGATTGGTATAGCGATTTTTACTTTGGGTAATATACTTACGGCAGTAGCCCCATCGCTATTTTTTATGATTGTTGCCCGTTTTATTGTAGGAATAGGAAGTGCAGCTATTGCACCGGTGGTAATGTCGTATATTGTTACAGAATTTCCGACTGAGAAAATTGCAAAGGGCTTTTCTTTATATATGCTTATTTCAAGCAGTGCAGTAGTTTTCGGACCTACGCTCGGCGGATTGCTTATTGAGTTTTATGGTTGGCGAGCAATGATGTGGGTATGCGTTGCAATTTCAGCCATTATATTTTTACTTTGCATTGTAACACATAGAAAAGATAGTATAGCATTGAAACCACTGACAGATTTCGACGGTATTGGTTCTGTATGGGTACTGATTTTCTTTACTCTTATGTTGTGCCTACCGTCCTTTGGTCAGAATTTCGGTATTAGGTCAATATGGTTTTTAATTATTTTAAGTGCATCGGTAATTTCATTTATCGGTTTGTTTTACGCAGAAAAAAAAGCGACAAATCCAATTCTCAGTTGGAAGTTTATGAAGAGAAAAAAGTTTTTTCTCTCAGTTCTGGCTCTCTTTTTAACTCAGGGACTTATGCAGGCGAATATGACAAATATAATTGTCTTTATCAACTACACACAGCCTGATAATACTATTATATCCAGCTATGCGATTTCAATTATGTATATCGGAATGTCACTCGGTTCAGTTGTTTTAGGACCATTGGCAGACCGCACGGAGCCTAAAAAGGTTTTGGCTGCCTCTTTGACTCTTACAGGAGTTGGATGTGCCATTATGCTTTTATTTGCTGCCCAAACCTCTGTGATTATACTTGCCGCATCTCTTGGCATCTTAGGCTTTGGGCTTGGCGGAAACGCTGCAATTTTTATGAAGGTTGTACTGTCAGGTGTGCCTGCTGAAACTGCAGGAGCAGGAACCGGAACTTATGGCTTATTCCGTGATCTTGCAGCACCCTTTGGTGTAGCGATTTTTGTTCCTCTTTTTACAAATAGAGTAACAAATATTATAAGTAGCGGTGTAAGTGAAATAAATGCCGCAGTAAATTCTATAAAGTTTCTTGCTGTAGCGGAAATTATTTGTGTTATTGCGGGAATTGCGATAGTGTTGTTCCTGCCTAAAATTTATAATAAAAAAGGAGAAAAAGCATGAAATTAAAAGACAAAGTTGTTTTAATAACTGCCTCAACCCGAGGAATAGGTCTTGCTATTACTAAATCCTTTGCTAAAGAAGGTGCTATAGTTTATATGGCGGCAAGAAATTTAGAACTTGCAAAGCAGGAGGCTGACAAGCTAAATTCCGAGGGCTGTATAGTAAGATATGTTTATAACGATGCAAGTAAGAGCGAATCTTATATTTCTATGACTGATGAAGTAATAAAAGATGCAGGGCGTATTGATGTTTTGGTTAACAACTTCGGCACTTCAAATCCGGGAAAAGACCTTGACTTTTCAAATACAGATACAGAGGTTTTCTTTGATATTGTAAATATCAATTTAAGAAGTGTATTTATGGCTAGCAAAGAAGCAACTAAACAGATGGCAAAAAACGGTGGCGGAAGTATTATAAATATCTCCTCTGTGGGAGGTCTTGTTCCGGATATTTCACAAGTAGCATACGGAACCAGTAAGGCTGCTATTAATTATCTGACTAAACTGATAGCAGTACATGAAGCAAAAAATAATATTCGCTGTAATGCAATCTTACCGGGGATGACTGCAACCGATGCAGTAGAGAAAAATCTTACAGAGGGATTCAGAGAACTGTTTATGCGCCATATTCCGTTTAAGCGTATGGGTACACCTGAAGAAATTGCTGCTGCAGCAGTTTACTTTGCATCAGATGATTCTGCTTATACCACGGGACAAATACTGACTGTATCAGGCGGTTTTGGTTTGGCAACACCTGTATATGGAGATTTGTCAGATAAATTAAATCGCAGATAAACAAAAAACACAGACGGAACTTCAAAATTTCTCCATCTGTGTTTTTTTGTTGATTTTTGTGCGTATTCATAGTATAATAAAAAACAATGGAGGTGTTATATTATGATGAACGAAAAAGTACATGAACTTCTAAATCAACAGATTAACAAAGAATTCTATTCTGCGTATCTCTACCTTGATTTCTCGAATTATTTTGAAGATGCAGGTCTTGACGGATTTGCCAATTGGTATAAGATTCAGGCACAGGAAGAGCGTGACCATGCAATGCTTTTCTATCAGTATCTCCAAAACGAGAATCAAAAAGTAACTCTTGAGGCTATTGCAAAACCTGACAAGACATTTTCTAACCATATAGATGTTTTAAAGGCAGGACTTGAACACGAAGAATATGTAACCTCTCTTATAAATGACATTTATGCAGCAGCATACAATGTTAAAGATTTTCGCACAATGCAGTTCCTTGATTGGTTTGTTAAGGAACAAGGTGAAGAGGAAACAAATGCAAATGATTTGATTACAAAGATGGAACTTTTTGGTTCGGATCCAAAAAGTCTTTATATGCTAAATCAGGAACTTGCAGCACGAGTTTATACAACTCCGTCGTTAGTTTTATAATTTTTTATAAAAGTTTTATAAGAGCAAAATGTTAAGATTAAAGCCTTATGGGAAATTTTAATTAGTCTTATACGAAAGAGTTTTTTTGAGCACATATTATCCCTATCAGAAAAGACACAGATTTCGATTGAAATCTGTGTCTTTTCTTCAAAATTTGCCTAAACTGCAAGCTCAATATGCTGAAGCGCGCTAAATTAATTTGTAGCATTGACTCCTATAAAAAAGTATACCCCAAAAATCTGTTAATGTGATTATGAACAACATGTTCAAGTCTATCAAACGAAGTAGGTTTTAGGTTGTTTCGTCTGCTTTCAAGCCACTTTTCAGCATAGCAGAATGCTACACTCTCTGACCTGAATCAAAGCAAATAACAGGGGCAGAAAAAGAAAGGCAAGAAACAAACAGGAACATAAAAGGCTATCTGTAATTTAAACGCAGATAGCCTTTTTGACAGTTGATTTGACAGTAAATAGAAGAAAAAGCAAGGGTAAATAAGGGGAAATAAGAAGAAACGCACAAAAAAAGAAAACTGCTTAATTCCCTTGAAATAAGCAGTTTTCAAGTGGTTTTAAAATAAGTATTCAAAACATAACAAATGGTTTAGATGTCACTACTTATAACAAAAGCATGATTAAGCGGACCTGAACCTTTCCCCAAATCAAGACCAACCAAGAGAGCATCTGAAATATATTCTTTTGCTTTTTTTATCGACTCAACAAGGCTATAACCTTTTGCAAGGTTTGATGCAATGGCACTTGATAAAGTGCATCCAGTTCCATGAGTGTTTGGATTATCAATTTGCTTACCAGCAAACCATGTATATCTACCATTTTCGTACAAAAGGTCGTTTGCATCATTGATGCTATGCCCTCCTTTTAACAGAACACTACAACCATTGTTTTCCCCGATATACTTGGCTGCCTTAACCATATCTTCCTTGCCCTCAATTTTCATATCGGATAAAATTTCTGCTTCGGGAATGTTAGGGGTTACGAGAGTTGCTATGGGTAATAGTTTTGAAATCAATGTTTTTATTGCATCAGTTTTTATAAGAGCATAACCGCTTGTTGCTACCATTACGGGATCTACAACAATGTTTTTTGCATTATAATATTTCAATCTATCTGCAATTACATTTATTAACCCGCTTGATGATACCATTCCAATTTTTACACTATCAGGGAATATATCTTCAAATACTGCATCAAGTTGTTCTTTTAGGAAATCGGGTGTTGAATCTAAAATTGCTCTTACGCCAAGAGTGTTTTGAGCAGTAAGTGATGTAATTGCGCTCATTGCATAAACACCGTTCATTGTCATAGTTTTAATATCTGCCTGAATACCAGCACCACCACTTGAATCACTACCTGCAATAGTCAATGCCGTTTTCAATTTTGAATTAAAACAAAAACTTTCGAAATCAGTTATGTAATAATCTGAAATTTCTTTTACTTCTTCTTGCATTGGCTCGTGTTCATCATAAACTGCAGCAACCTTAAATCCATCATCTTTAGCAGTTTTTAATGCGTGGAGCGCATCCTCAAAAACTACTGTTTCAGTTTTTTCAGTTCCGAGGTGCGTTAGAGCTTGTCTGTAGATCCCTGCTGTTTCTTTGCCGAATCCAACTTCGGCGCAAGTAAATATTTCAGAAAAGTATTCACGCACTCCTAATCTCGTCAGCACATCTTCTGCAATATGTCTGTTCGTCACAGTTGCAATACACATTTTCACACCTGCTGACTGTAATCTTTTCAGGAAATCTCTTACACCAGTTTTAAGAATCACTCTTGTTCGATATATTTCTGCCACCATGTTATTGATATCGTCAACTATTTCCTGTACAGAAAGTGTAACACCATAATGCTTGCGGTAATATTCAGCAGCTTGTTCAAGTGTAAATGTTTTGAAAACTTCGGCAAGATTTTCCTTTGGCTCTTTTCCAAGAGAACGAAGAAAATCTTCTCCGATTGTGTCCCATATAAACATCGAATTAAGGATAGTCCCGTCTAAATCAAATATTACACCTTTAATCATTACAAACCACCTGCTTTGTTAATTCTTTTAATTCTGCTGTGGATTTTTGAATATTGTCTGCAGCGAAAATAGCGCTAATAACAGCAACACCGCAAATCCCGCTTCCTGTCAGTTCTAAAATATTACCTGCTCCAATGCCGCCGATAGCAACAATGGGAATACTTACAGCCTCGCATATTGCTTTAAGTGTTTCATGAGTTACATCGTCTGCATCCTCCTTTGAGTTTGTACAGAATACAGCACCTACACCTAAATAATCAGCTCCCATTTTTTCGGCAAGAACGGCTTGCTCTACCGTCTGTGCAGATACACCAAGGATTTTTTCTTCTCCGACAACAGACCGCACATATCCTATTCCCATATCTTTTTGACCTATATGTATTCCGTCTGCATTTACCTTTACTGCAATATCCACATTGTCATTGATAACAAATGGAACCTTATATTGCCTGCAAAGTTCTTTAATTTCAAAAGCTTCTTTGAGAAATGCTTTGTCGTCTAATTCCTTTTCACGAAGTTGAACAAAGGTTGCACCACCTTTAAGTGCTTCTTCCACCTGCTCATAAAGAGTCATACTTCCAAGCCATGTGCGGTCAGTGACAGCATATAACATTAAATCTTTTTTATCGCACTTCATATTTTGCTCCTTTGTTCAAAGTTTCTGCATCCATATTACAAATGGCATCTATTATGCGATTTCGCAAAGTAGAGTTGCCCTCATTCAATTTTAGATTTGCATAACCGATTTCACCCGCAAGGCCCATCACGCATACTGCTGCTGCAACTGCTTTTGTTTTATCATCAGGATTAGCAATAGCATAAGCGGTTGCAATTCCCGAAAGTTGACATCCTGTTCCTGTAATTTTGCTCATTTCCGGTATTCCGTTACGAATTACATAGCATTTTTCACTATCTGCCACAAGATCAATCGCACCAGTAATTACTATAATTGCATTAGTCTTTTTGGAAAAGTTCTTTGCGAAAACGATCATATCCCCAAGGTTATCTTCCGTTACTGTGTCGGCAGCATCAGCATCTACACCTTTTGTTGTTCCGCATCCAAGTGCCAGAGTTTTAATTTCTGAAACATTTCCACGAATAACAGTAGGCTTAATTGTATTCATAATTTTGATTGCTGTGTCCGTGCGGAGTTTACTTGCACCAGCCCCCACAGGGTCAAGCAAAACTATATGACCAAGTTCGTTTGCCTTTGCACCTGCAATAAACATTCCCTCGACACTTCTTTGATTGAGAGTGCCGATGTTGATATTGAGTCCACCGCAGATTGATGTAATATCCGCAACATCCTCCGGCTCATCCGACATAATCGGACTCCCTCCGCATGCAAGTAATGCATTTGCCACATCATTAACCGTAACATAATTGGTAATGTTGTGCACAAGCGGTGTTTTTCTCCGTACATTTTCAAGACAGTTTCCTAACATTTTTTACCTCTTTCTGCCGCAAATTATCGGCTGTTTATTAACTTAATAACAAACCTTGCCAAACAAAAAAGGAAGTTACCGATCTGGTAACTTCCTAAAAGTTCTTTGTTCCTCCTAACACTATGTATCAGGCATCCCTACGTTGGCATTATCCAAATCAGGTTCTCGGTCGAAGGTTATACCTTCCTCTCAGCCTGTAATACAAGCTCCCGTTTATTAAGTTTAAATACATTGTATCACTTTTCTGAATATATTTCAATAGTTTAAGATGAATTATTTTATTTAAATCATATAAAGAAACCGAATAATCCAGAGTGGCATCAAAATCATTCGGTTTCTTTAAAAATTTGATTTTTTCAAATATTTGCGTAAATTTATTGTATGCGGTTTGTTATATCTGTTGATTCGTAGAATTATTTGTTGAATGACGGCGGAGTAGTTTCGTTGCTTGCAAATGCATTAGGGCCTGGATCTGACATTGAAAAATACATTTTTGCTGCTTTTGTTGTACCGAAATCTTTGTTAGAACCGCTGTTTTGTACCTTGTTAAATGCGTCACGGAACATTTGGTTATGAGCCTCTTCTCTATTAAGAAGAAAATCAATAGTTTCTTTTACTTTCGTATCATGTATCTGAGGGTATAAATATTCATAAACTACTTTTGCACGTTGTTCAGATGCAATATTGCTTAAGATATCAGCACACAAATCTCCGGTTACTGTAACATAATCTGCAGTCCAGGAGTAGCCCGAAGCATTTATAAGACCGGGATTCAATCCTAAAATAACATGAGACTGGACTTCGCCTGCCTGAACTTTTGTTGCATCAACATCATGACCATTTAGCAAATTGATGGTTTGCGCCACCATTTCCATGTGACCAAGTTCCTCTGCTGCGATATCTAAAAATAAATCCTTGATTTCAGGATCTTTAATACGAAAACTCTGTGACATATATTGCATAGCGGCTTTAAGTTCTCCGTTTCCGCCGCCGAGTTGTTCCTGAAGCAATACTGCGTATTGTGGATTTGGTCTTTCTACCTCTACGGGATGAAAAAGGATTTTTTCATGTTTGAACATTTTATTATACCTCCAATTGAATTTACTTTATTTTTGGCAATTATAGGTGAATTATTCATAAATTATTTATGTATGCAAATTTACAGAGATAATTTTTTGAAGATCTATTGTAATTATTTTCTTTTAGGCAATTTGGTTTTATATGCTCAAATTTCTATTGACACGGAGTATTAACAGGTGTTATAATACAATTGTTAACCCAATGGAGTAATTTGAGGATATTTAAACGATGACAGAAATTGTTAAAGCGTCACAACAGTTAATAAAAGAATCGAATATGCGTCTGGTATTCCGTCTTATACATAAGCACGGCACAATTTCACGTGCTGACATCAAAAAGATAACCGGGTTAAGTGCCACAACTGTTTCGTCTTTGGTTGAAGAACTTATATCGGAAGGCTTAGTTAATGAGTGCGGAATGAAAGATTCTACAACAAGCGGAAGAAAGGCAGTGTTGCTTCAGGTAAGTGCTGACGGAGGATTCTTTCTTGGTGTTGATGTTCAGAAAAACCAGATTATTGCAGATGTTTATGCACTTGATTTTACATCAGTATTCCATGTTGCTGTACCTGTTGTGTCTGGGGAAAATCTTGCTATGGCAATTATGCGTGCCATAGGGTTGTCTACCAGAAACCGCAGAATAATTGGTATAACAATAGGGCTTCCGGGTGTTATTGACCCCGAAAGCAATACGCTGGTATCATCTACTGTCCTACACGCAGAAGATGCGGCAGATATATATAAAACAGTGTTTGAGGCAATGCCTCAGACGAAAGTTTATCTTAAAAACAATTCAGGCTTAATCGCTTATGCTGAAAAAGAATTTGGCACGCATGGTCTTTCAAATAACCTTGTGTCTATTGATATTGACGATGGTGTTGGTGCTGGTATTTTGATTGACGGTGCAATCTATGCCGGTGGCGGTATGGCGGGTGAGTTTGGTCATATATCGGTTGATTATAACGGCAAACGTTGTCAGTGCGGTAATTACGGTTGCCTTGAACTTGTTGCAAGTCTGCCGGCTATACTTGAAAAAACCGGTTGTTATTCCATAAGCCAACTTCGTGATAAACTTGATGATGGCGATGAAAATATGAAAGAAATCATAAACGGCGTTGCCAAGGCGTTGGCGTTTGGTATCAATAATATTGTCAATCTTATAGACCCCGAATCAATTGTAATAGGGGGAGCAATACGTTTTTTGGGTTCACACTTATTAGAGCCGTTAAAAACATATTTTGAAGAAATTTCATTGATAAAGAATAAAATAATTGAGTATTCCGTTCTGGAATGTAACTCTGTAACAATTGGCGGTGCGCGCTTTGCGTTCGACGATATGTTCGGAGCATAATTGATTTTAAAAAGGTGCCGTAAAAATAGGCGGCATTTTTTTAAAATCAATTAGTAAAGTCATTGGACAAATTGAAACTATGCAAAAAATATTATCAGGAGGAAAATATGAAAAAAATTCAAACAGGCTTTTCAAGGTTATGCATAACACCGCCACTTGGCACACCTTTATCCGGATATTATGAGGCCCGTTTTACAAAAGGCGTACTGGACGACCTGTATGTAACCGCTGTTGCTTTTGACGACGGAGAAAAAAGAAGTGTTGTCATTGCTATGGATATAATAATGCTTACGCAGGTGCAGTGTAATGCTTACAGAAAAATAATAGCAGAGTACTGTGATTTGCCTATTGAGTCTATATTTGTTACTTGTTCACATACACATACCGGTCCTATGCTTGGAAAGGATTTTGCATCGGAACTTTGCGGTTCACCGCATTATGAGGAGTTTTTGGGAATTCAGATGCGCGATGCGGCGGCATATGCTTTGGAGGATTTAAGCGAATCGAAATTCTATACCGCTGAAAGTAAAGCCGAAAAAATATCGTTTATCCGAAGATTCCGTATGAAAGACGGCTCTGTGCAGACTAACCCCGGCATACATAATCCCGATGTTGACTATGCATTGGGTACACCTAACGAAACAGTTAAACTTTTAAAAATTGAAAGAGTAGATAACGACGATATATTTATCGTAAATTTTGGCGTGCATCCCGATACAATCGGTGGAGAATACGTAAGTGCAGATTATCCCGGATTTGTATGTTCTACCATAGAAGCCGCAATTCCCGATACTAAATGTATGTTCCTTTTGGCACCGCAGGGTGATGTTAATCATATAAACCCATTCCCCGAAGCAGGTGATTCAAATGGATTGGAAATAACTTTTGATGGTTGCCCCAGAGGATACGAGCATTCAAGACATATGGGGAGAGTAATTGCAGGTGCGGTACTTCAGGTATGTGATAAAGCCGTAGAAATTGAAACTGATAAAATCGAATATGCCGTTAAGACTATCAATATCCCATCTAATCAGGAAAACGATAAACTCGAAGAAGCGAGACGAATTGTGGAACTTCATGAAAGCGGCAGAGATGAAGAACTGCCATACAAAGCAATGGAACTTACAACAGTTGTTGCCGAAGCAAAACGTATAGTAACATTAGAAAATGGACCGGACTTTTTCTCATTTACTCTTTCTGCAATTAAACTTGGTGATATGGTGTTTATGGGAATTCCGGGAGAACCCTTTACTGAAATTGCAAACAGAATTTATGAGGGCTCGCCTTTTAACAATACTATATTGTGCTGTTTAACAAATGGCGGTGATTCATATTTCCCAACGAGCAGTGCATACAGCGAGGGCGGGTACGAAGCCAGATCGTCAAGCTTAAAAAAAGGCGGTGACAATATAGTTGTTGACGGAACACTCGAGTTGCTGAACGAATTAAAATAAAATTATATTACTATAATTTTGGCATTTATGTGTTTATAAAAAGTGCCGTGAAACATACGGCATTTTTTTGAAAATTATTATTAAGTCCATTGGACAAATATAAAAGAAAGGAAGTAATATTATGAGTAAAGAAAAAGAAGTTGTAATGAATGGCGCCGGTATTGAGGAAATCGGTTTCCCTATGTGGCCGCAGTTTGCACCTGAAACATTGGAGGATGTTTTAGAGCCTATCAAAAACGGTAAAGTAAACTACTGGACCGGTAAAAAAGGTATGGAATTTGAAGAAAAATGGGCAGAGTGGATGGGTGCTAAAATGGCAATCTCCTGCACAAACGGTACTGCTGCATTGCACATCGCACTTGCAAGCCTTAACATCGGCCCCGGCGATGAAGTTATCGTTGCTTCATATTCATTTATCGCATCATCATTCTCAGTACTTCAGGCAGGTGCTATTCCTGTATTTGCTGATGTAACAGATGACCACACAATTGACCCCGCTTGCATTGAATCACTTATCACACCCAGAACAAAGGCTATTATCGTAGTACACCTCTATGGTGTTGTTGCTGATATGGGACCGATTCTTGAAATCGCTAAAAAACACAACCTTAAAATTGTTGAAGACTGTGCACAGTGCTTTGGCGGTGAGTACAACGGCATTAAAGCAGGTCTTATCGGTGACGTTGGATGCTTCTCATTCTGCCAGAGCAAACACTTCACAACCGGTGGTGAAGGCGGTATGGTTGTTACTAACGACGAAGATACAGGTTGGGAGTGCCGTTCATTCCGTGACCACGGTTACGATGTAAAAACAAGAATGAACATGCTTGCTCTTGAGGAAAAACTTCCTTACATTCACAGAAGAGTAGGCTTTAACTACAGAATGACAGAAATCCAGTCTATCTTTGGTATTAACGAATTAAAGAGATTGGATAACTGGAACCTTGCACGCCGTTTCAAATACGCTAAAATGTATGACGAAGCATTTACAGGCCTTAAAGGTATTAAAAAACTCCCCGTTAATACAGCAGAGAGAAAGAACGCTTACTGGTGGTACCCAATGCTGGTAGACCTTGATGTTTTAGATTGCGATGCACCTGCTATCGTAAAAGAACTTGGAGCATCAGGTATTCCTTGCTATGGTATTCAGTGGCCTGAGGCTTATGAGGAGAAAGCATACAGAGAACACGGCGGTTTCGGCTCTACTAAATTCCCATTTGAGTCTAAAGAATACACAGACGAAGCATCTGTTCAGTATGATAAAGTATTCTGCAAAAACGCTAATGCACTCCGTTCACAGACAGTATGTTTGTTCTTGCATCCGTCATGGGAAGAAGTACATATCAACAAGTGCATAGATGGATTCAAAAAGGTACTTGCTGCTCACGTTAAATAATCATCAAAATTTTCTTTGCACCTTACGCACTTTTCCGCCCTTGAGTGCACTCAAGCACACGGTGGCTGGAAAAGCACGTAATATACTTTGAAAATTTTACTGAACTACTTTTTGAAAGGAGTAGGGAACTATGAAAATCAAATGGGGAGTAATCGGTTGCGGCGGTATTGCGGACCGCAGAACTCTGCCCGGCATGATGCTTGCCGATAACGCTGAACTTGTTGCCGTTATGGACACCAATATGGAAGCGGCAGAAAGATGCAGGGAAAAATATAACGCTAAATATGCTTTTGATAATTATGAGGAACTTTTAGCAATAGACGAAATTCAGGCTGTATATATTGCATCACCTGTATTCTGTCATAAAGAGCAGGCTTTTGCCTCTGCAAAGGCTAAAAAGCACATTCTTATTGAAAAGCCTATGGCATTAACCAGCGAAGATTCTAAGGAAATCGCAGATTTCTGCGCCAAAGAGGGAGTAAAACTCGGCGTTGGACTTATGATGCGTTTTGCAGCATATCATCAGGAAATGAAGAAAATCATTGCAGAGGGTAAACTTGGTGATATCGTTTCAATGCGCGCTCAGCTTACATGCTGGTATCCTGATATTCCGAACAACTGGCGTCAGAATAAAGATTTGTCCGGCGGTGGTGCACTTATGGATATGGGTATACACTGCATAGACTTACTGCAGTATATTACAGGGCTTAAAGTTGAAGCAATTGCAGGATTTGCGGGCACGCAGACATTCAGTTATAACGCAGATGATTCTTCTGCAGTTGTAATGAAAATGAATAATGGTGCACTTGCAATGGTTGATGCAAACTTTAATATCCCAGATGCTGCTGCTAAATGCAAACTTGAAATCTACGGTACAAAGGGCAGCATAATGGCAGAAGGTACAATCAGTCAGGTTGAGGGCGGAGAGGTTTCCGTGCTTATATCTGATGATTCGTTGGGATATGATGCTGCACAGGACCGCAATGAACCTGTTCCGTTAAAACTTAATGTTGAACTTGGTAATATGTACACCAAAGAGGTAGAATCTTTCGGTAACGCTGTTTTAAACGACACCGAACCAGAAGTTACTGCCGCTGATGGTATCTTTGTTCAGCAGATAGTAGAAAAAGGTTATCTTTCAAGTGATAACCAAATTACTTATGAATTAAAGTAAGCCATTACTTTAATTATATACCCCAAAAATCCCCGCGTGGTTTTGATACTGCACGGGGATTTTGAATTTAATATAAAGTCAAAAGGGAGTCCCATCTGGGACTCCCTTTTGATTGTATAATGTTCAGATAAGAAATTTTTTCTTATCTGTTGGGGGACGATAATATAGTTTTTGATATAAGTTTTGCGCGGCTTAGCAAAGAATCCATTTCTGCATATTCGTTTATTGTGTGGCAAAAATCACCTGTAGTACCTATGCCGCAAACAGTAGGCACTCCTGCAATAACAGAATATGCAGCATCTGAACCGCCACCGCTTGTACAGAAATCGTCTATTCTTTCTATGGAAAACTCTTCGGCAACCTTTTTGATATTTTCAAAAAGTTCAATATTGCCGTCATTAAGTTCCATAGGCATTCTTTCACTGTCTATGGTAAATGTAGAATCAGTTCCGATAACATAAGAAGTATTTACTATCTTGCTGATTGTGTCAAGTGCTTTTTCCTTATCACCGGCGCATTTCACACGTATATCAACCTGAAAACTGCAAGTGCTGGGAACTATGTTTATTCTCTCTCCGCCGTTTATGAGGTTGCAACTGTATGTAATACCGCCTCTTTCACTTGAATTTTGTATACGGATAATTTTTTCTGCTGCTTCGCTTATGGCGTTTACACCGTCAAAATATGCAATCCCTGAATGAGATGCCTTGCCGCATACGGTTATGGTTATTCTTATTATTCCGCTTCTTGCTACTAAAACTTCACCTTTTTTACCGACTTCACAACAAAAAGCACTTTTAAAACCGGAGGACATAGATTTTATAATTTCTATACCTTCTTGCTTTGAAAAACTGTTGTCAACTTCTTCGTCAGATGTGATTATAAGACGTAGATTTTTGTTGTATCCACTTTCGCAGAGTGCTTTCATAGAAAGTAGTGCAACGGCTATACCACCTTTGCAATCTATAACCCCTGGACCGTAAATTTTACCGTCGGATATTTTTACCGGATTATCACCAAAATCTCCTTTGTCAAAAACAGTATCAGAATGGGCAATATATACGTGTCCTTTTTCAGCATCGGGATTTGTGTCTATGACGAGATAATCTGCTGCATCTTCAAACGAATATCGTTTTGAAGAAAAACCCTCTGAAACAGCAAAACTTTCGATATAATCCACTAAAACGTTCAATGCCTCTTTATCTTTGCTGTTGCCTTCAAACTTACACATTTTCACCCAGAAACCAATGTATTTTTCTTTATTTGATTCTATGTAGTTAAAAATATCCATATCAGTTCTCCGCATATATTATCCTCATACCAATTATGCCTAAACTAAACATTAGTATTTACCGCCTCTTTCTTCAAAGTGGGTAGGTTTTCCCAATGCTCTTCCGCCGGATTTAATCCATTCAGCCTGCCATTTGATAAGTGTTGATGCAGTGATTTCCGGATAACCAAAAGTATCAAGCATTTTACCTGCATTTGAAATGTATGCAACGTCGGTTTCCTCGCCGCAGTATATGGGTTCTTTATCAAGAAGTTTACCGAGTTCTTCGGCAACTGCTTTAACAGAAAGTGT
Organism: Clostridia bacterium; assembly: GCA_045589495.1. Classification (GTDB taxonomy): domain Bacteria; phylum Bacillota; class Clostridia; order UMGS1810; family UMGS1810; genus SIG455. The sequence continues at coordinate 15,676 of JAZNPF010000016.1, forward strand.
TTCAGGGCCTGTAACATTCATAATTTCAACATCTTCGCTTGCGTGCAAAAGCCCTCTTATAGCGATTTCGTTAGCAGTTCCCTGCCAGATGATGTTGAAAACAGGTGTTGTAATACTGATTGGAGTACCGTTCATAAGTTTTTCTGCAATATCGTATATAACTCCATAACGAAGGTCAACGGCAAAGTTGAGTCTGTACATAAATACTTTTGTGCCGAATTTATGTGCTGCATATTCAAATGAGCGTTCACGAGCAAGACAACTTGTTGCGTATTCGCCTATAGGTCCGGTGGAGTCTGTTTCCTGGCATCCGCCGCTGTGAATGGGTACTAACGGATAAATGTTACCGGATGAGAATACCACAATTGAAGAATTTCTGAATTTTTCACAAACCAAAGCGGGAAGAACACTATTCATGCCCCATGTCTGCCATTCGTTACCGTTAGTGCCAAATTTTCTGCCTGCCATATAAATGATGTTTTTAACATCGGGTAAAGCATTGAGTTGAGCCGAATCCTGCAGATCGCATTTAATGATTTCAACACCATTGTCTGTTAAAAGTTTTGTAGCGATTTCATCAGTAAATCTTGAAACTGCAATAATCTTTTTGTCAATGCCTGCTGCTTTAACTGCGTTCTGTGCAAGTAAAGAAAGGGTGGGACCCATTTTTCCGCCTGCACCGAGAATCATAATATCGCCATCAATTTTTTTGATATCTTCAATGAGTGCTGCTGACGGAGTAGTCAGCATTTTGTTAAGTTTATCTTCAGTCCACATAATATTATCCTCCTTATTCATTTTCCCATTTAGACAAGTTTTCTTTTACAAACGCATCATCATTTAAGTGTGGGTACATTTTATATACTCTGTCAAGTTCTTCTGACTGACCTTTTGAAAGTTTTTCGCTGGGATTTATGCAACGAACAGATTTCATAAGCCCCTGACGGTAAAGGATTTCGTGTACACCTGCAATTGTACCCTCAAAATTATTTGCAGTGTCAAAAACAGCAGCATTCGCATCTGTAATCTGTGCTGCGAGTGTAAGCCATTCATCGTCCACTTTGGCATTTTTGATTTTTGGGAACATATCACAAACGCTCTTTGTCCATACAGACCAGTGACCTAAAAGACCACCGTCAAAACCACGTTCAACGATTTTTCCGTCTACATCAAATTTATATTTTGTAAGCAAATCAATAACGATATTGTCATCATTACCGGTATAAAGACCGATTTCGTTGTTTCTTGATGAAAGTGCCACTGCCCTTACAACGTCAACTGTGCTATAGCGGTTAAATGAAGCACACTTGATGGCAACAACGTTTTCAATTTCGCAAATTTGTTTCCAGTAGTCAAAGTTCAAAACTCTGCCGCCGCAAGCAGTCTGGAGATAAAAGCCGATTACGGGCATAACGGATGCAACGGCTTTTGTTCTTTCTATAAGGTAATTATCGTCTTTGTCAGCAAGACCGCCTGGACTTAAAAGAACAGCATCAAATCCTAATGATTTAGCAATTTCTGCTTCAGCCACAGCCTGCTCTGTAGGGCCGCATACGCCGGAAACCTTTACGATGGTTTTACCTGTTTTTTCTTCATATTTGGCAATTTCTTCAGATGCAATTTCAAGAACGGGTTTAAAAAGGTTAACTTCAGGATTACGTATTTCAAACTGTGTTGTGTGAACTGCAATGGCAATACCGCCAACACCTGCATCAAGATAATATCTGCATAAAACTCTCTGTCCGTGTTCATTGAAAGTTCCGTCATCATTGAGTGCCAACGGAATAGCGGGGATAACAGTTCCGCTTTTTAAAATTTCAAGTGCTTTTTCTCTGCTCATAACATACCTCCGAACTAATTAGTTACTTTTATTTTATCACCAACTGGTTACTTTGTCAATTACTTTTACAAAAAAACCCGATACTTATATAATAAGCATCGGGAATAAAATCATTTGTTCTTGAGATAACTGATTATCATATCAGCAACCATTGTACTTCTGCGTTGGCGTGCATCATCGTCGTTCAAGTCAATTTTTATAAGTTTTGGCATTGTATATGTATTTGAGAAATATGAAAATGCAAACATATTGATAGCAAAAACAGTTTCGTTTATGTCAATGTCTTTTCTGAAAATACCGTCATCAATGCCTTTTTGTAAAACGTTCTGAAGTGCGGTTATTGATTTGCTTTTAAGTGGAACTATTCCGGAAGAATCAACGTATTTTGCTTTATTGAGATTTTCGTGCATTACAAGAGAAATAAAATTTGGATTGCGGTATAAAAACTCAAATGAATTTTCTATATGCTTTTTAAGTACAACTTCGGCTGAAAGGGTCATATCCTGACTGGTTTCCATATCTACTAATCTGCCGTATACTCTGTTGAGCACGTTTTTATATAAGTTTTCTTTGTTGTTGAAATGAGCATATATAAGACGCTTGTTCACACCTGATATTTCTGCAATTTCATCAACACGTGCGCCGGCAAACCCTTTTTGAGAGAAAAGTTCTTCAGCGGCTACAAGTATTTTCTCTTTTGTGATATCACCTTTTTTCATTTTCTGCCATTCCTTTCTGTTGAAGTAATTGTAACACATATTCACAAAAAAATCAATAATATTAAAATGATTGAATATAGATGTCTGATTGACATGTAAGGAGTTTTTTGGTATACTATAATAGTAAAAAATGTGAAAAGAGTGATTTGAAAAGTGAAACCTTTAAAATTGACACCTGTTTATAAAGATTATATTTGGGGTGGGGAAAAACTCCGTTCTGTATATGGAAAAGATACCAACCTTACTCCTGTCGCTGAAAGTTGGGAGTTGAGTTGCCATAAAGACGGTTGCTCCGTTATTTGCGGCGGTGAATTTGACGGCATAACATTGGCTGAATACATAAAAGAAAATCCGTCTGTATTGGGTACAAGTGTACGTGGAAACGAATTGCCGATACTTATAAAACTCATTGATGCTGCAGATAATCTGAGTGTTCAGGTTCATCCAAATGATGAGCAAGCCATGGCATGGGAAGGTCAAAACGGCAAGACGGAGATGTGGTACGTGGTTGATGCCGAGGAAGATGCACGTATTACTTATGGTGTTTGTAAAGATACAACTAAAGAAGAACTTGAAAATGCCATAAAAGAGAAAAGGGTAGAGAGTCTTCTTAATTCCGTTCAGTCAAAAAAAGGAGATGTGTTCTTTGTTGAGTCAGGAACAATCCATGCTATCGGCAAAGGCAATCTTATTGCCGAGATTCAGCAGAATTCCAATGTCACATACAGACTTTATGATTACGGCAGAGTAGGTAAAGACGGTAAAGAACGTGAACTTCATATTGAAAAAGGAGTCAAAGCATCCAACTGTAAAACGATAGTTCCAAAAGAATTTACCGAGTGTGAAGATGGAATTAAGATTATTGGAAGTTGTGAGTATTTTGTTGTAAAAGAAATAAAACTCAATGGCGAAAAATCATTTACAGCAGATGAAAAAAGTTATCATGCACTTATTGTTGTTGACGGAAATTTGAATATTTGCGGTGATGGTTTTTCTATGAATGTAAAACTTGGTGAAACGGTATTTATACCGGCAACAACAGGTGAGTATACACTAATAGGAAATGCAACAGTGCTTAAGACAACTAATCCGATATGTTAAAGTAAAAATACCCCCCACTGTTTATTTGAACAGTGGGGGGTATTTCATTTTGTATTGATATCGATTAAATCCTCATTAAGTTTTGAGTATACGATTTTCTGGCTTTTGTACAATCCAAAATATCCTGACATCATATAACTTACACCGCATACGGTTGCCATTATAAGTATCGGTTCAGCACCAAAAACTTCAAGTGCCAGAATCGTTGATGCAATAGGACAGTTTACAACACCGCAGAAAAGTGCCACGAAACCAATTGCTGCACCGAAACCTGCGTCAAGTCCCAGCAGAGAACCTGCCACGCAACCGAAAGTTGAACCTATAAAGAATGTGGGAACAATTTCGCCGCCTCTAAAACCTGCTGCTATCGTTATTGCGGTAAATATTATTTTAAGAATAAATGCCTCATATCTTGCTTCTCCACCTATGGCACGTGTTATAACATCCATACCTGCACCGTTATAATCAAATGTGCCTATCGCATAAGAAAGTCCTGCAAGAAGTACACCACCGGCAAAAGTACGTAAATATCTGTTAGGAATAAGTTTTTCCGATGTGTGTTCACATTTGTGGATTGCTAAACAAAACAGGATACTCACTATAGCACAAAGTATTGCGAGAATAATGACTTTTATCATTACCGATACGGTGATTGCTTCTGTAAAAACATTTGTGAATCGAACCGGTGACAGTCCAAATACGCCTGCAATTTTGTATGCTGCTATAGAAGAAAGAATGCAGGGAACAAGCGATGCGTAATGTATTACACCAACGCTTGTAACTTCAAGAGCAAAAAATGCAGCAGTAAGAGGTGTGCCGAAAAGTGCGGCAAAAACTGCACTCATACCGGACATTACAATTGTGTGCATGTCGGTTTTATTCAAACGGAATATTTTTCCAAGATTATATCCTATACTTCCGCCAAGTTGTAATGCAGCACCTTCACGTCCGGCAGAACCGCCGAGAAGGTGCGTTATGCATGTAGATATGAATATAAGCGGTGCCATTATCAAAGGTACGTTCTGTTCATCTCTTGCAGATTCCAATACACGATTAGTATCAATCTTACCTTTGCTGCGAAATATTGAATATATGAAAGCAATTATTATACCACCTATTGGAAGAAGTAGTATTATCCATGTGTGTTCAATACGATATTCTGTAACAATATCAATGCTTATGTGAAATATACTCCCAATTACACCGCCAATAATACCGACAATTGAAGATGCAATCATCCATTTGATTAAAACCCTGATATATTCTAAAGACGATTTAAAAAATGTTTTAAATGAATACAAAACATTCAACTCCAATTATTTGTCGTTTTTGTTATTAACCATACTGAGTTTGTGCTGACGACGGTTTTTAACTTCGTGCGGGATAGGTTTGATGTCGCCTGCAGCAGTAAGAGCCTGTCTTGTAAGGAGAGGACCTACCAACTCATAAATTAAAACTGCAAAGAGAGTAATGTTTCTTATAAGTGCTCCCTGATTTCCCATTTCGGGAGATGCGGCAGCAATAGAGCACATTCCAAGAGCCACACCTGCCTGAGGTAATAATGTGATACCAAGATATTTGCAGATAGATGGTGGACATTTAACTGCTTTGGCACTTCCGTATGAACCGAAATATTTACCGAGAGAACGGAAGATGATATATGTTATGCCGATAAACACTATCGCCATATCTGCAAATACGTTAAGTTCAAGTTCAGCACCGCTTATAACAAAGAATATAGCAAGCAACGGAGATGTCCACTTGTCTGACATATTCATAAGGTCGTGTGAAAGGGGACAGATATTGCAGAAGATAGTTCCGAGCATCATACATACAAGAAGTGAAGAGAAACTGATATGCACAGGACCTATATGGAAATCAAGCATAGATAAAGCAACGGTTAAGAATACGAAAGCGATGGTCATATTAAGTCTGTTTGTGTTTGAATTGAACATTTTTTCAAGTTGCGTTAAAATCCAGCCCATAACTGCACCAAGAAGGAGAGAACAACCAATTTCAACTATAGGGTTAACAATAATTGAAATCATATCAAGGTTGCCGGAAATTAAAGTTTTTGCAATACCGAAAGAAACAGCAAAAACAATAAGACCAACCGCATCGTCCAATGCAACGATAGGAAGCAGAAGTTTTGTAAGCGGACCGTCTGCTTTGTACTGACGCACTACCATAAGTGTAGCGGCAGGGGCGGTGGCAGTGGCTATAGCACCGAGAACCAAGGTCTGTGGCAAAGTAAGTTTATCAGGCATAGCAAGATGTACAAAATAGAGAGCAACGTCAACAAACAATGTAGCAATCAATGCCTGAAAAATACCGATAACAGTTGCCTGCTTTCCTGTTTTTTTCAATTCCTCCAGTTCAAATTCGCTTCCGATTGAGAATGCTATAAAGCCGAGAGCAACTTCAGAAACCAGTCCCAATGCTGCAACGGCATCTGCAGAACTGAACCCTAATCCTTCAATACCAAAATTACCTAAACAGTATGGTCCGATAAGTATACCTGCAATAAGATATGCAGTTACCGACGGCAATTTAAGCGGTTTGAACGCTCGAGTCATCAAAAGACCTGCAAGCAGAGCGATTGATACAGATAATAATGTACTCATTTTATCTACTCCTTAATTATGTAAAAAATCAGGGCAACAAAAAAGAGCGATGGACTCGCTCTTTTAACCAAGCGGAGAAGGTGGGATTCGAACCCACGTCCCTCAAGGGGCATCATGATTTCGAGTCATGTCCGTTATGACCGCTTCGATACTTCTCCGTATACAGGTTGTGGGCAAGTGTGCCACTTTGTTGCAACCTAATAGATTATAGCAAAACAGATATTAAATGTCAAGTGAAAACACAAATAAAAAGAAGTTTTAATATGCCAGTGTCAATCGTAATTTACACTCACGCATTAAAAAATAATCTTTATAAAAAAAGTTCTTGACAAAGGTTGTAGTTTGTTGTAATATTAGATAGTGTGTGTATCTATGGGTGGAGGTATATTAACGTGACAGAAGGACACCATAATATGGTAGTTGGCATAAGACAGTCAAAACGCATTATAGAAGACGGCAGGGCTGAAATGGCTTATCTTGCCGAAGATGCCGATTCTTTTGTTTCTGTACCTTTTATAGAATTATGTAAGACACACAATGTTAAATTTGAGTATGTACCTACAAAATCTGCACTCGGTAAAATGTGTCATATTGATGTACCTGCCGCAGTTGCAGTAAAACTTAAAGCAAATAATTGATATGTTATTAACAGCCGAAAGGCTTTAATATATATTCTATTATATAGGAGGTGAAACGAATTGCCTACATTTAATCAGTTGGTTAAGCACGGCAGACAGACTTCTGTAAAGAAATCTACTGCACCGGCTCTGCAGGTTGGTTTTAACTCACTTAAGAAAAGACCTACCGACCAGAGTGCGCCTCAAAAGCGTGGTGTTTGCACAGCTGTTAAAACCATGACTCCCAAAAAGCCTAACTCAGCGCTCAGAAAGATGGCCCGTGTTAGACTTACAAACGGTGTTGAGGTTTCAGCGTACATCCCCGGTATCGGTCATAACCTGCAGGAACACAGTGTGGTGCTCATCAGAGGTGGTAGAATTAAAGACCTCCCTGGTGTTAGATATCATATCATCCGCGGTACACTCGATGCTTCAGGTGTTAGTGCAAGAAACCAGTCCAGATCCAAGTATGGCGCTAAGAAGCCGAAGGAATCTAAGTAATTGAGTTTTAATCGTAAGTAACATCCAAAATTGTTGGACACTTACACAAAGGTAAGTAGTGCCGCAATACGGAATTTATATATAATATATTTTCAGTATTGGGCACAAACGGACTAAATAAAGTTCGAGTACCTGTGAAATCATTTTTTATGAAGGAGGGAAGGACAGTGCCCAGAAAAGGTTTTATCGCTAAGAGAGAAGTTCTGGCTGATCCGGTATACGGAAATAAAATCGTAACCAAACTTATCAACAACATCATGTTGGATGGTAAGAAAGGTGTGGCTCAGTCAATCGTTTACGGTGCGTTTGAAATCATCGCAGAAAAAACCGGTAAGGACGCAGTTGAGGTTTTCACAGCAGCAATGGAAAACATCATGCCCGTTCTTGAGGTTAAAGCAAGACGTGTCGGCGGTGCAACATATCAGGTTCCGATCGAGGTTAGACCTGAAAGACGTCAGACATTAGGTTTGAGATGGTTAACTCTCTACGCACGTCAGAGAAACGAAAGAACCATGCGTGAAAAACTGGCTGCAGAAATCATGGACGCAGCTAACAATGCAGGCGCAGCTGTTAAAAAACGTGAAGATACTCACAAAATGGCTGAAGCTAACAGAGCATTTTCACATTTCCGCTGGTAATCATTATTTGAAAATTACACTAAACTTTTTTAGTTTTATTAAGGACGAAAGAAAGGAGGCAATCACGTGCCAAGACAATTTTCTCTTGAAAAAACAAGAAACATCGGTATTATGGCTCACATCGACGCAGGTAAAACAACTACTACCGAGAGAATTTTATATTACACCGGTCGTATTCACAAGATTGGTGACACACATGACGGTGACGCTACTATGGACTGGATGGAGCAGGAACAGGAACGTGGTATTACTATCACATCTGCTGCTACAACAGCACAGTGGAAAAATCACCGTGTAAACATCATTGACACTCCCGGACACGTTGACTTTACAGTTGAGGTTGAACGTTCACTTCGTGTACTTGACGGATCTGTTACAGTTTTCTGTGCTAAGGGTGGTGTTGAGCCGCAGTCAGAGACTGTATGGCGTCAGGCAGATAAATATCACGTACCGCGTATGGCATTCGTTAATAAAATGGATATCATGGGTGCAGATTTTTATAATGTACTTGATATGATGAAAGACCGTCTTAAATGTAATGCGGTGCCTCTTCAGTTGCCTATCGGTGCTGAAGACACATTCAAAGGCGTTATCGACCTTATCAATATGAACGCGCTCGTTTATTATGATGAAAAAGGTGACGATGTACGTGTTGAAGAAATCCCCGCAGATATGATGGACAAAGCAGAGGAATACAGAGCAGCACTTTTAGAGGCTGTTGCTGAAACAGACGAAGAACTCATGGAAAAATTCTTCGAAACAGGTGAACTTTCTGTTGATGACCTTAAAAAAGGTATTAGAAAAGCAACCTGTAACGTTGAGATGATTCCTGTTCTTTGCGGTACTGCATACAGAAACAAGGGTGTACAGCCCCTTCTTGATGCAGTAATCGACTATATGCCTTCTCCGCTTGATATCCCTGCTATTAAGGGTATTAAACCCGGTACTGAAGAAGAGGATGAACGTCCTGCAAGCGACGAGGCTCCCTTCTCAGCATTGGCATTTAAAATTATGACTGACCCCTTTGTTGGTAAACTGTGCTTCTTCAGAGTATACTCAGGTACAGTAACAAAAGGTTCTTCAGTTTTGAACTCTACTAAAGATTCTAAAGAAAGAATAGGTAGAATTCTGCAGATGCACGCTAACCACAGAGAAGACATTGAACAGTGCTACTCCGGTGATATTGCTGCTGCTGTAGGTCTTAAAAACGTTACTACAGGTGATACTCTGTGTGACGAAAAGAATCCTATCATCTTAGAGTCAATGGAATTCCCCGAACCTGTTATCAGGGTTGCTATTGAGCCTAAAACAAAAGCAGGTCAGGAAAAAATGGGTATTGCTCTTGCAAAACTTGCAGAAGAAGACCCGACATTTAAAACTTATACTGACGAAGAAACAGGTCAGACCATCATCGCCGGTATGGGTGAACTTCACCTTGAAATCATCGTAGACAGACTTTTACGTGAGTTCAAAGTTGAAGCTAACGTAGGTAAACCTCAGGTTTCTTACAAAGAAGCAATCAGAAAACCTGTTCATCAGGATTACAAATACGCAAGACAGTCAGGTGGTCGTGGTCAGTACGGTCATGTTGTTATCGATATCGAGCCCAACGAGTCCGGTAAAGGCTATGAATTCATCAATAAGATTGTCGGCGGTGCTATTCCGAAGGAATATATTCCCGCAGTTGATGCAGGTATTCAGGGTGCAATGCTTAACGGTGTACTCGCAGGATACAATGTTGTTGACGTAAAAGTTACTCTCGTAGACGGTTCATACCACGAGGTTGACTCATCAGAAATGGCATTCAAACTTGCTGGTTCAATGGCGTTCAAAGAAGCATGCAAAAAGGCTGACCCCGTATTGATGGAACCCATCATGCAGGTTGACGTAATCGTTCCTGAAGATTACATGGGCGACGTTATGGGTGATATCAACTCACGTCGTGGTCAGATTCAGGGTATGGAATCAAGAGCAGGTGCTCAGGCTATCAGTGCTGCAGTTCCGCTTTCTGAAATGTTTGGTTATGCAACTGACCTGCGTTCACGTACACAGGGTCGTGGTCAGTATACAATGCAGCCCAGCCACTACAATGAAGTACCCAAGAATATTCAGGAAACAATTATCTCTGCTAAAACAAAAGCTGAGTAATTTGTAAAAAATGAAAAAAGCACTTGCTTTTTTCGTTAAAAAACAGTAAAATATATTTAATAATTCTTTTTATGAAAAAGGGAGGATTTTAAAAATGGCAAAAGCTAAATTTGAAAGAAGTAAGCCGCACGTAAATATCGGCACAATTGGTCACGTTGACCATGGTAAAACAACTCTGACTGCTGCTATCACAAAAGTACTTGGTATCAAAGGTCAGGCTCAGTTCGCTGCTTATGATCAGATCGACAAAGCACCCGAAGAAAGAGAAAGAGGTATCACAATCTCTACTGCTCACGTTGAGTATGAAACAGACAATCGTCACTATGCACACGTTGACTGCCCCGGACACGCTGACTATGTTAAAAACATGATCACCGGTGCTGCTCAGATGGACGGTGCTATCCTCGTTGTATCTGCTGCTGACGGTCCTATGCCTCAGACAAGAGAACACATCCTTCTTTCCAGACAGGTTGGCGTTCCTTATATCGTAGTATTCATGAACAAAGCTGACCAGGTTGACGACCCCGAACTTCTCGAGTTAGTTGAAATGGAAATCAGAGACCTTCTTAATGAATATGAATTCCCAGGTGATGATACACCTATCGTTAAAGGTTCTGGTCTTAAAGTTCTCGAAAGCGATTCTACAGATGTTTCTGCACCTGAATATGCTTGTATCCTCGAACTCATGGACGCTGTTGACAGCTACATTCCTTCACCTGAAAGAAGCACAGACAAACCTTTCCTTATGCCTGTAGAGGACGTATTCTCAATCACAGGTCGTGGTACTGTTGCTACTGGTAGAGTTGAAAGAGGTCAGCTCAACCTCAACGACGAAGTTGAAATCGTTGGTCTTACAGACGAAAGCAGAAAAGTTGTTGTAACAGGTATTGAAATGTTCCGTAAACTTCTCGACTACGCTGAAGCAGGCGATAACATCGGTGCTCTTCTCCGTGGTGTACAGAGAAATGAAATCGAACGTGGTCAGGTTCTTGCTAAACCCGGCACAATCAACCCCCACACAAAATTCAAAGGCGAAATCTACGTTCTTACAAAGGACGAGGGTGGACGTCACACACCATTCTTCAACAACTACAGACCTCAGTTCTACTTCAGAACAACTGACGTTACAGGCGTTATTAAATTACCCGAAGGCACAGAAATGTGCATGCCTGGTGATAACGTAACAATCGAAGTTGAACTTATCACACCTATCGCTATTGAAGAAGGTTTGAGATTCGCTATCCGTGAAGGTGGCCGTACAGTTGGTTCCGGCGTTGTATCTGCAATCCAGGGCTAATTAAAATCTTAAATTAAATTTAAGTTTAAATTTAAAACACCGCTGACTATGTCGGCGGTGTTTTATATATGAATTTTTGTAAGATAAAAGCCACACATTGGTGTGTGGCTTTTATGTTTTACGCGGAAAACAGTTTATTTAACTAAATCTTCAACAAAAAAGAATTCGTAACCATTGCTTGCCAATATTTCACTCATTTTATAAATCTTTTCCGCATAATCGGGTTGATAGTTGAAATAATCTTTGTAAAAATACTGTTCATGAACAACCATACCGATGTACTCGTTACCAAGTTGTTTACCGATGTTTTCTTCAATGCCTTTCATATCAAGGTTGTTGATGCAGGTAAACAAACCGCCGAAACATTTGAACTTCATATTTGTTTCTTCATCGTTAATATATTTTAATGTGCCGATAGTTTCGTTGTATTGTTCAACGGATAAATTGTTGTAAGAACAAAGCGGAATGAATTTATCCTGTGGAACAGGTGTCATAGCCCTTAAGCGCGCTTCAGGTGTGCGGTTATTGATAAGACGTGAATCCTGACCGGGCACGGCAAGTTCGGGATATTCTTCAAGTTCAAATGTATATCCCACAGTACAATCCATAATTCTTACACCGCAATCGTAAAGAGCCTTTACGCCTTCTTTACTAACTGGAAGCCAGTGTGCACAGGTTGCGTAAGTAAAAGTCTTTTCACCGGCAAAACGTTTAACTTCATTTTCAACAGCCTGATATTGAGCCTTTAAATCGTCGTAAGTGGCATTTATGTGGGGATAATCAGGGAATTCTTCTTTTGCATGAAAAGCAAGTTTAAGCCAATCTGAATTTCCCTCCCATTCACTTTTGTATGAGTCGGTAACATCTGCAAGGCAGAAATCGTCGTTTCCGTAGAAAGAATCCGTTCTGTAAAATAAGTTCAACTGTACTTTAAGTGCGTATTTTTCGTGTGCTGTTTTAAGCATATTGAAAAAAGGTGTATCAAACATAGAAGCAGGGCGTATGCGTGTGATATCACGTAATGCCCAGATTGTGTCATCAATATAAAAATATGCTTTTTTATTCATAATGAATCACTCCTTTGATTGGATATTATCAAAATGAAATATAATGTTCAATGTAAATAACAACTTTTAATGGACAAAACAACTGTTTTTTGATAAAATAATATTCAGGGGGCGAGGGATATGTTTGCATCTGTTTTAAAATTCAATTCTTTACCTGAAATTGGCTTTTCTCATCGGTTCTATACCTGTAAAAATGTGTGGAGTTACGGGTCACTCAATGAAAATTTTGAGATTGCCTATATTACGAAGGGAACGTTGGTTATGGAATTATATAATGAGATTACAGAGGTGAAAGAGGGGAGTATACTTGTCCTTTTCAGACATCTTCCTATTAAATTGTCATCATATAAAAATAGTGAACATTCGCATATCACAGTACAGGCTGAATTTGATTATTCCTTCAAACTTATAGAAGATATCTCTTTGTTTGATGATGAGGACGGAATTATTCTGCCGTTTGTAATACCACCTTGTGAGTATACAGAAGAGATTGTGAAAGATTTAAATTATATTTTATATTCTTCTGCAAACGGTAGTAATGAACTTGTGCGTTCGCTGAAGTTTTGTTCTATTATGTCGCGGATTGATGAGTATGCCAGAAAGAATTTAAATTATAAAAATGATGCCAATGAAAAAATAAGCAGAAAAGTGATTCAATATGTAGATGAAAATATTGATAAAAGTATCACACTTGATGATATTGCTTTAAAATTTCATAAGTCACCGAATTATATAAATGCATCTTTTAAAAAAGCAAGAGGAATGACAATTAAACATTATGTTAATTCGGAAAAAATGAATCGTATATGTGGCATGATGCATAAAGATAAATTTTCTTTCAAAGAAGCGTGCGAAAAAGTAGGGATAAGCGATATTTCTTACGGATACAGATTGTTTAAGAAATATACCGGAATTACACCGAAAAAATATGTTTCTGTTAAGAAAGTAGAGTGGAAAAATTGATGTCAGACATAAAAACACGGATACTCATGTACCCGTGTTTTTGAATTTATTCGTTCAACAAAAATGCTCTGTACAGTTTTACCATTTCGTTCCATGTGGGGCGGTTTACTTCACCTGTCGGATTAAGCAAGGAAAGAGTCTGAAAATTTTTGACTGCATCTGCAGTTTCGTTTGTATACTGACCGGTAACGCGCACTTTGTTTAAGTTGTTGTATCTGTTTGCAAAACTATTAAGGATTAACTGGATTATAATTACTGCATCTCCGTTGTCACCTTGCTTTATTGTAATGGCTTCAACTGGATATATATGCAACGGCAAGGTTTCTTCAGTAAGTTCGGTTAAATCTCTGTACAATTCGTAAATTGATTCCCACGTTTCATAGTCGGCAAAACCTGTCTGCGGGAGATTATATTTTTCCTGATATTTTATTACGGCATCTTTTGTTTCATCACCATATATGCCATCGGTATTTAAAAAAGGAATATCTTTGTCTGTTTCTGATATTTTCTGCAAAAACTTTTGGAGTTGAAATATGTTGTTTCTGTCATCTTCGTAATCAGTTTTAGTTCGTAGATACGGTTGTGATGTTAATGTCGCCATTTGATTTTCCTCCTTTATTCACCAATATTTCCGCCGGGGAACTGACCGGTGGCTTTTTCACGGCCGTCCAGAATATCGGAATACAGTCTTGCGGCTTCTGTCCAGGTGGGACCATTTACAATTCCCGTTTCGTCTAATCCGATAAATCGCTGGAATGCTGCAACAGCGTTTTGTGTTTGTTCGCCAAAATATCCTGTAACACTTGTTTTGGGAATAGACGGATAAACGTCTGCAATTGTAGAAAGATATGTTTGTATAGTGCTTACAGACGGACCACTCATACCAAGCAATAATCTCATATTAGGATAGGGTTCTGCTCTGTCGCCCCAGTATTCCTGCGGTATTGAATCTACAATTCCGTCAAAAACATTTAGCAGTTCATTCCATGTCACCTCACCCACAATTCCGTCCGGATTCAGTCCGTATTCACGCTGAAAAGCGGTTACGGCAGCCTCGGTTGCCGAGCCATATATTCCGTCAATTTCAACCGGGGGAATACTGTCGTTGAAATCACCTATAATGCTTAAAAGATATTGCAGATATTCAATATAAGATCCTCTGTCACCCCTACGAAGCGCAGTGCCGAACTGCTGTGAAATTTCACTGAACTGTAAGCCTTCTGAATCAAGTTCAGAAAGGCGTTTGACAGAATTGTAAACGTATAGAATTCTGTACCATGTTGACTTTCCTACAACACCGTCTGAATCCAGATTGAATATCTGCTGAAATTTACGTACTGCGTTGTATGTGTCACGATCAAAAGTCCCGTCGGGATTATTGATTTTGGGTATAAGCGGCCAGTTTTTTGAGATTCTGTTAAGCCGTATCTGTATAAGTTTAACTTCGTTATTCACGTCGCCTACTCTCAAAGGTGTACCGGGGTACGATTCATCTATTGATGCTATTGGTGCATTCTGCACTATTTCGATATTGTCACCGTAGTAATTACGAAGTATCTCATAAGGCGTAAGCCCCTGATTTGCCAAAGTTACAGTACCCCATTGTGAAAGACCGGGGCATGTTACTGTAGTGCCGTTACAAAATTGGGTAAAGTATGGCTCAACTGAGCCTTGCATACGCACATAGTCATTGAATATTTCGTCAACTATCCGGCTTATATTTTCAAATATATCTCTGCCGGGAGAAAATGCCTGATCGTAAGCAGTGGAATTGGTTATGTCAAAATTATATCCTTGTGAACGGTACCATTCTGTATATACACGATTCAGAGCATAAGTTATAATTGCATATATGTTTGCCCGCAATGCATTTTCCGGCCAGGTAGGGTATATCTCGCTGGAAGCAACATTTTTTATGTAATCGGGGAAAGATACGGTAACATTTTCGGCAGGAGTATCAGGTCCTGCAAGGTGTACTGTAATTGTTTCGGGTATAACTGGTGTCAACGCCATATAATCGCCTCCTTATAATTCAATCTGGTCCTCATAAACGGATATTTTTTTGCCGTTCTGTTCATTAAGCGGCAATGGTATCATCTGAGTGGGCTGCATTGAAACCTGACCGTCAAATACGGGAACATCAATGTGCTCAATAGTGTAATATCCCGGAAAATCTACACGGACATTGTATTTTGCGTATGTATTGCTGTTACCGGGTGTAAGTGAAAGTTCTTTAGGCGGAGCAGGCAATTCTATACGTTCTGTTTCGCCGGAACGGTTAGTTGTTTGCTTGTTCAGTAACGTTGTGTTTCCGCCGGTAACAGTTGTTACCGTAACTGTTGCACCCTCAATAGGCAATGCATTGTCAGCCGCCGTAACCATAACTTTTAAATATCCGGTTCCGCCGACCTGAGAAATTTTGGCGAGTGGCATAATAACCCTCCTTTTCAATATTGATGCCATAATAATTATATGCGATTGTTTTGTAAATGGTTACAAGGTAATAATTTGTAAAAAAAGCAAAAAAACTCTTCACAACTGAAAAAAATTGTGTTACAATACTTAATATGCCCTCTTAGTTAAGTGGATATAACAAGCCCCTCCTAAGGGCTAGTCATGTGTTCGATTCACATAGAGGGTGTTTTTTTATACATTTTTTTGTATGCTTTGGGAGATATGCAAAATGAACTTAAAAGCAAATATAACAAAATATAATATACCGATAAGCAATAATCCTTTGAAAAAGTGCGGTCAGACTATAGGCTTGCTTATGGTTTTAAGTGTTCTTTTGGGAATATGTATGATGGTGCTCACCACAATCACGTGTGATTTACTGCTTATAGGTATACTCATTGGAGATTTAAGGATATTTTTTCTAAATGTTCTTCCTGTGTTTTGCCTTATGGCACTTGTATATTGCTTAACCAACACGGTATGGATAAGTTTTATGACAACCGGAGTTATATCCTTTATAATAGCGGAAGTAAACAGATTTAAAATGGTTTTCCGTGACGATCCGCTTGTTTTTGAAGATGTTCTGCTTATGAGTGAAGCAAAGGAAATGGCACAGAACTATATGCTTTATCTTGATGCGGTGTCTGTTTGCGTGCTTGTGTGCATAGTGATAGGCACGGTTTTCTGCTATTTTAATATAAAACCAAAAATCAAGCATGGTTTTGCACGTTTTGGCGGTGCACTTTGTGCTGTTGCAATTTTGTTTACATCATGCGATGCATTTTATTTCAATAATAAACAACTGCATAACAGTTTGTGGCATCCACTGTTCGGTTCTGAATATAAAGCGGGAAATCAGGCTATGTCCAGAGGTGTTATTTACTCTTTTATAGAAAGTATTCCTGATGCATTTGTAACGCCGCCTGAGAGTTATAATCCTGAAGAAGCAAGTTCAATTCTTAATAAATATCGGGATATGAATATCCCTAAAAATAAAAAAGTGAATATGATAAGTATTATGCTTGAGGCATATAATGACTTCAGTAAATTTGAGGGTATTGAGTTTGCAAATGACCCATATACAAACTATCACGCATTGGAAGCAGATTCTTATGCGGGTGATTTGTTTACGGATATATTTGCGGCAAGCACTGTTTATACAGAACGCCAGTATCTTACAGGATACAGTGATATGCATTTTTCCAAAAAAAATACACCGTCGTATATCTGGTATTTTAAATCTCAGGGATACAGCGTTGATGCGATGCACCCTTGTTTCGGCTGGTTTTACAACAGAAAGAATATGAATAAGTATTTTGGGTTTGACAGTTTTGACTACCACGAAAACAAGTATGCCGCAATACCTGATAATATGCTCAAAACACCAAGGTATCACGCTTATATAAGCGATTACGACTTTTTTGACTACATAATTGAAGGATATGAAAATGCTGTTGCAAATAAAGAAAAATATTTCAACTTCAGCGTTACGTATCAGAATCACGGGCCGTATCCTACAGAAGATAAAGCCGATATGGAATATCTTTTGCGTAAAGAAGAATATACCGATGAAGAGTACAATATGATAAACAATTATTTTGACGGCATTTATAAAACTGATATTGCTCTTAAGAAATTACGTGATTATATTGATAAGCAGAAACAACCTATCGTATTAACTTTGTTCGGTGACCACAATCCGCGTCTTGGCGGAGAGAACGAAGTATACAGAATGCTTGATATAAACCTGAATCTTCAAACTGTTGACGGTGCGCAGAATTATTATGAAACGCGTTATCTTTTCTATGCCAACGCAGCCGCAAAAAGGGCACTGCGCAGAGATTTCAAAGGTGAGGGAAATACAATTTCGCCTATGTTTTTAATGAATGAGTATTTTGATTATATAGGTCTTAAAGGCTCAGCATATATGAATTATCTTTCGGATGTAAAGAAAAAGCATTGTGTCATAAACCCTGTATATGTAGAGGTTGATGGTGAATATATTCCTAAAAATGACCTTGAGGATAAAGAAACATTGCGTAGACAGAAATGCGTAGAGTTTTATGTTAAAAATATGGGTGTAGAAGAACAGGAGAAGCAGTAGAGTTTTATGGATAATAAATATTCAAGATTAAAACTGGCGTGTTATTCCGGAAATTTATCTATGTCAGTTGTCGGAAATCTTCCGCCGATACTGTTTTTGACATTCCGTTCAATGTATGGGATTTCATACTCGCTTCTGGGAATGCTTGTGCTCATAAACTTTTTTACACAACTTATAATTGACATTATATTCTCGTTTTTTTCACATAAATTCAATATTTCTAAAACGGTAAAATCTATGCCTTATCTAACAGCAATAGGCCTTTTGATATATGCCGTGTGGCCGGTTATATTTCCAGAAAGTGTATACACGGGACTTGTAATCGGTACAATGATTTTTTCCGCATCTGCCGGATTGGGCGAAGTGTTGTTAAGCCCTGTTTTTGCTACGATCCCTGCAAAAGACCCTGACCGTGAAATGAGTAAACTTCATTCTGTTTATGCGTGGGGAACTGTTGCCGTTGTAATATTAAGTACACTTTTTGTGTTGGCGTTCGGCGGAAATAACTGGCAGTGGCTTGCCGTTTTGTTTATAGTGATACCGGTTTTCGGAATGATAATGTATAGCGGTGTAAAAATCCCAGATATAGGTACGCCCCAGAGGGTATCGGGAGTATTTGAACTTTTGAAAAATAAAAGTCTGTGGGTTTGCGTTGTCGCTATATTTCTTGGCGGTGCTTCTGAGTGTACTATGGCTCAATGGAGTTCTGGATATCTTGAACAGGCGTTCGGAATTACAAAAGTATGGGGCGATATATTCGGAGTAGCACTTTTTGCGGTGATGCTTGGTATTGGGAGAACACTTTACTCTAAATACGGAAAAAATATATCACGTGTACTGTTTTTGTGTGGAGTTGGTTCTACATTATGTTATCTTACGGCGAGTGTAGTACCAATACCGATGGTCGGACTTGCTGCGTGTGCGTTTACGGGATTTTGTTCTTCAATGATGTGGCCGGGATGCCTTGTTCTTGCGTCAGAACGTTTTCCGAAGGCGGGCGTATTTATTTATGCTATGATGGCGGCAGGCGGTGATCTTGGCGCTTCGGTTGCTCCTCAACTGGTGGGAATTGTAACGGATTTGGCGATAATAAATCCAAAAGTTATAGCATTATCAAAGACTCTTTTGGTTGCACCGGAAGAACTTTCAATTAAACTTGGCATGTTTGTTGGTATGATTTTCCCTCTTGTTTCAATACCTCTGTTTTTTGGAATATGGAAGAAAAACTCTTGACAAGACAAAAATTATGTGATATACTTAATGCCAACCAATGAAAGGAAGTTAGTTTAATGAAACAGTATTCTGCTATATTTACATACAACTTTTATTTCTATTACCGCAATGTCAGGTAATAGCGATTTGTGTTGTGTAAAAGCAGAAGTGTTATATTGATTGACTTTTTTATACCGCACAGTTCGCTGTGCGGTATTTTTATTTTATTTAAAAAGGAGATATAAAAAATGATTGCTGTACTTAAACCCGGAATTACTGATGTTCAAAAAAACTCACTTATTAAATGGCTTGAAAACCAGAATGTAGAAGTTCATATAACAGAGGGAAAAGAATATACTGTGCTTGGATTAGTAGGAGATACAGGAAATATTGATATGGAACTTATTGCCAGTCTTGATACTGTAAGTTCCGTTAAACGAGTAAGTGAACCGTTTAAACAATGTAACAGAAAGTTCCATCCTGATGATAGTATAATAGATGTAAGCGGAGTTAAAATCGGCGGAGGAAACTTTTGTACAATGGCAGGACCATGCTCTGTAGAAAGCAGGGAGCAGATTATTGAAATTGCAAAAAGTGTTAAATCGTCAGGTGCGTCATTGTTAAGGGGCGGTGCTTTCAAACCGCGTACTTCTCCTTACGATTTTCAGGGGATGAGGGCAGAGGGTATAGAACTTTTGCTTGAAGCCAAAAAGGAAACGGGATTGCCGATAGTTACCGAGATTATGAATGCTAATCATCTTCCGCTTTTTGAAGATGTGGATATGATACAAGTGGGAGCAAGAAATATGCAAAATTTTGAATTGCTTAAAGAACTCGGTAAAACTAAAAAGCCCATACTTTTAAAACGCGGACTGGCAAATACTATTAAAGAGTTTTTGATGAGCGCCGAATATATAATGAGTGAGGGAAATACAAACATAGTTTTGTGCGAACGCGGTGTAAGAACATTTGAAACATACACACGAAACACTCTTGATTTATCAGCAGTACCTGTTCTTCGTGAACTTACACACCTGCCCATTATTATAGATCCAAGCCATGCAACAGGCGT
Organism: Clostridia bacterium; assembly: GCA_045589495.1. Classification (GTDB taxonomy): domain Bacteria; phylum Bacillota; class Clostridia; order UMGS1810; family UMGS1810; genus SIG455. Next base: position 36,033 of record JAZNPF010000016.1, read on the forward strand.
TGCTAAATATGTAAAACCTATGTCGATGGCGGCAGCGGCGTGCGGCGCTGACGGACTTATGATAGAGGTGCATAACGATCCTATTCACGCATTGTGCGATGGAGCACAGTCAATTACGCCCGAAGCATTTGCCCAAATATCTAAAAAAGTAAACGAAATCCGAGAGGTGATCAAATAATGAATGTTGGAATAGTGGGGCTTGGTCTTATAGGCGGCTCTTTTGCTAAAGCATACAAAAAAACCGAACATACAGTTTTTGCGTTTGATACCGATACAACGATTTTGGGCTTTGCAATACTCAATGGTACGGTTGACGGAATTCTTAATGAAGAAACAACCAAATTGTGTGATGTTATAATTATTGCTTTACTGCCGCAGCAGACGGTTGAATATTTTGAAAATAACGCACATTGTATGAGTCGCCACAGTATCATTATTGATTGCTGCGGAACAAAGAGGACTGTTTGCAATAAATGTTTTGAAATTGCAAAGGAAAACAATCTTACATTTGTTGGCGGACATCCAATGGCAGGAACGCATAAATCCGGATTTAAAAATTCAGATGAAGATTTGTTTAAAGACGAACCTATGGTATTGGTTCCACCCGTATTTGATAATCCTGACTTACTGGCAAAAACGGAAGAATTGCTCAAACCGGCGGGATTTGGAAAATTCTCTGTAACAAGTGCAGAAAAGCATGATGAAATGATAGCCTTTACTTCACAGATGCCGCATATTATTTCTAACGCTTTCATAAAAAGCCCTGTTGCAGAACAGCATAGAGGGTTTTCAGCGGGAAGTTATAAAGATCTGACTCGTGTTGCATGGCTTAATCCTCAAATGTGGGCAGAACTGTTTATGGATAATTCGGACAACATTATTAACGAACTTGAAACGCTCATCTGCTGCCTGAATGAGTATAAAAATGCTATACAAAATGATGATGTTGAAGAACTTATATCTATTCTTGATGATGGCAGAAAACGAAAAGAACAAGTAGACGGAAAAGAAGGTTAAACTTAAAATGCTTCGTTTTTAACGAAGCATTTTTTATATGAATTTAATTATAGAAGTTAAAATAAGCAGAGCACCGCCAATCCACGAGATGTCAACATTTGAATGCATAGCGGATTTTTTTCCGAAAAAGACTCCTGAACGAAGAGCCAGTTCATCTGCAATAATGTTTAAAAGCAGCACATATATAATAGGAAAAGAGGATATTCCCATTCCTATTCCAACGGGGAATCCATCTGCGCAAAGTGTTATGGCAAGTACGGCTGCCTCTTTAGGAGAAAGTTCTTTTGAAAGGTCAGCATCTGCACTTTTCGGATTTGCATATACAGATAAGATGAATTTAATGCTTTTTAGAGAAAAGTGAATGTCTTTTTTTTGATTTTCTGTTTTTAACAAAGCATTTTTAATAAGTCCGTCAAACAATTTTATAATTCCCATAGACAAAAGTATAACAGCGCTTACAAAAACAGTAAAATTTGTGGGGATATATCTGCTTAAGTATTTTCCGAAAAGCAAGGAAACACATATTGAAAATGTGCTTATTGTATGTATTGTGAACGCGGATTTCATTGAAATCCGGATGTTATCTGTCCCGTAACCAAATGCAGCAACGAAAGCATCAATTGATATTGCTGCCATCATTGTAATTATTTCGGTTATATTCATATATGCACCCCTTTGCAGTATAAGCCTTTATCATAATATTCCCAATAGTTTCATTGTGTGCGGCTTTGAAAATGTGCAAAAATATAAAAAGGTTATTTACATCCTCAAAAAATTGTGCTATAATAAATCTATATTGATATGATAGGGGCTATGTGCCCGTTACCATAAATAATAATGTGAAGTAGGTGCATATTTTGGAAAGGGAAATCAATATTTCGGAAGTCCTTGATCTTGTTTTGCGAAGATTATGGATAATTGTTGTTTGTGTCGCAATTTCTACTGTTATTGCTTTTTGCTACAGTACGTTTCTTGTAGAACCCACCTATACTTCTACGGGAACACTTTATGTAAGAAACGTTGAAGAAGTTAAGGATGACAGAGTGGATTTGAACGAAATCAATACTTCTCAAAGACTTGTTAATACGTACATAGAAATTTTACGTAGTGATACTTTTACGGGTATTATTTCTAAAGATGTAAATCTGGGTTATAATGCAAGCCAGATTAAATCTATGCTTTCCATGAGATCTTTAAACGGTACGGAAATACTGCAGATAAGTGTTAATTCCACTGTTCCGGATCATGCTGCAATCATAGTGAACTCAATACTTAAAAATGCAGATGATGAAATTATCAGAATTGTTAAAGCGGGTTCTGTAGAAATTATCGATACAGGAAAAATTCCGCTTCAGCCAGCATCACCCAACATTCCTCTCAATACAATTTCAGGTGCTTTTATCGGAGCGATTATTTCTGTTCTTATTATAGTGCTTATCCATATTATGGACGTATCTGTACGTGGTGAAGAGGATATGGCTGAAAGATACGAAATACCTGTATTGGGCGTAATACCCACTATTAAAAACGAAGGGAATTGACGGTGAGGATTATGGCATTTTCAAAGAAAAAACAAAACGTTGATATGGAAAAATACATCGAAGATTTCTATAACGGAAATGTTCATTTCGATGTTAAAGAAGCATATAAAACTGTTCGTACAAATGTTATGTTTGCTACCAATACATTAAAAGGTTGCAGAAAAATCATTGTTACCTCGCCTAACCCTGGTGAAGGTAAATCCACCACAAGCATCAATCTGGCGATTTCTATTTCACAGGTTGGCTCAAAAGTGCTTTTAATTGATGCTGACCTTAGAAACCCCACAATTCATAAAAGACTTAAAATTGATAACTCTGTGGGGATGTCTTCGGGACTCAGCGGCTTTAATGAGTTTTCTGAAATTATAGCCACATGTAAATTTGGTTTTGACTGCATACCGTCCGGTCCCATTCCTCCAAATCCGGCTGAACTTCTTACCGGTGATAAAATGGATGAGTTTATAGAGGAATTTGCTGGAAAATATGATTACATTATTTTTGACACACCCCCTATAAACATTGTTAGTGATGCTGCAATTTTATCAAGACATTCAGATGGAACTATACTTGTTATAAGAAATAAATATACAACTCATCCCAGCATTGTGCGTGCACTTAAGAGTCTGGAATTTGCAGAATCAAAAGTTTTAGGATTTTTGCTTAACGATAAAACTGTTTCCGATGAAACCGGTCTTTATAAGTATAAATACGGCTATAGATACGGATATAAATACGGCTACAGATATAAATATGGATACAGATACGGTTACGGTTACGGCGAAACAGAACGTATGAGACGCAGGTGATTGTAAATGATTGATTTTCACAGTCATATACTTCCGCAGATGGATGATGGGGCGGATAATGTTGAAGAAGCATTATTGATGCTTTCGGAACTTAAAAATCAGGGGGTAACAAAAGTTGTTGCCACACCGCATTACAGAGGAAGATGTTCTGTAAAAAGATTTTTATTCGACCGCCAGAAATCGTATGAAAAACTCAAAGCGGCGATGGATGCCGATGGCGGAGAATTCCCCGAAATTATACTTGGCGCAGAAATTGCCATCAGTGAGTATATACTTCAGCATCACGGTCTTGACAGGTTGTGTATTGAGGGCACAAATTATTTGATGGCTGAGATGCCCAACAGAAACTGGGAACCTTATCTTTATCATGTTCTATATACCCTGGAAGCGCAATATAAAGCAAAAATTATGATAGCGCATATAGACAGATATTATTCTTCTATTAGTCGTAATGAAAAGATTTTAAAACTGATTGAAATGCAACCTGTATTTCAAATCAATACGCCTGCATTGATGTTCAGAAAAGGCAAAAAACTTTTAAAATGGCTTGAACTGTTTGATGCAAAAATCGTTTTTGGGACAGACTGCCATAATATGGACGGTCGTAAACCATTGTATAATTCTCCCATTGCTTATGTAGAGAAAAAACACGGTCAGGAGTTCATGAATGAGATAAACGTATTTGGTGAAAATATATTTTGTAAAGAAGAATGATTGTTCGATGCATTTTTTCGAGAGGTGTATTATGAAACATAGAATTATAAGTTTAATAATGATTATGATTTTGGCATTTGCGTCAACCGGCGCAAATGCCAATGCTTTAGATGAAAATCTTGATATTGTTGCAGATAAACTTTTAGAATTTTCTTCTCAGGACAGAGAAAATCTTATGACGATTGTTTATCCGTTTATTGCTGTTGACAGCGGTATAGATATACTTGTGTCAATGATAAAAAATCATTCTGAAACATCAGACACTATGATTGACGGGTATATTTCACAAATTTTGAAATATACAACAAAAGAAGATATGATTTTTATACTGAACAGTTTTAAAATTATTCCTGAAGGTGTACGCCAGGAGTATTTTTCTGCTTACATGAATAAAGAGGAAATTGCGCTTACTGATGAGAGTAATGAGTATATGACAGAGTTTTTAAAAATTCTTTATACCAAATCACCTGCTCTTAAAACTCTTTTTGAATCAGACGGGGTGACTAACGGAACGGTTGCAAAATTATTTAAATTTATTCCTGCAGCCAATGACGGTATGCCAATAATAAGCGTTAATTCACAGTATGAATTCGCACCATATTATATTTCTTCCACTGTTGCCGATAAATGGGATATACTGTGCAAGGATAGAAAAGAAAAATCAACTGTTTCTCAATATGTTAAAGGTCTGACACAACATTTAAATAACGAATATCCTCAACAGTTACGCACAAAAATTTCTGTATTGTTTGAAGAACTGGGTATTTGCTATATCCCCACGAATAATGCAGACGGGTTTAAAAATGTTAATCTCAATAAAGGTGATAAGGTTTCATACCCTGTGATTTATGCTTATTTTGAAGGCGGGAAAATGATGTATAAGACACAGATGATTGATAAAGACATATCTGTTGCTTATTTTTCCGATTGTGATGGTTGGTATAAACCGTGCGTAACCGAACTTGCGTATATGGGGATAGTAGCCGGCAGAGGTAACGGACTGTTCTGCCCGAATGATTTTGTAACGCGCGAAGAGTTTGTGAAAATGATATGTGCTGCCATCAATCTTCCGGATGCAGATGCGCAGATTCCTTTTGCAGATGTTGATAATAATGCATGGTATTGTAAATATATCAAATCGGCATATAACTATGGTATCGTCAACGGTCAGTCGGTAGATTCCTTCGGTGTGGGAAAAAATATATCCCGTCAGGATGCCGCTGTGATTTGTAATAATATTTTGAAAAATATGAACATTGATATTTCTGATTCAAAAACTTTTGCAGATGGCGGAAGCATTTCTGATTACGCAGTACAAAGCGTCAAGGCACTTTCATCTATTGGAATTATAAACGGTGATGACAAAGGTAACTTTAATCCCGTATCAAATATAACACGTGCAGAAAGTGCTAAAATCATAAATGAACTCATATATTTCATTGTGAACAGGTGAGGTATAAAATGTCTAAAAAGATAATTTTGTGGGTTGCTGTTATATTTTGGATGGGTGTTATATTTTCCTTTTCTGCACAACCCGCCGCGGAGTCAGACGAATTGAGTCTGGGAATTGCACAAAAAATATTTCAGTTTATTCACAGTTTAAGTGATGTACCGGTATTTTCGTGGATTGGAACGGATAATATAATTCTTGCTATAGGTGTTGCAAATCATTATGTAAGAAAAACTGCACATTTTATGATTTATTTTATACTTGCGGTGCTTGTGTATAATCTTGTCGCTGCATACGGTGTAAAAAGAAGTAAAGTTGTAATGCTTGCGGCATTGATTTGCCTTTTATATGCAATAAGTGATGAAATCCATCAGATTTTTGTTCCTGGAAGAGCGGGGCAGATAAAAGATGTGCTTATAGATTTTTCGGGTTCTGTGTCAGCACTTGGAATTTTGTATCTTGTGTTTGGAAGACGTGTTAAGTATAACAATTAAAAGTAAAGCGGAGAGTTGTGTTTATCACAACTCTCCGCTGATTTTTTCTATCGCCTCACGTACCGTGTTTATGCTTATGATTTCCATTCCTTTAATGTTTTTAACGGATTTCATATTTGCCGCAGGGACAAAACATTTTTTTAAACCTAATTTTTTGGCTTCGTTAATACGTTTTTCAATATAACTTACTGCACGCACTTCGCCGGTAAGACCAACCTCGCCAAATACGATTGTGTCATGGTCAATGATGAAATTTTTGTAGTTTGATGCAATTGCAAGTATAACCGCTAAATCTGTGGCAGTTTCGTCAATCCGTATACCACCGACCACGTTTATATATACATCCTGATTTTGCATTGTGTATCCAAGTTTTTTTTCAAGTACGGCTATAAGCATAACGGCACGGTTATAATCAAATCCCGTTGATGTTCGGCGCGCCATATTGAATCCTGTTGGCGATGAAAGTGCCTGAACTTCTGCTAAAACAGGGCGGGTGCCTTCAAGAGTACATACAACTGTTGAGCCGGAAATGTTTTTAGGTCTGCCTGATATAAGCATTTCCGACGGATTTTCAACCATTGCAAGTCCGTCGTCTTTCATTTCAAAAACACCGATTTCGTTTGTGGAGCCGAATCTGTTTTTTACGGTGCGCAATATTCTGTATGACTGATATCTGTCACCTTCAAAATAAAGCACGCAGTCAACCATGTGTTCAAGAATTTTAGGCCCTGCAATATTGCCGTCTTTTGTAACATGACCGACAATGAAAACGGCTATATTGTTTTCTTTTGCCAACCGCATAAGAAAATGTGTCGCCTCACGCACCTGACCGACGCTTCCGGGAGCAGAGGGGATATCGGGCTTAAAAACTGTCTGGATAGAGTCTATAATAACAACTTGAGGTTTAATATCTGTTGCATGATAAAGAATGTTATCAAGATTGGTTTCACTTAACAGCATAAGATTTTCTGTTGTTGTTTTAAGTCTGTCTGCGCGCAGTTTTATCTGGCTGACAGATTCTTCGCCTGATATGTAGAGCACTTTGTTATCATTACCGAGATAATTGCATATCTGGAGCAAAAGAGTGGATTTACCTATACCTGGATCACCGCCTACGAGTACCATAGAGCCTGTAACAATTCCACCGCCGAGAACACGGTCAAGTTCAGAATTGCCCGTTTTGATTCGGCTTTCATTTTCATATCCGATTTCGTTGAGTTTTTTAGGTAATGGCGCATCTTGAGTCAAAACAGACGATGCAGGTTTTGCGTAAGAACTTTTTGACGTAGAAGCAGCAGCAACCTCATCAAATGTATTCCAGTTGGAGCAAGAGGGACATTTTCCGAGCCATTTTGCCGATTCAAAACCGCAACTTCTGCATATAAATTTAGAACTCTGTTTCATAACTATATACCTCATAATAAACACGAATTAACATATAAATATTATAGTACAGTTGGGAGTCCCGGTCAATATATAACATTCAAAAACCCGTCAAAATTGACAAAAAACAGAGAAAAACTAATGTAAAATAGTTTTTTTGACGAAAAAATAACTGTTGCAAAATTCTGATTGTTGGTATATAATGTTCAGTGGTATAAATATAGAGAGGTGATTTTAGTGCCAGAGATCAGTGCACATCCCGTTGTATTTGTAATCAGTCTTATATTGCAGGTGTTCTCTCTTGCTTATGGAGGCTACTATTTTGTTGTATCGCTTTTTGGTTGGTATAACAGAAAAAATGATGCCGTTGCCGATAAGAAAGATATCCACACCTTTGCACTTGTTGTAGCCGCCCATAATGAAGAGGTGGTTATAGCCAATATGGTCGACAGTTTGAATAAACTCAATTATCCGAGAGAGGCTTATGACATATTTGTTATAGCCGATAACTGTACTGACCGTACTGCAGAACGTGCAGCTGCTGCAGGTGCTATTGTATATGAACGTGAAAACAGCGAACTCCGCGGAAAAGGGTATGCTCTTGAGTGGATGTTCGATAAGATTTTCAATATGGAGAAAAAATACGATTCCATTTCCATTTTTGATGCGGATAATATTGTTGATGAAAACTACCTTAACGCTATGAATAACGAAATTAACAAGGGTTATAAAGTTGTTCAGGGCTATATTGACAGTAAAAATCCGTTTGATTCATGGATTACATGTGCGTATTCAATTTCATTCTGGTCAATTTCACGTCTTTTCCAGACTGCACGTTATAATCTTGGTATAACATGTCAGTTAAGCGGAACAGGATTTATTATTGATACAGAACTTTTAAAAAGAATAGGCTGGAAAGCAACTTGTCTGACAGAAGATATGGAATTTACTGCCCGTCTTGCTCTTGAAGGTGAAAAAGTCGGTTGGGCATACCATGCAAAAGTGTATGATGAAAAACCGCTTACAATGTCGCAGTCCTGGAAACAGCGTGTTCGCTGGATGCAGGGTCATGCCGATGTTGCTTCAAGATTTGCGGCAAAACTTTTTGCAAAATCAATCAAAAAATCCGATTGGTCAGCGTTTGACTGCGGAATCTATCTTATAAATCCGTTAAAGGTTATATGTGTTTCCATAATTACTTTTATGGCGTGGGCACAGACTTTTTATCCTGACGGTAATTTCGGTTTCATCCAGATGTGGTATCTTTTCGAAAATCCGGTTATCTGGAATATCTTTGTCGGAATAGAATTTTTGTATATGCCGATTGTTATAACCATTGAGAAAAAATGCATCAATAAAAAACTTATCTGGGGATATATCACATATTCTGTTTACTCACTTACGTGGATGCCCATAACAATTATCGGATGCATAAACAAAAATAAAAAAGAATGGTTCCATACTCAGCATACAAGAGAAATCAGCATAACCGACGTTGAAAAAATACAATGATTTTATCTCGTTGAATAATTGTGAGAATTTAATATTAAGGAGTCTTTTAAAGACTCCTTTTTTGTTTATTCATTCTGCGTATTTATGGTTATAATTTCTTGACAAATTATCTAAAAAATCTTATAATATATACATTGAGTATTATAGGAGGCGTGTTATGATTACTATTACTCTTAGAGAAGATAAAAAAGAATTTGAAACTCCGGTTTCTGTATACGAAGTTGCTGCATCAATCAGTGACGGCCTTGCCCGTGCTGCATTGGGTGCAAAAGTTGACGGTACAGTTGTGGAAACCGGTTATATTATTGATAAAGACTGCGACGTTGAAATACTTACTTTCGCAAGTGAAGAGGGTAAGAAGATTTTGCGTCACACAGCATCTCACGTTCTGGCGCAGGCTGTTAAACGTTTGTATCCCACAGCAAAACTCGCTATAGGTCCGGCTATTGATAACGGATTTTACTACGATTTTGATATGGAATCATCTTTGAATAATGACGATTTGAAAAAAATTGAAGATGAAATGAAGAAAATCGTTAAAGAGAGGATTACTCTTGAACGATTTGAACTTCCTCGTGCAGAGGCTATTAAACTTATGGAAGAAAAGGACGAACCGTATAAAGTTGAACTCATCAACGACCTTCCTGAAGACTCTGTAATATCTTTCTATAAGCAGGGTGATTTTACTGACCTGTGTGCAGGTCCTCATGCACATTCCACCGGGGTTGTGAAGGCGTTTAAACTTATGAGTGTAACCGGAGCATACTGGAGAGGTAATGAAAATAACAAGATGCTCCAGCGTATATACGGTACCGCTTTTGATAATAAAGACGACCTTAATGCATATATCGAAATGACAGAAGAGGCTAAAAAACGCGACCATAACAAACTTGGCCGTGAACTTGAATTGTTTACAACTGTTGACTCTATCGGTCAGGGCTTGCCTATACTTTTGCCCAAGGGTGCTAAAATGATACAGATTCTGCAGAGATTTGTAGAAGACCATGAAGCAGCACACGGTTGGCAGATGACCAAAACACCGCTTATGGCTAAAAGTGATTTGTATAAGATTTCCGGTCACTGGGATCATTATAAAGATGGTATGTTTGTTATGGGTGATGAAGAAACAGACAAGGAAGTATTCGCTCTTCGTCCTATGACTTGTCCTTTCCAGTATCAGGCATATCTTAACAGAATGAGAAGTTATCGTGACCTTCCTATGCGTCTTAGCGAAACTTCAACACTTTTCAGAAACGAAGCGTCCGGCGAAATGCACGGTCTTATTCGTGTGCGTCAGTTTACCATATCCGAAGGACACCTTATGTGCCGTCCTGACCAGTTGGCAGACGAGTTCCGTAAGTGCCTTGAAATGACAAACTATATGCTCGATGTTCTTGGCCTGTATGAAGATGTATCGTACAGATTCTCTCAGTGGGATCCCGATAACCGTGAAAAGTATATTGGCACACAGGAACAGTGGGATGAAGCACAGGGTACAATGAAAGAGATTTTAGACGACTTAGGTGTTGAATATAAAATCGGTATTGGTGAGGCTGCTTTCTACGGTCCAAAACTTGATATCCAGATTAAAAACGTATTTGGTAAAGAAGATACTCTTGTAACTATCCAGATAGACCAGATGCTTGCTGAAAAATTTGGTATGGAATATACTGATAGCGACGGAACAAAGAAGAATCCGTATATTATACACAGAACATCAATCGGTTGCTACGAAAGAACACTTGCATTGCTTATTGAAAAATATGCAGGTGCATTCCCGACATGGCTTTCACCTACACAGGTTCAGATTATTCCTGTTTCTGAACGTCATTTTGAGTACGCAAAAGAACTCGAAAACAAACTCGCAAACGCATTGGTGCGTGTTGAAACAGATATGAGAAACGAAAAACTCGGTTATAAAATCCGTGAAGCACAGCTTTCGAAAGTTCCGTATATGCTTATTGTTGGTGATAAAGAAGCAGAAAACGGTGAGGTTTCTGTACGTTCACGCAAAGACGGTGATTTGGGCAGCAAAACAATAGATGCGTTTATTTCAGATATCAGAAACGAAATCGACCAGAAATTAAGATAAGTGTAAGTCCACGGCCGCACATTGCGGTCGCGGATTTTTTCGTTAATATGTAGGACAAACTATAAATATTTATATACGCAGGAGGAAATGATATGTCAAATACAGCAAAAGTTGCAGTAGTAATGGGAAGCGATTCGGATTTTCCGAAACTGGTTCCGTGCATAAAAATTTTAAAGGAGTTCGGTATTGAAGTTGATGTTAATGTCATTTCCGCACACAGAACACCCGAAGACGCAGAAGTGTTTGCAAAAAGTGCAGAAGATAACGGCATCGGTGTTATTATAGCGGCGGCAGGCAAGGCAGCACACCTTGGCGGTATCATTGCAGCACATACTGTTTTGCCAGTTATAGGTTTGCCGATTAAATCCTCAACTATGGACGGTCTTGATTCGCTTTTGTCTATTGTACAGATGCCAAAGGGAATTCCCGTTGCAACTGTTGCTATAGACGGCGGTGATAATGCAGGTATTCTGGCTGCACAGATGCTTTCACTTGCATTCCCTGAAATCAAGGAAAAACTAAAGAATTATAAAGTTAAAATGAAAGAGGAAGTACGCGCTAAAAACGCAACTATTAAGGCAGAAGTAGAAAAATTATAATTTTTACATATATATGATTCAACGAAGGAGAGATAATATGGAAAACAAAGAACTGGAATTTTCGTGGCGTCCTGAAAAACTTCATGAAGAATGCGGCGTTTTCGGTATAAGCGATGCAGATGGTTTTGGTTGTGCAAATATTACGTATCACGCACTTTATGCACTTCAGCACAGAGGACAGCAGAGTTGCGGAATAGCTGTTAATGATGGCGGAAATATTGTTTGCACAAAAGATATGGGACTTGTAAACGAAGTTTTCAATGAGAAAATTTTAAATCATCTTAATGGTCAGATGGCGGTTGGTCACGTTAACTATTCAAAATATTCAAAAGCAAGTGCAGGATATCGTGAAAGTATACAGCCGATGGTAAGAAAATATAAAAAAGGTACTCTTACGATTGCAAATAACGGCAGTTTAATAAACGCGGAAGAACTCAGGGATATGTTTGAGTCCGACGGAGCAGTTTTTCACGGAACAAGTGATGCTGAAGTTATTGCACATGTCATAGCCAAAGAACGCATTTCTTCCAAAAGTGTTGAAGAAGCCGTTAAAAAGATGATGAATATTATAAAGGGCGCATATTCTATGATTGTTATGAGCCCGCAGAAATTGATAGGTTGCCGTGATATGTACGGAATTCGTCCGTTGGCATTGGGTAAACTGAAAAATTCATATATGCTTGCATCTGAAACTTGTGCATTTGATGCCATCGGTGCTGAATTCATACGTGAACTTGAACCCGGTGAGATAGTTGTTATAAGCAATAACGAAGTTACTTCTATACGTGATAATGTAACGGAAAACAGAGGAATATGTGTATTTGAATATATGTACTTTGCGCGTCCTGACAGTGTTATTGAAGGCACAAGCGTATATGAGGCAAGAAAAAATGCCGGTAAGGTTCTGGCGCAGGAACATCCTGTTGAGGCGGACTTAGTGTTTGGTGTGCCCGACTCGGGACTTTGCGCTGCAATCGGTTATTCTGAAGAGTCCGGAATACCTTATGGATATGGTCTTATTAAAAACCGTTATATCGGCAGAACTTTTATTCAGCCAACTCAAAGTGAACGACAGAACCTTGTTAAAATCAAACTTAATGTATTGGGCGATGCCGTTAAAGGTAAACGTGTTGTTATGGTGGATGACTCTATTGTCCGTGGTACAACAATACGTGATATTGTAAGAATGCTTAAAGATGCAGGTGCGTTGGAGGTTCACGTACGTATCAGTTCACCACCATTCAAATGGCCGTGCTACTTTGGTACTGATGTACCTTCAAAAGAAAACCTTATTGCATGTCAGATGGAAATTGAAGAGATTGCAAAAGCTATCGAGGCAGACAGCCTTGGATACTTGAGCATAGAAGGAATTAAAAAATTACTTCCCGGAAGAACGGGCGGCTATTGTCAGGGCTGCTTTACAGGAGAGTATCCAATCCCTGTACCCACAAAAAATGCTAAAGATGAGAGGAGAATATATACACATGAGCGATAGTTATAAAAAAGCCGGCGTAGACGTAGAGGCCGGATATAAAGCAGTAGAACTGATGAAAGAACACGTTTCACGTACTTTCACAAAAGGCGTATTGACAGGGCTTGGCGGTTTTGGAGGTCTGTTTGAAATCGACAAAGAAGATCTTAATAATCCCGTACTCGTTGCAGGTACAGACGGTGTAGGAACAAAACTTAAACTTGCATTTTTGCTGGACAAGCACGACACAATCGGTCAGGACTGCGTTGCAATGTGCGTTAACGACGTTGTTTGTCAGGGCGCAAAACCTTTGCTTTTCCTTGACTATGTTGCAGTAGGTAAAAACGTTCCTGAAAAAATTGCGCAGATAGTAAAAGGTGTTGCGGACGGTTGTTACAAATCCGGATGTGCTCTTATCGGAGGCGAAACTGCAGAAATGCCCGGATTTTATGATGTTGACGAATATGACCTTGCAGGTTTTACAGTTGGTATTGTAGATAAAGATAAAATTATCGACGGCTCTAAAGTTGCAACCGGCGATGTTCTTATCGGTATTGCATCATCAGGTGTACATAGTAATGGTTATTCACTTGTAAGAAAAGTATTCGGTATTGATAATGGTGACAATGCGGCTGTTAAAGAATATAACGAAAAACTCGGTATGTCTATTGCAGAAGCACTTTTAGTTCCTACAAAACTTTATGTTAAACCAATGCTTGATGTAATAAAGAATGTAGAGGTTAAGGCAATCTCTCATATAACTGGCGGCGGTTTTTATGAAAATATTCCGCGTATGTTACCTGAAGGTAAAAAGGCAGTTATCAAAAAAGGTTCATGGAATATTCTTCCTATATTTGAAGTTATTGCTGAAACCGGTGATATACCCGAAAAAGATATGTTCGGTACATACAATATGGGTATCGGTATGATATTTGCAGTTGATGCAAAAGACGTAGATAAAGCAATGGAAATCCTTAAAGCAAACGGTGAGGATGCATATATCATAGGTAGTGTTGAAGACGGCGAGCACGGGGTGGAAATATGCTAAATATCGGTGTATTGGTATCCGGCGGCGGAACTAATCTTCAGGCACTTATAGACGCTTGCAAATCCGGTGTTATAAAATCGGGCAGAATTGTTACTGTTGTCAGCAGTAAAGCAGGAGCCTATGCACTTACCAGAGCAGAAGAAAACGGAATAAATTCAGCCGTATTTTCTAAAAAAGATTTTGCTTCAAAAGACGAACTTGACTCTGCAATTGCAAAGCACATGCAGGATATGAATGTAGACCTTATAGTCATGGCTGGGTATTTGTCAATAGTGGGCGATAAACTTTTAAAAGCCTATGAAAATAAAATTATAAATATCCACCCGTCACTTATTCCGTCATTTTGCGGAGACGGTTTTTATGGACTCAAGGTACATCAGGCTGCACTTGATTACGGTGTTAAAGTAACCGGTGCAACTGTCCATTTTGTAAACGAAGTTACTGATGGCGGAAAGATAATTTTGCAAAAAGCAGTATATATAAACGAAGACGATACTGCTGAAACATTGCAAAAAAGAGTTATGGAAGAGGCCGAATGGAAAATACTTCCCGAAGCAGTTGAACTTATATGCAGCGGAAAAATAAAATAGGAGATAGTAACTATGCAGAAAATAAATATTTATGACGACTTAAAAGCCAATGCCTATCCCGGCAGAGGTATTGTAATAGGTAAAAGCGCTGACGGAAAAAGTGCAGTTACCGCATATTTTATTATGGGCAGAAGCGAAAACAGCAGAAACAGAGTTTTTGTTGAAGATGGTGACGGAATTCGCACGCAGGCGTTTGATGAATCTAAACTTACAGACCCGCATCTTATAATTTATGCTCCTGTTCGTGTTCTTGGCAACAAAACCATTGTAACCAACGGCGACCAGACAGATACTATTTATGATTTAATGAATCAGCAGATGACTTTTGAGCAGAGTTTAAGAACACGTGAGTTTGAAGATGACGCACCAAACTACACACCAAGAATTTCAGGTATTATGAAAGTAGAGGGCGGCGAATACAGTTATGCAATGTCTATTCTTAAAAGCAATAACGGAAATCCCGATTCCTGCCTGAGATTTACATACTCATATAAAAACCCATTAGATGGTGAAGGTCATTTCATACACACTTATATGGGTGACGGAAATCCGCTTCCGTCATTTGAGGGTGAACCTGTGCTTGTAAGCATTCCAGACAGCATAGATGCTTTTGCAGATGAACTTTGGGAGTCTTTAAACGAAGATAATAAAGTTTCTCTCTTTGTAAGATATATTGATATTGCCACAGGCAAAACCGATACAAGAATTATAAACAAAAATAAGTAATAAGAAAGGAATTTTGCTATGACAGAGATGCAGTTAAAATATGGTTGTAATCCTAACCAGAAACCATCAAGAGTATTTATGGCAGAAGGAAGTGAACTCCCAATTGAAGTTATCGGCGGTCGTCCCGGATATATTAACTTGCTTGATGCGTTTAACGGATATCAACTTGTGAAAGAACTTAAAAAAGCCACAGGTTTGCCGTCGGCAACATCATTCAAGCACGTTTCACCTGCAGGTGCTGCAGTTGGCTTACCGCTTACAGATACACTTAAAAAGATTTATTTTACAGATGATGTGCAGCTTTCTCCGCTTGCGTGTGCGTATGCAAGAGCAAGAGGTGCAGATAGAATGTCATCATTCGGTGACTTTATAGCCCTTTCGGACGAGTGTGATAAAGAGACAGCACTGCTTATTAAAAAGGAAGTTTCAGACGGTGTTATAGCACCTTCATATTCAGACGAAGCACTTGAAATTCTTAAAGCAAAGAAAAACGGAAATTACTGCATTTTGAAAATGGACGATACTTATGTTCCTGCACCTATTGAAACAAAGCAGGTTTACGGTGTAACATTTGAGCAGGGCAGAAATGAACTTGATATAAATGAAGAATTGCTTTCAAATGTTGTAACAGATAACAAAGTCCTTTCTGAAGAAGCAAAAAGAGATTTAATGATTTCTCTTATAGTTTTAAAATATACACAGTCTAACAGTGTATGCTATGTAAAAGACGGTCAGGCAATCGGTATAGGTGCAGGACAGCAGTCAAGAATCCATTGTACACGTCTTGCCGGTCAGAAGGCTGATAATTGGTGGTTACGCCAGTGCCCGAAAGTTCTGGAACTTCAGTTTGTAGACGGAATTAAGCGTGCAGACCGTGATAATGCTATTGATGTTTATATTGGTGACGAGTACGAAGATGTTTTGGCTGACGGTACATGGCAGAATATTTTCAAAGTAAAGCCTGAAGTGTTTACTGTTGAAGAGAAAAAGGCCTGGATTGCCAAAAATACAGAAGTTTCACTTGGTTCTGATGCGTTCTTCCCGTTTGGAGATAATATCGAACGTGCCCACAAAAGCGGTGTAATGTATATTGCAGAACCCGGTGGTTCAGTTCGTGACGATAATGTTATAGAAACCTGTAACAAGTATAATATTGCAATGGCGTTCACAGGAATCAGACTTTTCCATCATTGATATCAGAAAGGAAATAGATTATGAAGATTTTAGTAGTTGGAAGCGGCGGCAGAGAGCATACAATTGTATGGAAACTCTCACAAAGCCCCAATGCAGAAAAAATATATTGCGCACCGGGTAACTACGGTATTTCCCAACTGGCTGAATGTGTTGATATTAAAGTAGACGATTTTGATGCTTTAACCGCTTTTGCCAAAGAAAAAGAAATTGATCTTACTGTTGTTGGTCCTGATGATCCGCTTGTTGCGGGAATTGTAGATGCTTTTGAAAAAGAGGGATTGAGAGTATTCGGTCCCCGTGCCAATGCCGCTATTATTGAGGGCAGTAAGGTGTATTCAAAGGAATTGATGAAAAAATACAATATTCCTACAGCGGCTTATGAAGTTTTTGATAATAGCGCGGACGCACTTGATTATATTAAAAAACAAAATACATACCCGACTGTTATAAAAGCAGAAGGCCTTGCGCTTGGAAAGGGCGTAATCATAGCACAGAACTATGATGAGGCGGCTGATGCAATTGCCGATATTATGGATAAAAAGATTTTTGGCGAGTCAGGTAACCGTGTTGTTATAGAGGAATTCTTAACCGGACCGGAAGTTTCTGTTTTGTCGTTTACAGACGGTAAAACAATTGTGCCTATGGTAACTGCTCAGGACCATAAGCGTGCTTATGATAATGATATGGGACCAAACACCGGTGGTATGGGAACATTTTCACCTAGCAGAACATATACTGCTGAAATGTCAAAGTATACTTATGACAATATTTTAGTGCCCACAATGAATGCACTTAACTCTGAGGGCAGAACGTTCAAAGGAATAATCTTCTTTGGGCTTATGATGACCCCCAATGGTGTTAAAGTAATTGAGTATAACGCACGTTTTGGCGATCCTGAAACTCAGGTTGTACTTCCAAGACTTAAAACCGACTTGCTTGAGATATTCAATGCAGTAGTTGATGAACGTCTTGCTGATGTTAATGTTGAGTGGGAAGATAACGCCGCTGTATGTGTTATCTGTGCATCCGGCGGATATCCTAAAAAATATCAGACCGGTTATGAAATCAGCGGTATTGATGTTGCTGAGTCAAGAGGCGATGTTACTGTTTTCCATGCAGGAACAAAGGGTGTGGATGGTAAGTGCGTAACTGCCGGAGGCAGAGTTTTAGGTGTTACTGCACTTGATGAAAATCTTGATAAAGCAATTAAAAAAGCATACGAAGCAGTAGGGGACATAAACTTTACTGATATGCATTTCCGTAAGGATATCGGAATTAAATAATAAAATCAAAAAGAAATCCCGGCGCTTATAAGTGCCGGGATTTAAAATTTATTCATCAAACATTTTTGTTGATAAATATCTGTTTCCTGTATCGGGCAAAAGTGTGACAATAGTTTTTCCTGCATTTTCAGTTCTGTTTGCAACTTCTGCTGCAGCGCAAAGTGCTGCTCCTGATGATATTCCCACAAGTATTCCTGAATTCTTTGCAAATTCTCTTCCAAATTTCATTGCATCTTCTGATTTGACAGTTACAACCTCATCATAAATAGTCGTATCAAGTAGTTCCGGAATAAAATTTGCACCAATTCCCTGAATTCCGTGAGATGATGCTTTTCCGCCTGAAAGAATGGGAGATTCGTAAGGTTCAATAGCAATTATTTTGATATTCGGATTTTTTGATTTCAGATATTTTCCAACACCTGTCAGCGTGCCACCTGTTCCGACGCCTGCTATAAATATGTCAACCTGGCCGTCAGTATCATCGTATATTTCAGGACCGGTTGTATTTATGTGCGCTATGGCGTTTGATTCATTTGTAAATTGAGATGGAATAAAAGAGGATTCATAAGATTTTGCCAATTCTTCTGCTTTTTCTATTGCACCGCTCATACCTTTGCTACCGTCTGTGAGTACGATTTGTGCACCGTATGCTTTTAAAAGTTTTTGACGTTCAATGCTCATTGTTTCCGGCATTGTAAGAATTATTTTGTATCCGCGTTCGGCACATATTGCAGCCAGACCGATACCTGTATTGCCGCTTGTAGGCTCAATAATAACTGTGTCTTTTTTAATAAGCCCTTTGTTTTGCGCGTCATTGAGCATTTGAAGTGCAGCTCTGTCTTTTACACTTCCGGCGGGATTGAAATATTCAAGTTTCGCTAAAACAGTGGCATTGTCTGTGCTGATATAACGGCTTACGTCCATAAGCGGTGTTTTGCCGATTAACTGGTCGATAGATGTAAATATATTCATTTAACTAAATAACTCCTTATATTTTCGTTTGTTATATGATATATCAATTGTACGTGTTTGTCAAGACGGACTATATGGAAAAATTTTTTGTGAAACAATGTTGCAAATATTGAAAATAGTTCCAATGTGTGATACAATAATTTAAATATTAAAGTTATTAAGATGTGCTGTTATAATTATGAAAAAAATCAGAATCAGTAACATGATAGAATTATGTTCAAAATGAACTCTTGACTTAACAAAATATGTGTAAAGGATATGGTTGTATGTCATTCGATAAAATTAAAGGAAATCTTGGTTTTGGATGTATGCGCTTAAAAATGAAAGAAAACGAGGTTGACAAAGAGGAATTTAATCGTATGATAGACGCTTTTATGGATGCGGGGTTTAATTATTTTGATACTGCACACGGGTATATCGGTGGCAAGAGTGAAAAAGCAATACGTGACTGCCTTTCAGCAAGATATAACAGGGAGGACTTTGTTCTTGCAAATAAGATTTCATACTGGGGGTTTGAAAAGGAGGAGGATATAATTCCTCTTTTTGAAGAACAACTTAAACTTTGCGGTGTAGAGTATTTTGACTTTTATCTTTTTCATGCTATGAATCGGGGAGCGTATGAAAAACACAAAAGATGTAATACTTTTGAAATTGTAAAACAACTTAAACAGCAGGGAAAGATAAAGCATATTGCAATGTCTTTTCATGATACTGCAGATTTTCTTGATTTGATACTTACAGAACAACCATATATGGAAGCGGTTCAATTACAATTAAATTACCTCGATTATGATGATCCTACAGTACAGAGTAAGGCGTGTTATGATGTTGCCGTAAAGCATGGAAAAAAGGTTATTGTAATGGAACCTGTAAAAGGCGGAGCACTTGTCAATCTTCCAAAAGAGGCTGCAACAGTTCTTGAAGAACTCGGAAAAGCAAGTCAGGCATCTTATGCTCTTCGCTATGCGGCAAGTTATCCCGAAGTTTTTATGGTTCTCTCAGGTATGGGCAATACGGAAATGATGAACGATAATATAAAAACTTTAAAAAATTTTGTGCCTATACGCAACGATGAGTTCAAGATTTTTGATCAAGCACGTGAAATAATACGAACGGTAAAACAACTTCCGTGTACAAAATGCAATTATTGTGCGGATGTTTGCCCGTCCAAAATCCATATATCAGAAATTTTTTCTATATATAACAGTTATTTGGGGGCAAAAATTTCACGCAGTCAGACAAAAGAATATTTGGCATCACACCTTGAAGAAATATCTAGTTGTATTAAATGCGGAAAATGCGAAAACACTTGCCCGCAAAACATAAATATAAGAAATGAACTTGAAAGAATTGAGAAAATTGCCAATGAATAATCTGGATAAAGCAAAAAAGATGCTTGTTGAAGGCAAATACACCTGTGTTTTGTGTAAAGAAAATGAAATTTTTTGTTCTGACAAAAGGGGAGTAAAACCTCTTGTTGAATTTTTTGAGTCGGGTAAGAATTTTTCTGGGTTTTCTGCCGCCGACAAAACAGTAGGTGCGGGTGCTGCACACATATATTCGTTACTTGGTGTTAAAGAAGTCTGGGCAAATGTTATAAGTGAGGATGGAGAAAGAATTCTTACGGAAAATAGAATTTGTGTTAAATATGAAACGAAAGTTCCGTATATTATCAACCGTAAAGGCGATGACCGATGCCCCATGGAAAAATGCGTACAAGGTGTTCTTGATTCGAAAGAAGCATTTGAAAATATAAAAAAAGCACTCTCAGACCTTACGCTTTCTAAAACGAATTAAGCCTTTGTTGGTTATAACAGGAGAAATGATTGTGAGTAATTATGTGATTATACTTTTAGTTTGGAATATGATTGTTATGCTTATTTATGGTGTTGATAAAATGCAGGCAAAAATAGGCGGTAGCCGTATAAGTGAGTTGTCATTATTGATATGTGCTTTTTTGTTTGGTGGATCTGGTGCGATGTTTGGAATGATTTTGTTTCACCATAAAACTTCAAAAACAAAATTCCGCATCCTTGTTCCAATTGCAGCAGTTGTGGTTATGATTGCAACATGTTTTTTGTAAGAGTTCTTTGTTTGCGGTGGAATGAGTGAAATATAAATAGTTCAGTTATTTTATAATAAATTTAAATGAAAAATTAACTTTTTGATTACAGGGAGGTAATAATATGTATAAAGAAATAAAACAACTGAAAACAGAAACGAAATTAAACAATGAAGGCAAGGAGAAAATGTTTATGACCGATCTTGCAGACTTTGATGTATCGGATCCGAGAATCAGGCTTTTCTCTTTGGTGCAGGTAAAGCCTGGTGAAGAAGTGCAATATCATATTCACATTGGGGAGAGTGAAACTTACTTTATTCTTTCAGGACAGGGCATTTATAATGATAACGGAAACAAGGTTGACGTGGTTCCTGGAATGGTAACATTAACCCCGTCAGGTCAAGGTCATTCTATTAGAAATACCGGTGATGAAATGCTTGTTTTTATTGCTCTTATTCTTGCTGATTGAATGTAAATAATATTGGTATATATTTAAAAAGGAGAGGTTTCCAATGAAGAAAACGGTGAAAGACATTTTAAATATCATTAAAGAAAATGATATTAAAATGGTAGATTTTAAAATGGTTGACATCAATGGCCAATACCGTCATGTTACAATTCCTGCAAACAATTTTTCGGAAAAGACAATGAAAAACGGTATTGGATTTGATGCGTCGAATTACGGTTATGCTGTTGTTGAAAAGAGTGATATGGTGTTTATACCTGATCCTGATACAGCGGTTATTGATCCTTTCTGCCAGATACCTACATTGTCAATGACGGGGAATGCAATGATTATAGATAATCCTGAAAACAGACCGCTTGCACAGTATCCCCGTAATATCGTCCTTGCTGCGGAAAAATATATGCGTGACAGCGGAATTGCGGATAAAATGATTATTCTGCCTGAATTTGAATTTTATCTGTTTGACCAGGTGGGTTGGGAAGTAAAGCCTAACTCAATAGGTATGTCTGTTGATGCAGTTCAGGCACACTGGAACAGCGGTGTGGAAGGAACAGGCTGTGTTGTTCCAAAACAGAAGAATTATCATATTGCAAAACCGTTTGACGTTTCGTATGAAGCAAGAAGTGAAATGTGTATGTTGATTGAAGAAGCAGGAATTGCTCTTAACTATCATCATCCGGAAGTCGGTGCTGCAGGACAATTTGAAATAGAGCCCGAACTCGGTGAAATGTCGAAAATGGCTGATGCAACCATGATGATTAAATATATTATTCACAACACGGCACAGAAATACGGAATGTCTGCAACATTTATGCCAAAACCTGTTATGGGTGAGGCAGGAAGCGGTATGCATGTACATATGCTTCTTATGAAAGACGGACAACCTGTGTTCTCTGATGATAACGGATATTCCAACTTGAGCAGGGAAGCACATTACTTTATCGGTGGTTTGTTAAAACACATTGCATCACTTTGTGCACTTACCAATCCAAGTACAAACTCATTTAAACGTTTGGTTCCCGGGTTTGAAGCACCAGTTACAGTAGGATATGCAACGTCAAACCGCAGTGCAGTTATCCGTATACCTGCGTATGCAAAAGAACCGGCATTAAGACGTTTTGAACTCAGAAATCCTGATGCAACATGTAATCCGTATTTCTGCTATGCTGCAATTCTTATGGCTGGTCTTGATGGTATCAAGAATAAAATTGATCCGCACGAGAATGGTTGGGGTCCGTATGATATGAACCTTTATCATTTGAGTGATGAAGAAAAAGCAAAATTGAAACATCTTCCCACTTCACTTGAAGAAGCACTTGATGCACTTGAGAAAGACCACGATTACTTAACCGCAGGCGGCGTATTCCCTGAATCGTTGCTTGAAAGTTTCATAAGTGCAAAAAGAGAGGAATGCAGAGCACTTTCTGCAATTCCGCATCCTGCAGAATTTGATAAATACTATAATTTATAAAAACCCAAAAGCGCTTACAGTTTATCTGTAAGTGCTTTTAAATTTTATGCAAAATTAAAATGAATGAAGTATTCTTCTGTTCACATTTGAGATACTATAAACGAGGTGAACCTATGAAATCTATATGGAATAACATTGAAAAAACGGAATTTAGTACGCTTCAGGGTGATGTAAAAACTGATGTTTTGATTATTGGCGGAGGGTTATGCGGAATATTATGTGCATATATGTTAAAAAATGCAGGCGTGGATTGTATTTTGGTTGACGCAGATAGAATATGTGAAGGTATAACAAACGCAACTACCGCTAAGATTACGGTCCAGCACGGTCTTATATATAATGATATAATCAAAAAGTATGGGGTTGAGAAAGCACATCTTTATTACACAAGTCAAAAGAGTGCCTTTGATATGCTGAAAAAAATTGCATATAAAGAAAACAATGATTTTAAAATCTGCGATTCTTTTGTATATTCATTAAATGACAGAAAACTAATAGAAGAAGAAATTAAGGCGTTAGATTTGATTGGATGTAAAGCTGAATTTTGTGAAAATACAGAATTACCTTTTAGTATTGCAGGTGCTGTTAAGATGCAAAATCAGGCAAAATTTCAACCGTTAAAATTTGCGTATGCAATATCAAGGGAATTGAAAATATATGAAAATACTAAAGTTCTCAAATTAAAATCCAACACAGCAATCACAGAAAGAGGAAAAATTAAGGCAAAAAAAATTATTGTGGCAACACATTTCCCATTTATTAACAAACACGGCTGGTATTTTCTTAAAATGTATCAGCACAGGTCATACGTACTTGCGTTGGAAAATGCACAAAATATTAAAGATATGTATGTTAATGAGGGAAAAAATGGTTTGTCTTTCAGAAGTTATGGTGATTTGTTGTTGCTTGGTGGTGGAAGCCACCGCACAGGTAACCAAGGCGGAAATTGGAAAGAACTTCAGCGGTTTGCAGAAAAATATTATCCGAATGCAAAAGAGGTTGGTCGATGGGCGACTCAGGATTGTATGACGCTTGATTCTATTCCGTATATTGGTAATTACTCAAAATCCACTCCTGATTTATATGTGGCAACAGGATTCAACAAATGGGGAATGACATCATCAATGGTTTCAGCAATGATTTTAACAGATATGGTATGCGGAAGAAGGAATGAATATGAAGATGTTTATTCTCCATCCAGAACCGTATTTCATCCACAACTTGCAGTAAATATGTTTGAATCTGTAAAAGGTCTGATTACACCAACCACACCAAGATGTCCTCACATGGGATGCGCATTAAAATATAATAAACAGGAACATTCATGGGATTGTCCATGCCATGGCTCAAGATTCGATGAAACTGGAAAACTGATGGATAATCCGGCGACAGAAGATAAGTCGAAATTAAAGTAATTACACAAAAATGTAATAATGTCAGGATTGTATAAAGCGGTTAATAGTGCTTTTGTGTATGTATATTCAGAGCAGAAGCAACATACTTCTCAAAAGACAAGCTTCAACCTTGTCTTTTTTGTTATATATGTAACATTTTATTACGCATTTATGGCTGATTTTAATCAATAATCCAAAAATATGATAATTTATTGATATAATTTGATAAGAAATAATGCAGTTGTAATGGTATAATAATGTTAGAATTGCACAAGGTGGTGAATACTATTTTTATAGGTGTAGATATAGGAGGAACAAAATGTGCTGTCGTTAAAAGTGATAATAACGGCAGGATACTTGATAAAGTGAAATTCCCCACAACAAATGTTGATGAAACTCTGAATAATATTATTTCTTCAGTAGAGAAATACGGTGCAGCGGATGCAATAGGTATCAGTTGCGGTGGACCTTTAGATTCGGATAACGGAATAATTATGTCTCCTCCAAACCTTATAGGCTGGGATAATATACATATTGTGAAAATTCTTGAAGATAAATTTGCAATTCCTGCATTTTTGCAAAATGATGCTAATGCTTGTGCACTTGCTGAATGGAAAATAGGAGCCGGTAAAGGCACAAAGAATATGATTTTTTTGACATTTGGCACAGGTCTTGGAGCAGGAATTATTTTAAATGGTAATTTGTATAACGGAACAAATGGAAACGCAGGAGAAGTCGGACACGTGCGTCTTGAAAATTTTGGCCCCGTAGGTTATGGTAAAATAGGTTCTTTTGAAGGATTTTGCAGTGGCAGCGGGATTGCTCAAATGGGAAAAACTTACGCTTTGTCTCAGTTTCAGATGGGTAAGAAGGTGTCTTTTTGTAAAAATGCAGATATGCTTGACGATATAACTGCCAAAAGCATTGCCGAATATGCAGCAAATGGATATGAAGATGCAAAGCACATCTATGACTTATGCGGAGAAAAACTTGGAAAAGGACTTTCTGTTTTAATTGATATTCTGAATCCTGAAATGATTGTAATTGGAAGTATATTTGCAAGATGTGAAAGTATGCTTCGTGAAAAAATGGAGTCAGTTTTAAAAAAAGAGTGCTTACCGTTTAATTTGGATGTATGTAAAATTGTTCCGGCGATGTTAGGCGAAGAAATAGGGGATTATGCCGGCATTGCTGTTGCTATAAATGGTATATCATAAGTCTTGTGAAATATCCATTCATTAAGAATGGCGATAGTAAAACATATAATAAAAAGGGGATATCAAAATGAAAAAAGGTTTAGTTTCGATTACATTTCGTCAAAAATCTCCGGAGGAAGTTATTGAATTAGTAAAAAATGCCGGACTTGCTTCTATTGAGTGGGGAGGAGATGTTCAGGTTCCTCACGGTGATATTGAAATTGCAAAGCGTGTAGGTAAATTGACCCGAGAAGCCGGTATTGAGGTTTCGTCTTATGGTTCATATTATAACTACCACGCATATTACTATGATCATTCGAAAGATTCTACATTTGAAGGAACTCTTAATTCTGCTATTGCGTTGGGAACAAAAATCATTCGTGTTTGGGCGGGAATTAAGAATTTTGATGAAACAACAGAAGAAGAGAGAAAACCAATTTATGATAATCTTAAATATGCTGTAGAAAAAGCCGACAAGCATGGTATTACTATTGCTACAGAGTTTCATCCGAATACTCTTACCAATACGCCTGAAGGTGCTGAAGAAACTCTTGCAAATGTGCCCGGTCTTAAAACCTATTGGCAGCCTTTGTACGACCGTTCTTTAGAAACAGAGTGTGAAATTATTAAAAAATTCGGCAAAGATATTGTTAATGCACACTTGCCCGGAAGAGATACACTTGCGGCAATTAAAGACCGTATAGGAGTATATATTGAACATCTTGAAAAATATACAAACTCCCATTCGCTTCTTATAGAATTTGTAAAGGATGGAAATGTAGAACAATTTTTTGAAGATGCAAAAATCTTTACAAATATTTAACTGCATATAACAAAATTGTTAGTTTACTGTGAGGTGATAAAATGTTGGAAGATTTAATAACGAGATATCCGACTTTAAGTTCGTGCAAAAAACAGATTTCTGATGCAACTGATATTTTATACAACTCATTTTCGCAAGGCGGAAAACTTTTGATTTGCGGTAACGGCGGAAGTTGTTCGGATTGCGAGCATATAACGGGCGAATTGATGAAAGGGTTTATGCAAAAACGGCCTTTATCAGATGCAATAAAAAAAGAGTTTTTTAATGTGTTTGGTGATGACGGAGAGAATATTGCATCAAAGTTGCAAGGTGCACTTCCTACGATTTCCCTGCCATCGCAAAGCGGAATTATATCTGCATTTGCTAATGATGTAGATCCTGAACTTGTATATGCCCAACTCGTATGGGGATATGGCATTGATAATGATGTTTTGATTGCTATGTCTACTTCTGGTAATTCTAAAAACATAATAAAAGCTTGTATGGTTGCAAAAATTAAGGGAATGAAAATTATCGGTTTTACAGGTGAAAATCCGTGTAAACTTGATGAATTTGGAGATGTTGTAATTCACGTTCCTGAAACTGAAACATATAAAATACAAGAATTGCATTTGCCTGTATATCATTGGATATGTGCAGAACTTGAGAAACGCTTTTTTGGATAATCATACGGAAAGGAATGTAGTAAATGAAAACAAATGTAAAAGTCAAAAGAACTCCGTCTATTTATACTAGGGACACAATTAAAAAAGATTTTAAATTAAACTGGCCAATTTATTTGATTGCGCTGCCTGTGATTGCGTGGTACATAATATTTTGTTATGTGCCAATGACGGGTATATTGATGTCGTTTCAAAACTTCCAGTTTAATGTAAAGTATAACTTTTTCGAGAATATTTTACATAGCGAATGGGTTGGATTTGATCAATTCCGTTCATTATTTAATTCAATATATTTTGGCAGAGTGTTATCAAACACTTTACGTATAAGTATTGCCAGTCTGGTGTTTTGTTTCCCTGCACCGATTATTTTGGCTTTACTGGTTAATGAACTGACAAATGAAAAATTCAAACGTGTAACACAAACAATTTCATATATGCCACATTTTATATCTATGGTTGTAATTTGCGGTATGATAAAAGATTTTACATCTGATACGGGCTTTGTAAGTGTATTTTTATCAAAGATGATTGGGACAGAACCTGTTAATATGTTGCTTGATCCGGAATTATTTTTGCCAGTATATATAGTATCAGATATTTGGCAGGAATCAGGATGGAATATGATTATCTATCTTGCAGCACTTTCCGGTATTGATCCCTGTCTTTACGAAGCGGCTGTAGTAGACGGCGCAAATAAATGGAAGCAGGCATTACACGTTACGCTTCCTGGAATATTACCTACAATTGTTATAATGCTTATTATGAGAGTTGGACATATACTTAATGTATCTTTTGAAAAGGTATTGTTGCTTTACAATGATTTAACTGCCGAAAAAGCAGAGGTTATTTCTACATTTGTTTATAAACGCGGTCTTTTAAACAGAGAATGGAGTTTCTCGGTGGCTGTTGGATTATTTAATTCTGTTGTGAATTTTATATTACTTATGGTTGTTAATAAAATATGCGCAAAAACAACCGAAACAAGTTTGTGGTAAGATGCATAATACGATAGCAAAAAGGAGTGTATAATGTTGAATAAAAAAACAACAACTGGTGAAAAAATTTTTATATTTACCAATATCATATTTATGATTTTGGTTATCATTGTATCTCTATATCCGATTTATCATGTGATTATGGCATCTTTCAGTAATGCTACACAGTTGATGGCACATAGGGGATTGCTTTTGCGCCCTGCAGGATTTTCTACATTTGCGTACAGTAAGGTTTTTGAAAATTCTATGATTTTATCGGGCTTTAAAAATACATTTATAGTGCTCGTTGTAGGAATGATTCTTAATATGTTTCTTACGTTATGCGGAGGATATGCACTTTCGAGAAAGAATGTATTGTGGAGAAATCATATAATGATTATGATTACGGTTACAATGTATTTTTCGGGTGGTATTGTACCGCTTTATTTGGTAGTTAAATCAATGAATATGGATAATACGTTATGGGCAATGATAATTCCAGCAGCAATGAGCACTTATAATTTAATTATTATGAGAACAGGATTTCAGGCAATACCTGACGGCCTGGAAGAAGCAGCGAGAATTGACGGAGCAGGGCATTTTACTATTTTATTCCGTATATGTGTTCCTGTTATAATGCCGACAATCGCAGTATTACTCCTGTATTTTGCGGTGGGAACATGGAATTCCTGGTTCTACGCGTCGATTTTTATGAAAAAGAGAGAATTGTTCCCGTTGCAGTTGGTACTTCGTGAGATTCTTATTTTGAGTGATACTTCATCAGTGTCAAGCACAGTTGATATGGGTGATGTGGAGTCATTAACTACTACCATTAAATATGCTGCTATTGTTATTTCTACTGTGCCTATTTTGTGCTTATATCCATTCTTACAGCGTTTCTTCGAGAAAGGTGTTATGGTTGGTTCATTAAAAGGATAATATTAAGAAATATATCAATATAGTAAAATGCTCCGACAAGTTATTACTTGTCGGAGCATTTTACTTTATATTGATTATGTTATTTTTTTATATCTGTCAATGTCAATAACAAATTTTAGAGGTTCACCTTTTTGGAATCTGGCAAGATTTTCAAGACAGTTCAAAGCGGGAAAGTCTAATTTCTCAGGGTCGTTGCTCCATTCAGAATTAGAAATTGTATGACCTGTAAATACAGCGTTGTCAACCATACGAACGGGATCATTCAAAGCCGGCATATCTTCTGTATCAGGTTCAGGGTCATTTTCATCTAAATGACGGATCATAACGTCAAGTCCTGCACGTATTCTGCCGGACATCACCTCAGCAATAAGTGCCTTCTCATCAATTATAGCACCGCGGGCAGTATTTATCAGCACTGCACCGTCGGGGAGCATAGCAAGTAATTCCTTTGTTACTGTACCTTTGGTCTGGTCATTTAACCCTGCATGTATTGCGACAACCTGTGATATAGAAAACAGTTCTTCCAACGAATTTACTTTTGTAACACCATCGGGCATATCATCAACATACGGATCAAACGCATAAATGTCGGGCATAAAAGCACGGATATACTCTACAAATTTTCTTCCGATAAAACCCATACCATATATGCCGACTTTGGTTTTATAAAGTGTTCCGACACGTCTGGTATCATAATCGGGACGAGGTTTGTTGTCCCTTGCATGCGATATAAACAACGGTATATCCTTGAGCATTGTCATAAGCAGAGATACTGCACCTTCTGCAACACTGTACGATGAGGCATCTCCCCAGTTTGTTACAGTTAAATAGGGGCTTTCGATAATTTCTTTATCAATGTAACCTTTCACTGAACCTGAAATATTACATATGTATTTGAGTTTTCCTGGGTTTTGCGCCAGTTCATTAGGAATATGAGGGGAATACCACATTGTAAGCAGAACATCGTAATCACGGATAATATTGGCATATTCTTCTTCGGTATAATCCAAAGGGAGTGTGAGTTCTGTTACATCATATAATTTGTGAAGTTCTCTTAATAATGGGCAATCTCCCGTGTATGGTAATGGCGGTCTTAAACTTTCGTCTTTGTATGCTTTTAATATTTTCAATTTAAATTCCTCCTTTAAATCATCATGTGTTTAGATTGAAGAATCAAGTTGTTCTGTTATAGCGGTCATAATCCATAACAAATTTTAAAGGCTTACCTTCACTGAACCGTTTGAGGTTTTCAAGACAATTGAGAGAGGCAAAATCCAGTTCATCGGGGTTGATTCCCCAGTTGTTTCCGCTTACAAAATGTCCTGTTAATATTACATTTTTAAGTTGACGTATAGGCGCATCCTCCTCGGGCCAATCAGTGGGATACATTACATCAAGTCCGGCACGTAATCTGCCTGATTCAAGTTCTGCCAAAAGGGCATCCTGGTCGATAATTTTTCCTCTGGCTGTGTTTATTATGACACCGCCATCAGGCAGGAGAGAGAGCAACTCTTTTGTTACAGAACCTTCCGTTTCTTTGCACAAAGCGGCATGAATTACCATGATTTGTGCTTTTGAGAATAGTTCTTGAAGTGAATTTACTTTTGTGACACCTTCGGGCATATCGTCAACGTATGGATCGTATGCATATATTTCGGAACGGAACGGACGTATAAATTCTACAAATTTACGTCCGATAGCCCCCATACCATAAATACACACTCTTGTGTAGTGAAGCGACCCTAAACGAACATCAGGGTGTGCGCCTGTTCCGTTATTACGCGCATGATCAATAGATAGGGGTATATCTTTCATAACTGCATACAGCAGAGCAAATGCACCTTCTGCAACACCGAACGCGGGCGCATCACCCCAGTTTGTTACCGTGATATGCGGACTTTCGATTATTTCTCTATCAATCCATTTTGTCATTTCACCTGTTATATTGCATATATATTTGAGATTTCCCGGATTTTGTGCCAATTCATTTGGTACATGGGCGCTATCCCACATTGTGAGAAGGACATCGTACTGACGGATAAGGTCCGCATATTCTTTTTCAGTATAATCCTTAGGAAGTATAAACTCCGTTAAATCGTAATTCTTTTTGATTTCTTTGATTAAAAGGTTATTATCACCGCTATATCGAAGATCTGCTTTCTTTTTTTCTGATGTATAGGTTTTTAAAATTTTCACGATTATCTCTCCTTATTTAGATGCAATATTTTTCCTTAATTATCTCATACCACTTTTTGTATCTTTCAGAATCCAATGGTAACATACCATTAATATAGTGGTTGAAGCCAGTTTTTCCGTTTGCTTTCCATTCAATAATAAGCAAACGTTTTGTAGAATACGGACACTTGAATTCTGCCAGATGAGCGTTTTGATTTTCTCCGATGTCAAAATTACCTTCTGAAATGATTTCACCAGTTTCTCCATCTTTTACGACAAAACTTCCGGAAACTTTTTGGAGTGTATCATTGGATGCGATTATTCGTTGCTTTTCATCTTTGATTTCGTCACAGAATATGCAGAATGGTTGTTGACTTACTTTTATATAGTGATATGCAATTTTTTTGTCATAGTAATAGTCAACTACTGCATCAGAAAATTGCGGCCAACCGTCAAGCAAATTCCACCATATAACGCCGCTTTTATGCGGTCTGTCTATACGTATCCTTTCAATAAAATATTTTTTTGCTTCTGCTTGTGAAAATTGTGAAAGTAAAGAGAATTCCTCTAAATTATCGGGAATATATCCGAATAATTGATTGATCTGGTTAGCCATAAGTTCTACACGATTGATTTTTGTCGGATTACCCCTTTGGTCAGAAGAGTGGAATATCCATTCACTGTTGTCAGTGTATGGCCACAATGCATCAGGTGAAATGAATTTTTTAATTGAATCTACCGAAGGGCAACCATGATATCCGGTTTCACTTACAAAGTGTGCATGTGAGTGTTTGTAAAAATCACTTTTGAAGTAATCTCTTGGTCCCCAAAGATGGTCTTCGGGCAACAGACGATAGTCTTTTGCCTTATATACATCATCAGACACAAACGGCGAACTTGGAAGATATGGTCGTCCGCAATCGTTATCTATGATTACATCAGGAATAATTGAACGTGTCAGTTTATTTACGGTGTTTGGATTGAAACTATTCTGATTGAGTCCTTCAGACAGTGCCATATCACACTCGTTATCACCGGACCACAGGACGAGCGATGGATGTTGCCTTAATTTTCGTACAATTGCTGTGGCTTCTTTTTTCATGCTCATACAGAATTCATCTGTACGTGGATATGTATAGCACGCCATAGCAAAATCCTGCCATACCATAATACCTGATTCGTCGCAAAAATCAAAGAAAGCATCATCTTCATACACGTTTCCGCCCCAGCAACGGAGGATATTGCATCCGATGTCTTTTACTAACTCAAATGCTTTATGATATCTTTCGGCATCACGACTGTGGAACGCATCCATCGGAACCCAGTTGGAGCCTTTTGCCATAATTTCTGTATGGTTTATTTTGAATCTGAAATATCCCGATTTTCCGTCAGTAGTATCAGTTCTCTCTAATTCAACAGTTCTTATTCCGCTTTTGAAAGTATTTTCGGTAATAACTTCGTCGTCTGCAGAGAAAGTAACTGTAACATCGTATAAGTTTGCATCTCCATATCCGTAGGGCCACCAAAGCATAGGATTTTCTAATTCTATGCGCTCGTTACCGCTTTTAAATGCCACATCAAAAGTTTTTTCATAAGTACTGTCTTTACATTTGCCATGTATTTTGATTTTCATTTTTTTATGATAAATATCATACGGAAGTGCAAGGTCGTATACTAAGCGAAGTTTTGCTTTGTTTTCACTTACGGAATCTGTGTAAAGATATAACTGATTAAAATGGCATGCAGGACGCTGAATCAGGGAAACAGGACGCCATATTCCTGCACTTACAGCACGGGGCATAATATCCCACCCATAAGAATGTGCAGGTTTTCTGACACTGCTTGAGTGAGAGTATTTCTGCCAGTTGGCATTTATTGAGAACAATGTGACGGGGATATCATTTTCTTCTAAAACAGAAGAACGAATCCGCACGGCAAGTGTATTTTTGCCGTTCTTTATAAAATCTGTAATATCAAATTCAAAAGGAATAAAAGCATTATCAGATTCTCCGATTAAAGTATTGTTTATATAGTATTCTGCAAAACAATCTACTCCGTCAAAACGGAGTATAAGTCTGTCGTTGTTTTCAGGAATAGTTGCTTCAAATTCAGTTCTGTACCACCATTCGTATGTTTCATATTTTTCTGCAATGGATAAGTTTTCTCCCATATACAAATCTTTTGGAAGATATCCTGTGCGGGATAAATCCAGTTCCACATTGCCGGGAACAGAGCAATCAATTGTAGGATAATCATCTAATGTATGTAGCGGAACAGATTCTTTTGAAACTTGTTCAAAAAAAGTTAATTTCCAATAAGAGTTTAATAATTGTGTCATTGTTCTTTACCTCGTTTTCTGTATTTTAGCGGTGATGTATTAGTTATTTTTTTAAAATTTTTCATAAAGTTTGACAGTGAAGTAAACCCGCACGCAAAACAGATATCAGTAATAGAATCATTTGTAGAATCAAGAAGTTTTTTTGCATAATCAATTCTAAGTTCCAAAAGATATTGAGATACTGTTATACCGTTCTTTTCCCTGAACAACTCGCTGAAATATGCCGGAGAAAGATGAACTGATTTTGCAATATCAGCCAACGTGATTTTGTTGTTGAAATTAGCATGCATAAAAAGAACTGCCTGCTTAATAGTCGGAAGCTGAATGTTTAAGTCAGAAACATGGTTTGACATTTGCTTTAGTCGTATAAGAAAAGAGTTTAGAAGAGAAACCATATATTCTGTATTAAATATCAATGGAAATTTTGTTGCATCGGAAAGCATAGAAGCAATTTTCTCAAAATGCTCCATTTCAATATCGGTGGAGTAGAAAGTATTCTCACCAATATCCATCATTTGCGCTATAGTTTCTTTGGAAACAAATTCAAAATCAAAACTGATATTGTAATACCGCAATGGGGATTTTACTATAATTTCATGAAAATCTGTGGGAGAAAAAAAGCAAATTGTTCCAGGAACCCAAGGATATTCTTTTTCATTTATAATTTGCAGTCCCGAGCCTTCAATCAAAAATTCGATTTCAAAAAAATTGTGAGAGTGAACCTTGTAATTTTCAGAAAGAAATCTTTCGCATGCAAAAATATCTTCCCTTTTATTATCATCATAGGGTAAAGTTTCGATTTGCCTTTTGAGTTTTTCCATATTTTATCCCAGAAATATATTATCTCATATTTTCGGATAATACACTCATTTCCTTTCTTTCAAATTTTTATTTTGCTTACAAACAACAAAATGAAGAAATCAAATAAATACGTAAAAATGTAATATTGAGGCAGATTTCTTTGAAGTTATACTATGATTTCATTATACAAGAAAGAAAAAAATATTCAATATTTGATAAAAAACACCTTAAAATGTGATAGTTTTTGGATAAAATGTGAGAAGATAATGTGAATTGTATGTGATATGCTAATAATGTAATAGGTGGTATTGGCGAAATAAATAAAATTATTTTAAATTTTCGTTTTTATTTATTCAAAAATACAAAACCACACTAAAACATTAAATAAGGAGTGAAGAAAAGATGTTGAAAAAAGTATTGGCAGGATTGCTCGCAGTATCTATGAGTGCATGTATGTTCTCGGGATGCGGCAATAAAAATGAAGAAGTAGGTGCTGATATTACAGGCATTTATGGAAAAGGTGAAATTACATATCCTATGGAAACTAATGGTGAAAAACTTACCATAATGCAGCATCTCAATGCTACTATAGCAGCAGTTGCTACAAGTCAGAATGAGTTGCCGTTCACTAAAATTCTCAGGGAAAAAACTGGTATTGATGTAGAATACATAAATCCTTCTGTTGCTCAGTGGGACGAACAGTTTAACCTGTTGTTCTCATCAGATGACCTTCCTGATATTATTCACTATAACTGGAGAAATTATACCGGCGGCGGTGCTGACGGAGTTGTAGACAGCGGTTTTATTATGGATTTAACACCATATCTGGAAGATTACGCACCTAATTACTATAAGTTTCTCCAAAATAACGAGTTTATAGCCAAGATAGCAAAATCACCTAAAGGCAAATACTATTGCTTTGGCAATTCGGGTCACCAGTTGCCCACAAAAGGTCCTTACTTAAGAGCTGACTGGCTTAAAGAACTCAACCTTGAAGTTCCCGAAACAATTGATGAGTGGGAACACGTTCTTACTGTGTTTAAAGAGAAGAAAGGCGCAGAAGCACCTTTTGCGTGGGACAACAAAAACTTCTATGATCAGACCAGTTTTGAAAATGCTTACGGTGCATCTTTAAAATTTAAAACAGAAGAAAACGGCACTAAGGCCGTTTACGGACCTATGACCACAAATTACCGTGACTTTATTCTTAAAATGAAAGATTGGTTTGATAAAGGTCTTATCGACAAAAACCTTGCTACTGCAGACCAAGCTTCTCTTGATGCACTTTTACTTACAGGTAAAACAGGTGCTACTGCAGGTTATATTTCAAGCGGTCTTGGTGCAAAATTAACTGCTATGGAAAAAGATCCTACATTTGATTTGGTTGCTGCACCTATTCCTGTTCTTAATAAAGGTGACAAACCTATTCGTGTTGACGTTATAAATAATGGCGGATACGGTGACGTTGCTGCAATAAGTTCTACAAGTGTTAATAAAGAACTTGCAATGCGTTATCTTGACTACGCATATTCTGATGAAGGACATATGTATTATCTGTACGGCGAAGAGGGCAAGACTTACACAATGGAAGATGGTGTGCCTAAATACACAGATATGATTCTCAATAATCCTGATGGTCATTCTGTAGCTGAGGCTCAGGCATTGTATACAAGAAGCACATATTCAGGCGCGATGTATACAGATGATAATTATTATATTCAGACAATCCAGAGACCTCAGCAGCTTCATGCTCTTGAAACCTGGAAATATGATAAGTCACAGATGCTGCCGAATTTAGCGATGACACCTGAAGAACAGAAAGAATATTCAGAAATTATGACTGAGATAGATTCGCATGCGCGTGAAGTTTCAATGGGTGTAATTTATGGCCGTGTTCCTGTTTCTGATCTTGAAAATTTACCTGCAAAACTTAAAGAAATGGGAATTGAAAGAGCTACAGAAATTATTCAGACCGCTTTGGATAGATTCAACAAGTAAAAATTATTTACATCTGTGAAAACGAAGAATGGAGTTGTTCGAACTATGAAAAGGGTATTTAGTTTGATTATTTCGATATCTGTGTTATCCCTTTGCTTAACTTCCTATGCAACAAGCATCAGGGTTACAGATCTAGAAAATGATATTGTGACTGTATCCGGAAATATTGAAACCAGCGGAAATGTTTTGATTACCGTTTTGAATCCTGGTAAGTCATCAGCAAATGTTACAAGTGGAAATTATGTTGCCACTTCAGAAGCAGTTCATACTGTTATAGGCGGATATAAACCGGCAGGTGACTTTGGTTTTGATATCAAAATGCTTCCTGATCCTGTGACCGGTGGCGGGGAATATGTTTTTATCGTAAATACCCCTGACGGACGAGAAGAAAATCAATCATTAAATTTTTATTCTTCGGAATTCAAGAAAAATTTAATAAGATATGTGAATGAACATTCTTATGATGATGTAAAACTGAAAATCGATGAAATAATACTTAAATTCGGTTTGTCCAGACATGAACTTTACACAAAAGGAAATCCAGCAGATATTGCTAAGCAACTTGTTGTTGCAAGAGATAATTTTACTGGTGATACTATCCCTGTAGACAATGCCATTATGGAAAAGGTTCTCCTTGAATCAATGCTTTTATCTGCCTTCAATTGCGGAAACAGAGAAGCTGTTGTAGGAGAAAACGGATATTTTAAGTATATGGCTGAAATACTTGATATCAAAGATGATAAAAAGTATATTGACTACTGCAATTTCATAAATGCAGATGGTATCAGTGCCATGAATAGTATTCTCCTTAATGGTGAGTATGGTGTTGCTCAGGACTTATTAGATGCCTTTGAAGAAAATGTTCTTGTTCGGATAATTACCGATTATAAAGAAAACGGCTATGGTCATGTCAGCAACTATTTTACAAAATATGAATCAGATTATAAAGATGCAGGTTTTGATACATCTAAACTTACATCATCTATAAGCCGTTCACTCGTTAATGCTAATGCATCTACTCTTTCTGAATTAAAAGAAGTATTTGTTTTAGCACAAAATGAAAATGCAGATTTAGGTGGCGGAAGTTCTTCTTCCGGCAGTTCCGGTTCTGGAAGTTCCGGCAACTCTTATTCCGGAGCAGGATTTATTACAAATCCTGCGGCGGTTACACCTTCCTCGTCAGTGTTTAATGATATAAGTCAATATTCATGGGCTAAAGATGCTATAGAGGAATTGTACAAACGCGGTATAATATCCGGAAAAGGCAATGGTATGTATGCACCTGCTGATATGCTTACAAGAGCAGAACTTACAAAAATGATAGTAAATGCTTTTGAATTAAAAGCTGATGGTACATCTGAATTTTCTGATGTTGACGGCCACTGGGCAAAGGAATTTATAACAATTGCAAATAGCCTTGGAATTGTAAACGGAACTGGCGATGGTCTCTTTGCTCCTGATGGATTGATTACCAGAGAGCAGGCAGCCAAAATCATATATGGTGCTTTAACTTATGGAAAAGAAGAGATGATAAATTCATCAGATGAAACAAAATTTGCTGATGATACTTCAATCTCGGAATATGCCCGTCAGGCAGTATATTTTATGAAGAATAGCGGAATTATTTCGGGCAAAGGTGAAAATATGTTTGCACCAAATGACAATCTTACCAGAGCAGAGGCAGCAAAGATGATCTACGGTGCAATTAATCACCATGAGGAGAATTGATATGAAGAAAAGAATTATTTGCTTAATATTGATATGCGTGCTTTCTTTACAATTTGTTGCCCTTAATACAGGAGTGATGGCTGAGGAAACAGTGACAACTGTGACGGAAAACAGTGAATTAACCATGTTTAAAAATCTTGGTGTGATTGACAAAACTGTTTCAGGTTCTGATGCTGTTACAAGAGAAGCACTTGCAAAGGTTATTGTAAATATAGTTTATGGCGGAATACCCCCAAAAGATAAAAATGCAACTGAGTTTTATACAGATATTACTGCTGAACAGGCAAGTCATGTAAATACTGTTACAAGGCTCAAGGTGATGAACGGTGTTGGTGACGGCTGTTTCTCTCCTGATGCTAATGTTACTTATATGCAGGCTCTTAAAGTTATAGTTGCATTTATGGGATATTCTGTAAAAGCAGATGCCTTCGGCGGTTATCCGGGAGGGTACTTGAGTGTGGCAACAGAACTTAAACTCACGAAAGGCATCTCTGCTAATTTAGAAGATTTCATTACGTATGACAGTTTGTCGTGGGTATTAAAAAATGCTTCTGTTGCAAATATAGCCTATACAATCAATTCGGGGAACGGCAGCGTTAATTTAGAAGAAGCAGGTAGTTTTCTAAGTTATCATATGCATGTAAATTATGATGAGGGAGCAGTAAAAATCAATTATATCGGAAGTACAGATAATGCCTCTCAGGAAATTTATAATGTTATCAATATAAACGGAGAAAAATATTGTTTAACCACAAACACTATGGATTTGCGTAATCACTTGGGTGAATGGGCACAAATTTATTATAAATCCGAAAATGGTTATAATTACATAATGCATTATGTAATTAACCCTAAAAAAATTGTGCATATTACAAGTGAACAGGTTGGAAAACTTACCAACGGCAAACTTTTCTATTTTGATGATAATGGTAAAGAGAAAAAAATAGGTTTTGATCCTGAAAAAGTTTCAATCCTTTATAATAATTCTGCTTTATCTAATTATACAGATGATTTTTTGTATAATACATTTGAAGTTAAAGATGGTTCAGTAAGTTGTATAGATGATGATGGCGACGGTGTATATGATGTTATAAATATTGAAGCTTATGAAACTCACATTGCCAATAAAGTGGTGGATGATAAAATCTATACCAAACATAAAACTGAAAAGGTACTGGATTTTGATGATATTGAAAATAATGTTGCTATCGTAAACGCATTAGGTGAACCTATCAAGTTTACAGATATTTCAGTTGGTGACACATTATGTGTTGAAAAAGATGTTTATGGCAGAATAAATACCATAACAGTTCTTATGGATAAAATCTCTACAACTATTGCCGGTATGTCATTTGATTCGAATGGGATGATTGACTCTCTTACCGTGACCAATATGGAATATCCAATATCAAACGGCTTGAAAAATCTTATGAGTACATATCCTGATGAGTATAATGTTGTTATCGGAAAGAAAATAGTGGCATATTTCAACAAGGATTTGGAAATTGCAGAAATACTGACAAGTGAGTTTGAAAGTTATAACACTGCATATCTGGTTGCCCACGGAATAAATAAGGGAATGGATCCGACACACTCAATTAAAGTTTTTACCGCCAATGGTGAGATGGAAGTTTATACATTAGAAGATAATTTACGTATGGGATATACCAGAACACCTATTTCTGCCGATGATTTTGTTGATTTACTGTATTCAGGTAACGAAAAGGTTGTTCGCCAGATTATTTTGTTTACTGTAAATGAACGAAGCGGAAAAATTGATTGGGTAGATATATGCAACGGTAAAACGGATGAAGATAATGAAGACGGCTTGTACAAATATATGGTATTTGAAAATGCCGTAAGAGATAACATCCAGATTGATTATACTGAATCAAATTTGACTTTCTGCGGATTGTTGCTTATCAGTGAAGGAACGACTATTTTTGTTGTTCCCTCAGAAGAAGAGCGTGACAGTGATGCTGGATATACAATTGAATATGAACGCAACCTGAAAAATAATAGGATTATTATTCCTTCAACAGATTCCAGCACTGGAACAGTAAACGAGAAATGGGAAGCATACGGAACGCAAAAGGGCAATCCTTGTGCAGAGGTGCTTGTGTGGGAGAAAAACGTTGTTGCTGAAATTTCAGATAATATTAGTGCATCCGTCGTTAAAGACGTGTCTGTGATTTTAGACGATAACAGAAATATAGTAAGTACAATTACTGTGCTGAGTGGAGACGCTGAAAAAAAATATATCACTGATGACGGCTTGGCAAATTTCGGTTCTATGTCAGGAAGAAAAGTTGACAAGGGTGATGTTATACGTTTTACATCAAACTCAGCGAATGAAATTATAATGTTGCAATTGCTTTATGACTGTTCCGAAGATGAGATTTCTACTGCTCCGCTTGTTAATGACAGCACAAAAGGATATCGTGACGGATTAAGAATGATAAAAGGTAATGTTTCAAGAAGCGGTTCAACTTTTTACGAAGTTGAGTATGCAGATGCCGCCACGGGTGTA
The DNA here is from genome assembly GCA_045589495.1 of Clostridia bacterium. Taxonomy (GTDB): domain Bacteria; phylum Bacillota; class Clostridia; order UMGS1810; family UMGS1810; genus SIG455. The sequence continues at coordinate 76,482 of JAZNPF010000016.1, forward strand.
CTGCACAAAGAATTCCGTCCGTATGTATTTGTGCATCCGGTATACGGCGTAACTTTAGGTAGGGATAATGCTGTGACAGATGTGGTTAAATTAGCCGATTATGATATTTATTCCGAAGAAGATTATCCCGGTATGGCATCGAAGATATTTTTACAGTGTAATAATGGTTACTTGATATTTGCTGTTATTTATAATTGAGGAGGGAGAATATGAAGAATAATATCACTAAAATTTTGCTTATATGCATTTGCCTGTTGATGGTTTCAAATACTGTTTTTGCTACGGAATTTTCCACCTCGGTTAATTACTCTCAGAAGATAGAAAATCCAAATTTGGAAATGCCTATGAGCGGTGACAGAATACTTATTGACGGATATGCAGTTATTGAAGCAGAGGATATAGTGCTTAACAAAGAAGCATGGATTACTGAAAAGGACGCAACCGCTTCCGGTGGCACACGTATACGTTTGCACGATTCCTTGAAAGAGGTAACAAATCATACTGTTATTGAAAGTCCCGAACTTGGTACAAATATTTATGTGCCTTTTGACGGTGCATACAATGTGTGGATACGTGCTTATCCGAGAAAATCATGGAACAGACAGATTTTTATGTCTGTAGATGGTGAGTCATATACAGGATATCTGATACGTACGTATGACGATTGGTATTGGATAAGTTTGGGAACGAAATCATTTGAGGCGGGTTTAAATCAACTGTTATTTAAACACCGTGACCCCGGATATATTGCTGATAAAATAATCGTTACTGCTGATTTGGATTTTACACCCGTTGGTGCGTATGACCTTCCGGATCCTACAGGTCCATTAGACATAGGTTCAATTTACGAAGAACCTGTAGTAGTACCGCCGGATTCACATCCCAGACTTCAATTAACGAAAGAAACAATTCCGCAGGTCAGAGAAAATATTAAACATCCATATTTTGCAGAGGCATATACAGAACTGCTTGCCAATGCTAAACGCGAGATAGACGCTGACCTTCCTGCTACATACAGTTCAGTATCCAACAGAAGTCAGGATTTAGAGAAAAGACTGACCGCTAGAGCATTTTTGTATGCACTTGGCGAAGCAGATGCCTCTGTTGCAAAAGAGGCAATAGCAGGTGCTCGTAAAATGATGGATACTTTCAAGTGTACCGTAGGTGGTTCTACAATTCACGAACAGATAGCGCCTGTTATTATGAATGCTGCTTACGTTTATGACTGGTGTTATGACCAGATGACAGAAGAGGATAAGGAACATCTGAGTAAAAAACTTATCAGATGGTTAAGACAGTGTAACTATCCGATTATGCCGGATGAGTATACTGGTATTGATGGAAGAACCAATGAACAGGCATATCTTACAGGACCTTTTGCTGTAGCAGTTGCTATTTATGATGAACATCCCGAGCCGTATCTTGCATATATGGGATTGTGGCAGACACAATTTGCTACTGCAAGAAAATTCTATAATCAATCCGGCAGAACTGCCTACAGCAATCACTACATTTTCAGAAATATGCTTGATGCGTATATAGCGCGCGGTGTTAAACTTTGGGGATACGATAATTTCTGGGGCGAAGATTTTGCTAAAATCCCATATTTATTCCTTGAACAAAGACTTCCCAACGGATATCTATTCAAAGAAGGCGACGACGCTACATATTCTTATGGTAAAAAATATTACTATGTAGATAAATCTGCTTTTATACCTTATGCAGCGGGCTATTTGGGGGATGATCCGCTTATTACAGGCGAGTATGCCCGTCAGGTATTTGCAAACGGCGGAGCTTATGCTACATCTTTTGACAGATTGCTTTTTGTAGACCCGAATGTTGAAACTATGATGCCCGGTGATGGCAATCTGCCGCTTGTCAGAAAGTATGGTTATCCAATGAGCGGTCTTGTTGCAAGAACAGGCTGGAATATGGGAATGGATTCCGATACTGCTATGGTTTATATCAATATGAGAAACTCAGCGGCAAACACCCATACTCACCTTGATGTCGGTGCCTTTCAGGTTTATTACAAAGGCGCGCTGGCTATAGATTCCGGTAACTATATGGGTAATGATACCACATGGGGAAGTAATTATGATTATAACTACCATAAACGTACAGTTGCCCATAACTGTGTAACTGTTTACGATCCGGATGAAGTGGTTGATTCTTATTATAATAAACTCGAACCTGACTCCACATTGAAAAATACAAATGACGGCGGTCAGAGATTTAACTATCTTGGTTCAACATTGAGTTGGGAGCAGGCACAGGAGGAAATGTCTGTAACTAAGTCAACTTATACAGGTCCTAACGAAATGACACCTAAATTTGCATATATCAGAGGCGACCTGACAAATGCTTATACATCAAAAATAAGCGAATATGAACGTGCATTCATATATATGGACCTTGGAAATAATGATTATCCTATGGCTCTTCTGGTGTATGACAAAGTAGATACTTCAAAAGCAGAATTTCCTACTAAATATCTGCTTCATGCACAGGAACAGCCAGAATTAAACGAAGACACCAAAACAGTAACCATACGTAAAACTCTTAATCCGGGTGATAACGGTAAAATGGTTCATAAAACTTTGATGCCGTCGAATGCTAAGGTAGAGTTAATAGGCGGTCCCGGTAAAGAATACTGGGTAAGTGATGCAGACGGCAATATTCCTACATCATTGTGGGATGGAAATGGCGAATACGCACTTGCAGGTAATTGGCGTGCCGAAGTTTCATACCCGACAGAAAGAAAAGAACACACTTTCTTGAACTGTATGTATGTAACGGATAATGAGCGTAATTTACCTGAACTTCCTATGACGTACGAATCTCAAAGCGGTTTTGTCGGTGTAACTATAATGGACAGAACTGCGCTTTTGAAAAACAGTACGGAACTTCAGGAAACTGCGTTTAATGTTACTGTAAGGAATAACGGGCATGATAAAGTTTCTTGCTTTATTGCCGATATTGCCCCCGGCATCTGGAATGTTAAGGGCGATAATGTTGATATAAATGTAGAAGTAAAAGAGGCAGAGAATTGCATTTACTTTGAAGGTGCTCCCGGTAATTATGCAATAACACCTGCGGAAAATGCAGTTGCTACTAAAATTGATTATCCTGCACGTGAAGTATCAGTTCCCGGTGATTTCTATATTTATTCCGACAGTTTGTTCTGGAATACGCCGTACTCGTCTAAAATTATAGACGGCGTGCCATACTTTGATGCTGAAACTGTGTTTACCAAAATCGGTGCGGAAGTTACTCATTACGAAAATGGTGCACTTGGTGCTGCTTTAGACGGCAGAACAGCAGTTATCACGCCATCACTTGACACGTACGAACTCAATGGCGAAACTAAAAAAATGGGACACCCTGCGATTGCTGTTGATGGACGCGTTTACATTTCAAACGAAAGTTGTAATGACTTTATGCGTGCGTATATGGATTGGCATCCGTATGAAAAAGTACTTGAGTATATCTCTTATGATGACCAGCGTGTTGTATCAAGAGAGTATTCTATAGAACTTAGTGCTATAGACCGCAACACTGTTATACCTCAGAAAGAAATCATTGCATCGGATGTTAACGGCGCAAGCAAGGCAACCAACGCAAACGATTTTGACTTAACAACCAATTGGGTTTCATATCAGGCAGGCGCTTGGCTGATGTGTGATTTTGGCGAAGTTGTAGACTTCAGTAAGATTTATGTAGGTATTCCTTATGGTGATAGACGTGTTAACTATTTTGCTCTGGAAATTTCAGAAGACGGAAAAACATGGAGAAGAATATTCTCCGGCGAAAGCAAGGGCGGAACGCTTAATCCTGAACTGATATACGAAGGAGCCGCAAAAGCGCGTTATGTTCGCTACGTAGGTAATGACAACTCCGAAAAAACAGGTATGAACTGTGTCAGCGAGTTGATAGTTGTACGATAACCCTGAAAAAGGAGTGAAAAGTATGTATAGAAAAATATTTTCTAAAGTTGTTGCCATAATAACACTTTGTACACTGTGCCTTTCCGGCACAGTGTGCGAAGCCGCTTCATCTTCTGAGGTTTTTACGGATTATTCTTCAACTGTAACGGATGAACTTCAATATACTGATGCGTTATATCTGAAAGGAAACAGCGGCACATGGAGTAGTGTGCAGGATGATTACGGCATAGCCTTGCAAGCGGAAGGAATTTCGCCGCAATTGGAATTTCCTAAGGGAAGCAGTTTTGAAGATCCATTTGCATTTGCTTTTTCTGTGTGCTTTGAAGATGCTGCATCATCGCTGAATGTCAGGGCGAATTATAACGGTGCAGGAAGCGGATGGCATAGTGATTTAAAAGATTTGATAATTTTTAAGGATGGTACCGTTACCGGAAAGTTTACAACGGAAAGTACTGTTTCGTATGTGGCAGACACATGGTATCACGTTGTTCTGACTTTTGATTTTGATTCCGCTACTTATGATGCGTATATTAACGGCACTAAAATAAGCGATACTGCCGGTTCTATAGGTGGCAGAAGTGTTATAAAACATTTCAGAATAGCGGTAAATGGTGAAGAAAATGCTGCTGATGGAAATGTGTTCATTGATAATATGTTTGCTTGTGATAAGCCGGTTAATTTTGCATCGACAGTTGCAAATGGCTCAGAAATTGAAATTACACAAGGCGATATCACTTTGGATTTCGGCACCTTTGTAAAATATACCGATGCAAGTGATATATCCATTACTTGCAATGGCGCTGCAGCCGAAGGCGTTACATTAGTTCCTGAAATGGTAGGGGATTATTTCAAAACACTTACAATCGACGTTGATGGTAATTATGAGCAGAATGCCGATTATGAAGTTACAGTAAGCAGTAACGTAAAATCTATTTGGGGCGAATCTGCCGAAACCACTTTTGCATTTTCTACTTTAGAGTATGTTCCAGCGATATCCGTTTCTGTTCTTACAGATACCGCCGGATTATTCGGGGGAGAGAAAGTAAAGTTAGGAATAGAAACAAGTAATGTCAGCGAAAACGAAAAAATTATTATATACAATAATGGTGCTGAGGTTGCAGAACTTGCAAGCGATGTAACAGAATATCAACTTGCTGCTTGCGATGGAGAAAATAATGTTACTGCAAAAGTATTAAGCAGTGCAGGTGAAGAACTTGCAGCAAGTGATGCCGTGCAATTTACGGCAGGCGGTTTTATCAAGGGCAAGGAAATATATTCCGTCGATTTTGAAACAAGTGATATTCTGCCATTGTCAGTTAGTAACGGAACCGGAAATACTGAATTTGTTACTTCTTCGCCCGGAGGACGCAGCGGAGTTGTTTATAAATGTATAAACAACAGCAGTATTATTGGCGGAGCAAATAAACTTACGGCGCCTGACTCTAATGGTAACCTTACTATGATTGCCGACGTAGTTGTATTTGAAGAAGACCGTTATTACGAGTCAAGTTCCGGAGTTGACTTCCCCGCAAGAGCCTTAAATGTTCTGCGTCTTATAGACAGCACAGGTGCAAGAAAAGAATTTTATCCTTGGACTTTAAAGGCGAGTGAAATCACTCCAAGTTCAACAGGAAGCGGAGAATTCAGCCTTGATAAATGGCATCATATTAAAACTGTTTATGATTTTAAAAACAGTGTTGCGTATTTGTATGTTGATGGTGTGCTGGTTGACAAAGGCAGGGGAGTAACGGCATCCAATTATTACCTTCAGGCAGAGTATCAGACAATGGGTAGAACCATTTACTTTGATAATATGAAGGCATATTTTGCCGGATATACACCTACGGCAAGTGTAGAGGTTTATAACGGAGAAACTCAGTCCGCGTTAAATTCAGTTGATTATAACAATGCAAGTTTCAAAGTGATTTTCACAGAACGTATGGATAGTTCTACACTGACATCCGATACTGTTAAACTCACTTCGCAATACGGTGAAAATGTTGAATGTACAATAGCATTTGCTGATGCGTATACTATGACTGTAACGCCAAAAAGTGCACTTGCACCTGATACTGAGTATTCATTCTCGGTTAAATCTGCTGACACCGTTAAAATTAAAAGCGGAGCAGGTCTGGAATTGCCTGATGAATATTTGGTGGAAGTTAAAACAATAAAACCGCCGTTTGCAATTCAATCAGCAACCATTTCGGGCGGAGTTAATCTGGAAGACGTTACTCCCAATGCGGAATTTACCGTAAACTTATCTATAAGTGATGCTCTTTCGACTGGTGCAACAGCAGGTGTTTTTGTGGGAATTTATAAAGATAATGCTTGTTATGGCATCAATTATATAGATGTAGATGCTTCAGTTTCTAGCGGTTATATAGCCACATTGAAAGCCCCTGCCGATATTGCAGGCGGCGGTTATGAGATTAAAACATTTATGGTAGATAATTTACAGTCGTTTAAACTTCTGGATTTTGAGTGATGCAATTATGAAAAAGATTGCATTCAACTTGCTTATCATAATTAGTTTAATTGTGATTTACCCTATATGTGTAGGTGCTGTTTCTATTGAAACGGGCGATTATGCCTATTTTGGAAAATACGGCGGAGATCCTGTTTTGTGGCGGTGCATTGGTGTAGATGATAATGGGGCATTTATGGTGTGTGAAAACATCATTTCTCTTAAATCCTTTGACGCCGCCTCCAACGGCACTGAGGACAGAAATCTTAAAGGCAGTAACAGATGGTCAACATCAGCGCTTAGAAAATGGTTGAATTCCACTGAAACTACCGTGGATTATTCAACCGGTTCTATACCTGAAGATAAGAATGTTTTTCTCGGTGAAAATGGTTATAGCGGTGAAGCCGGATTTTTAAGCGCATCCAATTTCACACCTGATGAAGTTTTTCTTATGAAGGACGCAACGATTAAAACATTTGTTTCAAGGCTTGATTCAGCAGAAGCAGATGGTGGAGAAAGCGCATATTTACTACCTAACGATTTTGCCGTTTTAGGCTCTAATAGTGAAACAGCATATTACGAGTATACTACGGATAAAATGTTTTTGCTGTCAACAGAAGAAATGGCTAAGATGTCTGAATTGTTTGGAAGAAAGAGTTTTTATGTAAATCCCACTGCATATTGTGTGGAGCAAAACAATTATAGTTCTTCTCTACTTTCAACCGATAAAAGTTGGCTATGGTGGTTTCGTGATCCGCTTACAACCGATTCAGGTGTACGTACAGCGTGTGCGTCTGCCGTAGATAAAAAAACCGACAGAGGTTGGCTTAGTGCTGAATATGCCTATAACGACGGTATAGGTGTTCGCCCGGCATTTTATATGGACGTTGGCGGTGTTTCTTTATCCGGCGGTGACGGAAGTTATAATTCACCTTACTATGCCGGAACTTCACCAACAATCCATCTGAGCAGTTTGGTTAAAACTGCACGAATAGGGGAAAAGGTTCCGATTACCATAGAAACGCATAATATGCCGAGTGATGTAAAAACAGGAATAATTGCCAATGGTGTTTTCTATCCTGATTTTAAAAGCGGTAATTTGTATCAGATAGATAAAAATGAAAATATTATCACGGCAGTTATATATAAAGACGGAACAATTATTGCTGAATCTTCTGAACTCATTCTGTGCGGTGTTGATTTACATATAACCGATGAAATGGAGAATATTTCATTCGATAATTGGGAGGATGGTGATTTTACCGTTATCAGCGGTGATTTGACCGAGTCAGAGCAAGGTATTCTTACTTCAAACAATGGATATACCTTATATTTCCCCAGAACTTTTAATATCAGTAACGGTGTTTTAGAAGTATCTTACGATATAATGTGTGAATCTTCAAAGTATACCAAAATTCTTTTGGAAGGCGATGTGCTTTCCGTATATACTGAGAATGGTTGGATTTCGCCGTATACTTTCAGTAGCGGATATATTTATTGCGGTTCTTCTCGTGTGACTGACCGCCTCCCGAATGGCGAATATAAAACACTTACAATCCGCTATGATTTTACACGTAACGTTGCATCTTTGGCGCTTAATGGTCAGTATGTTTCTGCCGATGTTGCCATACCTGATGTAAGCGACGCACCTGTTACTATTATTAAAATGTCAGTGCAAAATCCAAATTGCACTGTTAATATAAAAAATCTTAACGCTGATTTGAGTAACGACAAATTTATTGTTGCAAAAGATGTTTCTGCTTATCCTGCGCAAGATGGCACAAAGATTTGTGTTCACATCGACAAGTACTGCGGAAGCGGTAAACTAAAACTTATAACCGCAATACTTGATGATGGCAAAATGTTGGATTTGCAGTTTACAGATGTATCACTCAGCAGCGAAAAAGAAACGGCAGATTTTGAGGTACATCACCCCGAAATCGCCTATAAAAAGCAATATACATTCAAAGCATTTTTAACTTATCCGGATAATTTCTTGGATCATGTTGCTTATTTGAATTGACTGTAAAAGGAGGAATAGGAAAAAGTATTAAAGCAAGTTTTTGACATGGTAATAAAAAATTTTTATAAGGAGTGTTATTTATGTTAAAAAGAGTTTTATCAATGTGTTTGTGCTTAATGTTAGTACTCGGCACACTCGGCAGTATCACTTTAACTGCTTCTGCCGCTACAGTAAGCGAAACCGTAAAATGGAGTGAAGATTTCACAAATGCTACAGCAACTCAACAAAATGGTACTCGTTACGTGGCATTCAATAATAAGACCACGTCGTTGAAAGATGCAAATGGGTATGAAGTATTCACACAAGACGGTACACCAACAGCCTTAAACGTTAAATATTATGCTACATATCTTGAGGAAGTGGACGGAAATAAAATGCTCCACTATAATCCTACAGATACTGCTACCGCTAGCGGTGGATTTACTGGCTACAGAGCGTATGGAACAAAACATGGTGGAAACGGTTCCGATTCATCAAATAAGAGCGGTTTCAATGTTACAACCCTTAGAAACGCTGGCTTTACCACAAGCGGTGCATGGAACTTCAGTTTTGATTTGAAACCTGTTAATCAGAATTTTTCTCTTAAGATTGTTTCTTATGGTGCAGGTACCAGAACGTTGGTTACCTATGATAATGGTGCACTGAAGGTGTTAAATGACGGTACATCAGTTCCCCTTGCCAATAATGAATGGTACAAAGTTGCCTTTGCAGCAGATGGTTCTGGCAACATAGAAGTCTATGTAAACGGTAAAAAGGTTGCTGAAGAAAATCATAACAGTTGGAAAGAATCAGCGTTTTTATGGTTTAGTTTTGGACAGATTTCAGGAACAATAGGTGAGTGGTGTCTTGATAACTTCAAAGTTTCAGACAATGCTTCAGGTTTCTATGGCACAGGCAGTGCATTTGATGCAACTGTTACTACCACTAATGCTGAATTAGAAATTAAAGATACTGCTTCAAACAACGGCACCACATCAACAGTTGTTATACCTGAGGATGCTGCAGGTACATTAAGTGCTGAGGCTTTCTTGGATACATTATCATACGGCTTTGCTAATGAAAATGATATTATAGTTGAACTTTATACTGCTGATGGTGACGCAGTGGAAGAACCCGCTGAAACCATGATGTCTAATGTAGACAAAATGGTTGTAAGCACAGGCTATGCAACACGTGAATATGAAATTTTTGTTGAACAGAATACTTTTGTGTCAAGTTCTTACGCTGTTTCTCATTCAGATAAAACAATTTCTGGTGTTGTAAAAAATATTAAGGTTGCTGACTTCCTTGATGCACTTTCAGCAATTGAGGGTGCAACACTTAAAGTTATGAACGGTGGAAGAGAACTTACAGATGACGACGCTGTTACAGACGGTGCAACACTCGTTTCCACATATAGCGGAAACACATACACTTACAGCATTAACTTCAAAAAATACTGGGAAGAAGATTTCAGCGTTATTAGTAATGTTAGTGGTGGTTATAACTTTAATGGTGCAGGTGTATTAAAAGATGTTGACGGCGTTGCTTTATTTGATAGTTGGTCAAGACTTGTTTACAGAACATCTACGGACGAAGCAACAATGTTCTATTTGACAAAAAGAACAGGTGAGGCTACGTATGACACAGTTGATTATACAAAAAATGGTGTTGACTCCGGTTTCTACAACAATGGTGTATATGGCGGAGCCTTCCGTAGCTTTTTCAGAAACTTCGTTTTGGAAAGCGACCCGGATGTATATGTTAAAGGACTTTTAAAACATACATTGAAATCAAATGGTAAAGGTAGTGGCTCTGCTGTTACCACAAGCGGTGCATACAACCTTGAGTTTGCATTTAAACCTGAAACTGATTACACCAACGTTGAATTCAGTTTCAAAGGTATTAAAACAGATAACACCGACTTTAGTTATTTCACATATGACAAAGGTGCTTATAAAGCATTCGGACAGACACTTGACCTTTCTTCTGCCGTTGCAGATTCCAACGGATTTTACAATTTCAAAATTGAATATCTTGGAAACGGCATTTCAAATGTATATGCAAATGACGTAAAAGTAGGCTCAAATCTTGTGGGCGGTGCAGATGTAGGCGCAGTTGCTTTTGAGATTGTATCATACAGTACAGGTACAGATTTGTATGTAGATAATATCGATATGTACCCCGTTGTATACGAGGCACCTGCATCAACTACAGCAGTTGCTCTTTACAAAGACAGTGTTGACGCTGCAAATGTAGTTACCGATAATGCAGATCTTAATGCTGCAACAAAATATATTGCTAAAGCCGATATTACCTGCTACGAAGCATCATTACCCGTTATGCTGATGATTGCGTCTTACAGTAACGGTGCACTTAATAAAGTTGTATGCTCACCAAGAACTTTTGCTTATGGAGATACAACCGATGCAAATCCTTTAACTGCCGAAATTGACAAATCGTATGTTGATGACGCTGACAGACTTTGCGTATTCCTCTGGAATGGCACAAGCCTGAAACCTTATAACTTTATTGAAATTAAATAATTAAATTTTAGATTTACCTATATATGAAAGGATACAACCAAGATATGACAAAGTTTGATGTTATAAAAAGATACGAAAATAACCCTATCCTTACTCCTGCCGATATGCCGGCGCCTTGCTGTGCGGTATACAATTCGGGTGTTGTAAAAACACCCGAAGGGGAGTACATTATGGCAAGCCGTTTTGAAACTCCTTCAAAAGAGCAGAAAGTATGGGTTTCCAGAAGTAAAGACGGATTTAACTTTACACCTGATGATGAGCCTATTAAATTTGTATGTTCTGAAGAGGACAGAGAAGAGTATGAAGAGGTTGTTTTGAACTATCCCGGTCATATGATTGGTTCTTGGTACGACCCCAGAATCAACCCTGTTGACGGCGAATATTATATTACATATTGTGTGGGCGGAGATTTTAACTGCCGTATTGCTCTTGGTAAAACAAAGGATTTTAAAACCGTTGAGCACGTAAGTTTCCCCATGCATATTCAAAACAGAAACGCTGTACTTTTCCCTGAAAAAATTAACGGTGAATACTGGATGCTCCACAGACCGCAGAGTGGAAAAGACACTTCCGGCAATATCTGGATTGCTTCATCACCTGATTTTAAATATTGGGGTAATTGCAAAATTGTTGCAAAATCAGAGAATTATTGGGAGAACACAAAAATCGGTCCTGCTGCTCCACCAATTAAAACAGATGAGGGATGGCTTGTTGTATATCATGGCGTTTTCCCGCATACAAGTGGCTTCAATTATGGCGGCGGCGTGATGATGCTTGACCTTGAAAAGCCTTGGAAAGTTATTGCTCGTTGTAAAGATCCGATTCTGTATGTTCAGGAAGATTATGAAATGATAGGTCAGGTACCAAATGTAGTATTCCCCGGCTCTATCATTCCGGAAGATGACGGAACAGCAAAACTTTATTATGGCGGTGCTGACTATGTTCAGTGCGTGGCAACTACTAAAATCTCAGATTTGATAGATATATGTAAAAGAGGCCACATTTAATATTGTGTTAAAGGGGCGTTAATCTTAACGCCCCTTTACAATAATTTTTAAATAGTATTTCTTACTTATTAAAAGAGGTGTTTTGTTTGCATAGAATTGAATACGATAAATGGCTCAACTCTCTTGTTGTTGATGAAAAAACCAAATTGACTTTGAAAACTATGACCGAGTCCGACATATTAGAATGTTTTTATCGTGATTTAGAGTTTGGCACCGGTGGATTGCGCGGTAAAATGAATGTGGGAACTAATCGGATGAATATATATACAGTTCGCCATGCTACTCAAGGCTTGGCAAATGAGATTATATCAAACGGCGATACGGCGGTTGATATGGGTGTTGTAATCGCTTATGATTCACGCAATAATTCTTCAAGATTTGCTTTTGAATGTGTTAAGGTTCTTTGTGCCAACGGAATTAAAACTTATCTTTTTGATTCTCTTCGTCCTACACCTATGCTTTCATTTGCAGTTCGTTATTTAAAGTGTTTTCGCGGTATTGTAATTACTGCCAGTCACAATCCAAAAGAATACAATGGTTATAAAGTGTATGGTGAGGATGGCGGTCAGATTACACCTGAATCAGCAAGTATTATTGAAAATAATATGAAAAGCACAGATATTTTTGATGATGTTAAAATTACAGATACACCTGATTTTATATCTGTTGGAAGACAGATTGATGAGGCTTACATATCCGAGGTACTAAATCAGCGTATGGGAAACAGTCTTGATGATTTAAAGGTTATATACACCCCCCTGCACGGTTCGGGTAATATTCCTGTTCGTAATGTGTTGCAAAGAGCAGGACTTAATAACTTGTTCGTTGTACCTGAACAGGAAATGCCGGACGGTGATTTTTCTACAGTTAAATCTCCAAATCCCGAAAATCCCGAAGCATTTGATCTGGCTATTAAATATGCTGAAAAAATAAAACCTGATTTAATTATAGGTACAGACCCTGATAGCGACAGGGTGGGGGTTGCCGTTCCGTTTGAAAACGGGTATATAACTCTTAACGGAAATCAGACAGGCGTTTTACTGTGTGAATTTATATTACGTAAACTTAAAGAAACTGGCAGTTTGAACAGTAATCTTACCATTATAAAAACTATAGTAACAACGGAAATGATTAAAGCCGTAACGCAGGATTACGGAGTAGGGCTGACAGATGTTCTTACAGGATTTAAGTACATAGGAGAAAAAATTAAAGAATATGAAGATGAAAACTGCTCATCTGAATTCCTTTTCGGTCTTGAAGAAAGTTATGGATATCTAAAAGGAACATACACACGTGATAAAGATGCAGTAGTTGCATCATTGCTTATATGCGAAATGGCGGCATATTATAAAGAAAAAGGACAGACTCTATATGATGGATTATGCGAACTTTATGAAAGGTATGGATATTATAGTGAAAAACTTTTGAATTTCACATTCGATTGTGCTGATGGAATTGTAAAAATAAAAACTATAATGGATACGCTCCGTAACAAAGAGGTAAATACCATCGGTGGACTAAAAGTCGCTAACGTTAAAGACTATTTAAAAGGGATTGATGATTTGCCGAAATCAGATGTTCTAAAATACTTTTTTGATTGCGGCTGGCTTGCAGTACGTCCATCAGGTACGGAACCTAAAATCAAATTTTATATCTGTGCTTCGGGAGAAAATCAACAGGAAGTTAATAAAAATATTGATAATATATCAGAATTTATAAATGAAACAGTAGGAATCTAAATATACATTATTATTTTCCAGGAGGAATTAACAATGAAATTATTCATAGACACAGCAAATGTTGAGAAAATTAAAGCAGCAAATGATTTAGGAGTTATTTGCGGAGTTACTACCAATCCTTCGCTTATTGCAAAAGAAGGAAGAGATTTTAAAACAGTGATTGATGAAATTACTCAAATTGTTGACGGCCCGATTTCCGCAGAAGTAATTAGTCTGGAAGCAGACAAAATGGTAGAGGAAGCAATTCCTCTTGCTGAAATGAACAAGAATATCGTTATTAAAATACCGATTACATTAGAAGGACTTAAAGCGGTCAAAAAATTAAGTTCTTTAGGAATTAAAACAAATGTAACGCTTATTTTTTCCGCACAACAGGCATTACTGGCAGCAAGAGCCGGTGCTTCTTATGTAAGCCCTTTCCTTGGAAGATTAGACGATATCGGAGTAAATGCTATGGAACTTATCGAAGATATTGTAACGATTTTTAATAAGCACGATATTAAAACAGAAATCATTGCCGCATCCGTAAGAAATCCTCATCACGTTACTGAATGTGCAAAATTAGGTGCTCACATTGCAACCGTTCCATATAGTGTAATTATCAAAATGGTTGAACACGAATTAACCGATAAAGGAATTGAAAAATTTTTGAGTGATTGGGCTAACGTTGGAAAATAATACAAGGGAGAAAAAGTCATGATTTTAAATAAAGAGAAACAAACTTGGATTGTTATTCCTGAAAATGCAACATTAAGGGAAAAATTTGCTTCCGATGAACTCAAGAAATATCTTGAGATGATTTTTGAAACAGAAATACAGATTTCATCTGATTTGACTCTTCCTGCAGGTAATGTGTTTTTAATCGGCGGTCCTGAAAGAAACAAACTTACAGAAGAATTTGTTTCGGAAGAAGATTTTGATAATAAAGTACCCGGACCTGAGGGAATATTTATTAAAAGTGTAACTGAAAGTATAATCGTGTTGGCTGGAAGTTCAAAAAATAAAGGTGAGTTTGAACGAGGAACAGTTTATGCTATATACGAATTTCTTGAGAAGTTTTTAGATTGTAACTTTGCGGGATTTTCCACACCTGCTGCTGATGTGGGAGAGATTGTACCTAAAAAGGAAAGTGCGGAACTTAATGAACTTTTTTACATAAAACCAATGGCAGACAGAACGTATCGTACTGCTATAGTTCAGTATTCTAACTGGGCAGGAAATCCTGACAGAGAATTAAATATTCCTTTCTTCGATTGGCTCGTAAAAAACAGATATAACCGAATACTAACATGGAGCAGTATATACGAGTTTTATAAAGCGAATGGTCTGATTGAAGAAGCGGAAAAACGCGGAATACGTTTTACTGTAGGACATCATGAATCGTCAGAGTTATTTTTGCCGGCTCGAGGAAATAAGTATTTTTCTGAAAAATATTACGAAACTCACCCAGAATATTATAAATTACTTGAAAATGGTGAGAGATTTTTAAATACTAATCCTGACGGTCAGTGGGTTTTCTGTAGCAGAAACGAAAACGCTGTTAAGCAAGTTTCGGAAAATATTATTAAATGGTTAGATTTGAACCCTGCTGTAGACATTGTTTCTCTTTGGCCAAATGACGGCGACAGTGAGCAATGTGTATGTGAAGAGTGTAAAAAATACGATAAAACTGAGAATTACGCTTATTTTGTAAGCAATGTTGCTAAAGCAGTAAGAGAAAAACGTCCGGAAATTATGTTTGATATCCTTATATACGGCGATTTGTGGAAATGTCCCGACAACATAAAACTTGATGAGGGCGTTATAATTGACCAATCCACCGCTCTTTCTATGGGCTCGCGTGAAGTCGGCAAGCCGGATGGTTCTTGCTTAAACGGTACACATTTTGAAGAAAATTTGCTTAAGTGGAAATCTACCGGTGCCAGAGTAGTATATTATGAATACTATATGGGGCTTTACGGAATGTGCCAGCGTTTACTTCCGATGGCTGATGAAATTCAAAGTATATGGAAAAACTTTATTGAAAAAGGCATTGACGGTTCAGGTACTCAGATAGAGTGTTTTAATATGTGGAATCATTTGTTGAATTTCTATACTTTCGGAAGAACGGGATATGATGTTAATTTGTCTTTCGAGGAGAATGTAAGAAACTTTTCCGGTATATTCGGAAATGGTGCTCAATATATTTCTGAAATTATTTTTATGCTGGAAAACTGCATTGACGGACAGCCCGAAAGATTCAAATACGGTCATTATCTTATGAATCATATAGATAAAGAAAAAGCGTATGAACTTTACGAAAAAGCGCTTAACAGTGCAGAAAACAATCGTTTCAGAAATAATATACGTATGATGAGAATGGCGTTTCGGTATACAGATATCGAAACACAGGAAGAGTTGTCAAAAACTAAAGAGGCTCATAAGATTGAAGATCAATATGATGACTTTACTGGAGAACTCGCATATATGTCGAAATTTGACAGTTATTGGAAAAACAATCCCGGTTATGGCATAATGATTCCTGTAGACAGTAAAAAAAGCGGATTTGTTCCGGATTATTGGTATGATTTTGAATAAATCTTCAATATATGGTAATTATTCCGAAAATAAAGAGAAGAATTTATATTTAAGGTTTGTTATAATTGAATTGTATTAAATTAAAAACAAAGGATGTGTTTTATATGCTTAGAAGAATAAGAATATATACGAAAGGTTTAGATAAAAAAGAGAAGAGAACTGTAATCTTTGCTGCTGAAGAAATTAAAAAGTATCTTTCTCAATTAACTGATGACAGTATTATGTTGATAGACTGCTACAATGATTTTACAGGTGTAGAAAAGGATTTTCTGTCTGTAGGAGTAGGATTATCTGACGAGATTCTCCCCGTAGAGGATAAGGACATCAACGATTCAATCTTTGTTGATGTAGAGGGTAAAACAGGTGTTATCACCGGTGTGAATTCCCGTTCTGTGCTTTTGGCAGCATACAAGTATTTAAAAGAATTGGGATTTAAGTTTGTTCGTCCCGGAAAAGATGGCGAATATCCGCCGGAATCATTATCGGATAAACATATTAAAGTTTGTGAAAAGGCATCTCTTAACCATCGTGCTGTAGGCCTTGAAGGTGCAGATTTTTATGAGAATACAGTTGATTACATAGATTGGTTACCTAAATTGGGAATGAATGCATTTTTTATAGAGTTTTTCATTCCTATGGTATTTTATAAGAGATGGTTTGAAATATCTCCTAACCCAAATACACCCAAAACACATCTGGAAGAAGACGATGTTATGGGAGCAACCCGTATGTTCTTTGATGAAATGGAAAAAAGAGGTCTTTTGAACCATTTGATTGGACATGGATGGACTGCCCGTTCTTTTGGTGTTTCTGCAAATACTTGGGAGCCCAATGATAATGATGACGTTCCGGAGGATGTCAGACAACACCTTGCACTTTTAAATGGTGAACGTAAATATCATATGAACATTCCAATTGCTACCCAGTGTTGCTACTACAATGATGAAACACGTAAAAGATTTGTAGACTATGTTGTTTCATATTGTCGTGAGCAGGATTATGTTGAGGTTCTCCACATCTGGCTTGCTGATGCTACTAACAATTATTGCGAGTGTGAAAAATGCATTGACCATACCGCTTCTGATGGTTATGTGAAATTGCTCAATGATATCGATAGTGAATTTACCCGTCTTGGAATGAAAACCCGTATCGGCGCAGTAGTTTATGATGATACACTTTGGACTCCGGTTGCAGAAAAAATCAATAATCCTTCAAGATTTATTCTCACTTTCGGTCCGATTTCCAGAAGTTATTCTGAAAGTTATGATGCGAAAAATAAAGGTGTAATCAAAGAATATGTTCGCAATAAGAATAAATTCCCTAAGAAGACCGCTGACCTTATGGCACATATAGTTAAGTGGCGTGAGGAAACAGGTTGTGAGGTTATGCTTTATGATTACCATTATCAATGGGATTGCTATAAAGCATTCGGATATTATGAAAGTGCAAAACGCATTTGCGAAGATATAAAAGAACTTAAAAATTTTGACATACACAGTTTTATGTCTTGTCAGCCTTGCCGTTCATTCTTCCCGACTGCGTTTGGTCAGCATATTATGGCAGCCGCATTATGGGATGACAGCATTGATTTTGAAAAAACTGCCGCTTCTGTATTATCGGACGAGTTTGGCAATGACTGGAAGAAGGTTTCCGATTTCTTAGAGGAACTTACTCAACTTATGCTGCCTAAAGTAATAAGACGTGAGGAACCTGTTGTAGGTGAAGAGAATGCGGTTAGTTTCAAAAAAGCCTATGCTTTGGCTGATAACTTCTTAAAAACTAATCTTTCCGGTGATATCACATACGAAAACGAAGTAATTAAAACATCCTGGGAAAATCTTGTACCTTATTGCGAACTTATAAAACTCTTAATGGAGTGTTACATTACTCTTGCTGAAGACAACTATAAAGAGGAAACGCTTAAGGCTATTGATGAATTTGTTTTTGAACATGAATGGGAACTCAGATATGTGTTTGATACTTATGAATTCTTAAAGGTTGTAAGGGAGTTTGTAGATTACAGTTTAACAGGAATTGACAGATGTCTTTTGCCATAATATGAATAAAAAAGAAGTTGATATATTATGAAAAAATTTGATTTTAAAGAATATGCAAAATTGTTAAAAGACTGGGTTGCTTTTTCGCAAAAGCACTTGTATTATTGTCCTGAAAAAAATGGACTGATTTGCTATGGTGTTGGCGAACATGGCACTTGGGCTGTTCAAACACAGCAAAAGGCCTTCTCTGCATTTGCTATCCTTGCGGCCTTAAAAGAAATAGATTTATCCGATTTTGTTCTTACAAGAGAACAACTTTTAGAGCAAGCATTGGGAATGTTGAGGTATAGTCTTCATACGCATCTGGAGGGGGATTTTACTTGCTCTAATGGCGAAAAATGGGGGCACAGTTGGATATATGCACTTGGCATAGAACGTATGTTTCATGCTATAGATGCCATTGAAGAATATCTTACGGATGAGGATAGGGAACTTATTAAAAAAGTTATGATATCAGAAAGTGATTTCATTCTTAATCACTATCCGATTGAAGCGGGGCTTGTGGAACATAATAAACCGGAAAGTAATATATGGAATGGCTCAATACTTTATAGAACTGCGTTTCTTTATCCGGATTCTCCAAACAGGGATGGTTATATAGAAAAAGCCCGTAGATTTTTTGCAAACGGATTGTCTGTTGAGTCTGATGAGAATTCTGATGAAGTAGTTGACGGAATACGTATAGGTGATGTGTTTGTTGGCGCAAATATGTTTGATTCTTATGCGTGCAATCACCATGGATATCTTAATATAGGATATATGAATATATGTCTTTCAAACATTGCTATGTTGCATTTCTTTTTTAAATCAAGAAATATAAAAGGCGATGATATGATTTATCACCATTTATATGAACAATGGCAACTTATAAGAGAAACAACCTTTGATGACGGTCGATTATTAAGAATCGGCGGTGATTCACGTGCAAGATACTGCTATTGTCAGGATTATGCGCTCCCTGCATGGGCATTGATAGAAGACGTTTATCATGAAGATTGCTCTATGCTTGAAGATGGATGGCTAAAAATTCTGCAAACAGAAACATCGGCAAATGGTGATGGTTCATTCCTTTCAAATCGTTTTGGCCATTTTGAAAATCTGTCTCCTTTATACTATACCCGACTTGAATCTGATCGTGCTAATGCGATTTCAATGGCGGTGTATTGGCACAACAAATATGATTTGTCTTGTAGCGGAAAAAGAAAGCATATACCTCAATGGAAGGACGAATATCACGGTTCGGCATTGATTTCAACTGGTAATAGATATGCATCTTTTACATGGGAAGCATCTGAAAAACCTCAGGGGCTTATTTTACCTAAAAGCGACAGTTCTTTTGCGGAATGGAGATATAATCTTGCTGCCAGAATATGTGGAGTAGGAAGAGAAAACTATGATGAAGTAGAATCAAAGAAAGTTATTGAGTTTAATGGCGGTTTTTTGACATTTGGAACGACTATTTCATGTTCTGATAATTTTATGGCAGAAGGACAATCAAAAGAAAAAATAGCAAGAAAAAATATTATTTTTACTGCTCTTCCTGATGAAAACACGGTACTTTGCTTACAGTATGCAAAAACCTTAAACAGAGTATACTGTTCTGAAATTGCAGGAACTTTTTGGAATATTCCTAATGATGTGTTTAACAATAGTCAAAGAAAATTGAAGTATGAAAACGGAGAAATTTGCCTTGAAGGTGGAGTTAATGCCAAAGAATATAAAACAATCCCTTTAGGCAGATACGCTAATATTGATGATAAAATAGGTATTGCATCAAAGTTACCCCTTACTCTTGTTCGACGTAAAAAAAGGCAAGTAGAGATTAAGAAAGTAGAAAATAGCGGAACTCTGTATTGTGAAGAGATATGTGCCCCATATAGTAATGAATATAAATGGATTGATAAGAATACTGAAATTATCAATACGGGATTTGCTATTTGTTTAGGGGACTACAATGATACAAAAAAGTTGTATAATTCACTTGTTTTAAGAGAGATAGAGAATTTTTGTACTATATGTGTTTTGGCTAAAGACAACAAATTTTACACTTTGGTTGCTAATTTTACGGAGACAGAAAAAATGTTTGACATAAATTCTTTGGGGCTGGGAATTGCAACAGATGTTGTTACAGGTAAATCAATTGAAAAAGTTTTTGTTAAAGGTGGAGAAGCGATATTACTTTCTTTTAACTAAAATAGATATTACTTATTATAAGGAGATATATTATGAAAATTTTATTTCAGGGTGATTCTATAACAGATGCTAATCGCGAAACTATGGATGGATTTGATTTATATAATAAAGGTCATGGTTATGCCACTCTTGTTTCAGCTGAACTTGGATTGGACTATCCTAACAAATACGAATTTGTAAATCGTGGTATAAGTGGTAATAAGGTATCAGATGTATATGCACGTATTGACAGAGATATTATTAGTTTAAAACCTGATTTTATAAGCATATTGATAGGTGTTAACGATGTGTGGCACGGTCTTGATTACATAAATTTTGTAAATGTATCCCGTTTTGAAAAAATTTATTCTGTTTTAATTGAAGATATAAAGGAAGCGCTTCCTGATGTGAAAATTATGCTTATGGGACCATTTTTACTTAAAGGCACGGCTACGGAAGAAAACTGGAATGCATTTCGCAGTGGCGTGGAAAAAATTGCGGTATCTGCAAAAAATGTAGCAGATAAGTTCGGTTTACCGTTTGTTCCGCTTATGGAAAAGTTCGATGAAGCGGCAAAAATTGCACCACCTGAATATTGGACAAGAGATGGTGTTCATCCTACTGCATCCGGACATGAAATTATAAAACGTGAGTGGATAAAAGCATTTAAAAATTTAGATTTATGAGTATAGGTGATAGATATGGCACAGATTAAAGAAATTTTAAAAGATAAACTTAAAGTAAAAATATTTGATACAAGAGATGAAATGGGTAAAGCAGCAGGAAATGCTGCTGCTGAAAAAATCAAGGATATTATTTCTGAAAAAGGTGTAGTTAATATGATTTTTGCCGCTGCACCTTCCCAGAACGAAACGCTTGCTGCATTGATTGAATCAGAGGGTATAGATTGGGGCAAAGTTAACGCTTTTCACATGGATGAGTATATCGGTTTATCTCCAGATGCACCTCAAGGATTTGGAAATTTTTTGAAGGACAGAATTTTTTCAAAATTACCCTTTAAAAGCGTAAACTATATTTATGCAGAAGGCGAAAGTGCAGAGGAAACATGCGAAAGATATACAAATCTGATTAAGGAAAACCCTATTGATATAGTATGTCTGGGTATAGGTGAAAACGGGCATATTGCGTTTAACGATCCCTGGGTGGCAGATTTCAATGATAGTGAAATTATTAAAAAAGTTGTACTTGATGATGTTTGCCGTCAGCAACAGGTTAATGACGGATGTTTTGAAAAAATTGACGATGTGCCAAAATATGCACTTACTCTTACTGTTCCTACATTATTCAATGCTGATTATCTTTTTTGTACTGTTCCTGCAAAAACAAAAGCAGAAGCAGTGTATAACACAGTTAACAATGAAATAAACGAAGATTTGCCTGCAACAATTATGCGTAATCATGATAACGCTATTATGTATTGCGATGCAGACAGCGGA
Source organism: Clostridia bacterium (assembly GCA_045589495.1). Classification (GTDB taxonomy): domain Bacteria; phylum Bacillota; class Clostridia; order UMGS1810; family UMGS1810; genus SIG455. The sequence continues at coordinate 98,453 of JAZNPF010000016.1, forward strand.
GCAAAACTGTTATGATTACAAGAATCAAGAACGGAAAACTAATTCTGTCGGACGATTATTCAAAGGAATATTTGTATATAAAAGATGGTGAAATATCTGCAATTACAAATGAAGAATTGCCGTTTGATAAAGAAATAGATGCCGATGGGAATTATGTATCTCCGGGCTTTATTGATATTCACGTTCATGGTGGCGGTGGGTATGAGTTTGTTGACGGAACATTTGAGGCAATAAAAAATGCTGCCAATATTCATGCCAAGCACGGAACTACTACTATTTATCCTACCATTTCGGCTTTCGATTATAGCAAAACTGTAAACGTACTCGAAGCAATTTCAAAAAATAAAGATAATGCAGAAATAGTACCACATATTTATGGAGTGCATCTAGAGGGTCCGTATTTTTCGCCCAAACAAAGTGGGGCTCAGGATCCCTCATTTATACGCACTCCCGATGAAAATGAATATACAAAACTGTATAACGATTACGGTGATATTATAAAGCGTTGGAGTTATGCACCTGAACTTCCTGACAGCGATAAGTTTCTGGATTTTTTAACAGAAAAAGACATTGTTGCCTCTGCGGGTCACACTGATGCTGAGTATAGTCATATTAAATCTGCTTACGAAAACGGTATGAAACTTATTACTCATCTTTATTCGTGTACATCAACCATTACCCGCAGGAGCGGATTCCGTATTCTCGGTGTAATCGAAACATCATATCTTTATGATGATATTGATGTAGAAACAATTGCGGACGGATGTCATCTTCCTCCTGAACTTTTATCACTTATTTATAAAATTAAAAGTGATGAGCATATATGCTTAGTTACAGATGCTATACGCTATGGAGGTATGGATAACGTAGAGAGTGAAACCTGTGCAAATGGTAATATGCCATACATAATAGAAGACGGTGTTGCGAAACTTTCTGACCGAAGCGCCTTCGCAGGGAGTATTGCAACTGCTGATGTACTTGTCAGAACTTGCGTGAAGAAAGCGGGAATTCCACTATCTTCGGCAGTTAAGATGATAACAGAAATCCCTGCACGCATAATGAAACTTGATAAAAAAGGTAAGTTGTGTGTAGGATATGATGCAGATATTGTAATATTTGATGAAGATATCAATGTTATAAAAGTTTTACTGTCATAAAATTTTTAAAGTTAAAAGGATGGGAGAATTAAAATGTTGAAAATTGGAATAGTTGGTGCGGGAGCAATAGGTGAATCACACAAAAATGCTATTATGAATAATCCTCAATGTTCCCTTGTGGCTGTTTGTGATCTTGATGTTGAAAAAGCAAAAATATTAGCAGAAGGTACTGTCGCAAATATATATACGGATTATATGGAGATGCAAGAATCGGAAAATCTTGATGCGGTTATTTTGAATCTTCCTCATTTTCTTCATAAAGATGTTTCAGTATATTTCTTGAAAAATAAAATTGCAGTGCTTGTGGAAAAACCTATGGCAAACAGTGTTGCTGAATGTGAAGAAATGATTACAGCATCAAAAGAAAGTAATGTTCCATTGGGTATAGGTCATATTCAAAAATATTATAAATGTTATACTGAATTCCGTAAAATTATTGAAAGTCGAGAATTAGGTAAGTTTTGTCATATGACAGAAACTCGAAATATTGATTATTTTACAAATCGTCCTTTATGGTTTTTAGATAAAAACAAATCTGGCGGCGGAATTGTGATGAACTATGCTGCACATACTCTTGATAAATTGTTTTATGTTTTGGATTTAGAAATTGTAAACGTTACAGCTATCGGTAATAATTTTTATACTGATGATAATGTTGAGGCATCAGCGCAAGTGTTATTAAAATTTTCTGATGGTTCAAGTGCATCACTTACATATTGTGGGTGCAAAGTTCCTCAACAATATGAAACATATTTTTATTTTACTAATGGTGTGGCGAAAATAATTGCTAATAAATTATATATTTCTAAAAACGGAAATGAATTTGAAGAGGTAGAACTTATCGATAAACCAAATGTGTTCGATATTCAACTTTCTGAATTTATAAAATTGATAAATGGTGAAGAAAGTCAAATGGTTACTCCTGATTATGGAAAAAGAATAATCGATGTAATAGAAAAGATTTATTATCAATTTGATATATAATTATAATATCTGAATATGGGGGAAAATCATTATGAAAATGACATTTAGATGGTATGGAGATAGCGACAGTATAAGCCTTGACTATATACGTCAGATACCATGCATGACAGGTGTTGTTACTGCTGTATATTCTGTTCCTGTAGGTGAGGTTTGGCCACAGGAAGAGATAGATAAAATGAAAGCCACAGTTAATGCAAAGGGTTTGGAGATGGAAGTTATTGAAAGCGTTCCCGTCCATGAGGATATTAAACTTAAACGCGGTAACTACCAACTCTACATAGATAACTATAAAGAAAATATAAGACGACTTGCAAAGGCGGGAGTTAAGTGTATTTGCTATAACTTTATGCCCGTTTTTGACTGGACACGTTCACGTCTTGACCAGCCACTTTCCGATGGTTCAAATGCACTTGTTTACTATAAAGAAGACGTGGACAAGATGGATCCAACAAAAATGACACTTCCCGGTTGGGATGCATCATACACACCTGATGAAATGTCAGGTCTTATTGAGGAATATAAAAAAATAGGAGAGAAAGGTCTGTGGGATAACCTTTCATATTTTATCAACGAGATTATGCCAGTAGCAATAGAGTGCGATGTCAATATGGCAATTCATCCCGATGATCCACCATGGCCTATCTTTGGTATCCCGAGAATTATTACAACAGAGGCCAATATAGACAGATTTTTGAGTCTTTATGATGATGTGCATCACGGTCTTACCCTCTGCAGCGGAAGTTTGGGATGTGCTAAATTTAATGACTATACTGCAATGGTACGTAAATATGGTGCAATGGGAAGAATTCACTTTGCTCACGTACGTAATATCAAGATTTTAGAAGACGGCTCATTTGAAGAAAGCGGACATCTTTCCGAATGTGGTTCTCTTGATGTTGTTGAAATATTAAAAGCATACCATGAAACAGATTTCAAAGGCTATCTCCGTCCTGATCACGGCAGAATGATATGGGGAGAAAAAGGTAAACCCGGATACGGATTGTATGATCGTGCTCTTGGAGCAATGTATATGGCGGGTATATGGGAAACCTTGGAGAAGGGAGCAACAAAATGAGATTACCATTTGAAATAAATCTTGAAGGTAAGATTGTAGTAATAACCGGTGCAGGCGGGGTGCTTTGTTCAATGTTTGCAGAGGCACTTGCAAAAGCCGGTGCCAAGATTGCTCTTTTGGACTTAAACGAAGAGGCGGCATCCATATATGCAGAAAAAATTGTCAAATACGGCGGTATTGCCAAGGCTTATGGTTGTAATGTTTTGGATAAGGACAGTATGGAAGAAGCCCACAAGAAAATTCTTGCGGATTTCGGTACTTGCGATATTTTAATCAACGGTGCGGGCGGTAATAACCCAAGAGCAACTACAGATGACGAATACTTTAATGCAGACGATATGGGTAAAATGAAGACATTCTTTGACCTTGATAAATCAGGTGTTGAGTTTGTGTTTAATTTAAACTTCCTCGGTACTCTTATTCCTACACAGGTTTTTGCTAAAGATATGCTTAATAAGGACGATGCAAGTATTATCAATATTTCCAGTATGAATGCATACACACCTCTTACCAAAATTCCTGCATATTCAGGTGCAAAAGCCGCAATTTCAAACTTCACACAGTGGCTTGCAGTACATTTTTCCAAAACTAATATCCGATGTAATGCTATTGCTCCAGGATTCTTTGTTACCAAGCAGAACGAAAAACTGCTCTTTAACGAAGACGGTACACCAACCCCTAGAACAGATAAGATTTTAAACAGCACACCTATGGGCAGATTTGGTAAATCAGAAGAACTTATCGGTGCACTTCTGTTCCTTGTGTGCAAAGATGCATCAAGTTTTGTAAACGGTATTGTAATCCCGGTTGACGGAGGATTTTCATCATACAGTGGGGTGTGATGAAGGGAAGAATAAAAAAGTTGGCAGGTTAAAATAGTGGATAGAAATGAAAAAGCACTTACATCTAAATGAACTGAACCAATTTGTGCAGACAACACAAAAAAGCACACTATGGTAAGTTAATGGTGCTAAGCAACATACTGACTTCGTAATTCATACGGAGTCAGTTTTGTTTTTAGTTGTATTCTTTCATTGTTGTAAAAATGTATGTATTCATCTATGAGTAATCGGGCTTCTTCGTAGGTTTGCAATCTTGTTTGGTAAATACATTCTGTTTTAAGAATAGAGAAAAAATTTTCTGCCAAAGCATTATCATATCCAACTTCGACACGTAAGCATAATACCCACTTCGTGACACATCAAAAAATCTACACATTTCACTAATTGAATATTTTCCCTTATGACGATAGATAACCATATATTTTACACTTGTTCTCACTTCCTTTCTGTGAGCGAGAGAAAATCCTGCAGTAGATCATTTTCCATTTTCAATCGTTTATTCTCTTTTCTGTAATCATCAATGTTTTTTATAGTTTTTGGTCTATCTTTTGGTAAAGGTGCAATCTGCCTGATTTTAGTCTCTGGTCTTAATCCACACCAACTTTGTATTGAATATCTGCTTATCCCATATATTTTGCTCAATCTCAATACTGATTGTCCTTCTTGATAAACTTGGCGTATTTCATTTTTTATTGCCTCTGGATAATGATTCATTCCTTTTATTCCTGACATAACAAAACCTCCTATGATATATTCTACCATAGGAGGTGCTTTTTTGTATATTGTCTGTTTTTACTGGTTCAGTTCATAAAACTGTAAGTGCTTTAAACTTTAATGCGGATGACAGGGGACATATTGCTACGCAATCTGTACTGCTCGTCGACCGCTGTGCCTTGCACAGCAGTACCCGCCTCGCACCATCTCGCTAAAAACGATTATCAATCGTTTTATTAACGCTCGATGCCTTCTCAAGGTTCGCACCCTGCTGTGGAAAACGCAGAACACACAGAAAAAGAGTTCTGCATAAAACAGAACTCTTTACTATGCGGATGACAGGGGTCGAACCTGCACGTCGTCTGACACAAGAACCTAATGGTTATGTGGCGTTTGTGAAAGAATTATATTTTATATATATTGATGGATGATATTAAGATATTTTATGTATAGAAGGTGCTTTTTTTAATGTGAACGGTGCATTTCTTTGCAAAGTGGAGCAAATCTATTGAATTTTTAAATATAAAATTATACAATATGTTTAGACCAAGAAGGTCTTTTGTTGTAAAAGCAAACAAAGATTTATAATAAAAAGGAGAAAGTACAATGGAAAAAATCAGATTTGCAGTAATTGGTGTAGGTGTTGGTGAACTTCATATGAAAGGCATTTTAGATAATGTTGATGCTGAACTTGTTGCATTGTGCGACACTGATGAAACACGTATGAATAATGTGGCAGCCAAATATGGCTTTAAGAGCCTTCACACTGATTATCATGATTTTTTAAGTAAAGATATTATTGATGCGGTTTGTATTACAACTCCTGATCAGATACATCGTGAAATGGTTGTGGATTTTCTTAATGCAGGTATTAATGTTCTGTGTGAGAAGCCGCTTGCACTTAATTCTGATGACTGCGCAGCAATGCTTGAAGCAGAAAAGAAGAGTGGATCCAAACTTATGGTAGGTCAGGTTTGCCGCAAAACCCCCGGCTTTATTAAGGCAAAAGAAATTATTGATCAGGGTTTGATTGGCGAATTACTGTTTGTTGAGTCAGAGTATGCCCATGACTATTCGGATATGCCTTTGCATTGGAGAAACGATAAAAATAATCCCCGCCATCCCGTAACAGGCGGTGGTTGCCATGCAGTTGACCTTCTGCGCTGGATTGCAGGTAATCCTATCGAAGCATATGCATATAGCAACAAAAAAGTTTTGAATGACACATGGCCTTGCGATGATACTGCTATTTCAGTACTTAAATTCCCCAATAATGTTATGGGCAAGGTGTTTGTTTCTACCGGCTGTAAGCGTGATTATACAATGCGCACAGTTCTGTATGGAACAAAAGGAACTATTATTACTGATAATACAAGCCCCACATTGTCACTCTATATGGATGAATTTGAGGGCAAAAAAGAATTTCTTGGATCACATATGAAAGAAATTGCAATTAAAATTCCGATCGAAGTTAACAACCATAATGTAAGTGCGGAGGTTGATGACTTTGTAGATGTATTGCTCGGTAGAAAGCCACTTGATATACCCGGCTCTGAAGGTGCTGCTACTGTTGCTGTATGTGAAGCAATTATTGCATCTACCGCAAGTGGGAAAGCAGAGAAGGTAGAGTATCTTAAATAATTCAATATTTCAAATTAAAAGCCCATAGCAATCATAATTGCTATGGGCGTAAATTATAAAATATCAGAATAATTGCCGTGTTGTATATTGCCTTTGTAAAAGTAAAGCAAAGGTTATAACCTTGTGCACTTGTTGTCAAACGTTGGTTAGGGAAATATTAGAACTTGAAAAAAACAGTCTCAAATGTTATAATATAAAAAATTGCACTTTCGCCAGAATAGATATAGCAGAAGAATATAATCACAACCATAATTTTCAGATGCAGATTTTCGTTTTTCCTTTGTCTAAAGTCAGACTACTGCAGAGAGGAGGATGAGATATGGATTCAGGCGGATCTTCAATATATCGCTACACCAAGGAAGATTACATAAATTGGGGAAACGGTATTTTGTTTCATACAAAGCTGGTTCAAGAGGATTGTCCGTTGCACTGGCACGATCACTATGAGGTGGAATACATCATGAGTGGCCATGGCAGACAGATTTTCAATGGTGTTGAGTATGAAATTCTTCCCGGTATGCTTCATTTGCTTACGCCCACGGATTTTCACGAGTGGATTCTGGATGAAGATGTTGAAGTTGTTAAAATCAATTTCCGTGAAGAAGATGTAGCTCCGTTCATACTGGATACATTGATTGGTCTTTGCGGTAACACAGCCCTTCGTTTCCGTGGTAAGAAAAAAGAAATATTCGACGGGTTGTTCGATGTAAGCTTACAGCATACTATGCTTTTTGAGGATTCGGACTATTGTGCGATGATGCTTAAACGTCTGCTGGAATGTATTATGTTGAATATCATTGAGCATCTGAAGAATTCCAATGATTCAAAAGAGATTTTGTTCAAAAAAACTACTGATAATATCCGCCGTGTGACTATGTATATTCATCAGCATTTCAAGGAACCCCTGGAACTGAAGACAATAGCTGATGAGGTTCACTATTCACCGCAATACCTGAGCAAGATTTTTCATCAGATGATGGGTGTTACTTTTAAGGAATATGTAACAAACCTCAGGATGAACTATGCTTCTGCATTGATTATCAATACTGATATGAGTATTTCTGATATTTGTATTGAAGCGGGTTTTGGCACACGCAGGAATTTCACGAAAGAGTTCAAAAGGATTTATTTTTATTCTCCCACAGAATACCGGCAGAAAAATCAGAAGCAAAATGAGGCGGCAAAGTTCCCAGTCAAAAACAGTAAAAGCAAGTAACTAAATAGTAATTATAATCACAGTAAAATCTACATAAACTCCTACATTCTAACTAATTTGTAGGAGTTTTATTTTTTGGAAAAATTTGCGGTACGTGATAAAGTAAGAACAGTAAAAATATGTGTTTGGGTGCTTTTTTTAATGTAAATGGTGCATTTCTTTGCAGGTCATTGCAAATCCATTGAAAATTTTAACGCAAAATTATACAATACACTTAAAGTAAGATAGGCGTTTTGTCACAAAAGTTAACAAAAACGGTGCAACAGGTACCATAATGTCAATATTATTTTCGGGAGGGAAATACAGTGAAAAAAAGTATAGGGTTGATTACAGGAGTGTTGGCACTGTCATTGGTGTCACAGGCGTATGCACTTGAATGTTCAATTGACTATGATACCAGAACAAACGAAATAACACTGGAGGGCACTGCAAAAGCACCTGTATTTGTAACGGTGTTGCCCGAAGACGTGGAAGAATCCGGAATTCTGAATGGCGAGGCAGCGGCAACAGCGCAGTATGCTTGGCATGAATCAACTGAATTTAGTGAAACTATTGTGCTGGATAAAGATTTACCAAGCGGTGTTTATAGCGTAAAGGTAAAAAGCAACGAATTGTATATAGATTCGTACGAATCGGGTGATCGCTTGTATGGTACTGTAAATGATAACCTCAAGCAGATTACAGAAGAAATATATCACATCAATGACGGGGACGCATCACAGATGCTTTCTGATCTCAATTCAGTTAAAAACGACGCCGAAGATCTCAAGGAGATGATTGCTACCGGCAAGACAGGGGATGAGATGACTCCTGAGGATGAGAGAGTTCCATATACAGAACTACTTTCCATAGATCCCGTTGAATTTGCTGAATACGGTGCATACGCTGCCCTACAGATGGTCGGTACTAAAGATGGCAGGAATTTTGTAAGTACAGATGAGGTTCTTGCTCTTCTTGGAGAATACAGTGTGCTTTATGAGGCAATTAGTTCGTCAGATCCGGCGGCTACAATTGTTGCAAATGCTGATGCCTTTGATGCAGATGTTGAACGTTTTGTGAGCAAACTGGACAATGCAACTGCTGCCAAACTCAATACGTTGATCAAAAACTTTAAGGCAGACGGTAAAACCTTTTCGGAAGAGTTACCGCAACTTTCGGCTCTTGCAGCCATACAGGCGGCTGACCGCTGGCAGACGATTGAAAAAGTAGTGACGGACACATATTCCGATGTTTTAAATATCGATTACAATGTAAAAGACCGCGATAAGGTCTTTGGAGAAATGATGTATTATGACTACAATCGTTTTTCGGATATTGAGGACAATTTTGACAAAGCGGATGCCAAAATAAACGGTATCATTCCGACTCCCGATGGAGGAAACGGTGGCGGCACCAGTGTATTTGGAGTTGCTAATTCTTGGACTGAGCAGAGTGGGGCGGAGGATGAGCCAACACTCATTGCCTTTTCAGACGTTCCGAAGGATTTCTGGGGCTATGACGCCATCTATGCGCTTGCAGAGAAAAATGTCATCTCGGGCTATCCGGACAGGAACTTCCGTCCGAACGGAAATGTTACCCGTGCAGAGTTTGTAAAGATGCTGGGAAGCGCTTTTCATTTAATTGGAGGCAACACACTGCCGTTTGAGGATGTGCGCCCCTCTGATTGGTACTACAGTTACATTTTGGCGGCACACGCAAACGGTTTAGTCAGCGGTGTTTCAGAAACTACATTCAACCCGAATGGGGCAATTACCCGCGAGGATGCGTGTGTGATTGTGCACCGTTACTTGTTAGGCCTTGGCGTGCTGAAGGATACAAGGGCATCCTTTGCTGATGAGGCAGAGTTTGCGTCCTATGCGGTAGAGGCGATTTCATCTCTTGCGGGCAATGGCATTGTGAACGGTGTAGGCGACAACCGCTTTGAACCCAAGGCGAGCATTAACCGTGCGAGTTGCGCGATGCTCATCCTTAATTGCCTTAAAGTGCAGTAAGAGTACACACGATAGAAGAAATTTGCAGATCATTAGGGACGCTACTCACTGCAATTCGGCAATGAGTAGGTATATATTACGGAAAAAACCGATTTTGCAACACATTTTAGCAGATGGAGGTAATCACTATGATGACAAAAAAACTGACGAGCATACTTGTTGCGGCGCTCATGCTTATCACATGTATGGTGCCTGCCACAGGCCTTGCGGCAGCCACCGAGGTGCTTTTCAGCGAGGGCTTTAATGCTTCGCCTACCTATGGTGCAGCGCCTTCGGTGATTGCAGTGGAAGGCGGCAGTAGCGCTGGTGTTGTGGAACTGGGGAATGATAACAAAGCGTTTTCGCTGGGATTGGATCATTCTGCTGGTTCAGTGAGTTTTGCAGCATCCGGCTCGACCGGTGTGGTATGGTACGGCTTGCGATATAAGGTGGTTGGCAACCTGAATGGCGGCGCTTTTTTCCAGTTAATTGACGGGGCTGGCGCCAAACTCAATCTCATCAATGTATTGCCTTATGGCGCATCGCTTCACAACGGGCAGTATTTTCCTATGCTGCGCAGAAATCTGTGGACGGATATACATATCCGGATGGACTACACCAACAAGCGCTATTCGGTATATGTAAACGGCAAATGTGAGTTGAGCAATTGGAGGATCACCGGCACCATTCCGACAACTGCGCGGATTGGGTTTGAGTTTGTCAATTCCAACAGCATCGGCTCGGTGGAAATCGACCATCTTGTTGTTTACCGCGGCGATCAGGTAATGAAGAAGTATCCCAGGCAGGCATATAACCCCGAGGTAGCGGAAGTAACCGAGGGCAGTGAGGAAAATGTGCGCCGCCTGTTTCTTCATGAGGATTTCAACCACTATCTGGATGAGGATGCTGCCTATCAGAACAAGATTCGCGTTGATGGTATCATCGAAGCGAGAAACATGAACGCTCCTGGCAGAGGCTATTATCTTGACGGTGACCTGAGTTATCTGCATATGGAAGCCAAAGATGGTGGCGATGCTCCTAAAATGGATATTGTCATGAGCGATTTCGACGCAGACAAATATATCATTGATATGATTATCAATATCTTTGAGTTAAACGGTCGTGGATTCATTTTTGGTCTGGAAAAAGGATATGATGCCAATTTCAAGCAAATTATGTTTGCCGAGAGCAATGGCATTATGAAATTGGACGGCAAGGTATTCAATGAATTCACCTATAACCGCTGGACTCGTCTTTCCTTTGCAATGGATGCAAACACTTCTACCTTTGATGTATATATCGACGGTGTATTGGTGCGTGAGGGGTGCGGTATTGATGGCAATCCCAAGGATATCGACCGACTTACCTTCAACTTCTATCACATTGGAAACGGTGCCGGAAAAGTGGGAATTGATGCCATTGCAGTATATGCAGGTACCGAACTCAAACCTGGTCTGGAAGAAAAATATTATGTAGACGATATTGTAAATGCTTACAATGCTGATGATCCGGAAATTCAGGCATGGATCGGCAATAAGGCAATTTACTGTAACACCAACTCCTCTTTCTACCACGAGGGAGTAAAGAAAAAGTACGAGGGTGACGGATATGTAACAGTAGACGGTATCCCTATGGGTATTGTGGAGGCAATGGCAGGTGCCTATGATATCACCGTGAACTTTGATGAGGCAACTCAGACTGCTACTTTAAGCAATGGTGCATCCCTCACAGTTGGCAACGATTTTTATGTTATTGACGGCAAAGAGGTAACCGCAAGCGGTACAATTGTCATGGAAAATGGCGTGTTGTATGCCCCTCTTTCCACCTTCTTTGAAAAGGTGCTTGGCAAAACTGTTTCCTACGATAGCACATGGGAACTGCTTTACATCACCGAGGACGGCACCAAGGTGGACGTTTATAACGCAACTATGAACAAGCACATCATGCATCTGATGATATTCGACCGCATGAGCGGTGACGAAATGGAACAGATCATTGCTGAACGTCATCCAAATAAATCACATCCCCGTCTTTTTGTTACCAATGAAGAGATAGCACGGGTAAAGAATAACATTGAATCTGACGAAACATCGAAAAAACTCTATGAATATTTGCAGTTTTATTGCGATGATTTACTTGCTTCTCCCATTCCGGAATTTTCTATTACAAGTAATGATGGATTGCGTTACAGAGAGGAACGCATTACAAATCTTGGGTACATGTATCATCTTACCGGCGATGAACGTTATGCTAAACGTGCCATGGAAGAGGTGGATGCGATTTTTGAACTTCCGCCCAGATTGGAAACCCTTATTCTTGGTTATGCCCCGATGGTACTTGGATTGTCCAGTGCATATGATATGTTTTATGATTACATGGGCGAAGAACGTCGTGTTCGGATTCGTGAGATTGTAAAGGAATATTGGACAATAATGATGTTTGGTTACGGTGATGCCAATGGTACACGTTGGATATGGACCATCGAAACCGAAAACAACTTTAATAACAACGTCAATGCCCCCATGTTGGCATCCACCTTGGTGTTTATTGATGAACCGGATATGGCGGATATGGCGAAAGAAATATTTATGGGTGCTTCCCGTTCACTTGAATATGGCAACGAATACTATGCACCAGATGGTGAGCAACCCGAAGGTCCTGGTTACTGGACATATACCCTTGTTCAGTGGGCACCTATGATGATGGCGTTGAAGAATGCACTAGGCACCACTCTTTCAATGGAAGATCATCTGGGCTTTCACAAGGCACCGTATTACTTCCTGGATGTTATAGGTATCTCGCGTTTTAATGACTACAACGACAACTCACATGGTATCAAACATAGTTCAAGAAAGAGAATCAACGAGCAGATTTATTCCATGTTCCTGTTTGCAGATTTATTCCAGGATCCCACGATTGCCAATACTTGGCTGAAAAACATCGATAACTTTATGCTTAATGATCCGGGTAGACCGTTGTTTACATATGATCCTGATCTGGTTGGTGCAACCGAGATAGATCTGGATCACCGCTACCGTGGACAGTCAGATTATATTGCTCTTCGTTCTTCATGGGAGGATGACAATGCGTTGCTCCTTTCAGCGACAAGCGGACAGAACTACGCTTCTCATACCCATGTAGACGGCGGTACTTATGTGCTTGACGCTATGGGCTTAAACTGGGTTTGTGACCTTGGTACTGAGGACTATTCCAACCCCTATGATCCCGTGGCGGGTAACTACTATGTAACCCGTCCTGAGGCACACAATGTATATATCATCAATCCTCGTCCGGGCTATCAGGGACAGGATCCGATGGCATTCAGTTCAGCATTAGATTTCAAAACCAGCAAACGTGATGGATATGCCATTGTTAATATGCAACCTTACTATGCAGCAGATGTTGTTACTGCACAGCGTGGCTACAAACTTGCCGACGATCGTCGCAGTGCGATTGTACGTGATGAGATTGCCTTAAAGGGTGCTTCGGAAATTTATAGCTTTATTCACACTCAAGCAGATATTGAGATTCTGGATAATAACACCGCAATTTTCGAACAGTTTGGCAAAAAAATGTTGGTAGAAGTTTCAACAAGCGGACGTGATCTCAAATTAGAAGAAATGAAATGTGAATTTCTTCCTGAGTTTGAAAAACCGCTTCTTCCAAATTCCCGTGATACCAGTGAATACCGTAAACTTGCTATTAAGTTAAGTGCTATCGGAACAGTAGATATTACAGTAAAATTTACTCCTCTTTATGAGGACATCACTTCCACCGGAATAGATGAAACACCCCTTGCTCTGTGGGAATGCAGAGATGGTGATTTGGAAGTTCCCCGTCTGACGGGCATTGCACTCGACGGCAAGGAAATTTCTGATTTCAACCCGCTCAACAGTTTTGTTGAAGTTGAACTGCCGGCAGGTGTAGCAAAAGCACCGGTTATAACTGCAACTGCATCAGAAAAATATAATGTATCAGTTTTGCAGGGTTCTACTGATAACATTATGGATGATGTGATTATCAAAGTGAGCGAAAAAGCAAATCCTGCAAATGTATGGTACTATGTAGTACATTTTGAACTTACACAGTATGAAATTGACAGTTTGGACGGAATCAAACTTGCACCAATTCAGAGCATCATTGCTGAAGAAACCGGAGTAAATATGACCGAGGTTCTTACCGACCGTAGTTTTGAAACCGGTTATTATGATTACAACTGGTCTAACTGGGGCAATGAATTCATGATTGACTTGGGCAGTGTTCAGGAGATTGAAGCCATCATCAGTGCATTCAAGCCTCGCCACGAATTGGATTACTTCTTCTTTGATATTGAATATTCGGAAGATGGCGAAAACTGGCATACAAAAACTTGTCAGAAATCAGCAGGCAGTGATGGCTATGAGAGATTAGAACTTGGCGGAAATGTACGTGCACGTTATATCCGCTTTACTGCAAACGGACGTGTTGGCGATCAGCAGTTCTTCCTGAACGAACTTGCAGTGGCAGTAAAATAACATTATTAAATTATCAAGGAGGTGTGACGGAACATGAAAAAATCAATAGCAATTCTTATTGCGGTACTTATGATTATATCTATGATTCCTTGTGTATATGCTGTAGATTATACAGTGACGACGAATGAGTACCTGCGCTATGTGCTGGAGATGAGTGGTAATGTAAATGGATGGCCGGGAAACTCTTTTGTGACTCACTATCCCAATGACACCTACTCCGGCTTCCGCACCTGGCCTGCTGAAGAAACAACCGGTGTAAAAAAACTTGAGGGCACAGTAATGGGAAAGAGCGCTGATAACTATGTAATGGAAATGTATGTCGGTGCAGATGATCCCAATGGCCGCATAGATTCAAATGGCTTTTTTGATCAGGATGGTAATAACGATTCTGCGTTTACCGGATATAATACAGGGGAAAAAGTGCATATGAGTGCACAGTATTACATTCCCAGTGCAGAAAGTTATTATAGTGAGTCAAGCAAGGGACTGCGTATGGGCCTTACACTCTATGAGGGTGATACAACGACTGTGTTCAATCCGAGCACATCTGAAGTTTCCGGTACAGGAGCTTTGATTACATTTGCACCTACAAGCATTGATGGCGGTGAATTCTATTTCCTCGGTGCGTTAAAAGCGGATCAGACCTGGGACGCTGAAACATGCTACACAGTAGATGCGGTAATCACATTTGGCGAAGAACCTACACTGTCTGTATATGTAAATGGTGTTCCCCTTACTTTTGGAGAAACATTAGTAGACGGAGTTACCAATACCAGTGAAAATGTAAAACTCAACAGGTCATCTTACGGTATTGCAAGTAACACACTTTGCTCTATTTCAACAGTTTCGGCGCCGGAAGGAAAGACCTATGTTTATACGGATGATTGGGTATTTGAAAATCTTCGTACAGGCGATGTGCCCCAGATTTACAATCCCGTTTCATTTGCAGATCTCAAAGATGGCGATAGTTTACTCATCAATGAAAATGCTGAGGTAACCGTTAATGTAGACCTTATGGATTGCAGCGAAGTAGAACTTTTTGTAAATGATGAATCAATCGGCACCATGTCAGGTGAACCATTTACATTTGTTCTCCCATCTGATCTTACGCCTGGTAGGGCAACCTTAAAAGCGATGGCTACAGTAGGGAATACAACATTCCAGAACAGAGTTTCGGTATCCCTTGGAAAATCCTACGACGAAATTTGTGCATATCACGATTTTGAAGCTTATTCTACAGTAGTTACTGCATTGGATTATGGATGGTACAGAACAACCTCTGACTTCTATGGAGGTGGCCATGCACCAAATGGATGGTTTATTGAACCACGAACAGTAACTGACAGGGCAAGAAAACACTTTGATAAAAGTTTTGTATTTGGCTGTGAAGCAGGTGCAGAGGATTTCTGGCTCAATAATAACGGAGATCCTAAGTCTGATCTGGCATTTGGTTATCGCAGATTCAACGGTGTAGATGACAAAGAGATAACCGGACATAAGGTAACTGTTTCCTGGCAGATGTATGTAGAAACAGATACAATATCTTCTTTCAACTTCAATTTGGGCCGTACGGGTGTTGACAACAAGCGGATTTTTAATTGGGACAATATTGGAAAGAGCATTAAATGGGATGTTGTAGGTGATTCGGTTTACACCACACCTAATATCGGATATTGGCAAAAGTATGAACTTTCACTCGATATTTCATCGTCTGCTGCAACAAAGGCAACCCTTGAAATAGATGGAGAACAGATTTTTGCAGACCGTATCCTGACAAATACAGTTGCTTCTTTTAATAACTTTGTTTGGAATATGTTGCCTGATGTGGAAAACGGCAGTTGTGTCGGAGTGGATGAGATTTCGGTTATTCACACCGTACCCCGACCGGGATTTGGATCTGCAGTATTTTATCAGTATGATGGAAGCACCATTGATACTACTTCCGTTTCTGCAGATACGACAGCATTTGCAATTACAGTAAATAACGGTTTGCTTGAAGATGATCTTGAGCAAAATGTTGAGTTACTTGAAAATGGCGAAGTGCTCACTTTTGAGGACGATTACGGCGATACACTTTTTGCAAATGTATTGCTGATAGGTAACAACCTTTGGGTTGTGCCTCCCCGTCCGCTTTTGAGCAATACGAAATACACCGTTCGCTTAAAAGAAGGTGCGCTTTTTGCAGATAATGCAACTATCGGCTACGATCAGGATTTCGATTTCGAAACTAAAACTGCGACAGTAGACGTGGTCAGCACCGAGTATTACAAAAACGGTGTAAAGATAGATGACTTGTCTGATGTGACATTTGTGGCAGGCGATACCATAAAAGCAGTAGTAACTCTGTGCAATGGCACTGATTCGGGCTATCCGGTACATATCCTTATGCTTGGTTATAACGGTACTATGTTATCGGGATATGAATCTTTGTCAGCAACCATTACTGCAGGGGCAACCGATCAAGAGGTAGAAACCCCGGAAATTACTGTCAGCAGTCCTACTGAATTTTCAGCGACAGCGATAGTTTGTGATAGTGACTTTCTTCCGATTGCGGATTCAGAATCCGTGTCGGGGAATCAATAAAAAATTTTAGTAAAGGAGAGATGTAAGATGAAAAAGAAGTTTAGGCAAGGCGTTGCACTCGTATTGGCATGCATGATGATTATGCTTTGCGGATGTGGCGGCAAAAAGACAGCGGTAGACGGCACCAATTATGAGTTTGAAGTAACTATGGCGCCCGGCTATCCTGTGGAAAGCCAGGAAGTACTCACATGGTGGATCCCCATCAATAAGGACATCACCAGTAAGTACGGCAACATGTCTGAAACACCCTTTGCGAAGATGATTGAAGAAGAGACCGGAGTAAAGATCAAATTCATTCATCCTCCACAAGGACAGGAGGCATCACAGTTTAATATTATGATTTCCTCGGGTGAGTTGCCCGACATCATTAGTTACAACTGGGCATCCTATGCAAATGGTGGTGCTGCAGGCGCAGTACGTGATAACCTCATCATCCCCATTAACACAATTCTTGAAAAGGGTGGTGCACCTGCACTCAAAGCATTGCTCGATAGTGATCCGATATGGAAAGAAAACATCTATACTGATGAGGGTTGGCTCCCCGGCTTCCCATCAATCGGTGCAAAGAGTCAGACTGTATACTACGGTCCTATGATTCGTAAGGATCTGCTTGACAAAGTAGGTAAGGAAATTCCTGAAACACTCGATGAACTTGATAAAGTTCTTTATGCGTTCAAAGACGAGGGTGTAAAAATCCCGTTGGAAGTTCTGCTTGGTAAAGATATGGTTGCAACTAACGCAATCGTAGGTGGTTTCGGTATTGGCGCATCATACTATGTTGATGAGAACGGCAAAGTAAAATACGGTCCTGCAGAACCCAAGTTCAAAGAATTCCTTACTTTGATGAACAAATGGTACAACGATGGTATCTATGACCAGGAATTTGCTACTCTCGACGGTTCAGGCCGTTTCGGTGCAGAGGTTCTTAATGGTAACATCGGTCTGGCGTTCGGCGCAAACGGCGGTGACTGGGGTAAGTGGCTCCCGGCATTGGAGGAAACACATCCCAATATTGAGTTTGTTTCTATGCCTTATCCTAGCCAGAAGAAGGGTGAGATGCCTGAGTTCGGTCATATGGAAAATCGTTCAGGCAGTCATTATACATCTATTTCCACAAATTGTAAAAACAAAGAACTGGCTGCAAAACTTCTCGACTGGGCATTTACTGAAGAAGGACATCTGGCAGTTAACTATGGCGTACAGGGCCGTGACTGGGAGTATGATGCAGAAGGCATTATAAGATTTACTCCCAATATTACTGATACTGCACTCAATGGCAATCAGTCAGTTTCAACTGCAATGGGTCAGCACACAGCAAGTGGCTGTGTTGGCTTTGCACGTGTACAGGATGAGGGTATCCTCAATGTACTCTTCTCCCGTGAAGATCAGAAAGAAAACGTTCGTACATGGACACAGACCAATATGGAAGCACACCACTTCCCCAATGTACAGTATACTGCGGCGGAAGCACAGGAACTTGCTACTATCAAAACAGCAGTAGAAACTTATATGCACGAGATGCTCTATAAGTTTATCGGTGGTGCAGAATCTCTTGATAAATGGGATGCTTACGTTGCAAACTATAAGACTATCGGCCTTGACCGTGCGTTGGAGATTATGCAGAATGCATATGACCGTTATACTGCACGTGTAAAATAATTGCACTAATTTTATTTTTGAAAGGAGAGAATTACAATGAAACGTTTACTTAGTTTAGTTGTAATAATCACTATGTTGGCAGGAATGTTCATTACCACCAGCGTTTCCGCAGCTACTCCTACCTATAATACCTATAACTTAAAAACCTCTAAGGGATCTCCCGCAAGCGACCTTGCATCTAACCCCAACGGCAGATACGGTGATCCTGTTTATACTGCTACACAAAGCGGTGACTTTGCTATAGATGTTGATCAGAACAGTATCAAAGATGTTCGCTTCAGCGAAGGTGATAAGGTGCACATCACTACTGAAATGATGCTCCCCTCAGGTAAGACAAACATAGGAATATGGACCGATAACAAAGTGGGTATCAGACTTCTCCCTCTGTTTGGCTCTGACGCAGCTAACGCAGCAGTAATAGCTGACGGTATCCGTACCGCAAATCGTGGTAAAAAAGACTATTCTTACGGCAATGATATCATTGTTGGTATGGATGTTGAAAATAATCGTTTCTCTTTGTTTGGTAATGTAAACACCAAAGAAACATGGGAATACGATAAATGGTATCGCTTTGATGTGGTGCTCACTATGGGTGCTAACCCCACTGCATCTATCTATGTAAACGGTAACCCCCTCACTGTTGAGCCACCTATTGGCGAGAGAACTCCCACTGAGGATGACCCCTCCACTACCGGTGGCAGACACTTCGATAATACTGTTGCTACCTTTGATGATGTTCACACCATCAGTGAGAATGTATCAATAGGTTATTATGTGGGTGACGGCGGTTCTTCCACCAATCCGGAGTTTGTCAGCGACGGTCTTTGGGGCTTGGATACTGCATGGCTCATCCGTACATTCTTTAGTAGCGAAAGCACTTTGTACTGGGGCGATGTGATTTATCGTGAGCTTCCTGCAGGAACACAGCCTGAACTCCCTGAAGCACTTACACTTCTCGGTGTAAAGGACGGCGGTTCATTCTCTCCTGCTGACCTTACAGCAGTAGAAGTACAGGTACCCGAATTTATTAAACACAAAACCGCATCTGTTGAACTTGCAGTAGATGGTACTGCTTTTTCTGGCAACGAAGGTGTGTATAATTTAAGTAACATCGGTGGCGGTAATAAATCTATTACCCTCACTGCAAAAGATGCAAGTGGCAATGCACTTCGCACTTCCTCAATGAGAATCAACCTCCCCGGCGGCAATGATGTTCATGGTTTGCCTACAGTTACATTTGGCGGTGCCGATGAAGCAGCAGCTGGATGGTGGGGTTATTTCGCAGATCTCGGCGAGGGCTTTTACTGGGGATCATACCCCAATAACGGCGGCAGCGAAGGTTTACGCGCATATATTGCTCCCAACGGAAAAGATGGCGCAGATGATTACTATGCAAAGCTGGAAAAGGATGATAGTAAAGGCCATGCAGATAAATCTGTAATGCAGTTGGGTTATCGCTTTAATCAGGATACTAACAACCTCTGGAATGACGGTATTGTTTATGTTGAATACGATCTCTTTTTGCCTGCTTACGACCAATCAGAATGGGGTACTGGATGGGATATTCGTTTTTCAATGAATATGGGTGGAATTAGCTCTAATGCCCTTGCTATGTATGGAGATGACACTTATTCTTCACAATTTTCTTTTGAAAGTGCTTGTCAGAATGTAGCATTCGGTCATCCGATCAAGGTTGGACAGTGGACACACCATAAATGGGTTCTCGATTACACCAATCATACTATGCAGTTGTGGCAGGACGGTGTAGCAGAACTTAATAATGCCGGTAGTTCAGTTCTTGATATGACTCCCGGACATGGTATATATGATGGCTTTGCAGGTTTGACATTTAAGTGGGCCGGACAAAAAGGCGATGTAGGTATTGATAACCTGAAGGTAACATACGAACTTGCAGTTCCTTATATCAAATCTGTTGATTTTGGAACAGGTAATGAACAGGGTGGTAAGGTACTCACCACTGCTAATACTTCATCAGTAGAAATTCCCGGTATGGTATACAGCACAGATGGCAAAACCATGGCAGATTATGTTTCTCTTGTAGACAGCGACGGTAATGTTGTTGCAGGTTCATCTGCTGCTATGGCTGCAGACGGAAAAACCGTTAATGTAACCTTGCCTGCACTTACTTCAGGTGCAACTTATCAAATCAAACTTTCTGAAAATGTCCCTTATGGTAGAGAGGGAAATAGTATGCATTCAAATGCTCCTGCGGAAAGCTGGGTTGTAAAATCCACACAGGATGATTCTTTATATACCTTCACCGCAGTAGACAGTTTTGATGATGGCGAAGCAGATGACAGCTTATCAGATACTATAATAGTAAAAGATGTTCGCTTCACTACACATGCGTACAATGTACATGAAGGTACTGTTGCAGGTTATGCCGGAGCAGGTCTTATCAAAGGAAATAAACTCCGTGCAGATATGCAGGTTTCTAATAACAGCGACAGTGCAAAGAATATTGCAATGGTAATCGCTACATACGCAGGTAATGAACTGGTGAATGTCGCAATTGGCGGAGACACTGTTATTCCTGCCAATGCAAAGAATTTGACCATCACTTCTGCACCTATCCTTATCGGTGAAGATACCAATCTTACAGCGAAGGTGTTTATGCTTGATAGTCTTGGCAATCTCAAGCCACTCTCCTATGCTTATGATATTCTCGGCAACATGGCTCAGTAATTGAGACTTTCCCCTTGATGTAAATAATATGTATTCACATTAAGGTTTTCCAACTTTCCCATTATGTGCGTGTGCCTTTTGGCACACGCACATAAGAAGAAAGTATCCCCCTCATTTGAGAGGTGAGAGGAATATTTTCTTACTACTAATTTGGATTCAGGAGGTTCGTATATGAATATGAAAAAAATCAGAAATCTCATACTTCTTGCGTTGTTTGCAATGTGTTTTACTGCAACAACTGCCTATGCGCGTGTTCTCCTGGAAGATTTTACTTATGAAAACCGTGAATTACTTCCTTGCCCCAGTGCCGTCGGCATTGCCG
The DNA here is from genome assembly GCA_045589495.1 of Clostridia bacterium. Taxonomy (GTDB): domain Bacteria; phylum Bacillota; class Clostridia; order UMGS1810; family UMGS1810; genus SIG455. The sequence goes on from JAZNPF010000016.1 coordinate 119,836, forward strand.
ACCCGCAGGTAAAAAACGGTGCACTTTGTTTTGATTATTCTGATGTTCCGCAGGACGGCAATACTTACGGCAACTATGTATATCAGCCGTGGGTTAATGCAGAAAAGACACTGTATGTGGATTTTACCTTTGACCGTAATGTGGTTGAAAATACTACTATAACCGTTGCATTGCGCAATTATGATATCAATCCTGGTGAGATTTCTGTTATTAAACTGGAGGATAGTACCCTTACTTTAGGCAACACTACTGTATCTTATGGGGAAAAAACAGGTAGATTTACATTTTCTGCAGAAGATACGGAAACCGGATGCTTCATTATTCTATATGTGAACGGCGTGCCACGTCACTCTTATACGGCGACCGGATTTTTCTTAAAAGCATCGCCAAACAGTTTCGAGACACGCTTTCAGACCGCAGCAACACAGAATGCAGGAGATGTTCCCCCTGTAATCAGTTTCGATAATATTAAAATTATGCAGGATGAACCGATTCCGCAGGAACTTTATGTAACGGATGCTCAGTTGCATTATGATTTTGAGAACTCGGGAAAGTTTTTCATGAGCGAAAGTGTATTCCCGTTTTATAAAGTAAAAAGTGTAAGACAGATTGCAAATTTCAGCAATCAGGAGCAGACATGTGACAATATACTGGTACAGCGTGGCGGTGGCGATAAATTTTCGTTAGAAAGTGTTACCTTGCAACCCGGCGAAGTGGCTCTTGCAGAACTTTCAGATGATCCGGCACATCAGGATTATGTGCACACTGTAGAGAGCTATGTGTGGGATATAGCCGGGGGAGTTTTACCCCTGACGGAAAAATCTATCTCTGCTGAAACTCCTGCTCGGGCAGACCGTCCCGAAGTATTGGAATCCAGACTTGAACAGTTGGGGGATACTCATCCCCGTTTGCTTACCACGGCAGGGAATCTCTCTAATAATACCGAATACCGGTTCAGCGATCCTACGTACAAAGCGATGTATGATGCGCTTGTGAATTGGGAAGTTACCTATGATGCGGGTGATTATTTGTCCGATCCTATTCCAAGGCACGGAAGTCGTCCTGGCGAAGTATGTGATATGATTTACCATCGTGCAACTGTCTGGGGATTCCTTTATCAGACAACACGCAATGAGCAGTATGCGGCAGATCTTACACGGGATATGCTCGCTATTGCAGAATATCAGAACTGGTATGATCCGGTAAATTATCAGGGCGGATTATTCCTCCACACTTCACATATTGCACGGTCTATGGCAATCGGTTATGACATGATATATGACTATCTGTGTAAACCTGAAAACGCAACAAAAAAAGCAACAATTGAATCTGCAATATATGAGAAAGCAATCAGACCATATCTGGATTTCCAACGCGAAGATACCAAAGACGGTTGGCAGCGAAGAACAGAGAATTTCAATATGATATGCAATAGCGGTATCGGAACCGCAGCACTCGCTATCGGTAATATCGAGGAGTATAGTCGGGATTGCGCCATTGCGCTTAATTATGCATTACGCTCCCTGCGTTATTCCGCAGGATATTTCGGGGAAGGCGGTGGTTGGACCGAAGGCCCCAATTATTATAGTTATATGATGACTCATGGCAATGATTTTATTGCCTCTCTTATAAATACTTTTGGTGATGATTATGGCTACCGTGATTTTTCAGGAATGAACGATAGCGCATATGATCCCATTACTTTGTCGGGTAGTAAGTATGCATATGCATATTCTGATACACCGGCGGATGTATTAAACAACAGCGTTACTATGGCTTATTTTGCAAAATACGCCAATAAACCCGAACTTGGCTTTTATCGCCGAAACCGTTTTACAAATGTATTGGATCAGGTGAAAGCCGGTGCATTGCCGGAGAGTGCATTAAATGGTACATATTCTGTACTTGATTTGCTCTGGTATGTTCCGTCTTTCAAAAATCAACCTGAGCATGCAGGTGATACAGGATATGACGACACTTATGGAATTCCCCTTGACGTGTGGTGCCGTGATACCGGTATGGTTGCATTGCACACCGATTACAGCGATACCCAGGGCTTTGTAGCCGCAAATTATGGCGATAACAATGACTGGCACAATCATACCGATATGGGTGGTTTTGTGTATGAAGCACAGGGCGAACAGTGGTTTGTGGAACTTGGATTTGTTGAATACGATTTCCCGTGTGGTGGCAATACCTATGACGACCGCCTCTACCGTAATAAACCCGAGGGTCATAACTGTATGATTTTCAACCCCGTACAGGATGATTGTGATCAGATAATCAGCGCCAAGGGAACTCTCGTTGAAGATCCGGTGTTTGGCGAGGATGAGTCTTATTTTGTAATGGATTTAACCAATGGTTATGCGGATAGGTTAAATTCCTACACACGAACGATTTCTCTTGATAAAAATACCCAGGGCATTAAAGTAAAAGATAGTTTCTCTCTAAAGGGTAATAATAACGAATACTATTGGTTTGCTCATACCAAGGCAGACATTGAGATTGACGAATACGCTCCACAGACTGCAATTTTAACCCAAAACGGGAAAAAACTCATGGTTACTGTAGAAGGTGGGGAATTTACCTATATGGCGGCAGAACGGCTCAAACCGTTTAGTGCCGGATCCGGTCTTACTGCTGAGCCGGCCAACAGTGGAGTAAACAAATTAGTTGTTCATGCAACTGGCATGAGTGGTGATTGTGAAATCATCGTTACTGCCGTACCCCTTGATGCTGCAGGTGGTGGAAGTTTACCCAATGTACCTCTTCAGGGTACGAACGATATTCATGGTTTGTCTACAGTTACATTTGGCGGTGCCGATGAAGCAGCAGCTGGATGGTGGGGCTATTTCGCAGATCTTGGCGAGGGCTTTTACTGGGGATCCAACCCCAATAACGGCGGTAGTGAAGGATTACGTGCATATATTGCTTCCGGCGGAAAAGATGGCGCAAATGATTACTATGCAAAATTAGAAAAGGATGATAGTAAAGGATATTCAGATGGCTCAGCAATGCAGTTGGGTTACCGCTATAATCAGTATGCTACAAACCTTTGGAATGACGGTGTTGTTTATGTCGAATACGATCTCCGTTTACCCTCTTATACCGAAGCAACTTGGGGTTCTGGATGGGGTATTCGTTTTGGAATGAACATGGGTGGAGTTAATAATGCTCTTGCTATGTGGGGAACTGATATCGGAGACCATTATAAATCAATATTCAGCTTTGAAGGTGCTTGTACTGACACTGGTTATCAGGCAATTAAGATGGGTGAGTGGACACACCATAAATGGGTGCTCGATTACACCAATCATACTATGCAGTTGTGGCAGGATGGTGTAGCGGTACTTAATAATTCCGGTAGTGCCGTTCTTTCTATGAACCCTGCACACGATATGTATAACGGTTTTTCAGGTTTAACATTTGAGTGGGCCGGTCAAAAAGGGGATGTAGGTGTTGATAACCTGAAGGTAACATACAAACTTGCAGTTCCTTATATCAAATCTGTTGATTTTGGCACAGACAATGAGAAGGGTGGTAAGGTGCTCACCACTGCTACCACCGCATCATTAGAAATCCCCGGTATGGTATACAGCACAGATGGCAAAACCATGGCAGATTATGTTTCTCTGGTAGACAGCAACGGTAATGTTGTTGCAGGTTCATCTGCTGCCATGGCTGCAGACGGAAAAACCGTTAATGTAACATTTCCTGCACTTACTTCGGGAGAGACTTATCAGCTTAAGTTTTCAAAAAATACTCCCTATGGTAGAGAGGGACATAGTATGCACCAGAATGCTTCTGCGGATACATGGGTTGTAAAATCCACACAGGATGACTCAATATATACATTTATCGTGGTTGATACACTGAAATAATTTTTCTATGTAGGCATGTGTGCCTACATAGAATTATCACAAAAACCAAACATATTACTTATCACAATATTTCAGGAGGAGATAAAATGAAAGCAGCTACACGAATCAACGACCTGCATATAGGTCAAAAAAGTTTCCTACAGCGACTGAAAAGGGATATGCAGCGCAACTATTCCCTGTATTTGCTGGTACTTCCGGTGATACTGTTTTATGCGCTCTTTCACTACAAACCTATGTACGGTCTGATTATTGCGTTCAAGCGTTTTAATCCGTCACTTGGTATTATGGATAGTCCTTGGGTTGGATTTTCAAACTTTGAACAGTTCTTTAAGGGATTCTACTTTGCCCGTGTGCTCAAAAATACACTCATCATCAGCTTTGCCAATTTGATTTTCTCATTTCCTGCGGCAATCATTATGGCGCTGTTGCTTAATGAGATTAAAAACAAAATGTTTGCCAAAACAGTGCAGACTATTACCTATATGCCTCACTTTATCTCTCTGGTTGTTGTTTGTGGTATGGTGGTGGATTTTGTATCGTATGATGGTGTAATCAACCAGATCCTTGCTATGTTTGGCGTTGAGCCGGTTATGTTTTTGCAAAACCCCAAGGCCTTTGTACCGATCTATGTTATCAGCGGTATCTGGCAGGAGGTTGGCTGGAGTTCAATTATTTATCTAGCTGCAATCTCCGGAATCAATGCAGAACTTTATGAGGCTGCAACCATTGATGGCGCAGGAAAACTTCGTCAGGTGCTTGCGGTTACCCTTCCGGGAATAGCACCTACCGTCGTGATTATGTTACTTTTGAGTATTGGTAATATTATGAGTCTTGGATATGAGAAGATCATCCTGCTCTATAACCCTATGATCTACGAAACATCTGACGTAATTTCTTCATATGTATATCGTGAAGGTCTTGAGAATTTCAACTTTGGTTTGTCCACCGCAGTTGGCCTGTTCAACTCAGTCATCAACTTTATTCTGGTTATGGTTGCCAACAAGATGTCGCGCCTGATCAGCGACACAAGTTTGTGGTAAGAGACGTATACATCATAGAGAAGGGATGGTAAAAAATGAAAGAGTCATTATCTAGAAAAATATTTGTTGGATGTAATACATTATTTATGATCCTGTTGTGCATAGTGACAATTTACCCTATTTTGTACGTGGTATTTGCATCGTTCAGTGATCCTGTTTCACTGATGGCACACTCAGGGATTCTGGTAAAGCCGCTTGGTTTCAGCTTTGAAGCATATTCACGTGCGTTCGAGCATCCGCTTATTATGAGTGGCTATGGTAATACACTGTTTATAATGGTAGTTGGCGTAGTAATCAGTATTGTGCTGACCGCTATAGGTGCATTCTTCCTTACCCGTGACAATGTAATGTTGCAGCGTCCTATTGGAATTTTGATTTTGTTTACTATGTTCTTTAACGGTGGTATGATTCCGTTTTACTTTGCCGTAAAGGATGTTGGTTTGTATAACAACATCTGGTCGCAGATTATTCCCACTGCCATCAGCACTTTTAACCTGATGGTAATGAAAGCCGGTTTTGAAGCGATTCCTGCAAGTTTGGAGGAATCTGCAAAGATTGACGGTGCAGGACATTTGAGAGTGCTGTTCCGCATAGTGCTTCCGTTGGCGCTCCCCACGGTTGCGGTAATGATTTTGTACTATGGTGTGGGTTACTGGAATGCATGGTTCTATGCATCCGTATTCCTTCAGGACGATGCAAAATGGCCTTTGCAGTTGGTAGCACGTCAGATACTGATTATTAATGATTCCAGCGGTGCTGCATCAGGCGTGGATAGTGGTGCACAACTTGCAATCAGTGAAACCATCAAGTATGCAGTTATCGTAATTACTTCACTTCCGATTATTGTACTATATCCTTTCCTTCAGAAGTATTTCGTGAAAGGTGTAATGGTTGGTGCAGTAAAAGGGTGATGGAACAAAATATGTATAGACGGAATTCCACTAATCTAGATAGCGAAGATAACTCCTCAGATATTATAAAATGTGCTGAAAAGTTCCTTGAAGAAAACAAAACCAAAAACATATCATCTGCAGATATATGTAAAACACTTGCCTGCAGCAGGTCGTACATTAGCCATAAGTTCAAAAAGCAGACTGGAATGAGCATACGTGAATATATCAGAAAACTTAGGATTAACGATGCAAAACATCTGCTGGAATATTCTGAACTTACCGTTACAGAAATCGCATTCATAGTTGGTTTTGAATATTCAAATTATTTTACATATGTATTTAAAAAAGAAATAGGAATGGGTCCAGAAGCATACAGAAAGCAACTGAGTGAATCAAAATAATTCATTCCGTGTTTAAGGTGTTTTTGGAAAACAAACGGTGTTTTTAAAAAATCTAATACAAAGAACGCACCATTGATTTGCACAGTAAGTTCTGGGGTGTGTGATATTGCAGCAAGAATGTTATCGTGAAAGGATGTTGATGAACAATGAAAAAACATTGGAGTAGGTTTATTTCAACTCTGTTGGTAGCCACAATGCTATTTTCGGCTATGCTTCCGTTTGGGACTGCCGTGGCAGCGGAGACCGGGGTGCAAAACCAAAACCGTGTCAGACTGCTTTCGGCACTGGGGGTGAACATTGACACCCAAAAGGACACGGTGACCCGCGCGGATTTTGCCGGTTACATCTATCAGGCACTTCGTCTGGGAAACATCGAATTTAACGGGCAGATGCCCTATCAGGATGTGCCTGAAAACGTGCCGTATTACAACATGGTAGGAGTGTTGTATCAATTGGGAGTGCTTTCTGCCAGTGAGCGCTTTAACCCAAACAATGTCATTACCACTGCTGAAATGGCAAAGATAATGGTGTCTGCGCTCGGCTACGATATTGTGGCGCAGGAACTGGGTGGCTATCCCCATGGCTACATTCTATGTGCACAGACGCTTGACATATCACTTGGCGACAATACACCAAGCGGCAGCATGCTTCCCGATGTTATCTTTTCGATGCTCGAGGCACATCCCAACCTTATGTTTACCGAAGATCATATTACCATTTCGGATGATGCGGACTGCTTTTTGGTCTATCACCATGTGCGCCCGGTTAAGGGAGTGATCACCTCAAACGAAATCACCTCTATTTATCGGGACATCAGTACCGCCGGAGCCGGACGAATCACTCTGGACGGGATTTCCTATGCAGTAAATCCGAACTTAACGGACGGAAAACGCCCCATTTCAAACTATCTGGGCAGCAACATTGAGGCGTATGTGTATGACCATGATGGTGAGGATGAAAGAATTATTTATTTTGATACCGATGACAGCATATTTGTTGAACTTAACACTGCCGATGTGGATAAGGACGGTTTTATTTTGCGTGCGTATACGGATGGCGCGAAATCCAAATATAAGTTATCACTGAATTTTTCGGTAATCTGGAACGGCAAGAACCGCAGTGATTACACGGATGCAGATTTTGAAGCAATAGATGGTACTATGCTTCTGATTGACAATAACCGAGATGGTAGTTATGACGTGGTGAGCATCGAAAAGCCAGAATATCTGTTCAGCCAAAATGTACAGACAGCGACACAACTGATTTCAGATCAAAACAAGCATACGTATGGTGCTCTCAACACTACCTATATTCGTCTGGATGACCCTGATTGCGTGTATGAATATTTTATCCATGACGGAAGACAGGTAAGAGAGAGCAACTTAGAGGATTTGGAAAACTTTGAAACATTCGAGATTATCATGAGCCATGACGAGGAGTACATTCGTATTACCGGCTTTTCAAACGTGGTTTCGGGTGATATTACTAAGTATTCGGATGGCTCACCTGCAAGTGTGAGCATTAACGGGGTTGCTTATGAAAAAACTGCATACTCGCTTACGCACAATCCGTATGTGGAGTCAGGTGCATATACTTTGGCATATCTGACACCTGAAAATAAACTCATTTATTGTGATACCAACGAGAGCAATATGCGGTATGGTTTTTTGATGAAGATCAATAAGCATGGTCACTTTGGCGAATATGCCGCGGCACTTTTGATGGAAACTGGTGCCAAGGAGTATGTATATTTCAAGGATTATATTTTCCTTGACGGAGATAGGGTGAAAACAAATTTTGATGACCAAACGGGTGTGGCATACAGCAAACTGAGCCAGCCGTATCAACTGATTAAATATTCGTTGGACAAGGATGGAAAGATCGCCTGCATTGATACGGCGGATAATGTGTCGTACAACGTAGAAGATATTTACACTGATGCGACCGCAAAAGACCCCAAAAACAGTCTGGTTTGGCATGCGGATATTACACAGGTGGCAAGAGAAGAGATAATGTATACCCCTG